>JBBJML010000015.1:0-86613 GCA_037720195.1 Nakamurella sp. | reverse complement strand
GGTTGTCAGACAACTGACGTCTGTGTCAACAGCGTACGTTCGACGCTCCTCCTCCACTCCGGACGGGAGTGCGACGACTCAAGCTCGAGGCGCTGTCGGGGAGTCGATGGTGACCGCCCCCGGCGGGGCGATGGCTACGAGTTCCTTGGCCGCGTAGCGGCCCAACTGCCAGGTGGACCAGCCGTCGCTGGCGCCACCGATCGCCCCGCCCACGAACGGGATCCGCTTCCCGACGAAGGTGGCCATCCGTTTCCCGCCGACCCCGGCGATGATCTCTGCGGTGATCAGCCGAGCAACCTTGTCGTCGGTCGTCGGATCGCCCCCGGTGCCCTCCCTGGTCATCGTCGCGATGTGCCGCGGAGTGCCCGGCAGGGTGCCGTCCTTGATCAGACCGTCGATGGTGGATCTGCCGAGCATGCAGACCAGCACCGCGTCGCGGACCCGTGGGTCATCAAGGTCGTAGCCCCGCAGGTGGGCGATCCCGGCCACCAGGTGGCACTGCACGAGGGCCAGACCGGCGATGTTCGCCGGGATGGTGGCCGCCGCCGTCACCAGGCCGCCGATGTTGGTGACGAACCCCTGCACCCCTGCGTACTTGGTGTGTACCTCGATCAGGTCGCGCACGGCGGCCTCAACGTCGCCGTCGTTGGACGCGAGGGTCTTGTTCGCCTGTCGGGCTGCGCCGAGCAGGCTGCCGACTCCGTCGATCGACCGGTCGAGCGTGCCGCGGACGAAGCCTGCGGCATGCCGGGGGACGAGCTTCTTGCCCGCGGAGGAAATAGCCCCTCCGGTGAGATTCCTGACGATGCCCACGTGTGCTCCTCTGTCGGGTCGGGTTGATGATCGCTGCTGTCGGGCGGTACCCAGTGGTCGGAATGATCACCCGGCCAGGTGCACGCCGACCAGTGCGACACCGGCGATCAGGATCCATGAGAGCAGACCGACCAGGGCGGACCGGCCGGCCGTCCGGATCAACGTGCGGAGCCGGACGGAGGTTCCCAGGCCGATCATTGACGCAGTCAACAATCCGGTCTCGACAGCCTGCGCGACGCCGAGCACCGAGGACGGTAGAACGCCCGTCGTCCGCGCGGCGACTGCCAGCAGGAAGCCGGCGACGAACAGCGGGAGCAGCGGCGGGCGGGTGCTGATCTCCCCGTCGGCGGTGCTGTCGGTGCTCGACCTGCGCCGCTGCACGACCGCGGCGATCGCCACCATCGGCGCCAGCAGCACGACCCTGGTCAGTTTGACGACGATCGCGGCCGCCAGGGCCACCGGACCGGCCACCGAAGCGGCGGCGACCGTCTGTGCGACGTCGTGCACGCTGGCGCCGGTCCACAGCCCGAAGTGGTGGTCGTCGAGGCCGAGTGGGCCCTGCAGTGCCGGCAACACCAGGATGGCGGCGCTGCCGAACAGCGTGACCAGGCTGATGGCCGTTACCACGTCCGACTCCTTGCTCCGGGTGACGCCGTTCATCGCCGCGACCGCGGACGCGCCGCAGATCGAGAAACCGGTGGCCAGCAGCAGGCCGGCATCCCGGGACAGGCCGAAAACCCTGGCCAGCAGAAGGGTTCCGCCGAACGCGATCCCGACGGTGACCACGACGACGACCAGCATCGGCACGCCGAGGGCGGCGACCTGGGTGAGCGACAACCGCAGACCGAGGACGACGATCCCCAGCCTCAGCAGCCGGCGGGCGGCGATCTGCAGACCCGGCCGGAAGACCTCACGGACCAGCCCGGTGTTGCCCAGCAGGATCCCCAGTAGCAGGCCGAAGGTCAGCGGGCTGACCTGGGGCAGTGCGAGGTGCGCGACCCAGGCGATGCCGGTGGCGACCGCGACCAGCGTCAGGCCGGGCAGGACGCTGGTCGCTGGGGAGCGCCGGTGACCGGTCACTTCAGTCCGCGCTCCCGTCGTGGTTGCAGTAGGCCGCCGACCACAGTCGGACGGGTGCTGCCAGCCTTCCATCCCTGACCCGTCGCTCGCTGGTCGGTCAATGCCATACCCGAGGGTCAGGTTGCCGACAGCGGCGACGACACACCCGCCGCGGCCTTCGGTGTGCGGGGCGGGACGACGTGATGGTCGTGCTGTTCGGGCCCCCCGGCGAGACAAGACCAACAGCTCCGTCATTCCATTGTCGTGGGTTCACCCGGGAGCGTGGTCACGACCAGCAACAAGCGGGATGTCGTGGAGGCGACCCGCGACGTGCCCGCCATACGTTCCGTGCTGAGATCGCGGCCGCTGCCGGGAAAACCGCCGGAGGTGGCGAGCTGCCCTATGGCGTCCTGTCCGGTTCTGATAACTTTGGGCCGCGCACCGCGCCGAGAGCTGAGCAGATCAGTGCTCCGGATGATCGGAATGATCGGTTGATGAGTCCGCAGATCGGGGAGCGGTGCGAATCTGCGAGAGGACGCTCGACAATGTTCGCAGCCCAGCGACGCCAGGCCATCCTGGAGTTGCTGCATGCCCGCGGCGCGGTCTCGTTGCGCGACCTGTCCGAGGCGGTCCAGAGCTCGGAAGTGACGATCCGGCGCGACATCCAGGCGCTGGAACGCGATGGTCTTGTGGATCGCCGCCGCGGCGGCGCAGCCCTGCCGGGCGGGCTCTCGCACGAGCAGAGCTACCGCCAGAAGACCAGGGTCGCCGCGGCCGAGAAGGCCGACATCGCGGCACTGGCATCCTCACTGGTCGAAGAGGGCGACGCCATCGTGATCGGCGCCGGCACCACCACCGAGGAATTCGCCCGTGGGCTCGTCCGGATGAAGGATCTCACTGTGGTCACCAATTCGCTGCTGGTTGCCCAGGTGCTCGCCTGGACGGCGGTCGAGGTGGTGATGACCGGTGGATCGCTGCGCGGGACGACGTACGCCCTGGTCGGAGGGTCCGCCGAGACCGCGTTCGCGCAGCTGCGGGTGCGCCGGGCATTCTTGTCCGGCAACGGGCTGACCGCTGAGCGCGGCCTGTCGACGCCGAACATGCACGTGGCCGGGGTGGACAGGACTATCGCCGCCGCTGCTCAGGAGGTGGTGGTGCTGGCCGACCACACGAAACTGGGCATCGACACCATGTTCCAGACGGTGCCCACCTCCCGCATCTCCCACCTGGTCACCGACGGCGCCGGGGACGGGGTCCTGCTCGAGGCGTTCGGCGCGGCCGGCGTCACAGTCCACGTGGCCCCGCCCCGTCGCAGCTCGGCCACAGGTCGCGCCTGACTCTCGGAGCTCCCGGTGGAGCAGAGGACGCTGCCCTGCGTCGCGTCCGAGGTGAGCGGGCGCCCCGCGAGAACAAGCACCCGTCCGCATCGTCGCGTCCGGCCGACGAACGGAAATGCTTCCGACCACCCAGTGCCGAACCCTGCCGGGTGCGTCACGTGGTGTGATCGAATCTGATCGTTTGCGGCATCTAGGCGATAGTTGTTGACAGCTCTTGACTGGATCGGGCAGATCGCTGTTCACTGCTTCAGCCGTGGGGGCGTCGACCTCGCTCGTCGTTTCCAGCCCGACCCACAAGGAAGTTGGTCACGATGAGAGTTGCACCCAAGAGATGGCGGAGCAGAATGATCGCCGTCGCCTGCACTGTCGGCCTGATGGCCACCCCGGCGATCGCCGGCCCGGCAGCGGTCGCCCTCGGTGGGCCGTCCGCGACCCAGACCGCATCGGGTCCGACGCCCTCGGCCTCGGCGTCGACCTGGAGCGGACTGACCGCTCCGTTGCCCACGCGTTGGACGTCGCAGGTCTCGCCGACGAATGCCCTGCCCGACTACCCTCGCCCGCAGCTGGCCCGGCCGTCGGCCGCGGCGCCGAAATGGCTGAGCCTGAACGGACTCTGGCAGTATGCGCCCACCGACGGGTTCAGCCCTCCGGTGTTCGGCGCCGACCTGGCCGGTCAGATCCTGGTGCCCTACCCGGCTGAGTCGGTGTTGTCCGGGGTGCAGGAGCATTCCGACTACATGTTCTACCGCCGCACAGTCACCGTTCCCAGGAACTTCCTGAGCGGCGGGCAGCACCTGCGGCTCAATTTCGGCGCGGTCAACTACGACGCCACTGTGTACGTCAACGGTGTCCAGGTCGCCCGTCACCTGGGTGGGTACGATTCGTTCGGCGTCGACGTGACGGCCGCGCTGCGGGTCAAGGGGCCGCAGGAGATCCTGGTCGCCGTGCACTCCCCCGTGGACAGCGCCACCATCCCGGTCGGCAAGCAACGCCTCGACCCCGACGGGATCTTCTACACCGCGGCATCCGGTATCTGGCAGTCGGTCTGGCTCGAGCCGGTAGCGGCAACCAGCATTGCCTCGTTCACCGCGACGCCGGACGTGGCCAGTTCGTCCTTCACCTTCAAGGCCACCCTCAACGGTGATCCGACCAACGCCCGGCTCGCCGTCGACGTGTACGCCGGCACCAAGAAGGTCGCAGCGGTGAGCGGAGCGGCCGGCGGCACCATGCGGGTCACTGTGCCCAAGCCACGCCTGTGGAGCCCGGCCGACCCGTTTCTCTACACCTTCAAGGTGCGGCTGACCGGCCACGGCACCGATGTCGTCGAAAGCTACGCCGGACTGAGATCGGTTGCTGTGCAACTGGTCAACGGCAAGCAGCGGATCACCCTCAACGGCAAGGCCACCTTCCTGCTGTCCACCCTCGACCAGGGCTACTGGCCCGATGGGATCTACACCGCGCCGACTGACGCCGCGCTGAAATTCGACATCCAGAAAACCAAGGACCTGGGGTTCAACACCATCCGCAAGCACATCAAGGTCGAGCCCGCCAGGTGGTACTACTGGGCCGACAAGCTCGGAATCATGGTGTGGCAGGACTCGCCGGCGCTTCCGACCGGTCGGAACGGCTCGCTGACCGCCGGCGACAAGGCCAACTTCCGGGCCGAGACCGCCCAGATGGTCAGCCAACTGGCCAATGTCACGTCGATCATCGGGTGGATTCCGTTCAACGAGGGTTGGGGCCAATGGAGCGTGGCCGCGGCCTCGGAGGTCGGGGCCCAGGTCAAGGCTCAGGATCCGTCGCGACTGGTCAACGACCGTAGCGGCTTCAACTGCTGCGATACCCCGGGCGACCCCGGCACCGGCGACATCATCGACTGGCACCAGTACCAGGGGCCGGCCCTGCCCGCGCCTGATGCGACGCGAGCCTCCATCGACGGAGAGCACGGCGGCCTGACCCTGACCGTGCCCGGCCACACCTGGCCTGGCGCACCCATCAACCCTTACGGTTCGGTCCCGGATGCCGCGGCATTGAACGCCGGCTATGAGGCCAACAACGCCGTGCTGCGCGATCAGGGTGCGCCCTACGGACTTTCGGGCTCGGTGTACACCCAGATCACCGACGTCGAAGGTGAACAGAACGGCTTCTTCACCTACGACCGCGAGGTCGAGAAAGTCGACGAGGCCAGGGTGCGGGCGTCAAATCTCGCGGTGATCAATGCCGGGTCCAAGCCGACCCCGCCGGCGCCGCCGGGCACCCCGGGGCTGGGTGGCGTCGACCGCTGGTCGTTCGACGAGCCCACTGGTACCACTGCCGCCGACGGCGTGGGCGGGCACGATCTGACCCTGCGCAACGGCGCACGGTTCGGACCCGGCCTGGCCGGGAACGCCCTGGTGCTCAACGGAGTCGACCAGTCCGCAGAGTCCTCGGGCACCCTGATCCCGACCACCAACACCAACTACACGGTGTCGGCCTGGGCCAAGGCGTCCAGTTTCGGTGGAGCCTTCCAGACCGTCATGAGCGAGGACGGCGCGGCCACCAGTGCGTTCTTCCTCCAGTACTCCGGAGCCGACAAACGGTGGGCGTTCAGCTTTGCCAGTATCCGAGCATTGGCCACCACCGTCGGGGTGCCCGTGGCCGGGCAGTGGTACCACCTGGTCGGCGTCCGGGATGTCACCCACTCGCGGCTGTCGATCTACGTGGACGGAGTGCTGGCCGGTTCGGTCGGAATCCTGGGCGGCGGTGACCTCGGAACCGGCAATCTGCAGGTGGGTCGGGGTCAGTTCGGTGGCAAGCCGGTCGACTACCTGAACGGGTCGGTCGACGACGCCAGGGTGTTCGATCGGGCGTTGACCGCGGCCGAGGTCGCTGCCCTGCACGAGGCGGGGCCCGGGGCCACCCAGTAGGACAACGGCGGACGGCCGACCCGGCGGGTGTCGGGCCGGCCGTCCGGTCCAACCTCCCGACCAGGTCGATGGTTGTCTGATCGTTATCAACCAACAAATGATCGATCTTGACAGTTTCGGGTTGGACTGAGAGCCTTCGTCACGGCCGCCACCCGCTCGGATCCATCGTCGGCCGCGGGATTTCGCCGCTCTCCGGCCACCTGCGCCTGATCATCAGGATCTGCGCCTTCATCACAAGGATGTGAGAAAATGTCTCCTCGGCTCATTCGCACCGGCCGGACGATCGTTGTCGCCGTCACTCTCGGTCTCGCCCTCTCGGGGTGCGGCAGCAGCGCCACCCCGACCGCTTCCGGCTCGACCGCGGCGCCCACCACGGCGCCGACCTCGGGACCAGCCACGTCGGCCGACGCCTCGACGTCGGCCATGTCTTCCGACACCTCGACATCGGCCATGTCGTCCGACGCCTCGACGTCGGCCATGTCGTCCGACGGCATGACCTCGGGTACTGAGTCCTCCGGCACCGGCTCATCGGTCGCGTCCGGCGACGGTTGCACCGCGGCCAAGCTGGGCTACCCGGCGATCGCCAGCTTCAAGGGCGTGAAGGTCGGCTTCTCGCAGTCCGAGCCCGACAACGCCTCCTTCCGCGCCGCCGAGACCCAGTCGATGAAGGACGAGGCAGCCAAGCAGGGCGCAGAACTGCTGTACGCCAACGCGAACAAGGACCCGCAGAAACAGATTGCAGACATCAAGGATCTGATCACCAAGGGTGCGCAGGTGCTGATCGTCGCGCCGCTGAACAGCGACGGCCTGCAGCCTGCGTGGGACGCCGCGGCCGCCGCCAAGGTCCCGGTCGTCACCGTCGACCGGCTGGTCTCACAAACCGCCTGCAAGGACTACCTGACCTTCATCGGTTCCGACTTCGTCAAGCAGGGCAAACGGGCCGCGGACGCCATGGGCGCGGCGCTGGAGGGCAAGGGCAACGTCGTCATCCTGCTCGGCTCATCGGGCAACGGTGTGACCACCGACCGCACCAGCGGTTTCGTCGACCAGATGGCCGCCAAGTACCCGGGTGTCACCATCTCCAAGCAGCAGACCGGTGACTTCGACCGGGCCAAGGGCCAGGCGACCGCATCCCAGCTGCTGCAGGCCGACCCGACCATCACCGGGATCTACGCCGAGAACGACGAGATGGGGGTCGGCGCCTACAACGCCATCAAGGCAGCCGGCAAGGCCCCGGGCAAGGACATCAAGATCGTCTCGATCGACGGCATCAAGGACGCCGTGAGCAAGATCGCGACGGGAGAGTACACCGCGGTCATCCAGTCCAACCCGCGCTTCGGGCCGCTGGCCTTCAAGGCGCTCACGGACTTCGAGACAGGCACGCCGGTTCCGGCCAAGATCATCATCGACGACGGCGACTACCTGGATGCGGCTGCGGCGAAGGCCAAGGCTGGCGAGGCATTCTGATCCCGTTCGCGAACATGCCGCCGGCCGGCGACCCGCTGTTCCGGGTCGCGGGCCGGCGGCTGCCATCCCCCTGAATGAGTGGAAGCGCAGCATGACGGTCACCGATGGTCCGGCGTCAGCGGGTCTTGCCGCCCCAGGATCGCAGGCTCCCCCGATCCTCGAGGCTCGCGAGGTCAGCAAGACCTTTCCGGGGGTCAAGGCGCTGCAGGACGTGTCGATCACCCTTCGCGGTGGTGAGGTGCACGCCCTGGTCGGCGAGAACGGCGCCGGCAAATCCACCCTCATCAAGCTGTTGACCGGCGTCTACCAGTTGGACGCAGGTCGGCTGCTGCACCGCGGCAACCAGGTCTCCTTCGCCGATCCCAAGGCGGCCCAGGCGGCGGGTATCAGCACCATCTACCAAGAGGTGAACCTGGTGCCGCTGCAGTCGGGGGCCAGGAACCTGTACCTGGGCCGTGAGCCACGGACCCGGCTGCGCCTGGTCGACTACCAGAAGATGAACCACGACGCCAAGGCGCTGCTCGACGACTTCGCAATCGACGCCGACCCGACCGTCCCGGTTGCCACGCTGGCCCTCGGGGCCCAGCAGATGATCTGCATCGCGCGGGCCATGTCACTCGACGCCAACGTGGTGATCATGGACGAGCCGACGTCATCGCTGGAGAGCCGCGAGGTCGAGACGCTGTTCGGGCTGATCGAGCGGTTGAAGGCGAGCGGGGTGGCTGTCGTCTACGTCAGTCACCGGCTGGACGAGCTGTACCGGATCTGCGACCAGGTGACCGTGTTGCGAGACGGCCGGCTGGTGCACACCGGCCCGATCGGCGAGCTGCCGCGACGCCAGCTGGTGGCCACCATGCTCGGTCGTGAACTGCTCGAACAGCACGCCCGGTCGTCGGTCACGGCGCCGACCGATGAAGCCGACGGTGACACTCCGGTGTTGCAGGCCGAACACCTGAGCCGACGTGGTGTGCTGCACGATGTGTCGGTCACCATTCGGCCGGGTGAGGTGGTGGGTCTCGGCGGCCTGCTCGGGGCAGGTCGCAGCGAGACAGCGAAAGCCGTCCTGGGGGCCCAGATCCTGGACTCGGGCTCGGTCACCGTCGATGGCGTCACGATCCGCGGCGGTTCGCCCGCCCGCTCGATCCGGGCCGGTGCGGTGCTGCTGCCCGAGGACCGCAAGGCCGAGGGCATCCTGCCCAACCTGTCGATCCGGGACAACATCGTGTTGGCTGCGCTGCCCCGACTCTCCACCTGGGGGCTGTTCTCCGACCGGGCGGCCAGAAAGCTGGTCGACACCTTCATGACCCGGCTGAACATCAAGGCGTACGGCCCGGGTCAGAAGGTGGGCACGTTGTCCGGCGGCAATCAGCAGAAGGTGCTGCTGGCCCGCTGGCTCTGTCTCGAACCCAAGGTGCTGATGCTCGACGAGCCCACCCGAGGCATCGATGTCGGCGCCAAGGCCGAGGTCCGTCGGCTGATCGACGAGCTGGCTGAGCAGGGGCTCGGGGTACTGCTGATCTCGTCGGAGACAGAGGAACTGGTGGACGGCTCGCACCGCATCCTGGTGCTGCGGGACGGCAGCATCGTCGCCGAACTGAGCGGCGACCGGCTCACCGAATCCGAACTGGTGCAGGCGATCGCCGGGGACGTGACCGATGTCTGAGACCCCGACCCCCGCCGTGCCGGAGGCACCGGGCAGGCCGGCCCGCTCCGTCGACCGCTCGAAGGTCGCCTCCTTCCTGCAGGACAACGGGGTGTACGTCGCGCTGGCCGTACTGGTCGGCTACAACGCGCTCTTCACCAACTTCTGGTTCACCGCGAGCAATCTCAAGCTGCAGCTGGTGCTGGTCGCCCCCATCCTGATCGTCGCTCTCGGCATGGCCCTGGTGATCGGCACCGAGGGCATCGACCTGTCGGTCGGGGCCACCATGGCCATCTCCGCCTCGGTCATCGGTCAGGGACTGGACGCCGGGCTCTCGGTCCCGGTGATCATCGTCGGGGTGCTGCTCGCCGGGATGCTGGTCGGCGCCATCGCCGGGACGCTTGTCGCGTTCTTCGAGGTGCAACCGATCGTCGCGACGCTGGCTCTGCTGGTTGCCGGCCGGGGGATCGCAGTGTTGATGCAAGCCAGCACGTTGAGCGTGTCCGACCCGACGCTGCTGAAGTTCGGCTCTGGGTCGTGGCTGGGGATCCAGGCCCCGTTCTGGGATGCGCTGGTGCCGGTGATCATCGTCGCGTTCGTGGTGCGGCGCACTGTCTTCGGCCGCCGGATCGTGGTGATCGGGGACAATGTGCGGGCCTCGTACCTGTCCGGGATCCCGGTGCGGCGGACGCTGCTGACCGTCTACATCGTGAGCGGGCTGCTCGCGGCCTGGGCCGGGCTGGTGGTCACCACGTTCACCAGTACCAACGACCCGAGCACCAACGGTCTGGGCTACGAGCTGTTCGCGATCACTGCGGTGGTGGTCGGCGGGACCGCGTTGTCGGGCGGCCGGGTCCGGATCCTCGGCACCATTGCCGGAGCCCTGGTGATGCAGGTACTGCGCAGCACGTTGGCATTCCACAACTTCACCGATGCGGTCACTCAGATGGTCACCGCAGTGATCATCATCGTCGCCGTCCTCGTTCAGCGGAAGAGAGCCCGTTCGTGACCGACAGTGACACCGGAAAGGGCCTGTCCCTGGACGACGCCAGGGGCGCTGGGGTGGAGGCGTCCCTGCGGCCCACCACCACCGGGGCCAGGATCGCCCACCTGCTGCAGCGGGACGGTGTCGGAGCCACCGTCGTGCTGGTGCTCGTGATCATCTTCGCGGCCAGCACAGTCGATGGATTCGGCTCGATCGGCAACATCCGCAACGTGCTGATCTCGGTGTCGTTCCCGGCGATCATTGCCATCGGCATGACCTTGGTGATCGTCACCGGCGGCATCGACCTGTCGCTCGGATCGGTGTACGCGCTGGCCGCGATCTTGTGCACCAAGGTCCTTGATGTGTCGAAGGGACTGGGCGGCAACGCCATCGCCGGTATTGCGCTCGCTCTGGGGGCGGCGCTGCTGATCGGACTGGTGCAGGGGGTGCTGATCGCGCGGGTCGGGTTGCCGCCGTTCATCGTCACGCTCGCCGGCCTGTACGGCGTGCGTGGACTGGTCTATTTCGTCAGCAACAACGGGAATGACGTGTACTCGGCTCCCCAGTCCGGGGCGTTCTACCGGTTCGGCACCGGCACTGTGTTCACCATCGGCTATCCGGTGGTGCTCGCCCTCATCCTCTATCTGCTCTTCCACGTCACGTTGTCGCGCACCTCCTTCGGGCTCACCGCGTATGCCCTTGGTGGCAGCGAGGACGCTTCATCACTGATGGGCTTGAAGGTGCGGAGCACCAAGATCAGGTTGTACGTGATCTCGGCCGGACTGGCCGGCGTGGCCGGAATCCTGGCCGCGGCCTACAGCCAGTCCGGAACGCCCGACCTCGGGCGCGGTTTCGAGTTGAATGCGATCGCCGCGGTCGTGATCGGCGGCACCCTACTGACCGGAGGCGCCGGTTCGTTGATCGGGACCGCGGCCGGTGTGCTGCTGCTCGGCGTGGTCAGCAGCTACATCAACCTCGGCACCGATCTCCCGCAGGCCGCGCAGGCCGTGGTCACCGGCGCGTTCGTCATCGTCGTGGTCATCGTCCAGCGCTACCTGAACCGCGTCCAGCGGCGCTAGGTGCCCGGTTGTGGTCGGAGCACCACATCGACATGGCAACCCAGTTACCCGGGGTCTTCTGCTCGATCTTGCCTGACCCGCACCGGGCCGACACAGTCCACTGCCGGTGCAGCACAGGTGAACCCGCACGCTCCGATCTCGCCCGGCCGGGAGCCCGCCAGGGGAGAGGCGGCACTGGTTACCCTGCACCATGGAGCTCAGCACGCAGCCGTTGCAGCTGCGCCCACCGGTAGCGGCGGACCTTCCCGAGCTGTTCACCCTGCACGCGGATCCCACTGTCTGGCAACACCTGCCCACGTCCGTGCACACCGCCCCGGTCCAGAAGGCAGCGAAGCTGGAGGCCTGGATCGCCGACTGGGAGCGCGACGGGCTGGGCACCTGGATCGTGCGTTCCGCCGCCGACGGGGCGTTGCTCGGGCATGCCGGCTGCACCGTGCGGCAGGGCTGCTTCTGGAACCTCGGCTATCGGTTCAGCCCGGCTGCCCAAGGCCGGGGGTACGCCACCGAGGTGTCCCTGCTGGCGGTGGAGGCGGCGCGGAAGCGGCGGCCGGAGTTGCCGATCGTGGCGTACCTGCTGGAGCACAACGTGGCCTCGGCGCGAGTCGCGGAGAAGGTCGGACTGCGGCTGCGGCATCGCGCCCCCGATGCCGGCAATTCCGACCCGGCTGCCGTCCGGTTGGTCTACGCCGACCGGGAACTGAGCGACCCGGAGCTCACTGCCACGCTGCGCTGAACCTGACCCTTGGCTGAGCTCGACCCGCCATGACTGCGGGGCGCCTAGTGTTGCAGACATGAACCGTATCGTCGGCATGGTCCTCGGCGTGATTCTGATCGCGGCCGGCATCCTGTTCACCCTGCAGGGGGCCGGGGTGGTCGGCGGCTCCGCGATGAGCGGGAACTCGACCTGGACGGTGCTCGGGCCGATCGTCGCGCTCGTCGGCCTCGTCCTGCTGCTGCTGACGCTCCGCCGCGGACGGAACCGAACCGGCAGCGGTCCGTCAGTGCGCTAGCTCTGATCCAGCTCCTCGAAGAGCTGCGGATCCCGTCGGTGACGGAGCATGGTCGCCGGAATCACCAGCCAGACCACGATCCCGATGGCCACCAGTGCCGATCCGATGCTGATTGCGACCGGGCGGGAGAGCAGCACGTCGACCACCAGCACCACCCCGCCGACGACGCTCACCGCCAGGAACCCGATGCCGATCGCGGTGAGACTCGCGGTGTAGTGGACGAGGAAGCCCTTGAGTCCTCTGCGGAACAGAAGACGGTGCGCAGCAACGGGTCCGGTGAGAAAGGTGACGGCGAGCGCGGCGGCGATCAGGGTGACCAGGTAGACGTCGAGCTGGAAGGTGTCGAGGGACGAGAAGCGCGCCTGGAACGCCAGCGAGAGCAGGAATCCGAACAGGATCTGCACTCCGGCCTGGGCGACCCGCACTTCCTGGAGCATCTCGGCGAAGTTCCGGTCGAGTCGCTGCGCCTGCGTCTCCCGTCGGACGTACCCGGCGTCGGGAGCGGGCGCGCGCCGATGCTCGGGTGCGGGGCCGCGTTGCCCGGCTGCTGGATCGGAGCTCATCGGACGATCCTGCCAGTCCCGGACTGGTTGGATGGTCGGATGACGGGCACCGCTTCCACCATCTTCGACTTCCGCCCCCGGACCCGGCTCCCCGACACCCATGGCAGGACCGGCGTGATCAGCACGCCGCACGGTGAGATCCGCACGCCGGCCTTCATAGCCGTGGGTACCAAGGCGACCGTCAAAGCCGTCACCCCTGAACAGATCGACGAGGCCGGCGCCCAGGCCGTGCTCGCCAACGCCTATCACCTCTATCTGCAGCCGGGGCCCGACATCGTCGATGCCGCAGGTGGTCTGGGCGCCTTCATGGGGTGGCCGGGACCGACCTTCACCGACTCCGGCGGGTTCCAGGTGATGAGCCTGGGCGTCGGTTTCAAGAAGGTGCTGGCGATGAACACCGAGGGCGTCCGATCGGACGAGGTGATCGCGCCGGGCAAGACCAGGATGGCGGCCGTCGACGAGGAGGGCGTCACGTTCACCTCGTTCATCGACGGGAGCAGGCATCGCTTCACCCCCGAGGTGTCGATGCAGATCCAGCACCAGCTCGGGGCAGACGTCATCTTCGCCTTCGACGAGCTGACGACGCTGATGAACACCCGCGAGTACCAGGAGGCGTCGGTCGAGCGGACCCGCCGGTGGGCCCAGCGCTGCCTGGACGAGCACCACCGGCAGACCCTGGCGCGGGCGGGCAAGCCGCAGCAAGCCTTGTTCGGGGTCGTCCAAGGTGCCCAGTACGAGGACCTGCGCCGCTCCGCAGTGCGCGGTCTGCTGGAGTTGCGCGGTCCGGACGGCCGCGGGTTCGACGGCTACGGCATCGGCGGTGCGTTGGAGAAGGAGAACCTGGGGACGATCGTGGGCTGGTGCTCGGAGGAGCTGCCGCAGGACAAGCCTCGTCACCTGCTGGGCATTTCCGAGCCGGACGACATCGTGGTGGCGATCGCGGCCGGCGCCGACACCTTCGACTGTGTCTCGCCGTCCCGGGTCGCCCGCAACGGGGCGATCTACTCGCGCGGTGGTCGGTACAACGTCACCGCGGCGCGCTTCAAGCGCGACTTCTCACCGCTCGACGAGGGCTGCGACTGCTACACCTGCGGCCAGTACACGCGCGCGTACCTGCACCACCTGTTCAAGGCGAAGGAGCGGCTGTTCGCCACGCTGTGCACGATCCACAACGAACGGTTCATCATCCGGTTGGTGGACGACCTGCGGCGGGCGATCGAGGACGGCACGTTCACCGAGGTCTCCGGCCGCTTCCTGGACGACTACTACGCGGGGTCGCGCGCGACTCCCTGATCGCGGCTGCCGAGACCCCCGGCAGCCGGCTGGGAGGCGATCGCGTCCTGGTAGCTGGGCTCGCGCTTCTTGATGAACGCGATGACGCGATAGGTGATGGGCAGCAGGATGATCTCGACGCCGACCTTCAGGGCGAAGCCCAGCACGGTGTAGTTGACCAGATCGCCGAACTTCTCGATCCCGATCACCGGGCCGGCGATCGAGCAGAAGATCAGGGTGTCGAAGAACTCGCCGACCAGGGTCGAGCTCACCAGCCGCAGCCAGAGCTTGCGCTCTCCTGCGCGCTGCTTCAGCTTCACCAGCACATAGGAGTTCAGGAACTCCCCGGCGAGGTAGCCCAGGACGCTGGCCAGCACGATCTGCGGAACCACCCCGAGCACCGCATCGAACGCGGCCTGCGAGCCGTACCCGGGTGCCGGGGTGGCCTTGCTCACCACGTAGAACGTCAACGACGCCAGCAGCGACATCGCGAAACCGATCAGGATCGCCCGACGGGTCGCCCTCAGGCCGTAGACCTCGCTGAGCACGTCGCCGATGACGTACGTCAGTGGGAACAGGAAGACGCCGCCGTCGGACAGCACGAAACCGAACGAGATCCCCTTGGTGGCAGCGATGTTAGACAGCAGCAGCAGGCAGCAGAACACCGACACCAGGACCGGGTAGAACCCGGGTCCGGTGTGCGCGAAGACTGCGGTCCGCTGCGGTGGTGCATCGGCGGGTCCGGGCGTCTGGGGTCTGGTCACCGGGCGATTGTGCCACCACCCAGGGGGCCGCGCGTTCGGCTGGCACTCGGACGGTCTTGTCTGCCAGTACGAGACCGCGTCCGGCTGCGTGCTGCTGCCGGGTCTGCCCCACCTCGGACTCGACCACCGCGCCGCCTGGGTGGAGGCGGATGTGCACGGCACGGTGACCCAGATGATCTCCAAGTCGGGCGTCGATCCGTTCCAGAACCCCGATACTGCTGCGCTGGCAACGTTTCTTGCAGCCTGAGCAGGAATGGGGGATCTCGACTCCTTCGTCGCTCGACCCGTGGAACCGGCTCGACCAGCGAACATCCGGCCCGGGTCAGGTGAACAGGCAGAACGGGTGGCCGGCCGGATCGAACATCACCCGGATGTCCGGCTGCGGTTGGTCGGTCGCCAGTCTCGCACCGCAGGTGAGCGCCCAGGCGGTCGCCGCCTCGAGGTCGTCGACGTGCAGATCGAGGTGCTGCGTCGAGTGCTGCGTCCCGGGCGCGGCAGGCCACACCGGAGGAGTCCACTCGCGTTCCCATTCCACGTTGATGGTCATGGAATCGGCGCGGAGTTGGGCCCAGCCCGCCTCCGGAGGCTCCCCTGGCCGGGCCCGCTCGGAGTCACGCACGCTGGTGCCCAACAACGTTGCATAGAACGCGGCCAGAGCGCGCGGATCGGGCGCCATGATCGTGATCGAGGTAGCCCGGATCGCGGGGCGGGAGTCCGACATGGTCCGACCCTTGCAGGCCGACGAACGCTGCGCCAGTGCAGGACCGGTCGCCGTCACCCCACCCAGGTCCAGGGCCGCAACGGGACGGCGGCCGGATCGAACCGGCGCTCCAGCGTCCGCATCGACACCGGCTCGCCGGGCTGGGCGAGGTCAAGGGAGACGGCCAACAGCGACAACACGTCGTCCGCACCGACGTCATCGGGGGCCAGCTCGGCGAGGGTGACGGCGCCGTCCCGCTTGGCCAGCCGGGCACCTGTCGGACCCAGCACCAGCGGTACATGGACGTACTGCGGAACGGCGAGTCCCAGCAGTCCGGCGAGGTACGCCTGACGCGGGGTGGACGGCAGCAGGTCGTCGCCCCGCACCACCTGGTCGACGCCCTGGGCGCCGTCGTCGACGACCACAGCCAAGTTGTAGGCAGGGACACCGTCCGTGCGGCGCAGCACGAAGTCGTCCACCTGACCGGTGTACGGACCAGCGAGCAGGTCGTCGATGGCAAGCTCTGCAACCTCGCTGCGCAACCGGAGGGCGGCCGGCCGGAGTGCCCGACGGTGGGTGCGTTCGGTCTCCGTCAGATGTCGACAGGTTCCCGGGTACGCGCCCGGCGGGGCATGGGGCGCACTGGCCGCTTCCTGGATCTCCCGCCGGGTGCAGAAGCACTCGTAGACCCGGTCGGCGGCGATCAGTGCCGCCAGCGCGGCGTCGTACAGCGGGCGTCGCTCGGACTGCCGGACCACGTCGTCCCAGCCGATCCCGATCGCACGCAGATCCGCCACCTGCCGCTCCTGGGCGCCCGGCCGCACCCGGTCGAGATCCTCGATCCGCAGCAGGAACCGGCGCCCGGAGCTGCGGGCGAACAGCTGGGCGAGCACGGCCGTCCGGAGGTTGCCCAGGTGCAGATCACCCGAGGGACTGGGCGCGTACCGACCGGCGCCGACCACGACGGTCTCCTCCCCGGGCTGGGTCCGTGCCGGCCACCTGCGGAAAAACATCGAAGGCCCCGCGTGGGCGGGGCCTTCGAACGGCGGAGGATACGGGATTTGAACCCGTGAGGGCGGTGAAGCCCAACACGCTTTCCAAGCGTGCGACATAGGCCGCTAGTCGAATCCTCCGCACGGGAGCTTACCGGCTCTGCAGGCGTGCTCGCGCCAAACGTCGTCCGCCCTGCTGTCCGCGGCCGACGACCGCGGCGCGTCAGGGAGCGATGAGGTGCCGGCCTGGGGCATAGTCCGTGGCGAGCTGCCGGGTGGGTCGGCAGCGGGTGTGCTGGAAGCGAAGGACTCGGGGGAACCGTGACGAACGTTGTCGAAGTGGTGGGCGTCAACAAGGTCTACCGGCGGTGGCGCAGGCCTGCGCAGCACGCCGTGCGGGATCTGGATCTGCAGGTCGACCATGGCGGGGTGTTCGGGTTCCTCGGGCCGAACGGGTCGGGCAAGACGACCACCATCAGACTGTTGCTCGGTCTGGCCAGGGCGGACAGCGGCAGCATGAAGCTGCTCGGGCGTTCCGTGCCGGACGAGTTGCCGCAGGTGATCGGTCGGATCGGATCCCTGGTCGAGACGCCGCTGTTCTTCCCGACCTTCAGCGGGCGTCAGAACCTGTCGCTGCTGGCCCAGGCGTCGCGGATCCCCGAGACCCGGGTGGAGGAGATGCTCGAGCTGGTCGACCTGCGGGAGCGGGCCGGCGACAGGGTGAAGGCCTATTCGCTGGGGATGAAACAGCGACTCGGCATCGCTGCGGCCCTGCTGAAGAACCCGGAGCTGCTGATCCTGGACGAACCGGGCAACGGCCTGGACGCCGCGGGGATCCGGGAGATCCGCGAGCTGATCGTCAGGCTCGGCGGGTCGGGGGTCACGGTGCTGCTCTCCTCGCACCAGCTCTCCGAGGTGCAGCAGGTGTGCGATCGCGTCGCGATCATGTCGAAGGGCCAGGTGATCGCCGCCGGTTCGGTCGCCGACCTGGTGCGGTCGGGATCCTCCGGCGACTTCCGGGTCCGGGTCGATGATCCGACGGGCCTCGCCCGAGAGGCCCTGGAACGCCACGGGTTCAGTGTCACCGCCGAGCTCGACCACCTGCGGGTCGGTGGCGTGCAGGACCCCGCCCGCGTGACGCAGGCGTTGGCGCAGGCCTCGCTGTATCTGAGTGAGCTCACCCCGATCGCCGCGGATCTGGAGAGCGTCTTCCTGCAGATCACCGGCGACGAGGAAGCCGCGCCATCCGGAACGCACAGCGCACAGCGACAGGAGGCGTCATGACGAGCGTCGCGCAGCCAGGACGTCAATCGTTGGAGCCGGCCACCGAACCGGCGTCGGCGCCGACCTTCGGGCGGCTGGTGCGGGTCGAGTTGCGTCGGCTGCGGTCCCGCCGGTTCTTCCTCGTGCTCGTCGGCATCGGGATCCTGGGCTACCTGGTCGGCCTGCTGTTCCTCGCGAGCCGGTACGACAAGGTCACCCCTGAGGCGCTGGCCAGGGCCACTGCCACCCGCGACGTACAGCAGCAGCAGAACCAGGAGTACTACCAGCAGTGCCTGACCGACCCGCAACGACCTGCAGACACGTCCGTCGACAGCTTCTGCGGACCCGATCCGGCCGGCCAACAGATGGAAGTGCGGTGGTTCATCGACGTCAGGCCCTTCGACGCCGACCAGTTCCAGAACCTGACCATCGGGGTCGGGGTGGGAGTCGGCCTGCTGGCGCTGTTCCTCGGGGCGACGTTCATCGGCGCCGAATGGTCCAGCCGCAACCTGGTTGCCTGGCTCTTCTGGGAACCGCGTCGGCTGCGATTGCTGGCAGCCAAGCTGACCGCGCTGCTGGGCGTGCTGCTCGTGCTCGCGGTGCTGGCCCAGGTGATCTGGTACGTCACGGGCAAGATCCTGCTGGCCACCAAGGGGATCCCGGTGGAGCAGTCGGATCCGCCGCGTCCGGAGTTCTGGACCGGCCTGTTCGAGATGCAGGTGCGCGCTGCGCTGTTCGTCGTCCCGACTGCTCTGCTCGGATTCGGGTTGGCCAACCTGATGCGCAACACCGCCGCAACGCTCGGGGTGGCGCTGGTGTACCTGCTCGGGGTCGAGACGTTGCTGGCCTCGCTGAACCCCCACCTGGTGCCGTTCCAGTTCTCCAGCGCAGCGATCGCCTGGTTCCTGCCCGGCGGCCTGCACTACCCGGGCGATCTGGTCTACAACGCCGAGTACCAGAGCATGGTTCCGGAGGATCTGGTGTTCACGAACCTGCAGGGCGGCTTGGTGCTGCTGGCCTATGCGGCGGTGGTCACGATCGGCTCGTGCTGGCTGTTCCGTCGGCGCGACATCTCCTGATCGGCACATCCGGCCCGGGGATGCGGCGTCCTGGAGATTCAGCGGACCCCCGCACCCGTCAGAGCTCCCGGACCCTTGCTGCCTTCCGGCCCTGGGGGAGTTGAGGAGATGGACGCCGCGGGGGTCCGCCGTCGAGTGTAACCGGACTGCCCTCTGGACGGGAACGAGCCAGGAACCCGACCGGCGGTGGTGCGGGTGCCGTTCGATGTGACACGCTCCACACTCCGCCGTCCCACCACCGGAAACACCGTCATCGTCGCCGTCTGTCGGAGGTCTGCCGTGTCCCATCGCCCCCTCACCACTCGCCGACGTGGCGCACTCCGCCGACAGCTCGCCGCCCTCGGTGCGGTGGCGCTGGCCGCGTCGACCGTCCTGGTCGGCCCTGCCGTGTCAGCGCCTACGCTGGCCGCGACCGCAGCAGGCTCACAGGCGCAGGTCGGCCCTGCTGCCGCCGTGCAGACGCAGGCGGCGGCTGCCGCCGAGGTACCGGTGACGCTCGCCGGATCACTGCAGTCCGAAGCCGGCTGCCCCGGTGACTGGGACCCCACCTGTACCGCAACCGATCTGGTGGCCGGGGACGGGGTGCACGCCAGGACGCTCGAACTGCCGATGGGCGCGTACGAGTTCAAAGTCGTCCAGGACCACGACTGGACCGTCAACTACGGCGCCGGTGGCGTTCCGGACGGACCCAACATCCCGCTGGTGCTCACGGCGGCCGCTCGGGTGACCTTCAGCTTCGACGACACCACCCACGTCACGACGATCCGATCGGCAGCCGTGCCAGGTTCGGACATCACCAAGGACGATCGCGCGCTGGCAGGCAACAGTCTGCGTGCAGGGCTGACGAAGGAACGGTTCTACTTCGTCATGACGGACCGGTTCGCCAACGGCGACAAGGGCAACGACACCGGCGGGATCACGCCCCCGGCCGGCACCGAGGCGCGGCTGTCCACCGGGCTCGACCCGACGGACAAGGGTTTCTACCACGGCGGCGACCTGAAGGGTCTGACCGGAAAGCTCGACTACATCAAGGGTCTGGGCACCACCTCGATCTGGCTGACGCCGAGCTTCAAGAACCGTCCGGTTCAGGGCGAGGGAGTGAATGTCAGCGCCGGATACCACGGCTACTGGATCACCGACTTCACCCAGATCGACCCGCACCTGGGCAGCAACGCCGACCTCAAGAAGCTGATCGACGCGGCCCACGGCAAGGGCATGAAGGTCTTCTTCGACATCATCACCAACCACACCGCTGACGTCATCGACTACCAGCAGAAGCAGTACAGCTACATCCCGAAGTCCGATGTCCCGTACCGGGATGCGACGGGAACGGTGTTCGACGACCATGCCTACGCGGCAGGGGACACCTTCCCCGTGCTCGACAAGAGCTCGTTCCCGTACACGCCCGTGTTCACGTCGGCGGCCGACGAGAGCGTCAAGGTTCCTGCCTGGCTGAACGATCCGCTGAAGTACCACAACCGCGGCGACGCGGCGTTCGACGGCAGCGAGGGCGATCGCTACGGCGACTTCTCCGGGCTCGACGACCTGTTCACCGAACAGCCCGCAGTGCGCGACGGAATGATCGACATCTACTCGTTCTGGGCGAAGTTCGGGATCGACGGATTCCGCATCGACACGGTCAAGCACGTGAACCTGGAGTTCTGGCAGAAGTTCGCGCCGGCAATGGAGACGGCGGCCGCGAGCGTCGGGAAGAAGAACTTCTTCCAGTTCGGCGAGGTCTACGACGCCGACCCGGCCAACACCAGCGTCTACACCACCGCCGGCAAGCTCCCGGCGACGCTCGACTTCGGATTCCAGGCCAGGGCAACAGGTTTCGGGCTCGGACAGCCGACCAAGGACCTCGCTGCGCTCTACGGGAACGACGACTACTACACCGACACCGACTCCAACGCCTACGAGCTGCCGACCTTCCTGGGCAACCACGACATGGGCCGGATCGGGTACTTCCTGCAATCGGGCGGGCACAGCGGCGCCGAGCTGGTGAAGCGGGACCTGCTCACCCAGCAGCTGATGTTCCTCACCCGCGGTCAACCGGTCACCTACTACGGCGACGAGCAGGGCTTCACCGGCGACGGTGGTGACAAGGATGCCCGGCAGGACATGTTCGGCAGCAAGGTGGCCAGCTACAACGACGACACCCTGATCGGCAGCGGCGCGAGCACAGCCACGCCGCGGTTCGACACCCGGCAGCCTCTGTACCGTGCGATCGCGGAGCTTTCGAAGGTGCGCCAGCGGAACCCCGCCCTGGCGGACGGAGCACAGATTCCGCGGTATTCCTCCTCGGCCGCAGGGGTTTTCGCGATCAGCAGGATCGACGCCAAGGAGAAGGTCGAGTACGTCGTCGCCGCCAACAACGCGACGACGGCCAAGACCGTCAGCCTCGACACCTTCAGTGCAGGGATGCGGTTCTCGTCGATCTACGGCGGCGCCCAAGCAGTGACCTCGGCGCGGGACGGCCGGATCACGGTCACGGTGCCTGCGCTGTCGACCGTCGTCTGGAAGGCCGACCGGGCCCTGGCGCGGTCGAAGTCCGCCCCGCGGGCGGTCTTCGTCACCCCGGGTGCGGTCGGGTCCGAGAGCACCGTCGGGGGCAGGGCGCCGATCCAGGTCGCCGTTCCTGCCGGCGGGTTCAACCAGGTGAGCTTCGCGTGGCGACCGGCCGGTTCGAAGAGCTGGCAGCCGTTGGGCACCGACGACAACGCTCCCTACCGGGTGATCCAGGACGTGTCCGCCCTCGCGCCGGGCAGCCTGATCGAGTACCGGGCGGTCGTGAAGGACCAGTCCGGCAATCTGTCCGCGACCTCGACCAGCGCGGTGGTCGGAGCGCCGGCACCGCCGACGTCCGGTGGCGGGGCTGCCCAGAACGACCCACCGGCGACCCAGCCGTCGTCGGTGACGATCGCCGGCGATCTGCAGTCCGAGGCCGGGTGCAGCGCCGACTGGCAACCGGAGTGCGCGACAACGCATCTGACGTTCGACGAGAACTCGAAGATCTGGAAGGGCACCCTCACACTGCCGGCGGGCCAGTACAACTACAAGGCCGCGATCGACGATTCCTGGACCGAGAACTACGGCGCGAATGCCAAGCGCGACGGCGGCAACATCCCCGTCACGGTGCCGGCGAGCGGGACGGTGACCTTCTACTACGACCCCTCGACGCACTGGGTGACCAGTGATGCGGAAGGCCCGATCGTGACGGCCCCCGGCACCGCGCAGTCGGAGCTGGGCTGCCCTGCGGACTTCTCGCCCGATTGCCTGCGCCCGTGGCTGCAGGATCCTGATGGCGACGGGGTCTACACGTTCTCCACTGCCCGGATCCCGGCCGGCAGCTACGAGACCAAGGTCGCGCACGGCCTGTCGTGGGACGAGAACTACGGGGCCGGTGGCGAGGCGGGCGGCGCCAACATCACCTACACCGTCACCGCCGGCTCGGTGGTGACGTTCTCCTACGTGCTGGCCACGCATGTGTTGACGGTGTCGTCCGCGTCGTCGACGAATGCTGATCTCGCGCAGTCGAAGGCGCAGGCACTGAACACCTCCGTGATCGCCTGGAACCTGCCGGCGACCGCCGACCAGTACCACTACCGGCTGCATTTCTCCCCGACCGGCGGGCTGGGCCTGGACACCACGGCGGTCACCGGCGGCGACTCGATCGTGCTCACCCGGGATCCGGCCGGCATCGGGGCACGCCTGACCGCGCAGCATCCGGAGCTGACCGGCTACGACGCCCTGCGGCTGCCCTCCTGGGCGAGCCGCGACCGGCGTCTGCTCGAGCAGATCATCTCCGGTCAGGTGGTCGCGGCGGCCTACGACGACACCGGCACGCTGGTCGACGCGACCGGAGTCCAGCTGCCGTGGTTGCTCGACGCGCTGTACCCGTCGGCCGCCCACGCGACGTTGGGCCCGACCTGGCACCACGGCCGGCCGACCGTGGCGGTGTGGGCACCGACCGCCCGGTCGGTGCAGCTGCTCGTGACGCCACGGGGTTCGTCGCGGCAGCAGACGCTGCCGATGCGCCGTGATCGCGCCGGCGTCTGGAGCATCCGGGGGTCTGTCGCCTGGCGCGACGCGCAGTACCAGTTCGCCGTGACGGTGTACGTGCCGGAAACCGGTGCGGTGCAACGCACTGTCGTCACCGATCCGTACAGCGTCGCGCTGACGACGAGCTCGGCAAGGTCGGTGCTCGCCGACCTGTCGCAGCCGTCGCTGCAGCCTGCGGGGTGGAATCGGTTGGCCAAGCCGCGCCTGCCGCAGCCGTCCGACACCTCTGTGTACGAGTTGCAGGTCCGCGACTTCTCCATCTCCGACGCAGGAGTGCCGGCAGGCGAACGCGGCACGTTCGCGGCGTTCACCCACCCGGGCAGCGCGGGTATGCAGCATCTGAAGTCACTCGCCCGCGCCGGTCTCAACACGCTGCACCTGTTGCCGGTGTTCGACTTCGCCACCGTCGAGGAGGACAGGTCGAAGCAGCAGACGCCGGCCTGCGACCTGCCGGCACTCACCGCCGCCGACCCGGCAGGCGAGCAGCAGCAGGCCTGCACGTCCGCCGTCGCCGCGGGCGACGGCTTCAACTGGGGGTACGACCCGTGGCACTACACCGTGCCCGAGGGCTCGTACTCGACGAACCCGAACGGCCCCCAGAGAACGCTGCAGATGCGACAGATGGTCTCCGCCGTCAACCGCATCGGTCTGCGGGTGGTGATGGACGTGGTCTACAACCACACCTCGGCGTCCGGGCAGGACCCGAAGTCGGTGTTGGACAAGGTGGTGCCCGGGTACTACCACCGACTCTCGGCGACCGGGGCGTTGGAGACGTCGACCTGCTGCGCGAACACCGCCACTGAGCACATGATGATGAACAAGCTCACCGTCGATTCCCTCGTCACCTGGGCGACGCAGTACAAGATCGACGGGTTCCGGTTCGACCTGATGGGGCACATGCCGAAGCAGACGATTTTGGACGTGCGGCACGCCCTGGACAAGCTGACCGTGGGTCGCAACGGCGTCGACGGCAAGAAGATCTACCTCTACGGCGAGGGATGGAACTTCGGTGAGGTCGCGGACGACGCCCGGTTCGTGCAGGCCACCCAACAGAACATGGCCGGCACCGGCATCGGCACGTTCAACGACCGGCTGCGTGATGCGGTCCGCGGTGGCGGCCCGTTCGACGAGGATCCGGGCAAGCAGGGCTTCGGCACAGGACTGCTGACCGACCCGAACTCCAGTGGTCAGAACGGGTCCGAGGCCGAGCAGAAGACGACCCTGCTCGCCGACCAGGATCGCATCAAGGTCGGACTGGTCGGGAATCTCGCCGACTACCGCCTCGTCGACGCAGCCGGGAACCTGGTGCAGGGCAAGGACATCGACTACAACGGATCACCCACGGGGTACACCGCCCAGCCGTCCGAGACGATCAACTACGTGGACGCGCACGACAACGAGACACTGTTCGACACGCTCGCCTACAAGCTGCCGACCGACACCTCGATGGCCGATCGGGTCCGGATGAACACCGTCTCGCTGGCGACCGTCACGCTCGGCCAGGGGCCGATGTTCTGGCACGCGGGAACCGATCTGCTGCGGTCGAAATCGCTCGACCGGGACAGCTACAACTCGGGTGACTGGTTCAACCGCATCGACTGGACCGGCACGCAGTCGACGTTCGGCTCGGGGCTGCCGCCGCAGCAGGCGAACGAGGCGAAGTGGGCCTTCATGAAGCCGCTGCTGCAGAACCGGGCGTTGGTGCCCTCACCGTCGGACATCGCCGCGAGCACCGCCGGCGCCCAGGACCTGCTGCGGCTGCGGTACTCCTCGCCGCTGTTCCGGTTGCCGAACGCGGCCACCATCGGGCAGAAGGTCAGCTTCCTGACCTCGGGTCCCGACCAGGCGCCCGGCGTGATCGCGATGCAGCTCGACGATCGGGTCGGCAAGGACATCGACGCGCGGGTGCAGCGGATCGTGGTCGTGTTCAACGCGACCCCGGACAGTCGGACGGTCCCGGTGGCCGGAGCGAACGCGTTGCGGTTGAGCCCGGTGCAGGCCGGGGGTACTGATCCGGTCGTGCGGACCTCGACCGTCTCCAGCACTGCGGTGACGGTGCCGGGACGCACCGTCGCGGTGTTCCTGCAGCGCTGACAGTGGACGCCGCTGCGCCGCCGGAACCGTCCTGGTCCCGGCGGCGCAGCAATGTCTGAGCGCAGGGGTGTGATCGACCGGGTCGTCAGCCGTCGCGGCGGGGACGTCGCAGCGTGAAGGTCTCGAACACCTCGAGGCCGCCGCCCACGCCTGTCATGTTGTAGTAGGTGACCTTCATCGTCGTCTCGCCGCCACGGTGACCGGGGTCGACCTCGAACCCGGCGAACCCGTAGGCATTGGCTGCGTCCCGCACGGCCGACCAGGGCGCCTGCTCCTGCACATACACCGGCGGTCGCTTGCCCGTCGTGGGATCCGGGTCGCCGACGGCGACGATCACCCGACACTGCGGCGGGGTGAACAGCAGCTGGTTCGAGGGCGCCGACGTGCCGCCGCCGCCGAGCACCATGTGGACGGTGCCCTTGCTGGTGTCGACCGACCGCGTCGCGGTCGACACCGGGGTCGGGGTGAGCGTCGGGGTGTTCGCATGCGCACGGACCGGGTGGCTGCGCTCGTAGTGGTGCTCGTGGCCGCAGACCACCAGATCGACGCCGTAGCGGTCGAACAGCGGCAGCCATTCCTGGCGGACGCCCAGGTCCGCGCCGTTGAAGTTGTTTGCCGTCGAGATGGCGACCTGGTGCATGCACATCACGATCCAGTCGATGTCGCGATCGGCGCGGGCGGCCGCGAGTTCCCGCTCCAGCCAGCGCTTCTGGGCGCCGCCGGAGTAGTCGCGGACGTAGGAATCGCCGCCGTCCTGCAGGCAGACGTCATCGTTCGCCAGCGAGATCACCCGGACCGCACCGGCGGTGAAGGAGTACCAGAGGCCACGGGTGACGTCCGTCTGACGGTCCGCGGCGGGCAGTTCGAAGTAGGTCTGGTAGGCCCGGTACCCGATCGGTCCGTTGCCGCGCTCGTTCTCGTGGTTACCGGCCGACGGCATCCACGGGCGGTTGCGGGCCGAGCGGGAGTTGTTCTCCCAGAAGTCGAACCAGGTGCGCACCCTGTTCTGTGCCAGGTTCGCGTAACAGAGGTCGCCGTTGAACAGGTGGAACATCGGAGCGACCTGCTCGACCCCTGCAGTGGTGTCGCCGGCCGAGGGTGAGCCGAGGTTGTCGTTGACCCAGGGGATCCGGGGCAGCGTGACACCCACCGGCGGTTGGAACAGCTTGCCGAGCGTCGGGGTGCCCTGGTCGCCGAAGCTGGTGAACGTGACCCGGGTCCGGCCATGCGGCACTGTCGAGAACTGTCCGAACTGCGGGGCCGCCCCGGTGTGCAGCGCCGCGTACAGGTAGCTGGTGCCCGGGGAGAGCCGGTCGAATCGGGCGTGGTGGGCGTACACGGTGACCCCGCCCTGCTGGTCGAGGTAGCTCCGGGTGGTGGCCTTCGCCGAGGCCAGGAACTCCCCGTCCGGTCGGCCGATCACGGCTCGCGCGCCGGAGACGGGCGTCAGGGTGTGCCAGCTGACGACGACCTGCCGGGAGGCATCGTGCCCGAACTGCAGGTGCAGGCCGTTGACCTGCTGCTGCGGGCCTCGAGCGGCGCCGCGGTCGCGGCTGCCGTCAGGATCGATCGCGCCGGTACCACTGCTCGACGGTGCGGCCCCAGCGGCCGGAGCCCCGGCGACCGCGGCGCCGGCGGCGAGCACCCCCGCGCCGATCAGCAGACGTCGGCGGGACAGTTCGGCAATGTGGTTGCTCATGGCACCCACTATTGGTGCGGTCGCGCGGCGGCGCAGGGTGCCGTCGGTGAACGCTCGGCGAACGGGACCCGGCCGATACCGCGCGAGTGGCTGGGCTGAGCTCGCCTGCCGTCGGTGGCCGCACGTAGTCTCCTACCGTGGCCCTGGCTCTCTATCGCAAGTACCGTCCGGCGACGTTCGCCGAGCTGATCGGGCAGGACCATGTCACCGATCCGCTCCGCACTGCGCTCGCCGCCGGTCGGATCAACCATGCCTACCTGTTCTCCGGGCCACGCGGCTGCGGCAAGACTTCCAGTGCCCGGATCCTGGCGCGCAGCCTGAACTGTGAGCAGGGTCCGACCCCGGATCCGTGCGGCGTCTGCGACAGTTGCGTCGCCCTGGCCCCCGAGGGCTCCGGATCGCTCGACGTCGTCGAGATGGATGCGGCCAGCCACGGCGGGGTCGACGACACCCGTGAGCTCCGCGATCGGGCGTTCTACATGCCGGCGCAGTCGCGATATCGGGTGTTCATCATCGACGAGGCGCACATGGTCTCGCCGCAGGGCTTCAATGCGCTGCTCAAGATCGTCGAGGAACCACCGGAGCACCTGGTCTTCATCTTCGCCACCACCGAGCCGGAGAAGGTGCTCACCACCATCCGGTCGCGGACCCACCACTATCCGTTCCGGCTGATCCCGCCCGCCACCATGCGCACCCTGGTGGAGAACCTGTGCCGGCAGGAAGGGGTGACGGTCGATCCGGCCGTCTTCTCGCTGGTGATCAGGGCGGGCGGTGGTTCGGCGCGAGACACGCTCTCCGTGCTCGACCAGCTGCTCGCCGGTGCCGGTCCGGACGGCGTCAGCTACGCGAACGCGGTCGCGCTGCTCGGGGTCACCGACGCGGCACTGCTCGACGAGATGGCCGACGCGCTGGCCGCGGCCGACGCCGCCACCGTGTTCGGGGTGGTCGACAAGGTGGTGGAGGCCGGCCACGATCCGCGTCGGTTCGCGGCCGATCTGCTGCAACGCCTCCGGGATCTGATCCTGCTCAAGGCCGTGCCGGATGCAGGAGCACGCGGGCTGATCGGCGCGCCGGACGACGAGCTCGCCTCGATGACCGCGCAGGCCGACAAGATCGGCGCCGGCACCCTGAGTCGGCTCGCCGACGTGGTGCACACGGGTCTGGTCGACATGCGCGGCACCACGTCCCCACGCTTGGTGCTGGAGCTGATGTGCGCCCGGATGCTGTTGCCGCACGCCGCGGACGATGATGCCGCTTTCCTGCAGCGTCTGGAGCGGGTGGAGCGGCGGATGGACATCGCAGCTGCCCCCGGAACCGGCACCGCCGAGCCTGCGGCCGCACGGCCCGCGGTCACCGCCGCGCGTCCTGAGCCTGCTGCTGCGCGTCCTGAATCTGCTGCCGCCCGTCCTGAACCTCCAGCTGCGCGACGCGCGCCGGCTGCGGCCCCCGCTGCCCAGGCAGCCGTGATCCCGGCGACGTGCGAGTCGCACTCGGCGCCGGGAGACGCGGGAGACTCCGCGTCCGGACCGATCTCTCACCGACCCGAGGCCGCCACCCCGGGAACCACGTCCGCGGAACGCGAGCCCTCCACACCCGCGGACGGCAAGGAGTCCCCACCTCAGCAGGCTGGGCGGCCGAGTTCGGCATCCGCACCCGAACCTGCAGCGCCGCCGGCCAGGGCGGCATCCTCGCTGGGACTGCCGCAGCGTCCGACGCTGAGCGTCCCACCGGGCCGGCCGCAGCCTCCGGCGACGCAGCCTCCGGCGACACAGACTTCGGTGACTCAGCCTCCGGCGACACCGCCACCTGCAGCACGGCCCGCCGCAGCACGACCCGCCGCAGCACAGCCGACCGCAACCCGGCCTCCACCAGCACAGACTGCTGCAGCACACCCGCAGGTGGCGCACCCACCCGCCGCGCCACCTGCAACAGCGCACCCTTCCGCCGAACGGCACACCTCATCCGCGGTCGACCGTTCGGCCCCCGAACCCGCAGAGACCGGGCAACCCCCGACCCCGTCGCCGGAGCGCCCGATGCAGGAGCGCCCGTCGACGGAGGGCCGGCTGACGGAACCCTCTGCAGCCCGGTCGGCCGAGGCCGACCCGGATCGGCAGACCGCGGCCCCGGAGTCCGAGGGTGGACCACGGCCGGCCGGCAGCGCTGAGATCGGCGTCGTCGATGTCCGGCGGGTCTGGCAGGACGTGCTCAAGGACGTCCAGCGCCGCCGCCGGGCCACCCAGATCCTGCTCGAGTCGGCCACCGTCGCGGGTGTCGACGGGCGCACCCTGAAGTTGTCGATGCCCACCGCCGGCATGGCCAAGCGGGTGGTCGAGACGGGTAACGCCGAGCCGTTGCGCGCGGCTCTGCACCAGGTGCTGGGAGTCGACTGGGCGATCGACTGCAGCTCCGACCAACAAACTCCGAACACCCAGCGCCCGGACTCCCGTCCGTCCAGCACGCCGGCGCAGCGCCCGGCGAGTCCGGCACGGAGCCAGCCCTCGGAGCGTGCTGCTGGTCCGTCGAGCCGGTCGGTGCGTCCGCAGGCCTCTTCGGCCGGCGACGACTGGCCGATGCCGGAAGCGCCGCCGGAGCATGATGATCCGGCGTACGAGGACGAGATCCCGGACGACTACGACCCAGCTGCAACGGTGCCCCCGGCCTCTGTCCACGACCCGGAGGAAGCTGCGATGACGCTGCTCGCCTCCGAGCTCGGTGGCAAGAAGTGGGATCCCGACCGCTCCGGCTGAACGACGAAACCGGCCCCCGTCGGGGCCGGTCTCGTCCGGCGCGTGTCGGAACGCGGAGTGCGTTCCGGTGCTTGTCAGCTCACCCGGGCGAGGATCCGTTCCGGAGCCGGCAGTTCCTCGGCGATCTCCGCGAGTTCGGTCGGACAGGTTGCCGCGAGCGCCCGGTCGAGGCCGTCCAGCACGTCGGCCACCAGGTCCTGGGCCAGCTCGATCCCCACCGACAATCGCAGCAGACCCGCACCGATGCCGGCCACCGCGCGCGCCTCGGCGCTCATCGACGCATGGGTCATGGTGGCGGGGTGGGCCACGAGACTCTCGGTACCGCCGAGCGACTCGGCCAGTGAGAAGCACCGCAGGCCCTGCAGGAAGGCGCGGACAGCCGTCTCGCCACCGGCCAGATCGATCGAGAACATCGCGCCGAACCCGTCCTGCTGCTTGGCGGCGATCTCGTGTCCCGGGTGTGAGGTGAGGCCGGGGTAGTAGACGCAGCCCACCGCGGGGTGCGCCGCGATGGCATTGACGATCGCCGTCGCGTTCTCCTGGTGCGCCCGGATGCGGGTGTGCAGAGTGCGCAGCCCACGCACCGTCAGGTAGCTGTCGAAGGGGCTGCCGGACAGGCCCAGCACATTGCTCCAGTAGGCGATCTGCTCGGTCAGTTCAGCGGTCCTGGCGATCACGGCACCACCCACGACGTCGCTGTGGCCGTTGATGTACTTGGTCGTCGAGTGCACGACGAGGTCGACCCCGAACTCGAAGGGCCGCTGCAGGATCGGCGACAGGAAGGTGTTGTCGGCGACGACGAGGGCGCCGACCGCATGCGCAGCCTTGGTCACCAGTTCGATGTCGGTGACCCGCAGCAGCGGGTTCGAAGGGGTCTCCAACCAGACCACTGTCGGGCCGGCCTCGAGTGCCGCGTTGACCGCGTCCTCGTCACCGAAATCGACGGTCACCAGCTCGAACTGGCCGCGCGAGGAGAGAGTGTCGAACAGACGCCAGGTCCCGCCGTAGCAGTCGTGCGGGATGACGATCGTGTCACCGGGACGCAGCAGGGCGTTGACACACAGGGTGATCGCGCTCATCCCGGTCGAGGTGATGCTGGCACCGGCGCCGCCCTCGAGGGTGCTCAGCGCCTCGGCGAGCACGTCCCGGGTGGGGTTGCCACTGCGGGTGTAGTCGTACTGGCGCGGCTCGTCGAAAGCGGCGAAGGAGAAGTTGCTCGACAGGTACAGGGGCGGAATGATCGCGCCCTGCGCAGGGTCCGAGTCGATGCCGGTGCGCAGGCCTCGCGTCAGCTGCGAGACTGTGCGAGGAGTGTCGGAACAGGCGGCGGGTGAGTCCTGCTGCGTCATGTCGTGCCTTTCCCAGGAGTCAGGCTTGCCAACCTGCTGAGGAAAAGTTCGGCGAACGCCGGAGAGAGGTTCACGTGAGGGCGGATCGCCACCGAAGGGGCCCGTCGTCACGCTCCATCTTCCGGGGCCCGAGAAACCGGCTCCGCAGGATTTGGCACCTTTCTCGCGGATTGCTCCACGAGAGGCTGCCCCGGCTTCATCGGGCCTGTCCCTCTGCCGGTCTTGATGGATTGCGCTTCCGACGATAACCCCCGATCCCGATCCTGACAACCCGCCGCCGGGATCGGGTCTCCGGTCGCGTCGTACGCTGCCCGGATGATCGCTCTGGTACGCCGTCCTGCCACCTCCCTCGCCGACGGCATGGTGACGTTCATCGAACGCTCCCCGATCGACCTCGAGCTGGCGCGCCGGCAGTGGGAGGACTACGTCGGTGTCCTGCAGCAGTCGGGGTGGCAGATCGTCGAGGTCCCGCCGGACGACGCGCTGCCGGACTCGGTGTTCGTCGAGGACACGGTCGTGATGTTCGGCGACGTCGCGGTGCTCACCAATCCGAACCGGCCGCAGCGCCACCCGGAGATCCGGGACACCGCAACGATTGTCGAGTCCCTGGGCATCCCGCTGTTGCGGCTGGAGGATCCGGCGGCGATGGACGGCGGTGACGTACTCAAGGTCGGGCGCACCGTGTACGTCGGGCTCACCGCATCGACGAACCAGGCTGCCGCCGATCAGCTGAACCGGTGGCTCACTCCGCGGGGATGGACGGTGGTGGCGATCCCGTTGACGAAGGCGCTTCATCTCAAGAGCGCGGTGACCGCACTGCCCGACGGCACGATCATCGGGTACCTGCCGCTGGTGGACGAGGTCGAGCGCTATCCGAGCTTCCTGGCCATGCCCGAGGAGGGTGGCTCCCACGTGGTGGTGATCGGTGAGAACGCGATCGTGATGAGCGCCGATGCCCCCGAATCCGCTGCGCTGCTGCGGAATCGGGGGATCGACGTGACCGAGGTGGACATCAGCGAGTTCACCAAACTCGAAGGGTGCGTGACCTGCCTCAGTGTCCGTATCCGGCAGCAGGGCTAGTCCGGGGCAGCGGATGAGGGCGCTGCTCCGCAGGAAGCTCCTCTCGCCGGCGCGAGGGGTGGTGTGCCGGGTTCCGCGGGTTCGCAGGCTCACCCGGCGGAATCCCGCCCATGCCCGAGCCGCTCCCTGACCCGGCACACCACCCCTCGCGGTCGCTGTCGTCGATGATGCGGACCAACGAACTCCACGGAGACCGAACGAGCGAGGACCATCGAGATCGCCGCTGATCGAGCAAGCGAGGAACGAGCGCGTCGAGATCCTGTCGAACGTGATCGGTTCTCGCGCAACGGATCTCGACTCGTTCCTCGCTCGATCATCGAACCCTCCGCTGATCGAGCAAGCGAGGCCGTCGAACCCTCCCCGCTGATCGAGCAAGCGAGGAACGAGCGCGTCGAGATCCCGTCCGGACGTGATCGGTCCTCGCGCAACAGGACTCGACTCGTTCCTCGCTCGATCATCGAACCCTCCGCTGATCGAGCAAGCGAGGCCGTCGAACCTTCCCCGCTGATCGAGCAAGCGAGGAATGAGCGCGTCGAGATCCCGTCCGGACGTGATCGTTCCTCGCGCAACAGATCTCGAGCGCGTCGAGATCCCGTCCGGACATCTCAGGTGAGCGGATCCATCGGCGCGCCCATCACCTCGAGGTCGTCGTTGCTCGACAGCGCCGGGTGCGCCGAGGTGGGCCGGTCCAGGTAGTACAGCGCGGTCGAGGCGATGTCGTCGGTGAGCAGGCGGTAGCGGCCACCGGACATCCAGCCGAGCGCCTGGATGTCGACGCGCAGGTCGTCAGGGAAGTGGATCGGGTCCACCACGTGCCAGCGGTACATGCCGAAGCACTGTTGGCTGTGGTAGAGCCCGTCGGGGCGCAGCACCTGGTGCATGCCCAGGTACGGCGTGCTGAACTCGCTGTAGCCCTTGCCGGGGACGTCGAAGTTCCAGGCACCGCCGAAGTAGTCCTCGGTCCCGGTACCGCAGATGGTCGGGAACTCCTCGTCGCCGCCCAGATAGAACTTGATCTCCCCCTCGTCCCACCAGCCCGGGGAGTTCACCCCCCAGGCCATGTACGTCCCGACGAACTTGCCGTGGCCCTCGACCCGGTCGACGACGGGATGCAGTGCCCCTGCGGTCAGCGGATTGCAGCGGTGGAACTGGGCGTGCAGATAGCCGGCTCCCGCGACCTCGACGTCGATCTCGTAGGTCACCTGGTACCGGAGAGGATGACCTCCTCCGTCGAGCGGTTCTCGATCGTCAGCGGCGCCGCCTTCTCGAAGGACATGGGCCAGTAGGAGTTGAAGCCGCCGTGCGGGTTCGCAGCAATCTGCGACGAGCTGAGCTGGGCGAACGTGCACCAGCCCTGACCGAAGAAGTCGCCCAACGGGACCTCGATGGCGGGCGTGTCCTTCTCGTCCCAGTACGCGCGCAGGATCAGCGTCCGCCAGTTGCTGCGGTGCGTGGTGAGCCAGATGTGGTTGATCACGGCAGGGCCGTCGATGGCGGCGATCACCGCCGTCTCCCCGGCGGCGATCTTGATGCTCGGCGAGATCTGCCAGCCGACCCCCAGGTCGACTGCATCACCACCGCCACCGACCTGCCCCAGTTGCTGAGCGGCGTCACCGGCGTCACGAAGGTCAGCCAGCTGACCGGCCCCGATTCACCCAATCGCACCGACCGGTTCAGGGTCGCCGGGACAGACCTCGGGTCGATGTTTCGGATGGACGGCAAGACCTGGTTCGTCTTCGGAGACACCTTCGGCAGCCGGGGCGAGGGCCTGACGGGCGGCGGCGGTGAGGAGTGGCGATCCAACGCGCTGGCCCACAGCTCGGACACCGACCCGACCGACGGCATCCTGCTGGACGGCTTCGTCACCGACGAGCAGGGCTGGGCGTCCGAGCCGGTGCCCGGCCTCAAGATCGACTACGACGAGATGACGATCATCCCGACCTACGGCTTCGCCGTCGGCGGGACGATGTACCTGGCTTTCATGTCGGTCAAGCATTGGGGAGAGCCCGGGGAGTGGGAGACCAACCACTCCGGCCTGGCGAAATCGACCGACCAGGGCAAGACCTGGACCACACTCGACAGCCCGCAGTGGCCGGGAGACAGCAACTTCGTCCAGGTGAGCGTCACCGAGATCGAGGGCGAGCTCTACTTCTGGGGCGTCACGCACGGCCGCTTCGGCGGCGTCCAATTGATGAAGATGCCCACCGGCGACGTCGAGAAGCAGGACGCGTACCGGTACTACACCGGGACCACCGACGGCTTGCCGAACTGGAGCGCTGACATCGCCCAGGCCACCACCATCGTCACCGGCACGGTCGGCGAGCTGTCCGTGATGTGGAGCGACTACCTCCACCGCTGGATCATGACCTCGACCGACGGCGGCGGCGCGGGCACCCAGATCCGCGAGGCCGCGGCCCCCTGGGGGACCTGGTCGGATCCGATGACGCTGGTCTCCTCGGCGGACGTCCCGGGGCTGTATGCGCCGTACCTGCTGCCGGAGTACACGACCGACGGCGGCCGGACCATCTACTTCACCCTGTCCGTCTGGGATCCCTACCAGGTCTTCTGGTACCGAGCGGACCTGGTGAAGAAGTCCTGACCTTGAACCCTGAACACGCGTATTGCACCGAAAAAGCACGCATCGAAAAGCGCTGCACCACAACAGGAAGTCCCGTTTCTCAAGGAGGAGAAGCATGAAGAAGTCGAAGCTCATCGGCCTGGTGGCCGCCGCCGCTGCGCTACTGGTGGCGACCACCGGGTGCGGCAGTTCGGACCAGGCAGCGGGGAGCACCGGCGCCGATGGGAAGGCGGAGATCACCTTCTGGCAGCAGAAGTTCGAGGACTACCAGCAGGCCGGGTTCAAGAAGGCGATCGACGGCTACAACAGCTCGCAGTCGAAGGTCCACGTCAACTACGTCGTGGTGCCCAGCGACGTGTGGGACCAGAAGCTCAAGGCCGCGCAGGCTTCCGGCACCCAGCCCGACGTCGCCACCACCGCGTACGGGAACGTCGCGCCCGGGGTTGCCGAGGGCAAGTTCGCGGAGCTGGACTCGCTGCTGCCCGCAGCCGCGATGTCCGACATCAAGGAGAACATCCAGAGCTTCGTGACCGTGGGGGGCAAGCACTACGCCTATCCGATGCTGGTCGAACCCTCCATCGTTCTGTACTACCGCACGGACCCGGTGAAGGCCGCCGGCCTCGACCCGGACAGCCCGCCGAAGACCTGGGCCGAGCTGACGGAGTGGGCCACCAAGCTGACGTCCGGCAAGGTCAAGGGCATGACCATCGCCTCCGTCGCGGCTGATCTGGGCTGGTCGAGCTGGGGACTGCAGTACAACGCCTGCGGCTACCTGCCGATCGCTGACGACTGGTCCGCGGCCCGGGCCACCGACCCGTGTTTCGGCAAGCTGGCGGACTTCTACTCGACCCTCTACCAGAGGGGGCTCATGCCCCAGCAGCCGAAGGTCGGGTATCCCGACGCGTCGCCCTACGGCAACGGTGAGGTCGCGATGATGGCCGACGGCTCGTGGGCGGTCGGGCAGCTCAAGAACGACTTCCCGAAAATGGTCGACAAGACCGCAGTGGCAGCGTTCCCGTCCATGGACGGCGACCCGACCAAGCCGACCGCGACCCTCGGCGGCTGGACGATGACGCTGGACTCCAAGTCGAAGAACCCGCAGGCCGGGGCCGATTTCATCAACCACATGATGGCCGGCGATCCGGCCCTGATGTCGAGCTTCTTCAAGGCGAGCGGATACTCCAAGTTCACCGTGCGGACCTCGGTCGACAAGGACCTGGCCTCGGATCCGGACGCCAGCTCCGACCCGTTCATGAAGATCATCGCTGCGGACGTCGTCGCCCACGACAAGGCAGAGCCCGCTTACCCGTTCGACATCTCCAAGGCCTTCGGTTCCGCCATCGAGTCGGCGATGAAGGGCAAGGCGGACCCCGCCACCGCCCTGCAGACCGCCAACGACGCGATGAACGGGATCATCCAGAAGCAGAAGCTGGCCGGCACCGCCCCGAAGAACTGACCCACCGGCCGCAGTCGGTGCGCTCACCCTGCGAGTGAGCGCGCCGACCCGGTCCGGCGCGCGTCGACCGTCCCCCGTACCGCACGGATCACCAGGAGAAGCATGGTCACCACCGATGTGAGGACGACGGGCGCGGGCGCCACGGCCGTGGCAGCGACGTCGAGGCGGGTGCGACGTCGTGCCGGCAAGCAGGGGACCGTCACCCCGAAGCATTTGCGCGCCAACGGAACTGCCTACCTGATGATCGCACCGATGGTGATCCTGCTGGCGGTCTTCGTCATCTGGCCCTTGCTGCACGCGATCTACCTGTCCGGGTTCGAGATCAGTTTCTACAAGGATCCGGAATTCGTCGGCCTGCAGTTCTACGGCTATGTGCTGAACGACCCGCAGTTCTGGGCCTCGCTCTGGGTGGGCCTGCAGTTCGCCCTGATGATGGTGCCGACGGGTATGGTGCTCGCGCTGTTGCTGGCCACCCTGCTGAAGAATGTCAGCAAGCGGATGGCCTCCTTCCTCAAGACGACCATCTACATCCCGGCCGTCGTCTCCAGCGTCATCGCCTCCGTGGTGTTCCTGTTCATCTACCAGGACGACGGTTTCGCGAACTGGTTCATCTCCCTGGTCCGGCTGGATTCGGTGGCCTGGTTGCAGGATCCGGGGACGGCACTGCCGGCCATCGCAGTGCCGGCTCTGTGGCTGGGTTTCGGGGTCTCGACGCTCATCATGCTGGCGGCGCTGCTGGACATCCCGGACAGCTACTACGAATCCGCGTCGCTGGACGGCGCCGGGTTCTGGGCCAAGACCCGGTTCATCACCATCCCCGGCCTGCGCAACGTGTTGCGGTTTCTGTTCGTCACCGGTTTCACGCTGTCGATCCAGGAGTTCCTGCTGCCGTTGATCATGACCAACGGCGGTCCGGTGAACGCGACCACGACCCCCAACCTGTACATCTTCAACAGTTTCCGGGACGGCACGCCGTACTCGACGAGCTTCTCCCTCACCGCCTCGCTGCTGCTGTTCGTGGTGCTGGGCAGCATCTCGGCGATCATCTTCCGCCTGATCAGCTCCGACAAGGCGGTCGACGCATGAGCCCACTGACTGCGACCACCGAGAAGTCGGCGGAGGACACCCGATGACGAAATCCCCCCTGGTCTGCTTCGGCAAGGTGGCGTTGGTGGTGCTCATCTCGGTGAGCGTGCTGTTCCCCCTCGCCTGGATGGCGATGGCCGGATTCAAGGGCAAGACCGAGGTCCTGCGGTCGCCGTTCCAGTTCTTCCCGGACGTCTGGGACCCGCAGAACTACCAAGACATCCTGGCCGACCCGGACTTCGTCCGGGCGATGGTGGTGACGTTCGTCGGAGCTGTCATCTTCACGCTGGCCAGCCTGCTGGTGAACTCCTTCGCCGCCTACGCCTTCGCCCGGCTCGACTTCGTCGGCAAGAAGTTCTGGTGGCTGTTCTGCATCGTGCCGATGTTCGTCCCGATGATGGCGATCCTGCTGACGTCGTTCATCGTCGTGACCGACCTGGGCATGCCGGACACCCTGGCGGTGCTGATCATCCCGGGGATCGCCAGCTCGTTCCAGATGTTCTTCCTGCGTCAGTTCTACCTGAACTACCCGGTGGCGGTCGAGGAAGCGGCCCTCATCGACGGTGCGAGTCGTTGGCAGATCTTCCTGCGCATTTTCCTGCCGCAGTCCAAACCGCCGTTCGTGGTCGTCGGGATCGGCTCTTTCCTGGCGTACTGGAATGCCAATGTATGGCGGGTACTGACGATCACCAGTCCCGATCTCACCCAGATCATGCAGTATCTGGGCAATTTCCGTTCCAACCGTGGCAATGAGGCTCTTCGCAATCGACGGTGTAGGTCCTGACGGACCGGCGATGCCGGGGTGGCTGCAGGTGGGTGTCGAGGTCTTCGCATGATGGAGGTTCTCTACGCCGCCCAGCAAGGAAGACCTCGACGATGCCCGACTCTACTTTCACGACCCCTGATGTCACCACGTTCGCCCGCCTCAACGGCCTCGGCCTGCGCGTGGTCGGCCAGTTCATCGAACCCGACCGGGCCGTGCTGGAGTGCCGGGTCACAGCCGATGACCGAACCTGCCGGCGGTGCGGCAGCCCAGGAGTGTTGCGGGACAGCGTGACTCGGCGGTTGGCGCACGAGCCGATGGGCTGGCGCCCGACGGTGCTGTTGGTCTGGGTGCGGCGTTACCGCTGCGACGAGTGCGGGCATGTGTGGCGGCAGGACACCTCTGCCGCGGCGGAGCCGCGGGCCCGGTTGTCGCGTGGCGGCCTGCGGTGGGCGTTGCAGGCTCTGGTGTGCCAGCACCTCACTATCGCCCGCATCGCCGAAGCGTTGGCGGTGTCCTGGAACACCGCCAACGACGCTGTCCTGGCCGAAGGCAAACGAGTCCTGATCGACGATCCGCACAGGTTGGACGGGGTGGAGGTGATCGGTGTCGATGAGCACGTGTGGCGCCACACCCGCAAGGGCGACAAGTACGTCACGGTGATCATCGATCTGACTCCGATCAGGGACAAGACCGGCCCGGCACGCCTGTTGGACATGGTCGAGGGCCGGTCCAAGGCCGCGTTCACAACCTGGCTGCAACAACGGGATGCACTATGGCGCAGTCGCTTGCAGGTCGTGGCGATGGATGGGTTCACCGGCTTCAAGACCGCCACGACCGAAGAGCTACCCGACGCCGTCGCGGTGATGGACCCGTTCCACGTCGTCCGCCTCGCAGGCCAGGCACTGGATGAGTGCCGCCGCCGGGTCCACACCGAGCTGCACGGCCGGCGGGGCCGCAAGAACGACCCGCTGTACCGGGCCCGTCGAACGTTGCACACCGGCACGGATCTGCTCACCGACCGGCAGAAAGCACGGCTCGCCTCACTGTTCACCGACCTGGACCATGCTGAGGTCGAGGCGACCTGGGGCATCTATCAGCGGCTGGTCGCCGCGTATCGGAACCCGAACCGCACCGCCGGCGCTACCGAGCTGAAAGCAGTGATCGCCTCCCTCGCAGAGGGCGTCCCGAAAGTACTGACCGAACTGCGACGGCTCGGCCGGACCCTGCTCAAGCGAGCCGCAGACGTTCTGGCGTACTTCGACCGGCCCGGCACGTCCAACGGACCGACCGAGGCCATCAACGGCCGCCTGGAACACCTACGCGGATCAGCCCTCGGCTTCCGGAACCTCACCCACTACATCGCCAGATCACTGCTGGAGTCCGGCGGGTTCAGACCCCGACTACACCGCGGATTGTGATGAGCCGGCAATGACTGGGGAATGCTCATGGCCGGGTCGACCCTGGCCGCCATCCCGACGGTCATCCTGCTGCTGATCTTCCAGCGCTACATCGTCAACGGGGTACGGCTCGCCGGTATGAAGTGACGCATCCGATGTGTCCCGTCGAGCCGGCTGCCCGACGGCTCTTGTGACGTTGTAGTGGGTGCGTGACCTGCGGTGTTGTGGGTGACATGCCGTGGCCTGCAGTAGTTTTGGTCTTGTCTAAGAGATCAACACGACTGAGGTGGCACGGCATGTCGAGTTCCAAGGTAATGCAGCAGGTCCTGGCGGTCCAGGGGATGGTCGTCGAGGACGTCACGGTCGAGTCAGGCGGCGGGAAGTTCGGGTCTGTCGTGGTCGCGACGGTGCGGTGTGATTACCGCACGTCAGGGCGGTGTGGGCGGTGCCGGCGGCCGTGTGCGGGTTACGACCAAGGCGCCGGCCTGCGGCGGTGGCGGACGATCGACACGGGCACGATGGTCACCTATCTGCAGGCCAGGGCGCCGCGGGTGTCCTGCCCGGATCATGGCGTGCAGGTCGCTCATGTGCCGTGGGCGCGGCCTGGTGCGAAGATGACTTTGCTGCTGGAGGATGTGTCGGCGTGGTCAGCGGCGAACATGACGGTGTCTGCGGTGACGGTGTTGTTGCGCCTGTCGTGGCGGACGGTCGCCGCGATCGTCACCAGGGTCGTCGCGGACCTTCTCGGGCGGACTGATCCGATGGCCGGCTTGGTCAGGATCGGGATCGATGAGATCTCCTACCGGAAGGGCCACAGGTACCTGACCTGCGTCGTTGACCACGACACCGGGCGGCTGGTGTGGGCCGCTCCCGGCCGGAACACCGAAACGCTGGGCAAGTTCTTCACCGCGTTGGGTCCTGAACGGGCCTCCCAACTCAGCCATGTGAGCGCCGACGGGGCGGACTGGATCCACCGTGTCGTGGCCGAGCGGGCGCCGCAGGCGTTGATCTGCATGCACCCGTTCCACGTGGTGGCCTGGGCGATGAAAGGGTTGGACAAGGTTCGGCACCGGACGTTGGCAGCTGCCGGGGTGAAGGACCGCAATGCCAGGTGGGCGGTCGCGAAGAACCCGATCAACCTGACTGCGGATCAGAAGAGCGCGTTGGAGCGGATCAAGGACTCCAACGACGCCCTGTACACCGCCTATCTGCTGAAAGAGCAACTCAGGGTGGTGTTCGAAGCGAAGGGTGAGCGCGGTCGCGAGGTCCTGGCCGGGTGGCTCAGCGCGGCCAGGTCATCAGGTTTGCCGGAGTTCGTCCGGCTCGCAGCGACGGTCGACAGGTACCGGCAGCTGATTCTGAACACATTGGAGCACAACGTTTCCAACGCCAGATCCGAGGCCACGAACTGCCACCTGAGGGCGTTGACGAAACGGGCCTACGGGTACCGAACCCCAGAAGCGTTGATAGCTATGGGCATGCTCACCCGCGGCGGCCTGACGGTCGCCCTACCAGGGCGCAACTGACCCACGGAACCGTCAGAAGAACCTGCCCGACGCGACAGCTGATCAGCTCGTCGGGAACTGCAGCGGGCGCAGGTACACCCCGCCCATGCCCCAGCCGGCGCACGGGCGCAGGTACACCCCGCCCATGCCCCAGCCGGCGCCGCTGACCCAGTACCGACCCCCCTGGTCCTGAGCCACTCCCGCGGCATGTGCATCGACCTGTCCGATGCGCTGCGAGTACTCGAAGTGCAGGGGATCGCGGCTGCGGTAGACAGGCGTGTCGGTGTAGTGGCTCTCGCCGCAGACGAACAGGTAGTACCACCCCTCGTGCTCGATGACGAACGGTGACTCTGTCGGTCCCCCATAGGTTCCCGACGTCGGGTGTTGGAAGGCGACCTGCTTCTCGCCCCAGTTCGCCAGGTCGGTGCTGGTGCGGTACGCGACCTGGAAATGGCCGCCTGCAGGCGTCGAGTTGGCCGCGTAGTACAGCACCCACTCCTCGCCCACCCGCAGCACCATCGGGTCGCGGCCGTCGAACCCGTCGGTGAACAGCGGCGTAGGATGACGGGTCCAGTGGAACAGGTCGGTCGAGGTGGCAAGGCTCATCTGGTAGGCCTCGTGATCCGGCGTGCCGCCGGCGTAGAACATCCAGTACTTCCCCTGCGTGTGCAGGACGAAGGGAGCCCAGACGTGGGTTTCCCCGAACGCCGGATCGGCGTGCATCACCGGATCATGCTTCTGCCATTGCACCTGCGTGAGACTGTCGGCGCTGAGGTGGGCGAAGAATGTCTCGTCGAGCGCATCAGCAGGCTCCGGGTGAGTGATTCCGAAAAGGTGCCAGCGACCGTCGGGTCCCTCGATGAAAGTGTGGTCGTTGATGTACCACTGTTCGTTCTCGCCGATCGACGGATCGTGGATGTGCAGACGTTCTCCGGCGCGGACGAGCCCATCGGAGGAATGGGTGCCGGGGGCGTCCGAAGAATGCTGAGCATTTCTTTTCCTGGAGCAAATGCTAGCCGCGGCACCGAGGGCCATCAACCGTCGCCGTGCGCTCCTGACCCCGGGTCGGCGCCGCACGGTGGCGCCGAGTTCCTACACTGTGATCGAAGGGCTCCGGCCGCGGTCGCTGCTCCCCGATCGAGAGGCCCACGATGGCAGACCGGCAGTTCGGCTTCCGGACCCGTGCATTGCATGCCGGCGGGCGGCCGGATCCGACGACCGGGGCCAGGGCGGTCCCGATCTACCAGACCACCTCGTTCGTCTTCGCCGACACCGCAGACGCCGGGAACCTGTTCGCCCTGCAGAAGTACGGCAACATCTACTCGCGGATCAGCAATCCGACGGTGGCCGCGTTCGAGGAGCGGATGGCGTCGTTGGAGGGTGGCATCGGGGCGGTCGCCACTGCATCCGGGATGAGTGCCGAGTTCCTCGTCTTCGCCGCGCTGGCGGGTGCGGGCGACCACATCGTCGCCGCCGCGCAGCTCTACGGCGGAACCATCACCCAGCTGGACGTCACGCTCAGGCGGTTCGGGGTCGAGACCACCTTCGTCCGGGGGACCGACCCGGCGGACTACGCCGCCGCGATCCGGGAGAACACCAAGGCCGTCTACACCGAGGTGATCGCCAACCCGTCGGGTGAGATCGCCGACCTCGCAGCGCTCGCCGACGTCGCCCATGCGGCCGGCGTGCCGTTGATCGTCGACGCGACGCTCAACACCCCGTACCTGTTGCGGCCCATCGAGTTCGGAGCCGACATCGTCATCCACTCGGCCACCAAGTTCCTGGGCGGCCACGGCACCACCCTGGGCGGAGTCGTGGTGGAGTCCGGTCGATTCCCGTGGGACAACGGACGCTTCCCGCAGATGACGGAACCGGTCACCTCCTATGGTGGCGTGTCCTGGTGGGGCAACTTCGGTGAGTACGGCTTCCTGACGAAACTGCGCAGCGAGCAGCTCCGAGACATCGGCCCTGCGCTGTCGCCGCAATCGGCGTTCCAACTGCTGCAGGGCGTCGAGACGTTGCCACAGCGGATGGACGAGCACGTGGCGAACGCTGCGACCGTCGCCCGCTGGCTGGCCGCCGACGAGCGGGTGTCCTACGTCAACTACGCGGGGCTGCCGGACCATCCGCACTTCGAGCGGGCCCAGCGGTACCTCCCGCAGGGGCCGGGGGCCGTCTACTCCTTCGGCGTACGCGGCGGACGAGCTGCGGGGGAGAGGTTCATCGAGGCGTTGCAGGTCTGCTCGCACCTGGCCAACGTCGGTGATTCCCGCACGCTGGTGCTGCACCCGGGCTCGACCACGCATCGCCAGCTCTCCCCCGAGCAGCTGTCGGCGGCCGGCGTCCCGGAGGACCTGATCCGGCTCTCCGTCGGCCTCGAGGACGTCGACGACATCCTCTGGGACATCGACCAGGCCCTCACGGTGGCGATGGGACCAGAAACGACGGCTGGGTCCGCGAACTCCGGGCCGGAAACGACCGCTGGGTCCGCGAACTCCGGGCCGGAAACGACCGCTGGGTCCGCGAACCAAGAGCTGGGACAGGAATCGGTATGAGCGAGCACCCACGCAGCTGGCAGGGGCCGTCGGCGCAGCGCCGCCTGCAGATCCTTCAGGGAGCGAAGTCGATCGCGATCGTCGGGGCCAGCGACAAGCCGGAGCGCGCGTCCTACTTCGTGTCGACGTACCTGCTCTCGTCCACAGATTTCGAGGTCCACTTCGTGAATCCGATGCTGGCCGGGCGCACGCAGATCCTCGGACGGGAGGTCCAGACCAGCTTGGCCGCGCTGAAGGAATCCGGTGTCACGCCGGACATCGTGGACGTCTTCCGCAAGCACGACGATCTGCCGACCGTGCTGCAGGAGAGCATCGACGTCGGGGCCGGGACCATCTGGCTGCAGCTCGGGCTGTGGCACGAGGGCGTCGCGGCCGATGCTGAGGAGGCCGGCATGGCCGTCGTCATGGACCGCTGCCTGAAGATCGAACACGCCCGCTTCCACGGCGGCCTGCACCTGGCCGGTTTCGACACCGGCGTCATCGATTCGCGGCGGTGACCTGGTCTGATCCCGGGGTGGGTCCGGCGCCGAGCGACGGACTGCTCAGGCGCCGACGAGCACCACACGGTTGCCGTCGGGATCGGTCAGCATCAGGGCGCGACCGGAGCTGATCGGCCCCGCATCGACGTCGGTGAGACCGGCCTCGCGCAGTCGAGCGGCGGCCCCGTCGAGGTCGGTCTCGGTCAGCACGATGGACGAGTGGCCGGCGCGATCGGGTTCGAGCCACACCTGGACACCGAACGACTCACCGAGCCGGTATTCGAGCAGGCCCGGCATCGGGTTCGCATCCGGGCTGCGCTCGAAGAGCCGGTCGTACCAGATCTGGGCACGATCGAGATCGGTGACGGTGGCCTGGGCAAGAACCTGGGTGATCATGGCGCTCCTTCTGGTGGGCAGTGCTTGCGGTTTGCAATCAGTACCGTACGACGACTGATGGTAGTTTGCAACCAGTCAGCCGTCGAAAGGATGCTCCATGGTCGACGAGCCACGCTCGGGATGCCCGATCAACGCAGCGGTCGAGGTGCTGGGAAACCGATGGTCGCTCATCGTGGTGCGCGACGTGATGTTCGGGGACCGTCGGTACTTCCGCGAACTGCTGCGCGAGTCGGAGGAGGGGATCGCGTCGAACATCCTCGCGGCCCGATTGCGCGAGCTGGTGGCCGCCGGCCTGCTCACCCGTGACGACGCCGGCGCCGGTCGACGTGCGGCCTACAGCCTGACGGACGCTGCCATCGAGCTCGTCCCCGTGCTGGCCGAGCTGGGCTGGTGGGGTGTGCGGCATCTGCCGACCAGCGAGCCGCTGCGGGTCCGCGCCGAACTGCTGTATCTCGGCGGCCGCCCGCTGTGGGACGACTTCATGGCTGAACTCCGGGAACGGCACCTCGGGATCGCCCGACCCGATCCGACGAGGCCGTCGGTCGCGGCGCAGCTCGAGACCGCCTACCTCGACGCGATGACCCGCGCCGAGACGGTCGGATCAGCGTGACCTCGGGCGACGGTGGTCTGGTCCTGAGGTCCCGGCAGGGTCGCGGTGTGCTGGCCGCGACCATCCTGGGCAGCGGGATGGCGATGCTCGACGGCACCGTCGTGGGCGTTGCGCTGCCCCGTATCGGCAGCGATCTGGGTGCCGGGCTCACCGCGCTGCAATGGACGGTCAACGCCTACACCCTCAGCCTTGCCGGGCTGCTGCTGCTCGGTGGCTCGCTGGGGGATCATCTCGGCCGACGGCGCATCTACGTCATCGGCGTCATCTGGTTCACGATCGCCTCGATCGGGTGTGCCGTGGCGCCGAACGTGGGCGTGCTGATCGGGATGCGGTTGCTCCAGGGGGTCGGAGCGGCGCTGCTCACACCCGGCTCGCTGGCGATCCTCGAGGCAGTGTTCCGGCGGGAGGATCGGGCGGCCGCTGTCGGGTCGTGGTCCGGGCTCGGTGGCATCGCCACCGCGATCGGTCCGGTGGTCGGCGGGGTGCTGGTCGGGGTGGCGCCCTGGGGCTGGCGACTGATCTTCCTGATCAACATCCCGTTGGCGGCGATGGTCATCTGGTTGGCGGGGCGCTACATCCCCGAGACCAGGGACGACGAGGCGGACCCGCACTACGACGTCCGAGGGGTCCTGCTCGCCGCCGCGGGCCTGGGGCTCACGGTCTATGCCCTCACCGAGGGCCCGAGCAGACAGTGGCCGTCCGTCCTGGTCGTGCTCCTCGTCGCCGGCGTCGTGCTGCTCGCCGGGTTCGTTCTGGTGGAGGCGCGCGGACGTCACCCGATGATGCCGTTGTCGCTGTTCCGGGAACGGCAGTTCACCGCCGCCAACGTCGTCACCTTCGTGGTGTACGGCGCGCTCGGTGGAGCGCTGTTCCTGATTCCGGTGCAGCTGCAACGGGTCTCAGGCTTCACGCCGGTCGCCGCAGGGAGCGCGCTGCTGCCGGTCACGGTGGTCATGCTGCTGCTCTCGGCGCGGGCAGGTCGGCTGGCCACCCGGATCGGGCCTCGGGTTCCGATGACGGTGGGACCGATCGTCGCCGGAATCGGCCTCGTGCTGTTGCTCCGGGTCGACATCGACGCGTCGTACTGGGCCGACGTGCTGCCCGCCGTGATCGTCTTCGGCCTGGGGCTCTCGGCCACTGTCGCTCCGTTGACGGCCACCGCCCTCGCCTCGGCCCCGCCCAGGCAGGTGGGCATCGCGTCTGCTGTGAACAACGACATCGCGCGGGTCGCCGGGCTGCTCGCGGTGGCCGTGTTGCCCGGGCTGGCCGGCATCACGCCCGCTGCCTACGACCGGCCTGCGGAGCTGTCTTCCGGGTTCCACCACGCCATGCTGATCTCCGGTGGGCTCTGCATGCTGGGTGGGCTGCTGTCCCTCGTGCTGGTCGCCGGGCGGGTGGAGTCGCCGGTGACGCCGGATCAGCTGTAGCGGTGGCTCTTCTCGGGATGACCTGACTCGCGGGTGCATGCCCGACCGTTCATCGACTTGTGGCCGCAGCGCTCTTCCTCGGGTGCGGCAGCAGCCGTCGGGGGCGCGGGAGCAAGAACCGCCTTCTCGGACGGCGCAGCCTTGGCCCGAGCCTGCCTGGCTCTCGGGGGAGTGGTCACCCCACCAGGAGACACGGCGGCGCCAGGAGTCGCCGCTGCACTCGCTGCTTCAGCGGCCGGCGTTTCACGGCGGCTCGGGGCGCTGACGCTGGTCCTGGCGTACTTCGCTTCCCGCATCGCGCGCATGGCATCGCTCTTGCTCATCGTCCACCCATGTCCTGCAGCTTAGGACGTCCCACCGACACGTCGCCGACACCCGCTCACGGCCCGGTGGGGATCATCGGTGCCGGGCGCGGGTGCGTCCGTGCCCCGATCCCGAGCCGTGCTGAACGGTCCCGTCGTGTCAGCCGTATCCATTCCTGACGCCGGCAACAGTTGCCGACCCCGATCGGGAGGTTCTCATGTCCACGTTGATCCGCAAGGCCACCGCCGTCTGCGCCGCTGTCGTACTGGCTGCCGCCGTGGCACCCGTCGCAGCGGCGAGCCCGGCAGCCCAGCCGGCCTCCAGCGCTCTGACCACTTCGACCAGGACCGGTACTGCCATCGGTCTCTCGGTGGACGGCAGGTCGCTCTCCGTCTTCGCCCTGTCCCTCCCGGCGCTGGCTCTCCCGCTCGGCCGGATCAGCGGCCTGAGCGGCGACAGTCGCCTGGTGGGTATCGACTACCGCGTCCAGGACAACACCGTCTACGGCGTCGGCAACCGCGGCGGCATCTACACCTTCGGGCTCCGCACAACGAAGGCCACCAAGGTCTCCCAGCTGACCGTTCCGCTGGCGGGCGTGCACTTCGGGGTCGACTTCAACCCGGCCGCCGATCGCCTGCGGGTGATCAGCGACACCGGCCAGAACCTGCGCCACAACGTCAATGCCGGTGGTGTCACGCTGGTCGACGTCCCGCTCACCCTGAACGGCGCCGCAGCCACCGGCGTCACCGCGGCCGCCTACATCAACAACGATCTCTCGGCGAGCACGGCGACAGTGCTCTACGACATCGACACCCGCAACGACACCCTGGTCGAGCAGACCCCGGCGAACGACGGCACCCTCAAGACCCTCGGAGCGTTGCGCACGTCGGCGGATTCGGTGGCCGGCTTCGACATCGCGACGACTGTCGATGCCGCCGGCGTCGCCACCGGAAACGCCGGCTTCGTGACGCTGCGCTCGGCGAAGGCCAAGAACTCGACGCTGTACAAGATCGACCTGGGCACCGGAAGGCTGCAGACCGTCGGTCGCTTCCTGTTCGCCGATGTTGCCGATCTCGCCATCGTCCAGCCGCGATGACCTGATACACTGATCCTGCGCGGGAAGGGCCTCCCGGTCGACGAGATCGGGAGGCCCTCACCGTCACGTGCGGCGCTGCACCGCATCCAGCAGGATCCGGGCGGCCTTCGGGCCGACCCCGTGGAGCGCTGTCAGCGACTTCTCGGGGAGGTCGACGAGGTCTTGGAGGTCCCGGTATCCGGCCGCCTCCAGAGCGCGCGTCGCCGCCGTGCCGATCGCGGTCGGCAGACCGGGGCGGACGCCCGAGATGACCAGCTCGAGGTCATGTTCGTGGGCGAGCTTCACCGGGGCCACTACGAACCACGCGTCCGTGACGACCTCGCGCAGGCGCGCCACGTCGATCAGCTCCAGCCGAACGAGCAGCCCCGGCCAGCCCTCGAAGTGCGGAATGGTGAAGAACGGGGTCTCCCCCGCCTCGCCGAGCAGGGCCGTCTTCTCCTCCTGGTCGGCGACCCGTACGCCAAGTGTCGGCCCGTCCAACTCCCGGGCTCGCGCCTCACCGAGGTCGCGGCGGTCGCGTCCGGTCAACGGCCGCTCCCAGCAGAAGTGCTTTCCCCGCACCCCCCACGCGGGCATGCCGTAGGCCGAATGCTCTTCTGCCTCGGGGAGCCCGGCAGCGATCATGCTGACGTCTCTCCAGGTGGCCATCGGGTCCTCGCTCTCGTCAGGCCCGCTGGGCGTCATCCAGCAGGCGGAGAGTGCCGGCCAGCAGGCGGTCCAGCGGCTCGACATCGATGCTGGACCGGTGGGGCGCTGCCGCTTCGACAGCTGCCAACTCCCGGACGAGAAAGTCCTCGATCACCGGGACGGGCGTGGTGAACTCGGCCTCACCGGCGCGTCGTTTGCGCTGCAGCAGTTCTCCGATGGCGGCCACCACGACCGGATCGCTCACCTGGCGGTCCATCAGGTCCTCGAAGACCATCGGCGCCCGTGTCCCGTGCTGCTGGATCCACGAGGCGGCCAGCAGGGGACGCAGCGTGTAGAAGTACCTCTTGTACTTCACCTGCTCGACGCCGACGACCGAGCGCAGGTGCTTGCGGGCCATGTGCAGGTAGTGGTGGTAGGTCCGATCCGGCCGGTGCACCGTCTCCGCCGCCGCCACGAGCTCGGCCACGAACCGCTCATCGGCGCGATAGCGGATCGGTGAGTGCAGCCACTCGAACAGGGTCGCGTTCCCGCGCCCGAGCAGACCGAGGGCCTTGCGCAGATCCCAGCCGCTGACGTCGTAGGTGGCGTCGACCGGCAGCTCGATCACGTCCCGGCGGGCGGACACCCGCAGGTACTCCTCCAGCCGACCTGCGTACAGGAAACGCACGTCGTAGTCACTGTCCGGGGAGGCGAAACCCCAACCGCGGCTGCCGGACTCGCAGGCGAACAGGATCCGGACGTCGTGATCGCGTTCGACGCGGGCGAGCGTGTCCATGATCCGGGCCCGGATCACCGGATCCACCGGATGTCGTTCGTCGTCCGGGGCCGGCCAGATCTCCTCGCCCGGCACGAATCAGCCCAGGGTCGGGTACAGCGGGAAGCGCGCGGCGACGGCACTCACCCTGGCCCGCAACGAATCCGCGAGAGCGTCGTCGAGTTCACCGGCCGGGGCGATGAGTGCGGTGGCGATGATGTCGGCAACCTCGGTGAACGCCGCGTCGTCCAGTCCGCGGGTGGCCAGCGCGGGCGTGCCGATCCGCAGGCCGGACGTCACCATCGCCGGACGAGGGTCGAAGGGCACCGCGTTGCGGTTGACGGTCACGCCGACCGAGTGCAGCCGGTCCTCGGCCTGCTTGCCGTCCAGGTCGGAGTGGCGCAGGTCCACCAGCACCAGGTGCACATCGGTGCCGCCGGTCAGCACGGACACCCCCGCCGCGCTGACGTCCTCCGCGGACAGCCGCTCCGCCAGTGCTTTCGCGCCGTCGAGGGTGCGCTGGGCCCGCTCGACGAACGACGGGTCCTGCGCCATCTTGAAGGCCACGGCCTTGGCGGCGATCACGTGCTCGAGAGGGCCGCCCTGCTGGCCGGGGAACACTGCCGAGTTGATCTTCTTGGCCAGGTCGGCCTCGTTGGTCAGGATGACGCCGCCGCGGGGGCCGCCGAGCGTCTTGTGCGTTGTCGTGGTGGTGACGTGCGCGTGCGGGACGGGTGACGGGTGGACCCCGGCAGCGACCAATCCCGCGAAGTGCGCCATGTCGACCATCAGGTAGGCGCCGACCTCGTCGGCGATCTCCCGGAACCGGGCGAAGTCGAGCTGCCGCGGGTAGGCGGACCAACCGGCGATGATCAGCTTCGGCTGGTGGGACCTGGCCAGCTCGGCCACCGCGTCCATGTCGATCCGGTGGTCCTCCTTGGACACCTCGTAGGCGGCGACGTTGTAGAGCAATCCGGAGAAGTTGATCCGCATGCCGTGGGTGAGGTGCCCGCCGTGGGCCAGCGAGAGTCCGAGGATGGTGTCGCCGGGCTTGATCAGGGCTTGCATGACGGCGGCGTTGGCCTGCGCTCCCGAGTGCGGCTGCACGTTCGCGAAGCCGGCGCCGAAGATCTGCTTGATCCGTTCGATGGCGAGCGTCTCGATCTGGTCGACGAACTCGCACCCGCCGTAGTAGCGGCGGCCGGGATAGCCCTCTGCGTACTTGTTGGTCAGCACGCTGCCCTGCGCCTGCATGGCGGCCAGCGGTGCGAAGTTCTCGGAGGCGATCATCTCCAGCGTCGACTGCTGCCGATGCAATTCCTGCCCGATCAGCGCCGCGACCTCGGGGTCGGCGTCGGCGAGATCGGCGTCCAGACCGGGCCACGCTACCGCGGTCGCGGCGGGATCGGTGTGGTCTCTGGCAGGGGGCGCAGTGGGAGTGGAGGTCACGCAGGCATCGTAACGATCCTGTGTCGGGGATGGGCGGGTGCTAGGAGATCGGTGAGAGGGACGTTTAGGTTCTGTCCACTGCCGGTTCACCGTGACCCGACGTGCCGGCCCGAACCGAGAGGTTGCACTGACAGTGCTCAGAACCCAGCGTCATCGGATCCTCACGGCTGGGATGGTGGCGGCTGTTGCTGTCAGCCTCGCCAGCTGTGCGAGCTCCGATCGGAATGCGGACAGCTCCAACACCCCTGCTCCCGGTACCGGCTCCAGCACGGCCACCACGGCCGATTCGGGAACCGGCAGCCCAGCCACCAGCGGATCCGAGACCGGCGGATCGGAGACCGGCGGCTCCGAGACCGGCGCGCCCCCCACCTCGGGAGGCGGCACCGGCAACTCCGATGCGACTTTCATCTTCGGCGCAGCGGCTGCCCCCTCGATGTTCGATCCGCTGTATGCCACCGACGGTGAGACCTTCCGTCCGGTCCGGCAGATGATGGAGGGCCTGGTCGGCTTCAAGCCCGGCACCGCCGACATCGAGCCCAGGCTGGCCGAGTCGTGGGAGCAGTCGACCGACGGCAAGACCTGGACCTTCAAGATCCGTCAGGGCGTCAAGTTCACCGACGGCACCGCGCTGGATTCCAAGGCGGTCTGCTACAACCTCGACCGCATGTACACCCAGACGGGTGCCGGTGCGACGCAGGCGCAGTACTGGTCCGACAACATGGGCGGCTTCAAGGGGCAGAAGGGCGAGGACGGCAAGGACGTCCCGTCGCTGTACGTCTCGTGCACCGCTGACGGCGACAACGCCGTGGTCAAGGTCAACCGGGCGACGTCGAAGTTCCCGGCGATCCTGGGTCTGCCGTCGTACTCCATCCAGTCGCCGGCCGCGCTGGAGAAGTACAAGGCGAACGACGTCAAGGCATCGGGCGAGGCCTTCACCTATCCCGAGTACGCGACCGATCACCCGACCGGCACCGGCGCGATGAAGTTCGAGAGCTACGACAAGGCCAACGGCGAGATCACCCTGGTCCGCAATGACGACTACTGGGGCACCAAGGCCACCGTCGCCAAGCTGATCTTCAAGATCATCCCGGACGAGACCGCCCGCAAGCAGGCCCTGCAGTCCGGCAGCATCCAGGGCTACGACCTGCCCAACCCGGCCGACTGGGACTCGCTCAAGGCTGACTACAACCTGTTGATCCGGCCGGCATTCAACGTCCTGTACCTGGGCATCGACCAGAAGAACAACCCCAAGCTGCAGGATCTCAAGGTCCGGCAGGCGATCGCCTACGCCCTGAACCGGCAGGACTTCGTCGACTCGCAGCTGCCCGAGGGCGCCAAGGTCGCGCTCGAGTACTACCCGGACACCGTCGACGGCTACACCGAGGACGTCCAGAAGTACGACTACAACCCGGACATGGCCAAGCAGCTGCTGCAGGAGGCAGGCGCCACCGATCTGACGTTGAAGTTCTACTGGCCCACCGAGGTGTCCCGGCCATACATGCCCAGCCCGAAGGACGTCTTCACCGCGTTCTCGGCGGATCTGGAGGCCGTCGGCATCAAGCTGGACGTCACCTCCAAGCCGTGGAACGGTGGCTACCTCGACGATGTCGACGCCAACCGGCCGGACTTGTTCCTGCTCGGCTGGACCGGTGACTACAACACACCGGACAACTTCATCGGCAGCTTCTTCTCCGATCCGCTGTCGCGCTTCTACACCAAGGCAGCTCCTTGGGGTGCAACGCTTTCCTCGGAGATCGCGGCGGCCGACACCGAGCCGGACGCGACCAAGCGCAACGAGCTGTACGTCGCGCTGAACAAGAAGCTGATGGCCGAGTACCTTCCGGCCATCCCGATCTCGCACGCTCCGCCCGCACTCGTGCTGGCCAAGAACGTCACCGGGATCGTCGCTTCGCCGTTGACCGACGAGGACTATGCGCACGCAGTCGTCGGCTGACGACCAGGGTAGGAACTCAATCTGAGTGCGGTGGGTGCTGGCCCCCACAGGCAGCACCCCCGCGACCCTGACGAAGGAGTGTCGCGCTCTTGCTCCGCTACACCGTGAGGCGACTGGCCCAACTGGTCGTCGTGTTGATCGTCCTGTCGGTCCTGTTGTTCTTCTGGCTCAGGTCGCTGCCGGGTGGTCCCGACAGCGCCATCTGCGGTGACCGCTGCAATGCCCAGCAGCGCGCCGATCTGCGCGCAGCGATGGGGCTCGACCAGCCGCTCACGACCCAGTACTTCAAGTACGTCGGCCGCATCCTCGGCGGCGATTTCGGTACCTCCTCCGCGGTCGAGGCCGGCAGCGACGCCATCAGCGTCTTCCTGCACCGTCTCCCGGCCACCATCGAACTGACGGTCGGGGCACTGCTCTTCGCGCTCGTCCTGGGCATTCCGCTCGGCTACTTCACCGCGCGCCGCAAGGGCAGCATCTTCGACAACGTCGGGATCATCGGCTCGCTGGTCGGCATCGCGGTGCCGGTGTTCTTCCTGGCCTACCTGCTCAAGTACATCTTCGCGGTCAAGCTCGGCTGGCTCCCCGACAGCGGCCGGTCGACCACCGGCATCCGCGCCACCAACGTGACCGGGTTCTTCGTCCTCGACGGGGTGCTCACCCGTGAGTGGGACGCCTCCTGGGACGCCCTCAAGCACCTGCTGCTGCCCTCGATCGCGCTCGGGACCATTCCGTTCGCGGTGCTGTTCAGGATCACCCGGGGTGCCGTGCTGGACGTCCAGAACGAGGACTACGTCCGTACCGCGGAAGCGAAGGGGCTCAAGACCTCCACCATCCGCAGCCGACACATCCTGCGCAACGCCCTGCTGCCGGTCGTCACGGTCGCCGGCCTGCAGGTCGGTGCGCTGCTCGGCGGCGCCGTGCTCACCGAGACGGTGTTCGCCTTCCCCGGCCTCGGTCAGGCGACGGCCATCGCCTTCCAACAGCGCGACTACGCGGTGCTGCAGATCCTGGTGCTCGCCTCAGCCGCCACCTACATGATCGTCAACCTGCTCGTCGATCTGTCGTACGCACTGATCGACCCGCGCATCAGGACCCGGTGAGGCGGCTCATGGCTCCGGAGAACAAGAACCTGATCACGCACAAGCGGGACAAGATCGACGCGCTCGCAGCCACCGCGATCGTCGATCCCGAGGACATCGCCGCCGGCGGCTCGATCATCGCCGACGCCTGGCGTCGGCTGCGGGTCAACCCGGTGTTCTGGGTGGGCGCGGTGATCATCTCGCTGTTCGTGCTGGTGGCGATCTTCGCCAACCTGATCGCCCCGCACGATCCCGGACAGTTGTTGCTGCGCAGCCAGACCCGGCTGGCGCGCAACCAACTCGCGCCGCCACAGCCCGGCTTCCTGCTCGGCGGCGACACCCTCGGCCGCGACTTCTTCTCCCGGTTGGTGCTCGGGTCGAGGCAGACCCTCATCGTCGGCGTCGTGGCGACGACGGTCGGCCTCACCGGTGGGCTCATCCTTGGCACCCTGGCCGGCGCTTTCGGCGGCGCCGTCGACACCGTGGTGATGCGCCTCGTGGACGTCATGCTGTCGATTCCCAGCCTGCTGCTGGCGGTGTCGGTCGCGGCGCTGTTCCAGAACCCCAGTCAGACCAGCGTGATCATCGCCGTCGCCACCGTCCAGGTACCGGTGTTCGCCCGGCTGCTGCGCGGTCAGATGCTGGCCCAGCGGGAGTCGGACCACGTGCTCGCGGCCAGGGCATTGGGGGTCAAGCGGACTCCGATCGTGCTGCGGCACATGCTGCCCAACTCGCTCTCCCCGGTGATCGTGCAGGCGACCCTGGTGATCGCGGTGTCGATCATCGACGCGGCCGCACTCTCGTTCCTCGGTCTCGGTTCCCAGGACGTCTCCCAACCCGAATGGGGCCAGATGCTCGGCGAGGCGCAACAGCGGATCGACTCCTATCCGTCGCTGGCCTTCTGGCCGGCCGGCTGCATCGTCTTCGTGGCCCTCGGTTTCACGCTGCTCGGCGAGTCGATGCGTGAAGCCCTCGATCCCAAGAACCGGCGGTGAGTGGGATGGCACTGTTGTCCGTGGAAGACCTGAAGGTGGAGTTCAAGCGCCGCGGTGTCGCACCGTTCACCGCCGTGGACGGAGTGAGCTTCGACGTCGATCCGGGTCGGACCGTCGGCCTGGTGGGCGAATCCGGGTGTGGCAAGTCGGTCACCAGCCTCGCGATCATGCGATTGCTGCCCACCCGCGGCAACCAGGTGACGGGCTCGGTGCGTTTCGACGGCACCGATCTGCTCACGCTGTCGAAGTCGCAGATGCGGGACAAGCGCGGCGCCGACGTGGCGATGGTGTTCCAGGACCCGCTGTCCAGCCTCAACCCCGTGGTGTCGATCGGGTTGCAGGTGACCGAGGTGCTCAAGCGGCACCGGGGGATGAGAGGCGCTGCGGCAGAACGCGAAGCCAAGGACCTGTTGGAGCAGGTCGGCATCCCGGACCCGGCCCGTCGGCTGCGCGAATATCCGCACCAACTCTCCGGTGGCATGCGCCAACGGGCGCTGATCGCGATGGCGCTCGCGTGTCGTCCACGTCTGCTGATCGCGGACGAACCCACGACCGCACTGGATGTCACCATCCAGGCACAGATCCTGGCGCTGCTCAGCACTCTCGTGCGGGAGCACGGGACGGCGATGATCATGATCACCCATGATCTCGGGGTCGTCGCCGGGCTGTGCGATGAGGTGAACGTGCTCTACGGCGGCCGGATCGTGGAGCGGGCCGACCGGCATGAGCTCTTCGCGCACCCGCAGCATCCGTACACCAACGGGCTGCTGGCCTCGATCCCGCGGTTGGACGGCGATGTCGGAGAGCGGCTGAACCCGGTGCGCGGCAGTGTCTCGGACAACATCCCCTGGTCCACCGGATGCGCATTCGCACCCCGCTGCGACAACGCAGTGGACGCCTGCCGGGTCTCCTCGCCTGCGCTGGAACCGGCGCCGGTGGGCCTGGAGCACCAGTTGCGCTGCTACAACCCGGTCTCACCGGACGGCCGCAGCGCAGCCGGCACCGCGGTCCTGACGAAGGGAGGGCCGGCATGAGCGGCCCGCACGAGGAGCAGGTCGAGCCGCAGTTCGAGCAGCGCATCGCGGATCTGCACGTGGACGGCCTGGCGCCGACCGATGCGCCCACCGAGGCGGACGTGGCCGAGGGTTCGGTGGGTGCTGCCGCCCTGTCGGCACTCACCGCCGATCTGAAGCCCGAGGACATCCTGCTCGAGGTCGACGACCTCAAGGTGCACTTCCCCATCAAGCGCGGCGCGATCTTCGATCGCACGGTCGGCTACGTGTACGCCGTGGACGGCGTCTCGTTGGCCGTGCGCAAGGGCGAGACCTACGGCCTGGTCGGCGAGAGCGGTTGCGGCAAGAGCACTCTGGGCCGCGGCATCCTCCGGCTCACAGAGCCGACGTCCGGCAAGGTGATCTTCGACGGCACCGACATCGCGAGTCTCAAGAACGAGGATCTGCGCCGGGCCCGCCGCCGGATGCAGATGGTCTTCCAGGATCCGCTGGGATCGCTGGATCCGCGGCAGAGCGTCGAATCGATCCTGACGGAAGGACTCAAGGCCCACGACCTGGCCGGTACCAAGCAGCAGACGTCCAAGGCACTGCGGGAGTTGCTCAGCTCGGTGGGCCTGCCGTCGTCCTCGCTGCGCAAGTATCCGCACGAGTTCTCCGGCGGCCAGCGTCAGCGGATCGGGATCGCTCGCGCGCTCACCGTGAACCCCGATCTGATCGTCGCCGACGAACCCGTGTCGGCGCTGGACGTCTCGGTGCAGGCCCAGGTGATCAACCTGCTCGAGGACCTGCAGATCGAGCGCAACCTGACCTATCTGGTGATCGCCCACGACCTGGCCGTCGTTCGGCACATCTCCGATCGGGTCGGCGTGATGTATCTGGGTGCGCTGGTCGAGGAGGCGCCGTCCGCCAGCGTCTATGCCGAACCGTTGCATCCGTACACCCGCGCGCTGATGTCGGCGGTCCCGGTACCCGATCCGGTGCTGGAGGACAGCCGGGAGCGGATCATCCTGCGCGGCGATCTCCCGTCGCCGGCAAACCCGCCCACCGGTTGCCGGTTCCACACCCGGTGCCCCTGGAAGCAGGACACCCTGTGCGACACCGAGCGTCCGGTGCTCACCGAGCTCAAGCCCGGCCATCGGGTGGCCTGCCACTATGCGGTCGACATCGCCTCCGGGAAGCTCAAGCCGAACGAGCTGGCGCTGGAAGTGATCTGACCGATCCGTCAGCAGGAGTCGGCCGGGAACCGGCCGTCAGCCAACACCGACGCATCATGCGCGACCGCAGACAGCGCCTGCCGCAAGGCATCCGGACCGATGATCTCCAGGGGGAGGTCGGCTCCGAGCAGCATCAGGGCGACCGTCCGCAGGTGCCGGGGCTCAGCACGGATCACCCCGAGGACCGCCGGCGCCGAAGTTCCGGCAGGTGCGGGCAGGATCTCCATCCGGTGCGCGGGGGCCAGCGCGCGAACGTCCTGGGCAGCGGCGAGAAACAGCACCTCGCAGCGTAGTGTTGCCGTCCCGGAACCGCGGATCCCGGTGGCGACGGTCGACTGCGCGTCAAAGTCCGGTGGTACGACGATCCGCAGATCGGTCTCGTGGACCCGGGTGATCCGGTCGATCCGGAACGTCCGGACTGCGCGTCGCAGACCGCAGAACCCGGTCACGTACCAATGCCCGGCCATCGGCACCACCCCGTACGGGTCGAGCGGACGGGTGGCGGTCCCGTTCGGTCCGCGGTAGTCGATCTGTACGTGATGGCGACGTGCGGTCGCCAGCGCCAGCGTGAGCAGCTGGGCGTCGGCGACGGGATCGTCACCCAGCAGGCTGATCTTCTGCGCGGCCACGACATCGGCGAGTGACGCGAGCGCCGCCCCGTACTTGTCGGAGAGCACCCTGCTGAGTCGGGTCCGGGCGGTGGCCGCGGCAGCTGCCAGCCGGGAGTCGCCGGCAGCGGCACCGAGCGCCAGGGCGAGGGCGAGCGCCTCCTCGTCGGTGAACCGCAGCGCAGGCAGGCTCGGGTCACGCACGAGCCGCACGCCGCCCTGTCGCCCGGGGGTGACGGCCACCTCGACACCGCGCTCCGACAGCTGCCCCAGATCGCGCCGCACCGTCCGCTCGCTCGCACCGAGCCGCTCGGCGAGCTCGCCGGTCGTCATGCGCTCCCTGGCGCGCAGGAGATCGAGCATGCGCGTGACGCGGTCCATCCCGTCATTCTGCCGCCGAACCCGGCCAGATGCTGGCCGGGTTTGTTCCTAGCGTCAGTGAAATGACCAACAACCCGAAGGACTACGCGATGACCCCGACACCGTTCACCATCGACATTCCCGCCGCCGACGTCACCGCACTCCGGCGTCGACTCAGGTCGACCCGATTCCCCCAGGTGTCGCCCAACACCGACTTCACCCGTGGGACCTCGGGGGAGTACCTGCGCGAGCTGGTCGCCGCCTGGGCCGACTTCGACTGGCCTGCGGCGCAGGCTCGGTTGAACCAGATCCCGCAGTTCGTCGCCGAGGTGTCGGCCGGCGGGGACACGAGTGTGCCGACTCGGATCCACTATCTGCACGCCACCAGCACGGACCCGGAGGCGATCCCGATCCTGCTGGTGCACGGCTGGCCGGACAGCCCGTTCCGGTTCCGGACCGCGATCCCGTTGCTCACCGGACCCACGACGTCGGGACCGGCTTTCGAGGTGATCGCACCCTCGTTGCCGGGCTTCCACTTCTCCGGGCACGCGGCGCTGCACACCGACGCGGTCGCCGATCTGTTCGCAGCCCTGATGACCGAGCTCGGGCACGAGAAGTTCGTGCTCGCCGGCGGCGACATCGGGTCGGGGGTGGGTCTGTCGATGGGCCGCCGGCATCCCGATCGACTGATCGGTCTGCACCTGACCAACGTCAGTTCTGTGGATGACACACAGCCCCCCATCCCTGTAGATCAGGGCCCTACGTATCACGTAGTTGATTCTCGGCTAACCGCTCAGGAATGGCCAGAATGCCCCGGATATGGGGGGGTCTAGAGAATGCGACCAGCGGAATATTCCCCCCGTCGCATAAAGCGCGCTTGACGTTTCCAAGCGAGGGTCACCGGGGTTACCGTCACCCGAAGACAGGAATAGCCCCGGCGCGAACCGGGGCTACTCCACCAGCAGATGTTCTCCCTCAAGAACAGGCCCCATCGTGACACGTAATCCCGAGCAGCACAACGGCATCCCTCGGCACCTCACGGTCGAGCAGCTCATCGCCAGCGCTCAGCCGGGATTCCGGGCCATCGCTCGATTCACCGACCCGCTCCGGGTTCTCGAACCTGAGCGACCCTCTACCTCTCCTGCTATAGGGCCATGTACGTATTGGGATATCCCTCCTGTCATCTCCCCTGATCAGAGGCAAGATGGAGAGCGCCGAAGCGCGAAAAATCTTTGTGGACCTCAACCCCGCCGGCGCATGCCGTCCGACTGTCGCTCACGCCTCAGCTGTGCGACTCACGGACCGTGGCGCGTACAGGTCCGGGTGGACGCTCTGGCCCGCCTCGCTGCAGAGGGCCGTAACCGGCCCCACCACTTCCGGGTGACCATCAGGCCCGGGGTCGCCTCCGACGATGTCCACGGCGCTCTCAAGGCGGTCAGGACGGCCATCGGGGCGCTGTGGCTGGTCTACGTGATCGAGCCGTCAGGCAACGGGAACACCCACGCGCATGTTGTCGCCGCCCTCGACGGGGGATCGCGGAGCCACCCCGCCCCGGACGAGGCAACCGACCTCGACGCCCTGGCCCTCACCATCGCCACCACCTGGACCCTCGCCCCCGAATCGGAGTACGACCTCATGGCCCCCCACCTCCTCCGGGAAGCCTTCTACGTCGACACCCTGCCGGCGGCTGGCTTCGGGACACAGACCCGGCGGACGGCCACTGGGTACTTCCTGACCTACATGCTCAAGAACTGGCACAACCCCGAGACCCACCAGGAGCACGCCCGCCTCCTCGGGGGCCAGGACCGCGCCTTCCGGCTGATCGGGATCTCTCAGACCCGTGTCGACGTAGAGGCCGGCCTCACCCTCCCGCCGATAACCTCGACCGCCCCGGTCAGGGACGGCCTGCAGGCGCGGAAGACGTATGTACGTAATCGGAAAGGGAGCAGCCCAGAGCATGCCGACCAGGCCCGTGCTGGCAAGCGCGCATGGTTGCGGGAGCGCCGTCAGCAGGGGTTCGGGGCCTCCTGATCCACCGGTCTCACTCCCCCAGCGGGACGCCCGGAATGGTTCGGCGGGACAACGGCCGAATAGAGAAACATGACGGCCCAGCAGTGCACGATCTGTACCCACCCGGAGCACGAGAGCATCGACTCCGCTCTAGGCAGCGGTCAGACGCTCCGTAGTCTCGCGGACCGCTACGGGGTCAGCAGGGCATCTCTCAGCCGTCACGGTCAGCACGGAAGCGGCAAGGCCCCTGCCCTGGTGGACATCTCAGGGACTCCGTCCCGAAAGTTCTCCGCCTGGGGCCAAGTCGGGGACCGCCTCGAAGAGCTGACCGTCATCGTGGGCAAGGTCGGCCAGGTCGGCGCGCAGCGCCAGGACGCCCGCCTCGTCCTGCAGGCCGCTCGCACCGAGATCGACACCCTGATCCGGATCTCCGAGCGACTCCCGAAGACGCCGGACGAGATCTTCACCGAGGCCAAGGACCGGACCATCGCGGCAGTAGCCAAGGCGCTGACTGCGGCCGTAACGGATCAGCAGCTCTTGGACAGGCTCTACAGCGAGATCGACGCGGAACTCGTTCGTAGTGGCATCGAGGCCCCGGCGGAGGTGAGCGCCTGATGCCCATCACCCCGCAGGAGAACACCCCCCCGCCGGCCGACACTTCGGCCGCTCCTGATCCTGATCTCGTGGTCGCTGTCGTCCTCGGCAAGATTGAGAGAAACCTCCGAGAACACCTGCTGGAGCTGGCCTCGGAGGCCATGACGCCACCCCCGGAGGGCCTCACGGATGACCGCAGGTACCTGGTCGCCAAGGCCATCGGGACAGCCATCGGGGATCTCGACCTCGAAGCTCGACGCCTCCGAGGGCACCGATTGCTCAGGCAGCATGTGCTGCAGGAGGTCGAGAGCCTGGTCGAGACCGCGATCATCGACCAGCTCGCCGCCACTGGGGCGGAGGGGCCGACCTACGCCGCTCTCGTGCGGATCTACCTCGGGCGGTACCTCGCCAGCGCCGAACATGGCGACGCCCGGATGATCCAGCGCGTTTCCGACGCCGGCGGGGACGCCTCCGACCCGCCGGCCTACCGAGCGCCGGCCTACCGAGCGCCGACCGCCCCGCATCCCAACGCCGCTGAGGAGTCCTGACATGCCCGGCAACCGGACCTACGTACCGCGCCCCGATGCGACCTACTCCCGCGATGACGGGGCAACGGCAGCACCGCCGACTCTCGTCGTCCGGATGGTCGAGAACTCCCCGACCTCACTGCAGCTGACCACGGGCCAGGTGCTCGACCCCGGGACGACCGTGGTTGTCACCGAAGCTGACTGGGCTGCAATGAGTCCGGAGACTCGCGCCGCAACTCATCGCCTGCTGACCGATCCGAAGAGGCAAACCGCCCTCCTCGGTGGCCGTTACATCACCCCCGTCAGCCCCGAACACCCCACCCCCGAGGAAATCCGACCATGACGAAGCCCAGCGCGACCGACGCACTCGAAGCCCAACTCACTGACGCGTTGGAGGCCATGAAGTCAGCCCGCGAAGCTGAGGCCGCCGCAGCGACGCTCCCCGACGACGTCACCTTCTACCTGTCCGAAGAGTCGCCCACCGCGCTGACGCTAGGCCCCGTCCACCTGGCACAGGGCGACACCGTGACGATCCGCGAATCCGACTGGCGGGCGATGCTGCCCGCCCAGCGGGACAACATCCTCGACATCGTCAACAACCATCAGCGACAGCGCGATCTGTTGGGCGGGGTCTTCCTGCACGTCGGGGTCGGTCCTCGGGTGGAAGCCGAGGTCGGGTCTGATGCGTGGCGGCTGCAGCGCCGCCGCGACTGGCAGGCCGCGCACGCCCTGCCCGAAGGGGACGCCAAGGTCACCGAGCTTGCTCGGCTGCAGGCCTTCTACACCGCGCCCGAACAGACCGAGAGGGCGAGCGGCCAGGTCGTGAAGTCCACGATCACGGGCAGCATCGGCGGGGGCCATCGCTCGGACCTCGTCGGGCCTCCCCGATGAACCTCACCGACCTGCTCGTGCTGGCCGAAGAGCTGCTGTCCGAGCACGACGGCACGCCCCAGCCGGTCGGCCGGGAGTCGCGCACCACGCCGATGGAACGACTGTCAGCCGCGCTGCATCAGCAGCTTTCCGAGATCACCGAGCAGGAGGACCAGTGACCACGATCCCGAATCCGACCACCCGACTGCAGCAGCTCCTCCGGGCGCTCAGGGCGGGTGAGAGGGCACCGAGTGCCAAGCGCTCGACCGTTGGCCTGATCGCCCTGGCCACGACGACAGAGGCCCTCTCAGCTCGACGGATGAAGGCCTCCACCAGGACGACCACGACGCCGAAGCTGACGACGGTCTCGGTCCCCTTCGTCTGGGGCAGCGCCGATCTCAGCTTCCCGAGCGCATCGCGGCTCTACCGGCCCACCGGCATCGACTCCTGGGGACTGATCCGGACTCCTCGGGGCGACCTCCACGAAGTCAGCGTGACGGCCAAGCGCGGCCAGCGCGTGAGGCCCGAGCAGGCAGAGCTGCTCGCCTCCGCCGTGATGGGCGAGACCGACGACATTCCGATGACGTGGGATCAGACGGTGGTCTTCCTCTGACAACTCCAGAGCAACCCCGCAAACGGTCCAATGCCAGCGCGGGGGGTCCGTGCCCAATGCCTAGCGCTGGGGGTCTCACCCGGACCGAGCGGGTGCCGGTCGCCACGACCTGGCAGCCGGCACCCGCCCAATACGCCACCCCGGCCCGTTTCTCTCCCGTCACGGGTCGGGGTGGTCTACAGCTTGGCCCACGACCGCGCCCACGATTCTGTGAACACCACGGGCCGCGACACCGCAGCCAAGGGGGCGACGGCCGGGGCCGGGGGATGGAACCCTGCCCCGGCCATCGTGCGAACATCCCCCTGCCGCCCTTCCAACTTGTATCCAATCGAACGTTTAGTTACATTGGAGGCATGACCTCACCAATGAAGCGCACGAAGGCCAAGGCCACCCGGACCCGTCCCTTGGCCCTCGGCTACCTGCGAGTGTCGACCGACGAACAGGCCGACTCGGGTGCCGGTCTCGCCGCCCAGGAGTCCACCCTCCGCCTGGAGGCAGAGCGCCGGGGATGGGATCTCCAGCTCGTCACTGACGCCGGGGTCTCGGGTGGAGTGCCCGCAGATCAGCGCCCGGGCCTCGGGGCCGCACTGGAGGCCCTGGAGGCTGGGCAGGCCGACGCCCTCATGGTCGCCAAGCTGGACCGCATGAGCCGCTCAGCAGCTGACGGGGCCTCGATCATGGAGCGCGCCCAGCAGCAGGGATGGAGCCTGGTCTCCCTCGATCTCGGGATCGACACCAGCACCCCCACGGGCGAGGTCATGGCCAACGTCATGTTGAGCTTTGCCCGCCTGGAGAAGCGCCTCATCTCCGACCGCACGAAGGCCGCCCTTGCTGCCAAGCGAGCGGCCGGCGTCCGCCTCGGCCGGCCCTCGTCCCTCTCGGACGAGGTAGTGGCCCGCATCATCAGCGAGCGCGACAACGGGGCCACCCTGCAAGGCATCGCGGACACGCTGAACGCTGAGGGCATCCCGACGGCCCGGGGTGCTGCCTGCTGGACTCACCCGGCCATCCGGAAGGTGCTGCTCGGCCAGCAGGCAGCCCGCCTCCGTACGGCCGTCTGAGGGCCGTTTTGAGCCCTACTCCTCGTCCGTCTGCTCTGCGCCCTTCCGGGACGTGGTAGCGCTGCCGGGAATGACCTTTGGCCTCGTTTCGGTGACGTGTGTGTCAACCGGGTGGATCGCGAGAACGTCAACTACCGCCCCAGACTGAGCGTCCCGATGATGACCACCTGTCCATCGGGTGCCTGGTGCGATTCGACCGCACCATGCCGCCCGGTCTTGATCGAGTGAGTGTGCTGCCTGCCATCGGGGGTCATCGCCCAGAGCGTCGTTGCCATGCGCGATGCATGCCACCGTCGCCGCCTCACCGCATGATGGCTAGGACCACCCGTGGCCGAACGACACCGTCTCTCTGGTGATTCGGACCCACAGATGCTCTCGACGTTCAAGCAGCGGGAAGACATCCTCGAAGTACCCGTTGAGGATCTCGGCAGCGTCGAACTCGTTGCACTCCAACCAGATGTGGCGACCGATGACGTTCTTCCGCCGGCGCTGGCTGAACTCCTGGTCATGGGTCAGCAGGACGGCACCGTGCTCGTGCGCGTAGACGGTCAGTTCGTCGTCCACGTCTTGCCCGAGGTTGGCCTGATCAGTGCTCCACGCCTCGTGGCCACGATGGATGAGCATCGAGCGAACGGCGGCGTCGACGTTCTGATCGAGGAAGAACCGCAACGGTCGGCGGCCTAGGCGACGAACACGCGACGGACCGCGTCAACGTCTTCGGGTCGCAGCACTGGGAAGGCAGAGAGGATCTCCTGTTCGGTCCGCCCCGCATCCAAGTACCTGTGCACGGTGGCTACTGGGATCCGAGTACCCGCGATCAGTTGCTTGGATCCGAGCGCCCCTCGTCGCTTCTCGACCTGACCGATGCTGTCGGGGCTACGCCTGGTGCGCGCACGGACAACAGCCCGCAGCGGCTCAAGGGGTAGCACCTCGGGCATCACGTATTCGGCCGGCCGCTTGCCGTCGGCCCACTCGCCGCCCGGGTACTGCAGGAACACCCGCTTGCCGACGGTAGCGTAGTGCACCTCGGTTAGGGGTCGGCCGAACCCATCCATCCGGAGCTTCTCCACGATCACTCGGATGTGCTGCAGGGAGACGTTCCGCTCCCGTAGCTGCTGGATCACCAGGAGCGCCATCACGTCCACGAAGTCGTACTGCCGGATCACGCGGATAGCAGTGATGCGAGCGTTGGTGGTGGGGCGAACCAGCCCGGTGTTGGTCCAGTAGTCGATGGTCGACAGGGAGGTTCCGGTGATCCGTTCGATCTGGCCCCGACTGACGACAAGCCGCGACTCAGCTAGAGCCTGCCCGTCATCCGGCACGGTCCCTCCCCCTTGAGCACCAGTCACATCTGTCACACGTCACGGTATCGCTACACGTGTAGCGAATGACAGAGGTTGGCACGGGTCACATGCCCAACTGGTCAGGCTCGCCGTCCACGCCTGGTGTTGCGGGGCCTCGTGCAGATGCACTCCGCTGTCCCGTCGGCCAGCATCGCCAGCGCCCGGCGGCCAGCAGCCTCCCCGTGGTCGGTAGAGGGACGCCCTCGCATCGCCCGTCCGATGGCTGCCGAGAAGCACACCCGGGTGTGGTCGGCGGGCTGCAGCTCGTCGTATGTCCGTCGGTTCCGGCCCATCGAGTGCCCGAAGGTCGGGAGGTCGTCCGGGTCCATGCGCCGAAGCTAGACCGCTTGCCCGACAGGGCCTCTCAGCCGGTCGGGGTGCTCTCGATCAGATCGGCTTCACTCTGAGACCTCCACCCGGTCAGGCCGCTACCGATCTCGTCGTCATGCTCCGGGTGCTCGGGGATCTCGATCTTCGGAGTGACCTCGACCCGCTTGGCACCCCGGCCGGGGCCGATCTCGACCGTCACCAGGGCAGCCACCAGCGCCCTCCGCTCGGCCAGCTCCAAGGCCTCGAAGCCCTCCCGGATCTTGGCCTTGATCTCGACCGCCTGCCCGAATGTCAGCGTGCTCGACAGCGGATCGTGGACCGCGCGCCAGGCATTGGCCACCAGAGCGGACCGAGCGTTCCCGGCCTGTAGTTGGAGGATCTGCTCCTCGACCTCCGCAAGCTCGGCCCTGATCTTGGTCATCCTCGGGGCCACCTCGGCCGCTGAGATCGCGCCAGCCTCGCCCATATCGATCACGTTGGTCCTCCGCCGCTCGATCTCCCGCTGATGCGCGTAGAGCGGGCTGAGGGCCGCCCAGCTATCTCCCTGGCCCGGGATCGCCCACTTGGGCAGCGTGAAGAGCTGGTCGACCACCGCTGAGATCACGATCCCGTCGATCATCGGGATGTCGACCGCAATGTGCTTGCCCCCCTCGGCCGGAAGGCGGGGGAACGAACTGGAGCAGCGATAGACCTGCTGCTGTCGCCCGTTCACGGTGGCCCGCACCACTTCCCCGCAGTGGCAACGGATAAGCCCGGTCATCAGCCATCGGGGATCGACGGCCACGCCGGTCTTCCGGGAGTCGATCAGGGCCACGACCGCGTTGTGGTGCTCCTCGGAGACCAGGACAGGCCACTGACCCCGGACGGGGTCGCCGGCAGAGTCCCTGAGCACCACCCCACGGTGCTGGACCAGCCCGCAATTCATTGACCTGGTGAGGACGGCCTTGACCGATACGTGGGTCCACCGGTTGGGTAGCCCGGTGAGCTTGTTCCTCCGGGTGGTGGTCGGCTGCCCGGGGGCATTCCACTGCTTCACGATGGCAGTCAGACCCACCCCGCCCTGACCGATCAGCATCGTCACGGCCTTCCGGATCATCGGGCCTTCCACGGGGTGCTCGGTCAGGAAGACCCGGCCGCCGACGGGGTCGCTCCGGTTCCACCCGAACGGCCGGACCCCACCACCTCGTGGCAGGCCCAGACTCCGACGACGATCCGACCCAGCTCGCAACCGGTCCGACTTGTGTTGGCTCTCGCTCTGGGAGGAGTCGGCAGCCACGTATCCCGACAGCCGGTCCCCCCGATTGTTGGGGTCCAGCTCGCCCCGGGCGATGGTGTGCACGACCACGCCAGCCTTCCGGCAGTCCCGCTCGAAGAACTCGACCCACTCGTAGCCTCCGTGACGTGACAGCCGGTCCTGGTCGACGGCCATGACCCGGTCGATCTTCCCGGCCCGGACAGCCACCCTCAGGGCCTCCCACTGGGGCCGCCGGACGTTGTCGTCCCATGCGCTCGTGAACCGGTCCGGATACTCGCCCACCACCTCGGCCCCCGGCATGTAGTCGTCAACGTGCTGCTGCAGCCGGCGGAGCTGGTCCGCGACCTGGTCGACGGGGTCGCCCTTCTTGCTGATACGGGCGTAGAAGGCCACTCGCTGGGGCTGGTCAGGGGTGCTCATCAGCCCAGTGTGTCAGATCCGAGGTTGACCAATGCCGACTACCCGACCGGAAGCGAACCGGACCTGACGGCCGACGAGCAGACCTATGCCGACTACATCCAGCAGTGGTGGTTCACCCAGGGCGGGTACGCGGCGGTGCAGTCGACGAAGCCGCAGATCGTCGGCCCGGCGCTGGCGGACTCCCCGGCCGGCTTGGCGGCGTGGATGCTCGGACTGATCGACACCGGCGCCGAGGACCATGACGTCGAGTCGGCGTTCGGCGGACGGGACGAGCTGCTGACCAACTTCAGCCTGTACCACTTCACCAACTCCGCGGCCTCCGCCGCCGATGCCTACTGGGCGCAGTCGGCCGGAAGTGCCTGGGGTGCGGCCCCGGCCCGGGTGGAGGTTCCGACCGGGTTCGCGATCTTCCCGCGGGAGGCGCAATCGCCCCGGGAATGGTGCGAGCGGGGAGCAGAAGTCGTGCGGTACACGAAGATGCCGCGGGGCGGGCACTTCGCAGCTCTCGAAGTACCGGACGACTACGTGGGTGAGCTGCGATACTTCGTACAGGATCTGCTCGACCGGGACTGACCCGGCCCGGCGGCGGCAGCGATTCTCGTCGCGCTCCTACGTCGCTTCCTCGACCAGCGGATCGTCCGTTGATCGAGCAGCGAGGAACGAGCGTGTCGAGATCCCGTCCTCGAACGACCGGGTTGCGGATCCGGCAAGGTCTCGTCGGCGTGCGCCTCAGTCGGTGTGCTGGGTGGTCGAGTCCTCGCCACCGTCGTGCGCCAGCACCGCAAGGAGATCGGAGATCTGGCCGGCGGCGGGGAGGCCCCATCCCGGCCGATACCCGTAGACCTCGGGCGCCGGCACAGCTTTCGACTGCCCGTCGAGGATCTCGATGGCGTCCAACGGGATCAGTGCCGGATGCGGAACCCCGCAGGCTTCGGACACCTTGAGCAGGTCCCGGCGGAGCGCGCGGACGTAGTCGGCGAGCCGCTCTGCCTTGTCCGGCGGGTCGAGACCCCGCTGCAGCCAACGGTTCTGGGTGGCCACCCCGGTGGGGCAGTGGTCGGTGTGGCAGCGCTGGGCCTGGACGCAGCCGATCGCCATCATCGCCTCGCGGCCGACGTTGACCATGTCGCAGCCCAGCGCCAGGGCAACGATCGCGTTCTCCGGCAGACCGAGCTTGCCGGAGCCGATGAACGTCACCCGGTCGTCGATGCCGGCCTCGGCGAACGCGCGGAACACCCGCGGGAAGCCCAGCCGGAAGGGCAGAGAGACACTGTCGGTGAAGACCAGGGGCGCGGCGCCGGTGCCACCCTCGCCGCCGTCCACCACGACGAAATCGACCCCGCGGTCGCCGGGGATCATGGCCTGCACCAGTTCGTCCCAGAACTCGGTGTCGCCGACGGCCGACTTGATACCGACCGGCAGAGAAGTTGCGGCAGCGACGGTTTCGGTGAAGTCGAGCATCTCGTCGACGGTCGAGAAGACGGCATGACGGGACGGGCTCGCGCAGTCGGCGCCGACCGGGATCCCGCGGATGTCTGCGATCTCCTGGGTCACCTTGGCTCCGGGGAGCAGTCCGCCGAGGCCCGGCTTCGCGCCCTGGCTGAGCTTGATCTCGATCGCCCTGACCGGGGCGGATGCCACCAGATCGACGAGACGCTGCAGGTCGAAGCGGCCACGCTCATCCCGGCACCCGAAGTAGCCGGTACCGATCTGGAAGACCAGGTCACCGCCACTTCGATGGTAGGGCGACAGTCCGCCCTCCCCGGTGTCCTGCAGGCAGCCGGCCTTGGCCACCCCGCGGTTGAGCGCGGTCACCGCCGCGGCCGACAGCGAGCCGAAGCTCATCCCGGAGACGTTCACGATCGACTGCGGACGGAATGCGCCTGGCCGCTTCCTGGCTTCTCCCAGCACCTTCGCCGACGGGAGGACCACGTCCTCACCTGCGTGCACGCCGGTGTGTGGGCCGACCGCAGACAGCGTGCGGTGCTTGATGATCGGGTAACCGGGGGTGCGCTCGATGTCGTCGTCGGTGCCGAACCCGAAGTAGTTGTTCTCCCGTTTCGCGCTGGCGTAGATCCACCGACGCTGGTCGCGGGAGAACGGCCGTTCCTCGTCGTTGCCGGTGACGATGTACTGGCGCAGTTCAGGTCCGACCTTCTCCAGCAGGTAACGCAGGTGACCGATTACCGGGAAGTTGCGCAGGATCGCGTGCTTGCGCTGGATGAGGTCGTATGCGGTGATCGCCGCGCCCGCGACGATCGGCGCCGCTGCCACTGCCCTCTTCGTCGAGGACCGCGCCATCGTCGCCTCAGCGACCGATCAGGTACTGCACGACACCGGCGGCGATGCCCTCGGCGTACTGCTGCTGACCATCCGCGGACGACATGGTCTCCGCGTCACCCGCGTTGCGCATGTTGCCCATCTCGAGCATCACGGTCGGCCTCTGCGACAGGTTGAGGCCCGCGAGATCGCCCCGTTTCCACAGCCCGTCGGAACCGAGGTGGTTGCTGGGCGAGAAACCGGTGTTCACCAGTCCGCTGCGGACGTCGTTCGCCAGTCGCGCCGACTGGGCGGCGGTGGACGAACCGGCGGGGTCACGTTCGGCAGTCATCACGTAGAAACCCTTGGCAGAGGCGTCGTCACCGTCACCGTGGACGGAGATGACCGCGGCCGCCTCCGAGTTGTTGCCGATCGCCGCTCGGTCGTTGACACACGGACCGACGCCGTCGTTGGAATCGCGGGTCATCACCACCGTGATGCCCCTGGCCTCCAGCGCCGCCTTGAGCTGCAGGGAAACCTTCCAGTTGAACAACGCCTCTGTGTACCCGGCGTTGGTTTCCGTGCCCGTGGTGTTGCAGGCCTTGCGCTGACCGAAGCCGGCGTCCACCTGCTTGTTGATGATCTCCGGGTGCGCGAAGTTCTGGCCGTTGTGGCCGGGGTCGATGACGACGATCTTCTTGGTCATCGTGCCCCCGCCGGGGCTGGTCGGCTTGATCGGCGTACTGGTCGGCTCGGCCGGGGTACTGGTCGGCTCGGCCGGGGTGGTGGGCGGCTCGGCCGGGGTGGTGGGCGGCTGCGGGGTGCTGGTCGTTTCAGCGGGAGGTTCGGTGGTCGGCTTCGGCGTGGTCGTCTCGGCGGTGGTGGTGATCTGCGGGGCGCTCGTCGCCGTCGTGGTCGCCGGGGCGGAGGTCGGAGGGGTGGAGGTCTGAGGGGTGGAGGTCTGAGGGGTCGTCGAGCGGCTGGAGCTCGGCGGAACCGCCGACGAGCTGGCTGAAGACGACGCCGACGTCGTCGACGGAGCGCTGGCGGAAGGCTTCGACGAGGCCGAGGAACTCAGGCCGGGCACGGTGATGCTGGGCGAGCCGGGCGCCGATGGTGCAGAGCTGCTGGAGACCGACGAGGGCAGCGCACTCGGATCGGGCACCGCCGACGTCGACGTGCCACAGCTGCTCAGCACGACGGCCAGAGCAAGGACGGGGATCAGGGCACCAGGCACCACACGGACACGCATGGAGCCCAGAGTGCCAGCCCTGCCGGGTCGGACCGTGTCGAAACCACGCGTGTCGGCCGGATCTCCTACTGTGGAGGGCGTGTCCTTCCGCCGGGAGGGCCGGATGGGAGTCAGTCGGATGCAGCCCGGAATGCCAGACCTGGCCCAGATCGTCCTCAAGGCCCAGCAGATGGGCGACGCCGTCCAACGCGCCCAGGCCGCGCTGGCCGAGCAGAGCTTCACGGGAACCGCCGGCGGCAATCTCGTCCGCGCCGAATTGACCGGCGACGGTGAGCTCCGAGCCGTGACGATCGATCCGGCCGCCATCGATCCCGACGACGTCGAAACCCTCGGAGACCTGGTGGTGGCCGCGGTGCGCGATGCCCAGCGACTCCTCGCCGAGGAGCGCGACGCCATCGTCGGCGATGCCACCGGCGGGTTCGACCTGGATGCGCTCGGGCTGGGCGACATGGGTCTGCCACTGCCGCCGGCCGCCCCCGGCGAGCGCTGACAGACGTGTACGAAGGTCCGGTCCAGGATCTGATCGACGAGCTCGGCCGACTCCCCGGAATCGGTCCGAAATCCGCCCAGCGCATCGCCTTCCATCTGCTCACCGTGGATCCGACCGACATCGACCGGTTGCAGAACGCGCTGCGCCGGGTCAAGGACGAGGTCACGTTCTGCTCGATCTGCGGCAACGTCTCCGAGGGGGATCTGTGCCGGGTCTGCGCCGATCCACGTCGCGATGCGGCCCTGATCTGCGTGGTCGAGGAGTCCAAGGACGTCGCCGCGATCGAGCGCACCCGGGAGTTCCGTGGTCGCTACCACGTGCTGGGCGGGGCGATCTCGCCGATCGACGGGATCGGTCCCGATCAGCTGAGGATCTCCGAGCTGCTGCGCCGGATCGCCGAACCCGGTGTCTCCGAGGTGATTCTGGCGACCGACCCGAATCTCGAGGGCGAGGCGACCGCCACCTATCTGGTCCGGTTGTTGCACACGTTCCCCGGGTTGACGATCACCCGCCTCGCCTCCGGCCTCCCCGTGGGCGGTGATCTGGAGTACGCCGACGAGATCACCCTGGGGCGGGCGTTCTCCGGCCGTCGGAACGTCGAAGTCTGATCACGCCCGGTCGGGGAGCTCGAGTGCGGGGAGGGCCTCAGTCCTGGGTGACCGTCGTGGCGTCTGCTCTCAGGTGGACGTCGAAGAATGCCAGGATCCGACGCTTGGCGTCGGCGGCCGACGGGTGGTGGTAGCCGACCCCGGCCACCTTGGCGAGGGTCGTCAGCGGGGAGACCGGGTTGTACCGGTTCATGAAGCCGTGGCCGACCTTCGGTACTCCTTCACGTCGGCGACCACCCCGGCCGCGTCGAGGGCCGCGGACAGCTTCGCCGCACCCTGCGGGATCTCCCGGTCCTTGGCGCCGTAGCCGGCGACTATCGGACAGCCGCCGGCAAGCACCTCGGCTGCGTCGTCCGGGATCATCCCGTAGTTGACGCTCATCCCCGACCAGCCCGGTTCGGAGGCCATCAGCAGCGCGAACCCTCCGCCCATGCAGAATCCGATGGCGCCGACGGTGCCGGTGCACCGTTCGTCGGCTGCCAGCACGGCCCTGGCGGTCTTGACCTTTTCGAAGACCGATCCCCGGTGGGAGGCGAGCTGGCTGAACATGCTCCTGATGCAGCGCACCATCGATCTCCCGTCGTACAGATCCGGGACCGCCACCAGGTAGCCGGCGGCGGCGAGCCAGTCGGCCTGCTCGCGCATGTCGTCGCCGACCCCGAAGAGGTCGTGGATGAGGACCACCCCGGGCCAGGGTCCGGGGCGGTCCGCGGTGGAGACGGGAACCGCCAGGTATTCGACCTGTGCTGCGAGCTGATCGCTCATCCTGGACCTTCCGACGGAGTGCGTGCCGCCAACGCTACCGACACCAGTCGATCGATCGTGCCGGTGAGTACCTCGGGTGGTGGGTGGCGCAGACCGGCGATCGCCGACAGGTACCAGCCGTTGCCCACCTGCAGGACGATCTCGGCCGTGATCGGGTCGCCGATCGCGGCCCGGACCGGCTCCTCCCAGGCGGCGAAGATCTGACCGAAGACGTCGGACAGATCGGGTTCGTCCGTGACGGCTTCGGATCCGGTGCGGGTCTCCTGCAGCGCATTGATCAGCGCCAGGATGAATCCTCGTTCGTGTTCGTCCCGGGGGGCCACGTACTCCAGGTACCGGCGCACCACTTCCTCGGGATGCGTGAGTGTCCCCAGTTCCGCCTCCACCGAAGCCCTGGTCTGGGCGACGAGCCCCTCGTAGAGCGCCTGCTTGGTGGGGAAGTGATAGAGCAGCCCGCCCTTGGACACGGCTGCTTCTGCCGCGACAGCCTCCAGCGTTGCTGCCGAGCTGCCGCCTCGGGCGAGCACGACGCGCAGAGCACCCAGGATGCGATCTCGCGTGTCGCGTGCCATCCGTGCCTCCCGTCTCCAGCCGAACCGTACCGACGGTCACTGGAAAGGGGTGGCCGGACGCGGCAGGATGGAATAAACTGTACCGGCTGGACGGTTCAGTAGGACGTACCGTCAGCGCACCTTCCTTCCCCACGACGAAGCACCGTGACTGACTCGGCAGGCTTCGAACGGAGCACCACCCATGTTCGGCCCTTACCTCGATGTTCTCCGTCTCCCCGGCGCTGCCCGGTTCAGCGCTGCCGGAGCGCTCGCCCGCATGCAGATGTCGATGTCCGGCGTCGGCGCGGTCCTGCTGATCTCCGACGTCCGCGGGTCGTACGGGCTCGCCGGAGCTGTCTCGGCGACGTTCGCGATCTCGGCGGCGGTCGCCGGTCCGGTCGTGTCGCGCCTGATCGATTCCCGCGGTCAGCGCAGGGTCGTCCCGTGGCAGCTGGCGCTGCACCTGCCGGCGCTCGCCGCAATGATCGGGATCGGCGTCTTCACCCAGCTCACCTGGCCGATCCTGGTGCTCGCGGTGTTGGCCGGCGCCGGGGTCCCGAGTGTCGGGACGCTGGTGCGCGCGCGTTGGTCGACGTTGCTGTCCGGCACGCCGATGCTCCGGACGGCTTTCGCCTGGGAGTCCCTGATCGACGAGATGGTGTTCATCCTCGGTCCGGTGCTCGCCACGGTGCTGGCGCTGCAGCTCTTCCCGTCGGCCGCGCTGGTGTTCGCCGCGATCTTCCTGACAGTCGGGCTGGCCTTCCTGCTGAGCCAGGTGCGCACCGAGCCGGTGCCCTCCGGCGCGTCGCACCGCTCCGCTGGGCGTCCTGCCCTGCTGCTGCCCGGCGTCGCCGGGGTTGCCGTGGTCTTCCTGCTGCTCGGTGGTGTCTTCGGCTCGCTCGAGGTGGCCACGGTGGCGACCACGAAGGAGGCCGGCATGGCCGGGATGGCCGGTGTCATGCTCGCGCTGTACTCGGTCGGGTCGCTGCTGTCCGGTCTGGTCTTCGGTGTGCTGGAACTCAAGGCATCCCTGTTGCGGCAGTTCGTCTTCTCGACGGCGGCGTTGGCCGTCGTCTCCCTACCGCTGACGTTCCTGGATTCGATGTGGCTGCTCGGCGGTGGACTGTTCGTCGCCGGCCTGGCAGCGGCGCCGGCGCTGATCTCGGGCATGTCGTTGCTCCAACGACTCGTTCCGGCGGATCGGCTGACCGAGTCGTTGGCGTGGGCGAACTCCGGGATGGCGGTGGGCCTGGCGATCTCGATGCCGGCCGCCGGGTACATCTCCGACCATGCGCCTGCGCAGCAGTCGTACTGGGTGCTGTCCGGCTGCGCGATCGGCGCGTTTGTCGTCGTGCTGGCGGTGCTCGGTTCGCTGCGGCGCGCACAGCAGTCGTCCGAGGACCGAATGGCGTTCGCTGCCCTGACCGGGAAGCCGGAGCTCGCTGCGCTCTGATCGCCCCCGTAGGGGCCCCGCGTCAGTCCGGAACAGGGAGCGAGCCGTCGATGATCACGTCGGCTCGCTCCCTGGTCCGTTCGCGGGCGAACAGCTGCACCTCCTGGGCGGCCCACCGCTCCCAGTGTGGTCGGAAGGTCTCGCCGTCCCGGGCGATGCCGCGTTCGTAGCGCAGCGCGAGCGGTGCCTCGACGAACAGCAGCAGGCCGAGATGGGCTGCAGCAGCACCGGTTCCGCAGCTGACCCCTTCGACGATGACGAACCGCTGGGCCGGGACGTCCCGCCACGGACCCGGAGCACCCGCGATCCAGTCGTGGCTCTCGTACCGTCCGTCCCGTCCTGCGGACAGCGGCTCCAGGATCTGGCTGACGAGCTTGCCCTCCGCCTCGGCAAGGCCGTCCCAACCCGGAATGAGATCGTCGAGGTGCACCACGCCGGCGTCGGGCAGCGCAGTACCCAGCCGATCCGCCACCGTGGTCTTGCCCGACCCGGCCGGACCGTCGACACCGACGACACACACCCGTCCGGGCGTCGCGGCAGCGTGGGATCTGGCGACCAGGGCCGTGATAGATGGGTTGGTCGCCGCCATCTGAGTCACCCGGCCCGTCGCGTGCGTCGTTGACATCCAGGACACCAGAACAGGTTCCGGTTCGCGAGCTCGGACTTGCGGATCGTGGTCCCGCACAACAGGCAGGGCTCACCGGTCCGGCGATAGACGTACTGCTCGCCCCGCCGCCCTTGTTCTGTGCGCGCGCGCGAGGCGTCGACGTCCTCTTCTCGGAGCGTCTCGATCCTGCCCACCCGCACGCCGACCGCCATCAGGTCGACCAGGTCGGACCAGATCGCATCCCACTCGCTGCGCTTCAACTGCCGCCCGGTCATCAGCGGATCGAGGCGATGACGGAACAACACCTCGGCGCGGTAGACGTTTCCGACCCCGGCGATCACCGACTGGTCCATCAGCAGACCGGCGATCGGCGCCCGGGACCGGCTGATCCGCCGCCAGGCCTGGTCCGGGTCGGTGGCGGGGTCGTCCACCCGGAGCGGGTCGGGTCCGAGCCGTGCCAGGATCGTGTCGACCTGCTCCTCGTCGACGATCCGGCAGTCCGTCGGCCCGCGCAGATCAGCGGTCCCGCCGAGTTCCACCGGATCCGTGCTCAGTCGCCACCGGAGCGCGCCGCGGGGTTCGGAAGGCTCGCCGTCGGTGTAGGCCACCTTGCCCAGCAACCCCAGATGGACGTGCACGGTCGTCGGCAGGTACTCGGTGCCGAAGTGGCAGAACAGGTGCTTGCCCCACGCTTCCGCCCGCAACATCGTCAGCCCGTCGAGCACAGCGGCGTCCGGTGCGAAACGCCCCTGAGGGCTGGACGAGCGGGTCGGGTGGCCGGCGAACCTGCGCGTGTAGGTACGCGCCATCCGGTGCAGGGTGTGGCCTTCAGGCATGCAGGGCTCCGTGCGTTCTCACCCCCACAGTGTGCCCAGACCGGCACCGGGCCATGCAAAGGCCCCGCCCGGAGATCACCTCGCGGACGGGGCCTTCGCTGCAGTCGTGGCGGGGAGGGCGGTTCGGGTGTCAGACCCGATCTGCTGCGAACTCGGCACCCCGGGCGGCCGCGCGGTTCACCGCGGAGACCACAGCGCGCAGTGATGCGGTGGTGATCGACGAGTCGACGCCGACGCCCCACAACACCTCACCGTCGATGACGCACTCGAGATAGGCAGCAGCCGTCGCGTCTCCGCCGGCCGAGAGAGCGTGCTCCACGTAGTCGAGAACCCTGACGTCGTAACCGATCTCATGCAACGCGGCACAGAAACCGGCCACCGGTCCGTTGCCGGAACCGGTGATGACCTGCTCCTGGCCGGCCACCACCACCCGGGCCGCGACCTCGTCCGGGCCGTCGTCGTCAGGGCTCTGGACGCGTGCCCGCACCAGTTCCACCGGAGCCGTCCGACGCAGGTACTCGTCGGCGAAGTAGCTGTACATGTGCTGCGGCGACACCTCACCACCCGCCGACTCAGTGACGCCCTGCACGACCTTCGAGAACTCGATCTGCAGACGGCGCGGCAGGTCCAGACCGTGCTCGGTCTTCATGACGTACGCGACCCCGCCCTTGCCGGACTGCGAGTTGACCCGGATGACGGCCTCGTAGGAGCGGCCGAGATCCTTGGGGTCGACGGGCAGGTACGGAACCTGCCAGGTGAACTCCTCCACCGGCACCCCGGCCGCATCGGCATCCCGCTTGAGATGGTCGAAGCCCTTGTTGATGGCGTCCTGGTGCGAACCGGAGAAGGCCGTGAACACCAGATCCCCGCCGTAGGGGTGGCGCTCCGGCACGGCCAGCTGGTTGCAGTACTCGACCGTCCGGCGCACCTCGTCGATGTCGGAGAAGTCGATCTGCGGGTCGACTCCCTGGCTGAACATGTTGAGCCCCAACGTGACCAGGCAGACGTTGCCGGTGCGCTCGCCGTTACCGAACAGGCAGCCCTCGATCCGATCGGCGCCGGCCTGGTAGCCCAGTTCGGCGGCCGCGACCCCGGTCCCGCGGTCGTTGTGCGGGTGCAGCGAGAGCAGCAGCGAATCGCGCCGCGCCAGGTTGCGGTGCATCCACTCGATGGAGTCGGCATAGACGTTCGGGGTGGCCATCTCGACGGTGGCCGGCAGATTGACGATCATCGGCCGGTCCGGGGTCGGCTGCCACAGCTCGGACACCGCGTTGCAGACCTCGACGGCGTACTCCAGCTCAGTGCCGGTGTATGACTCGGGTGAGTACTCGAAGCGCCAGTCGGTGTGCGGGTACTTCTCCGACCACCGCAGCACCTCCTCGGCGCCGGAGGTGGCGATGCCCTTGATACCGGCGCGGTCCTGGCCGAACACCACTCGCCGCTGCAGGGTGGAGGTCGAGTTGTACAGGTGCACGACGGCGGAGTGGCTGCCCTCCAGGGCCTCGTAGCTGCGGGCGATCAGTTCGGGCCGGGCCTGGGTCAGGACCTGGATCCGGACGTCGTCCGGAATCGCATCCTGCTCGATGATCTCGCGGACGAAGTCGAAGTCGGTCTGGCTCGCCGCTGGGAAGCCCACCTCGATCTCCTTGTAGCCCATCGCGACCAGCAGGTCGAACATCTTGCGCTTGCGCGCGGGCGACATCGGGTCGATCAGGGCCTGGTTGCCGTCACGCAGGTCGACCGCACACCACAGTGGTGCCTTCGTGATCACCTTCTCCGGCCAGGTGCGATCGGGCAGGTCGATCGGGGTGAACGGCTGGTACCGGCGGTGCGGCATCTGCGAGGGGCGCTGGCGGTTCCACGACGGCTGGTCGGCGGGGATCTCGCCGGCAGGGGTGTTGCTGGTGGCCACGTCGGGGGTGGCGGGGGAGGTGGTCATGAGGGGTTCCGTTCAGGAGCTGAGGGGGAACCGGCTGCACGCACGCATGCTGATCGCCGCGACGGAGGAGCCGGTTGTCTCGAGGATCAGGCTCCGTCGCGGCGACTAAGGAGCAGGGCCGTCCGGGGGGACGGAGCTGCGATGCTCACCACACGCTGGACTGTACCCGAGGTCGCACCGTGTCCGACCAGGAGGCCGGACCGGAAGCCGACCAGGAGGTCGGACGGGAAGCCGGCCCGGAGGTCGGACCGGAAGCCGGCCCGGGTCACCGATCGGAAACGATTCCCGTGTGCTGGGTCACAGGTGCCACTGGATGCAGTTAGTGTTCGACCGCCGGTAACCGCAGAGACGCTGCCCGGACACCTCGTCGGCGGAGCGTCTGTGCGGTCGTACGAGCAACACGGGTTGTCAGGACATGTAGGTTTCGCACACGTCCCGGCTCCGTCACCTCGGACGCGGTACTGGAAATCCATCCCAGACATCGCCGGACCGAGGTGAAGGAGGTCAGCAGTGGCAGTGGTGAGCGCGACCGACGAGGTCGCCGCAACCCGGAGCAGATCCGGACCCGACAGCTCCGAGCCACCCGCCCGTCGCAAGCGGGTTCGGCAGTTCACCGCCAGGGACAAGCGGGACTTCCCGATCTTCCTGGTGCTGGCGCTGCCCAACATCGCGTTGATCGTCGCGTTCATCTACCGCCCGGTGATCCAGAACTTCTACTACTCAACGCTCGACTGGACCACCGGCAGCACCTCGGCCACCAACATCGGGCTGGCGAACTACCAGGAGTTCTTCGGCGATCCGGAGGCGATCGACGTTCTGCGGGTGACGCTGGTGTTCACCGTCGTGACGGTGGCCGGTTCGATGGCGCTGGGACTGCTGCTCGCGACCGTCCTCAACCGCAAGCTGGCCGGACGCACCTTCGCCAGGGCGACGATCTTCGCCCCGTACGTGCTGTCCGGTGTCGGCGTCGGCCTGATCTGGGTGTTCATCTTCGACCCGACGGTCGGTGTGCTGGGTGCGATCCTGCGAGGTCTCGGTGGTTCGAGTCCCGAATGGTTCAACAACGACAACCTGACGCTGTGGATGGTCGTCATCGTCTATGTCTGGAAGAACCTCGGCTACTGCGCGGTGATCTACCTGGCTGCCATGCAGGCGGTGCCGAAGGATCTGCTGGAGGCGGCCGCGATCGACGGGGCGTCCGGCAAGCGGGCCTTCTTCTCGGTCATCCTGCCGCTGCTCTCGCCGACCACCTTCTTCCTGCTACTCACCACGATGCTCAACTCCCTGCAGGCCTTCGACCTGATCAGGATCATGACGCCGCTGGGCAACGGGACCACGACCCTGATGTACGAGTCCTACCTGCAGGCATTCAGTGTCGGACGGGCCGGCTACTCCGCCGCGGTGTCGACGATCCTGTTCGCCATCCTGCTGCTGATGACGGTCGTCCAGCTGGGTGTGCTCGAGCGGAAGGTCCACTACTCATGAGTGTCCCGATGCCGACAGCTGTCGACGACGTCGTCGACTCCTCGACCGGTGGTCGGAAGACCGGAAGGCCGGACGGACCGTTCACCCGCTCCAACATCGTCAGCACCATCGTGGGTGGCTACCTGCCGTTGATCCTGGCCACCCTGGTGATCGCCCTGCCGCTGATCTGGATGGTGCTCGGATCGCTGAAGACCCCCGGCGAGATCGTCACCACCACTCCGAGGATCTTCCCGCAGGATCCCAGTCTCGGTGCCTACCAACAGGTCTCGGAGCGGATCAGCATCGGCCGGATGTTCCTCAACTCGACGATCGTGACGGTCGTCGGAGCGAGCATCAAGGTGCTGCTGGCCGTGACCACCGCCTATGCGCTGGTGTTCGTGCGATTCCCGTTCAAGCGGGTCATCTTCATGGGCATCCTGGTGGCCCTGATGGTGCCGCCGCAGGTCGCTCTGCTGCCCAACTACGTGCTGATCGCCGGCCTCGGTGGCGTCGACACCTACTGGGGCATCATCCTTCCCGGGCTCGGCACGGCGTTCGGCACCTTCCTGCTCCGTCAGCACTTCATGTCGCTGCCGAAGGAGATCACCGAGGCGGCCGAGATCGACGGCGCCGGTCACTTCAAGCGGCTGTTCCGGGTGATCGTGCCGATCTCCGGCCCGACCATCGCCACCGTGGCGCTGGTGACGATCGTCAACGAGTGGAACGACTACATCTGGCCGCTGATCATCACCACGCAGTCCCGGATGATGACGCTCCCGGTCGGTCTGACCCTGCTGCGCAACAGCGAGGGAAATGCCGGCGACTACCCCGTGCTGATGGCGGGCGCGGTGCTCGTGCTGCTGCCGGTGCTGATCGTCTTCGCGGCCCTGCAGCGGTTCATCGTCGCCGGACTCACCCAGGGAGCCGTCAAGTGAGACCCTCCCGCGCCCACCGTTCCGCCTCGCCCACCCCCCTTCCGACCACCACTCCGGTGGCGGATCCTGTACTGCTGGAAAGGAAATCTCGGATGTTGCTGAACCTCCCCGATCCGCTGGCCGCCCTCGGTTCCAAGGCCGTGGACCGTCGTCGATTCCTCGGTCTCGCCGGATTGGGCGCCGGCGCGATGGCGCTGGCCGCCTGCGGCGGACCGACCACCGCACCCGCCGGCAGCGGCGGCGCGACGTCGTCGGCCGCCGCCGTCGACTTCACCGGTGTCACCCCTGCCGCCTCGATCTCGTTCTGGTCGAACCACCCGGGCGGCTCCGAGGACGTGACGAAGGAGATCATCAAGGCCTTCAACGCGACCGACGAAGGCAAGAGCATCGAGGTCAAGCTCGTCACCGCCGGCGCGAACTACGAGGAGGTCGCGACGAAGTTCCAGACCGCCCAGGCGGCCGGGGCCGCTTCGCTGCCGGAGCTCGTGGTGTTCTCCGATGTCTGGTGGTTCCGCTACTTCCTCGCCGGCTCGATCGCCCCGATGGACCCACTGATCGCGGCCACCAAGATCGACACCGGCAAGTACCGCCAGGGTCTGCTCGCCGACTACCAGTACAACGGCTCGCAGTGGGCGATCCCGTGGGCCCGATCCACGCCGCTGTTCTACTACAACAAGGACCACTGGAAGGCAGCCGGTCTCGAGGACCGCGCGCCCAAGACCTGGGCCGAGTTCGCCGAGTGGGCCCCCAAGCTCGCGACCGCCAACCCGAAGGCGAAGCCGTACCAGCACGCAGCCCTCGCCGACTACGCCGGGTGGACCTTCCAGAACATCCTGTGGGGCTACGGCGGCGGGTGGTCCCAGGACTTCGACCTGTCGATCATGACGTCGGACGCGTCGGTGCAGGCGATCCAGTACCTGCAGGACTCGGTCTACACCGGCAAGTGGGCGGGAGTCTCCTCCAAGTCGGCCACCGACGACCTCATTGCCCAGGCCACCAGCGCGGCGACCGGCTCGACCGGTTCACTGGTCGGCGTGCTGGACGGCGCCAAGGGCAAGTTCGAAGTCGGTGTCGGGATCCTGCCCGGCGGCCCGACCTCCGCGTCCCCGGTCTGCCCGACCGGGGGCGCCGGGGTCGGCATCCCGAAGGGGATCGAGCCGGCTCGCCAGCTCGCTGCCGCCACCTTCGTCAAGTTCCTCACCAGCCCGGAGATGACGGTCAAGTTCTCCGAGGCGACCGGCTACCTGCCGGTGCGCGAGGACGCGGACACCGCAGCGCTGATCGCCGACAACCCGCTGCGCAAGACGGCGATCGACCAGCTCGCCGTGGTGCGCAAGCAGGACAACGCACGGGTGTTCATCCCGGGCGCCGACCAGGAGATCGCCGCCGCGATGGCCAAGGTGCTCACCGCCCAGGCCGGCGTCAAGGACTCGCTGACGGCGCTGCAGACGAAGCTGCAGAGCCTGTACGACTCGCAGGTCAAGTCGAAGATCGGCGGCTGACAGCCCGGTCGTCACAGTTGCAGTACCCGAGGGCCGTCCCGCACCGTGGGACGGCCCTCGGGCGTCCCACGGTGTCGCCCGGGCAGTGCGGGTCGGGCGAGGCTCCCCTCGGTAGGCTGGGTCCGTGAGCCTCATCGTCCAGAAGTACGGCGGTTCGTCGGTCGGCAGTGCCGACCGCATCAAGCGCGTCGCCGAACGCATCGTCGCCACCCGGAAGGCCGGTCACGATGTCGTCGTGGTCGTCTCCGCGATGGGGGACACCACGGACGAGTTGATGGATCTTGCGATGCAGGTCGCCCCCGTCCCGCCGGCTCGTGAACTGGACATGCTGCTGACCTCCGGTGAGCGGATCTCCAACGCGCTGGTCGCGATGGCGATCTCGGCGCTGGGGGCCGAGGCCCGGTCGTTCACCGGCTCCCAGGCCGGCGTCATCACCACCTCGGCGCACGGCAGGGCGCGGATCATCGACGTCACGCCGGGCCGGATCAGGGCTGCGCTGGACGACGGTGCGATCGCGCTGGTCGCCGGTTTCCAGGGCGTCAGCCAGGACACCAAGGACATCACCACCCTCGGCCGTGGCGGCAGTGACACGACGGCGGTGGCGCTGGCGGCGGCGCTGGAGGCCGACGTCTGCGAGATCTACACCGACGTCGACGGGGTGTTCACCGCCGATCCGCGGATCGTCCCCAACGCCACGAAGCTCGACACCATCACCTACGAGGAGATGCTCGAGATGGCAGCCTCCGGCGCCAAGGTGCTGATGCTGCGCTGCGTGGAGTACGCCCGTCGCTACAACGTGCCCGTGCACGTCCGTTCGTCCTACTCCGACCGGATCGGAACCACCGTCGCAGGCACGATCGAGGAGATTCCCGTGGAACAGGCCATGATCACCGGTGTCGCGCACGACCGGAGCGAGGCGAAGGTGACCGTCACCAAGGTCCCGGACACGCCGGGTGTCGCCGCCAAGATCTTCCGGACCATCGCCGACAGCGAGATCGACATCGACATGGTGGTGCAGAACATCTCGGCCGGTACCGACGGACTCACCGACATCACCTTCACGCTGCCGAAGGACGACGGTCCGAAAGCCGTTGCTGCACTGGAGAACCGGCGCGAGTCGATCGGTTTCGGCCAGGTGATCTACAACGATCACGTCGGCAAGGTCTCGCTGATCGGCGCCGGGATGCGTTCGCATCCGGGGGTGACGGCGACGTTCTGCGAGGCGCTGGCCACCGCCGGGGTCAACATCGACATCATCTCCACGTCGGAGATCCGATCTCGGCTGGTCCGGACGTCGAACTGATACCGCGGTAAAAGCCATTCACAACGCGTTTGATCTCGGCGGAGACGACCCGGCGATCGTGTACGGAGGAACAGGACGATGAGTACGCAAGGACTGAACGTGGCTGTGGTCGGGGCAACCGGCCAGGTGGGAAGCGTCATCCGCAAGATCCTGCAGGAGCGGAACTTCCCGGTTGCGTCCATCCGCTTCTTCGCCTCTGCTCGGTCCGCCGGTTCCACACTGAAATGGAAGGGCGAGGAGATCGTCGTTGAGGATGCGGCGGATGTTTCGGCCGCGGATCTACACGGTCTTGACCTGGCGCTGTTCTCCGCCGGCAGCGGCACATCGAAGTCCTTGGCGCCGAAATTCGTCGAGGCCGGCGTCGTCGTCGTCGACAACTCGTCGGCCTGGCGGATGGATCCGGCCGTCCCGCTGGTGGTCGCCGAAGTCAACCCGGAAGCGGCGCTCGCTGTGCTGGGCGAAGGCGGCGGCATCATCGCCAACCCGAACTGCACCACCATGGCCGCGATGCCGGTCCTCAAGCCGCTGCACGACGAGGCCGGGCTGGTTCGGCTCGTCGTCAGTACCTACCAGGCGGTCTCGGGCAGCGGCCTGGACGGCGTCGCCGAGTTGGATGGCCAGTTCCGGCGGCTGTCGGTGGAGCGCCCGTGACTTTCAACGGCGCGGCGGTGGCGTTCCCGGCGCCCAAGAAATACGTCCGGCCCATCGCTTCCAACGTCATTCCGTTGGCAGGCAACCTGGTCGACGACGGCAGCTTCGAAACCGACGAAGAACAGAAGTTGCGCAACGAGTCCGCAAGATTCTGTCCATCCGGACCTGCTCGTTTCCGGAACCTGCGTCCGGGTACCGGTTTCACCGGGCACTCGTTGTCGATCAACGCCGAGTTCGGCCGGCCGCTGTCCGTCGAGCGCGCCACCGAACTCCTCGGAGCCCGGGCGTCGAATTGTCCGACGTCCGAACCCCTGCAGGTGGCAGGTTCCGACCCTTGCTACGTCGGTAGGTTGCGGGTGGATCCGGGGGTGAGCCAGGGCGGGGACTGGTGTTGTTCGTCAGCAACGACAACCTGCGCAAGGGGCTGCGCTCAATGCGGCAGATCGCCGAGGTGGTGGCAGCTCGTCGGCAACGGTCGGCGCGTGTAGCCGTCAGTCGAAGATGACGGAGGAACCAGTCCGGGTCCTGCAGGAACGACCTCCAGTCCCGCACCACGCCGAGCTCGTCCCAGCTGGACGGGCGTAGTCCCCATGGGCCGACCTCGAACAGGTCTGCGCCGGGAGTGGCAGCCACGATCGGCGAGTGCGTTGCCACAATGGCCTGCGCCTTGTCACTTTTGACAATATCCAGCAGGACGCCGACCAGAGCCAGGAGCCGTCGAAGGACAGCGCCGACTCGGGCTCGTCAAGATGTAGAGCCCCGACCCACGAACCGCGAGCACAAATTTCGATGAACGACTCGCCGTGGGACATCCGTGCATCGTGGACCCGACCAGCCGGGTAGGTCCTCCAGGTAGTAGAGGCCGTGCATCGTTTCCGCCCGGAGGAAGAACCCCACCTGGCGCCGCCGATCCCTCGGTCAGACGCAGGTAGTTGTGGAGCTCCGACTCGGAGGTTCTGGTCGCATGCCGAGAATTCGTGGAACCGCCTTCGGGTGACATGCCGAAGGCCATCGCGATGGCCTCTACCAACGTCGACTTGCCCGCGCCGTTGTTCCCCACCAGAACGGTCAATGCCCCCAGCTCCAAGCCGTTGCTGAGCAGCACCCGCACCGCCGGAATCGAGCCGCACCGCAGGAATCGAGCAAGGCCAGGCGGCTTCGGGCAACGTCATCGCTGGATCGCCGCCGACCCGGCGTAACGGCCGCCCTGACTCCACTTGCCTACCTTCGTTCTGATATCCGCGCTGATGTTGGCTGATGTTGTCAGTGGCAACTGACACCGGACACGGCGGACTGCGTTCCGCCTGGTCCTTGTTCCGAGGTGACCTCGTATCCGCACCCCGCGATGTCGGCGGTGATGCCCTCGGACTGAATCATTGTCGGGGTGGGAAGCCGCGCAGATGGCCATTGGAAAAACGTTGCCGGATCGGCTCCCCGGGTCGGCGCGCGATACTCGATGACCTGGTCGTAGGTCAGCAACAACATGCGGCCGTCGGAATAGCTCGCGTCTGTCACCACGTTGCCGGTAAGGAGGGACTGGAGGCGCACGACGGGTCTCGGGGGCTGGAACGCTGCGGTGAACCGCAATGTGCCGCCGCCCGGTGGGCGGAATAGTCGGTGCGGGCACGTGTGCCGAGAACAGCGGCTTGGTGATCACCAGCGAACCGTGTGGATCACCATCGCCTCGGCATTGCGCGCGCCGTCCGGGTAGGTGTAGTTCCAGGTATCCGCCGCGAGGAACGGTCGGCGCCGGGGCAACGGACGGTTCGGAATCCGATAGACGGTGAGTGGCGTCGCCGGGCGTCGTTGTCCCCGATATCGCCGATGCAGGCATCGGGACCGGCCGGCCGAGGCCAGCCGATAGCGCCTCGGCGTTCGCGCCGACATTCCTCGACTCGAATCGGGCCACCAGGGTTCCATGCTGCGAACAGCGTCGTTCGATTGACGCCGGACCATCGTCACGACGAAGAACACCCCGGGTCTCGCGGAAGCCGCATTCCGCTCGACCCGGCGCACCCCTGCAAAACGCTGTCGTAACCGATCCTGCGCCGCGCGGCGCGACGGGCATCGTCGACGAGCCCGGCTCCGAGTTCTCGGCCGGGCGTGAGGTCGTCCTGCTGCCGCAGCGACCCGCCGTGGGCTGGAAGCGACCGTTGCGCCGGGTTGGGGCTGCCGAAGCACGTGCGCGGCCAATTCCGGTGACGCAGGCGGCTCACCGTATCCGCACGTGCGGAAGCAGCCTCACCGACGCAGGCTAACGGTCGTGGCCGCTGGCCGCCCGTCGATCCGCGGGATGCCGCGCCGTGGCCGGCGGTCGGGCCTCAACCCTGAATCGGGACCGCTGCCGTGCCCAGACCGAGTAGCGACCGGTGAGCCGGCTGGTACCGACGGTGCGGATGGCTGCTGCAGTCGCCACGCTGCGACGATGACCGCCGAACCACTGCCCCAGGTCGCGAACGACGGCCCCGCAACCCCCGTTCGCGGTGATGTCCTTCATTCCGGTCAGCGTTCGCACCAATGCTCGCAGGACGCTGTAGCTTCGGTACCCGCGAGCCCACCGTGGCCAACGCTTCGCCGACGGCCTGGTATCGGTGCGGCCGATCGCAGGGGACACTGCTGCCCGCATCCACGACCGGGTTGTTCCCGCACACTCCCAAACCGTCCGACAACCGACCGGACCGCAAGACGTCCCGGTTCTGCCCTCGGTAACCGGTGCGGGTTCGATCGGTTGTTTGCGGGAACAGCGTGCAGGCCACCCAGTGCTGCCCGGCGGCACTCTGCGCAGCGTCCGGAATACCGGCCGTCGCGCCGTGGTGGAACATCGCCGACCAGGAATCGACGGCCAGGTCACCGGATCCGGTCCGGACCTTCATGCCCAGATAGGAAATAGCGGCCTTGGAGCACATCTGACCGACGGCATTGCCGGGCCAGTTGTTCCCGGTCTTCGAACTGCCGTAATCGAGAATTTCGACCACTTCGCCGTAATGAAGGCCGGTGCAGGAGCCGTACGACAGCACAACAGCTGAAAAACCGCTGATCGACAATCGTGGCTGCACCGGTCGAAGGACGCACTGCCCGACGGCCGGCGGCCCAGGCACCGACTCCGCAACGGGGATGCCGGGAATCCGTTCGGCAGCAAGACTCGGCACCACGGCGGCGGCCAGCAACGCGAGTCCGAGCAGCACCGCACCCACCGCTCTGCGGTCCATCGTCCTAGCCTAGGCGCTTACGACGACGGAGCTGGGAGCATCCGACTCACCCCGGCGCACCAAGACGAGCGCGAGC
>JBBJML010000014.1:0-87441 GCA_037720195.1 Nakamurella sp. | reverse complement strand
CCACGACCGGGCGGATGTTGATCAGGGTCTGCGGCGTGATCGCCTCGACGTCCTGGGTCGTCATCCGCTCGCGCACGACGCGCTCCATCCGGGACAGGCCGACGCGGACCTGGTTCTGGATGAGCTCGCCGACGGTGCGCAGGCGACGGTTGCCGAAGTGGTCGATGTCGTCGGTCTCGACCGGCAGGGTCTGACCGCGCACGTCCCAGGTCTCCTGGCCGTCGTGCAGACGCAGCAGGTACTCGATGACGCTGACCAGGTCGGCCTCGGTCAGCACGCCGACACTGGTCGGCTCCGCCAGGCCCAGCTTCTTGTTCAGCTTGTAGCGGCCGACCTTCGCGAGGTCGTAGCGCTTGTCGCGGAAGAAGAGGTTCTGCAGCAGGTTCTCGGCCGACTCGCGGGTCGGCGGCTCGCCCGGACGCAGCTTGCGGTAGATGTCCAGCAGCGCCTCGTCCTGACCCGGGATGTGGTCCTTCTCCAGGGTCGACAGCAGCACCTCGGACCACGCGAACTTCTCGCGGATCTGCGACTCGTCCCAGCCCAGTGCCTTCAGCAGCACGGTGACCGGCTGACGACGCTTGCGGTCGATCCGCACACCGATGGTGTCGCGCTTGTCGATGTCGAACTCGAGCCATGCGCCACGCGACGGGATGACCTTGACGGAGAAGACGTCCTTGCCGGCGGTCTTGTCCAGGTTCTTGTCGAAGTAGACGCCAGGGGAACGCACCAGCTGCGACACCACGACACGCTCGGTGCCGTTGATGATGAAGGTGCCCTTCTCCGTCATGATCGGGAAGTCGCCCATGAAGACCGTCTGCGACTTGATCTCGCCGGTCTCGGCGTTCATGAACTCCGCGGTGACGAACAGCGGGGCCGCGTAGGTGGTGTCCTTCTCGCGGCAGTCGTCCTCGCTCGCCTTGACCTCGTCGAACCACGGGTCCGAGAAGGTGAGGGAGAGGTTGCCGGAGAAGTCCTCGATCGGCGAGATCTCGGTGAGGATCTCGTCGAGACCGGACGGGGTGGGCTCGGTCTGGCGATCACGCCAGGCCTGGGCTCCGACCAACCAGTCGAAGGACTCTGTCTGCAATGCCAGAAGGTTCGGGACCTCCAACGGCTCCCGAAGCTTGGCGAAGGAGACCCGCTGGGCGGATCCCCCGGGGTTCTGACGGGGGGTCTGGGCTGACGTGCTGACTGCCAAGATGCGTCCTTCCGAGGACCGATGCTGCCGGCTGCCGTAACGGCACTGCTCGCGCTCCCCTGTTCCGGGACGTCCGGCCGCGCGACTCGCACCACGACGCTGAACCGGCTGGCGCCCGGAGGGCGTTCGGTTCTGCGACGGATCGTGCGGGCGCGCTGGGACGATGGCGGAAAGAGAGCAGCGCAACGTCGGACATTACCAGCACGAAGGCACGCCTGTCCAGACGTGACGCCAGGAGCCGCAGAGTCCTCGGAAGTGATCGAGATCACGTCCGGCTCAGCGCGAACACCTGGAAAACGGGACGCGGCCCGCCATATGGCCGACGTCGTGCACCCATGCTCGCCCCGCGGGGGCGATTCGTCAAGCGTCCGCGCTGATCTGGGGACAACTCAGGTCACCGCAGGTCCCGCCGTCAGTCGTGGGCGATCACGGAGAGAATGTTGCCACCGGGATCGGTGAACCAGGCGATCAGCGGACCTCCCTGCCGGTTGACGCCCTTCTCGTCCACGAAGTCGTACTTCTCGAACGACACTCCGCGGTCGGTGAGCTCGTCGACGGCGGCCTCGACATCGTCGACGACGAAGTTGAGGACCGTGAAGGTGGCCGGGACATGGCCCGGCTTCGGGTAGATCAGGGTGTCGCGGCCGCCGGCGGTGTGCAGCGTCAGCATCCCGTTCGCCTCAGTCACAGAGAGCCCCAGCGTCTCCGCGTAGAACGCGCGAGCGGCGGCGATGTCGTCCGTGGAGAATCCGCTGAAGGCCTTGCAGTTCTCGAGCATGTGAGTCTCCTGTCGTCAGCGGCCGCCGGGCCGCTCGTCCCAGGATCATCCATCGCATCTCCGACAGACACCATCACCGCCCGGCTGCGCTCTCGCGCCCCGACCACGCGGGCGTAGGTTCGCACCCATGACGGCAACGATGCCCGCACCTCTCGACAGCCTGCTGGCAGCCCTGGGTCCGGAGGTGGTGAGCGTCCATCCCGGCACCCTGGAAGCGCACCGCCACGACTGGACCCACGACCCGGGTGCCGGCGTGCCGATCGCGGTCGTGAAGGCCAGGACGGCGCTCGACGTCCAGCAGGCGGTTCGCTGGGCAGCAGCCACCGGGATCCCGATCGTGCCGCGCGGGACCGGCACCGGCCTGTCCGGCGGCGCGCAAGCTGTCGACGGCTGCCTGGTGATCTCGCTGGCCGCGATGACGAAGATCCTGATCGACCCGGCGACCCGGACCGCGATCGTCGAGCCGGGCGCCATCAACGCCGACATCAAACGTGCCGCCGCGGTGCACGGACTCTGGTACCCGCCGGACCCGTCCAGCTTCGAGATGTGCTCGATCGGCGGCAATCTCGCCACCAACGCCGGCGGCCTGTGCTGCGTCAAGTACGGGGTCACCTCCGACTACGTGCTGGGGATGGACGTCGTGCTCGCCGACGGCACGCTCGTCGAGCTCGGCGGTCACCGGATCAAGGACACCGCGGGCTTCTCGCTCACCAAGCTGTTCGTCGGCAGCGAGGGCCTGCTCGGCATCACCACCAGAGCGATCCTGCGGCTGCTCCCCGCGCAACCGGCGGCCGCGACCTTCGTGGCCAGCTTCCCGGACGTCCGCAGCGCCGCCGAGGCCGTCGTCGCGATAGGCGGCATCTGTCGCCCTTCGATGCTCGAGCTGATGGACAACTACTCGATCAACGCCGTCGAGGACCTGGTCCGGATGGGCCTCGACCGGGAGGCCGGAGCGTTGCTGATCGGGCAGTCGGACGCACCGGGACCGGCACGCACACTGGAGATCGAGCAGATGCAGCAGGCCTGCGACCGCGCCGGCGCGAAGGAGTGTGTGGTGACCGACGACCCGGAGGAGGGCCAGATGTTCCTGCATGCTCGTCGCAACGCCTTCCAGGCCCTCGAGCCCCGCGGCACCCTGCTCTTCGAGGACGTCGGCGTGCCGATCCCGCTGCTGCCGGACCTGTGCACGGGGATCGAGGCGATCGCAGCCCGGTGGGAGACCGAGATCGCGGTGGTCGCCCACGCCGGTGACGGCAACACCCACCCGCTCGTGGTGCACGACGGCAGCGACCCGGACTCGGTGCGCCGGGCCCGCGGCGCGTTCGACGACGTGATGGCCCTGGCGCTCTCGCTCGGCGGGACGATCACCGGTGAGCACGGGGTCGGCCGGCTCAAGAAGGCTGCCCTGCCGGCGCAGCTCGGCCCTGACGTGATGGCGCTGACCCGCAGGATCAAGGACGCCCTCGACCCGCAGGGGATCCTGAACCCGGGCGCGATGCTCTGAGGCCGGGCGGGTGCGGGCATGCTGGAGGACGTGCCCGTGACGCAACTCGACGACGCCACCGCGGCCCGCCTCCGTGCCGCCCCTCTCACCCACCCCGGCGTGGGTGCGACAGTGGCAGCAGTGGGGGCCCTGGACGCCCCCACCGGGTACCGCACCTTCCGGCGGAGCCGTTCGCTGCGGCGCACCGACCTCGAAGGCGCAGCCGCGGAACTGCTCGGCTGGGCCATGCAGACCGGATCCGGGCTGCGCGTGGCCGCTTCCGACCCGACCGTCGTGAGCGGCACGGTCGCGGAGCGGCGACTGGGACCCGGCAGGTTCTCGCTGCGGATCCCGTGCCGGGTGGTGGCCGTGATCGACGAGCCCGAGCGTCGTGGTTTCGCCTACGGCACACTGCCCGGGCACCCGGTGAGCGGCGAGGAGGCGTTCTTCGTCGAGAGACTCACCGACGGCAGCCTGCAGGCCACGGTCGTGGCGTTCTCCCGGCCGGCCACGCTGCTCAGCCGGCTCGGCGGGCCCGGCACCCGGCTCGTGCAGCGGCTGATGTCGGCTCGCTACCTGCGGGCCCTGGACCGACCGACGCGCGGGCCGCGCTGACCGACGGTGTCACAGCTCGGACGGAGACCGGGCGCCGCCGTCCGCGGCAGACCATCTCCTGACCCCGAGTGTCACCAGCAATCGCCACCCGAGCAACAGCACGGCCAGTGCGATGCCGCTGACCAGCACGAACGACCAGGCGAGCTGGTGGCTGGTGAGCGAGACCCTGAGCGCCTGGCCGCCGATCCAGGCGCAGGCCCAGATCACGACGCCGGACGGGAAGACCGCGGGGGCCCGCCAGATCCTGGTGATGACCCACCCCAGTGCGGCTGCTGTCACGAAGGGCCAGGCGACCGCGAACACGCCGAGGAACGACCAGCCCTCCTCGTGGCTCCCCCGCCCGACGGCGGCGAAGACGAGCAGACAGACCAGGTCGACGACAACCACGACGGCAGGGCGCACGCCCGTCACGCTACGAGGACCTGCAGAACGCCGCGAGGGCGGGCTCCCGATGGGAACCCGCCCTCGCAGGGTGGTGCTGTGCCGCTGGTACTGCGGTGCTGCTGGTGACTTCTGCCCGACCGGCGTAGTTCTCAGGTGCCGGTGGACAGCGACATCACTTGACGGAAGCGGTGGCGCCGGCGTCGACGAGCTTCTGCTTGGCGGCCTCGGCGGCCTCCTTGGGGGCCTTCTCCAGGATGGCCTTCGGCGCCCCGTCGACGAGGTCCTTGGCTTCCTTCAGGCCGAGGCCCGAAACGATCTCGCGGACAGCCTTGATGACCTGGACCTTCTTCTCGCCTGCAGCCTCGAGGATGACGTCGAACTCGTCCTGCTCCTCAGCGGCCTCGGCCGGGGCGCCCGGGCCCGCGGGGCCGGCAACGGCAACGGGAGCCGCGGCGGTGACGCCGAAGGTCTCCTCGAACTGCTTCACGAACTCCGAGAGCTCGATGAGGGTGAGCTCCTTGAAGGCCTCGAGCAACTCTTCGCTGGTCAACTTCGCCATGATGGTGTTCCTTTCGTGTACTTCTCGCCCCGCTCACGCGAGGCAGGTCTGGTGGGTGGGATCCGGTCTGATCGCAGGCCGGGTGGTACCGGTGGATCAGGCCTCGACGGGAGTCTCGGTCTGCTCGCCGGCGTCCGCTGATGCCTCGACGGGCGCATCGGCAGCGACATCGGCGGGGGCGTCGGCAGCTGCCTCGGCACCGCCTTCGGCGGCCTTCTTCTCCAGCAGGGCGGCGGCGAGCCGCGCGACCTGCGAGGGAAGCTGGTTGAACATGACGGCGGCCTGCGTGAGCGTCGCCTTCATCGCGCCGGCCAGCTTGGCCAGCAGCACATCGCGGGACTCGAGATCAGCCAGCTTGTTGACGTCGGAGGTGTTGAGGACTTTTCCGTCCATCAACCCACCCTTGATCACCAGCAGGTTGTTCGTCTTCGCGAAGTCCCGCAGTGCCTTGGCGGCGTCGACCGGTTCACCGTTGATGAACGCGATCGCAGTCGGTCCGATGAACAGCTCTTCCAGACCTTCGACGCCGGCTTCGGCGGCAGCACGGCGGACCAGGGTGTTCTTGGCGACGGTGTACGTGACATCCGCGCCCAGATCACGACGGAGCTTGGTCATCTCGGACATCTTGAGACCGCGGTACTCGGTGACGACCGTGGCCGTCGAGTCACGGAACTTCTCCGTGATCTCGGCGACGGTGTTGACCTTGGCGGTAGTTGCCATCTGCACGCCTCCTCTCTTGAACGACTCGGGGTGATGACGGTGGATCCGGGCCCGAGAAGCCCTGGATCACCGACCACCGATTCGCATCGAGTGGGGTCCGGACAGACAAGACGCCCCGGCGCAGGGCGCACGGGGCGTGGAGATCGAGCCGCGAACGGCCCTCGTCCTACCTCGTCCTCCTGCGTGGGCCACTCGCTGTGCGAGCCTTCGCCGTGTCGTGGGGAACAGGGCCGGACCGCCGGGGGCGATCAGGTCCGATTCCGCGCAGCACGGAGCCGACGGTCTTCGGTGGAACAAGCCCAACGGTACCCACGCGAGGTCGGTTCGCCAAATCGCGGCAGGTCGGGGCCGCTCAGCGCATGACGCCCAGCCGCAGGCCGCCGATCGGGAAGCCCGGGAACACCCGGCCGACCTGCGAGGCCGACAGCCCCAGCCGCTTGCCCACCACCTCACCCAGCACGGTGCGGTAGTCGTTGGTTCCGGGCACGTCGCCGTGGTCGAGCACCGATGGACCCAGCCCGGCCCAGCGGCCTCGGACGCCTCCCCGGACACCGCCACCCATCACCAGCGCCACGCCGCCGTGCCCGTGGTCGGCGCCCGCATTGTCGTTCTGCTCCATCCGTCGACCGAACTCGCTCATCACGACGACCGTGGTGGTGTCGGCCTTGGCTCCCAGATCACGGAAGAAGACTGCGAGACCGTCGGCGACAGACTTCAGCAACGTGGGCATGTCCCCGATCAGGTCGGTGTGCATGTCCCACCCGCCGACGTCGATGGATCCGACCCGGACACCGATGTCGGCCCTGATCATCGTGGCCAGGGTCCGCAGGTCACCGGCGAAGGAGTTCGCTGGATAGACCGGCCGGCGCTTCGCCGCGATGTCGGCCTTCTCCCTGGCCGCCAGCGCGCTCGCCGTGGCGGAGGCACTCAGGGCGATGGACGCCTGGAGCCCCGTGGGACCGCCCACTCCGGTGTAGAGCGAGCGCAGCGCCGCGATCGTCGCTGCCGGCTGGTCGGTGTTCAGGGACATCTCCGACAGCTCGGGCACCACCACGGCATTGTTCGAGCCGACCAGCGATCGCGGGAGTCGCGAGGAGCTCGCGACCGCGCGGAACGTCGTCCCCGCTCCGGACTGCTGCAGCACTCTGTCCAACCAGCCGCTGCCGGTACCGGTCTCGCCGCTGCCGCCGCGCTCGAGGCAGTCCTGGGCCTGGAAATGACTGCGGGACACGTCCGGTGTCGAGACGGCGGGGATCGCGGCGAAGCGGCCCGCCGCGATCAGCGGCCGCAAGGCGGCCAGCGAGGGATGCAGACCGAATCCGGCCAGCCCGCCGGTCAGCGTCAGCAACTTCGAGGTGGGGGTCAGCAGCCGACTGCGCTTGCCCGCCAACACATTCAGGCCGGTCGCGGCGGAGGCCGGCTGCAGCACGGACAGTCCATCCATACCGCCGCGTAGGAACACCACGATCAGCGCGCCGGGGTTGGCCGCCGCGTTGGCGGCGAAGGAGACCCTGGAGGTGACTAGCTGGGAGGCGATCGACGCGACGCCGACCGCCGCGCCGCCCTGGATCAACCGACGCCGGGTGAAACCCTTGGACCACTGTTGGTCTCGGTTCTGAGCGTCGTTCTCGACCGCGGCGCCGAGCGCCCGCACGGCCGCGTCCTGCGGGGTCGGCCCCAGCCGTCGCCAGTCCGGGCAGTCGGGATGCAGGCTGGCCAGCACGTCGGCCGGCGCCGCCGGTGCGATCGGATCGGTCATCGGATCATCCATTCGGGTCCGTCGAGGACGAAGGCGGCCATCGTCCCGGAGAGCCAGTTGGCCCACTCGGGCATCGTCGAGGTGAGGGTGACGGTGTCGTCCAGTTCGAGCACTGTGCGCAGGTACCGGAACAACGCCATCCGGTGGGTCCCGGTGAGTCGTCGTCCCAGGACGCCGAGCGCGATGTCGTCCAACCAGACCGCGTAGCGACGACCGGCGGTCGGGTACTTCGCGGACAGCGCCGTGCTGGGCTTCAGCTGCCACCAGCCGTTGGCCAACGCCCGGTGCAGGTTCCACCGCGAGATCATGCCGCTGGCGGACTGCCAGGCCGCGGTCACGTCGGGGTAGCCGTTCGGTGGTTGCCAGGACAGCGGCTGGTGGTTGAGCTGGCTGAGCCACCAGGTGAGGGTCCCCAGCCCGTCCCGCAGGTTGGCGAGGTCGGCGCCGGCCGGCAGGTCCAGCGCGCGCGCTGATCCGATGACGTCCTCCAGCGGGCGGCGGGGCTTCTGCCGCCGCGACGACCAGAACTCGGTCGAGGAGAATATCGCCCGCACCACCGCGGGGATGCTGGTGCCGGATCTGCGGTAGACGTCGGCGAGCCGGTTGATGAATGCGGCCGACGGGTTGTCGGAGACGAACCGAACGGCCAACGCCCTGGACACCCGCTTCGCCGTGCCCAGATGACGCGCGAGATAGCCCAGGTACGCGTCCCCGGCGGCCAGTCCCCCGGCCGGCGTGCTGTTGGCGTGCGAGAAGCTCATGATCCTGATCGGGCCGGTCCGGTGCCACTCGCTGCGGTAGCGGAAGGTACCGGGTAGCGGGTCGCCGCCCCAGTCGAAGTTCATGCTCCGGCCGGACATCAGGTAGGCGCTCTGCCGGACGTCGGCCTCGGTGTAGCCGCTGCCGACTCCCACCGTGTGCAGCTCCAGCAGCTCACGGCCGTAGTTCTCGTTGACGCTCTCCTTGTTCGACCAGACGTTGTCCAGGTAGGAGAGCATGGCCGGATGACGCCCGGCGGCGAGCAGCATGTCGCTGTACCGGCCGAGGGCGTGCCGGCGGATGACGGTGGTCTGGAAATCGCCTGCGGAGTCCCAGGCCTTCTCCCCCGGGGTCGTGACGTTGAGCAGGTTGGACATGACGTCGACGACGATCTCGTAGAGCTGCCTGTTGCTGAACAGCTGCAGCCCTGCCGTCGCCGCGCTGGTCTGCCAGGCGGCGTCCCACGAGTACTGGTCGATCGCCGCCCGGGTCGCTGTGATCGGCAGCCATGCCAACGGCATCGCCTGGCCGACCTTCACCGCATCGGCGCCGGCCGGTGTGCCCGGGTTCAGCTGATGATCGATCCAGCCGTTGAAGCCCAGCCTGTCGACCAGCGCGAAGTCGGCGGGTCGTGGTCCGAACGTGGTGCGGTACAGCAGATGCCTGGTCCATTCCAGGCTCTTCGCCGGGACAGCGGAGGATGTGGTTCCGGTGCCGTTCAGCCCAGGCTGAAGTCCCCGGGCCGGCGATCGCAGGACGGTCGCCAGGGCGGCCTCCGGCGAAGAGGCGGTGACGCCCGGCGCGAGCACCGGTTCGTCGGCAGCGAAGCTCGCATCGTCATCGGGGTAGGGCGCGACGATCTGCGGCCGGACAGCCGCCAGGCGGCCGGTGAGCGCGGTCCGCTCCGCGTCGGACGCCGCAGACGTCGTCCCGGCGGATTCGGTCATCGCGGACCGGAGCGTGGCGGAGCGGCGACGGGCTGCGGCCACGTCGGCGACCGGCACCTCGGTGACCGGCGGGGTGGGTTCCGGGACGGGCTGGGCGAGCACGCGGGAGTTCGTCATCGTTCCACCTGGGGCTACGGATCGGTGCGGACCGAGGGCCACCGCAGGGACCCGCCGCCGTCACACCTTCGGGTGACGCAGATGTCGTATCTGACCACAGTCGGGCAGGCCAGTCCACGACAGACCCAGCGCACGCGCAGCGAGGGCGCGCGGCAGGGGGTCGGAGGGAACACGAACGGTCGCAGAGCAGCTGATCCGACTGAGCCGAACGGGTCGGACGTCATGGTCACGCAACAATCACACGGTGTGACGTCGGCGCCGCGACACACACGCTGCAACCATCCGGACGCCGCTGCCCCGGACGCATGGAAACTTGCGCGAGTGGTGGCCGGTGGCTCGATCAGCCCGAGTAGACGTCGCTGGGGTCGGGTGCGGAGATGTCGACCGGCGTGTTGTAGTCCGTCATGTCCAGGGTGACGACGACCTTGACACCGCTGGCCGTCACGTCGACCTCTACCCGCCTCATCCGGTTGTCGCCGTCGAGGTAGAACATCGCCATGGCCGAACTGGCAGCTGGGGCCGACGAGCCGAGCTTGGCCGGATCCAGCTCGACCATGTAGGCCGTGACGTCCTCACCGTTGACGGTGCTGGTCCCGCCCTTCTCGACGCTCTTGGCCGCCTGAGCGAACGTGGTGAAGCTCTCGATGCTGCTGTTGTTCCCGCCGGCGGCGGACATCGACGCCGCGAGACGCTTGATGACCGGGGTCGACGAGTTGGGATCCGCGTGGACCCAGGTCTTGCCCTGGGCCCCCGGAACGACCTGCAGCAGACTCTCACCGCCGAGGTAGGTCTTGGTCCGGACCATCAGCACCGTGACCTCGATCGACTGCGCCCCCACGCCGATGCCCATGGTGGCCTCGGAGTTCTCGGCCTTGCCGTCCTTCACGGTGCCGCGCAGGGTGCCGACCAGCGAGCCGCCCGCGCCGGCCGTGCCACCCAGGTCGGTGGAGATCTTGCCCTCGTAGGAGGTGACGCCGGACATACCGTCCGCGATCAACGCGACGAACTGCTGGACGTCTCCGTCCGTTCCGCCGCCGGTCGTCGGCGCCATGGTCTGCTCGCCTCCGGCGTCGACCCCGACGGCCACGCCGCCCACCTGGGCAGCACAGCCGCTCAGCACCACTACTGCGGTGAGGACGCCGCCGAGCAGCGGACGAACGGTCCGGGACATGGGTGTTTCCCTTCGGGCAACGGCTGGTGCGGGTGGGACGGACGGGCGGATGGGTCCCGGCGCGGCGGTCCGGACAAGCTACCGCGGACCGCTCAGCCGGAGTAGACGGTGGACGTCGACGGTTCCTGCAGATCGACATCGACGTCGTAGTCGGTGACGTCCATGGTGAGTTCGGCCGAGGCATCGTCGATCGCGAGCTCGATCACGACCCGGCGGATCCGGCCCTGGTCGTCCACGAAGAAGGCGGCGTCGATCGAGTCCGCGGTGACGCTGCCGGCAGCCGTGTTGGGGATCTTCGACGGGTCGAGTTCCACGTCGTACTCCGTGGTCGCGACTCCGTTGACGGTTGCGGCCCCCTCCTTGCTGAACGACCTGGTCGCCTCGACGAACGCGACCATGCCGGAGATGTTGTTGCTGGACATGCTGTCCATCGACTCCGACACCTTGCGGACGGTCGAGTTGGAGGAGCTCGGGTCCGCGAGGATCCACTTCTTCCCAGAGGCCTGCGGGACCGCGCCCAGCATCGTCGATCCTCCGACGTAGGCCTTGCTCCCGATCATCAGCACCTCGACACCGACCCTGGTCGACCCCACGGCCAGCTTGATGTCGGCGTGCGAATTGACGGGCTTCCCACCAGAAACCGTGCCCTCCATCGTCCCTGCCATGCTGCCGGACGTACTGCCGCCGTCGATGTCCATCGCGACCGTGCCGCGGTAGGAGCTGACGCCCTGCATGCCCTGGTCGATCGACGAGACGAACTGCTGGACCTCCGCTGCGGAGGCGGGGGTGGCGCAGCCGCTGAGACCGACGGCGGTCGTCACCACCAGGGCGAGCAACGGGCGGATGGCGGTTCTCATCGGTGGCTTCCTCCGGATCGACGAACGCTGGGTGTTGTCTCTTCCGACGGTCAGGCGGCCTCGCCGGTTCCATCCGGCAGGCTCCCTGCGACGAGATGCTCTGCGGCACAACAGTTTGCGCCCGGACCGCTGCGCGGTCCGGGCGAGAGGTCCAGCGGCGCGGCGCCGGCAGCGGGCGCCGGCAGCGCCGCCGTCAGCCGGTGTAGACCGTGTTCGCCGCGGGCGCTTCGATCTGCACGTCGGTGTTGTAGTCGGTCATGTCCATCGTGAGCTCGACGGTCGTACCCATCGCGCCCACCTCGACCACTGCGCGGCGCATCAGGGAGTCGCCGTCGACGAAGAACGTCGCTTCCGTGGAGTCGGCGGTCATCCCCCCGGTGCCGGTGTCGGTGAGCTTCTTCGGGTCCAGCACCACCCGGTACTGCGTGGTCTGCACGCCGTCGATCTCTTTCGCCCCGCCCTTCTCGACGGACTTCGCGGCCGAGGCGAACCGGATCATGCTGGAGATGTTGTTGGTGGAGACACTGCCCATCGACGTCGACAGCTGCTTGATGGTCGCGTTCGACGAGTTCGGGTCTGCGTAGATCCAGGCCTTGCCCTTCGCCTCGGGCACCGCCTGGAGCAGGGTGCTGCCGCCGATGTAGACCTTGGTTCCGATCATCAACACCTTCACCTCGATCGACTGCGCACCGGCTTCGAGAACGATGTTCGCCTCTGAGTTCACCGCTTGTCCGTTCGAGACCGTGCCCTGCATCGTGCCGGCCATGCTGCCGGCCGAGCCCATGTCCATCGAGATCGTGCCGCGGTAGGACGACACGCCCCCCATGCCCCGCGCGATCATCGCGATGAACTCCTCGACCGCGGGATCGCCGCCCTGCTGCTGTGGAGTCGTCGGGCTGGGGACCGGATCGCTGTGCGTCGGGTCGGGGACCGGCGCGCTCGACGGATCGGCCGGCGGCATCACCTGAGAGCCGGACGTCTGTGCCACCGACGGCGCCGAAGGTCCGCGCCCACTGCTCGCAGCGCTGGTGGCGGGAGAACCGCCCGCCGGAGCTCCCGCGATCTGTGATCCGCAGCCGGCCAACACGAGAGCAGCGGCGACACCGGCAGCGATCAACGGGCGTGAGGTCCTGATCATCAGGGGATTCCCTTCGGCGGAGCTGGCTGGCGGAGGACTCGACGATCGGACGGGAGCCATGACCCGCCGGTGCCGTGGATCGCCACCCACCCGGCACCCAGGACGCACCTCGCCCCGGACCGCTGGGCGATCCGGGGCGAGAAGGGTCGTGCAGGTGCGCTGTTCGCCGGAGCTCAGCTCTCGGCGAGCTCGCTGGTGGCCGTCAGCAGGTTGCGGGTGACCGACGGGTCGACCGGGATGCCGGGGCCCATCGTGGTGGAGAAGAAGATCTTCTTCACGTAGCGGCCCTTGGACGAGGCCGGCTTGCTCCGCAGGATCTCGTCCAGCACGGCGCCGTAGTTCTCGATCAGCTTCTCGGTGTCGAAGGACGCCTTGCCGATCACCAGGTGCAGGTTCGCAGCCTTGTCGACGCGGAAGTTGATCTTCCCGCCCTTGATGTCGCCGACGGCCTTGGTGACGTCGGCGGTGACCGTTCCGGTCTTCGGGTTCGGCATCAGACCACGCGGCCCCAGAACGCGCGCGATCCGGCCGACCTTGGCCATCTGATCGGGAGTGGCGATGGCGGCGTCGAAGTCGAGCCAGCCACCCTGGATCTTCGCGATCAGGTCGTCGCTGCCCACCTCGTCAGCGCCGGCTGCCTCGGCCTCGGTGGCCTTGTCGCCGACGGCGAAGACGATGACGCGGGCGGTCTTGCCGGTGCCGTGCGGCAGGTTGACCGTGCCGCGGACCATCTGGTCCGCCTTGCGCGGATCGACGCCGAGCACCATGGCGACCTCGACGGTGCCGTCGAGCTTGCTGCTGGTCGAGGTCTTCTTCGCCAGACCGGCGGCCTCGAGCGGGGTGTACAGGTGGTCACGGTCGACCTGCTCGGCCGCGGCCCGGTAAGCCTTGCTGTGCTTCATGGAGAGCTCCTTGATCGTGGTGCTGTGGAGGTTGTGGTGCGGGCGAAGCTGCCCTCCCACGGTGCTGCGCGGCAGGTGCCGGCAGCGGGATCGATCACTTGCCGCTGACGGTGATCCCCATCGAACGGGCGGTACCGGCGATGATCTTCGCGGCGGCGTCGACGTCGTTCGCGTTCAGGTCCACCTGCTTGAGGGTGGCGATCTCGCGCACCTGGTCCATGGTCACGTTGGCGACCTTGGTGGTGTGCGGGGTGCCTGAACCCTTCTCGACTCCAGCGGCCTTGAGCAGCAGGCGAGCGGCCGGCGGCGTCTTCAGCTTGAAGTCGAACGAGCGGTCTTCGTACACGGAGATCTCGACCGGCACGACGTCGCCGCGCTGGGCTTCGGTCGCGGCGTTGTAGGCCTTGCAGAACTCCATGATGTTGACACCGTGCTGGCCCAGCGCGGGGCCGACCGGCGGTGCCGGGTTGGCCATTCCGGCCTTGATCTGCAGCTTGATGATCGCTGAGAGCTTCTTCTTCTTCGGGGGCATGACTGTCTTTCTGGGGCTAGTGCTCCGGCCATCTGTCGGAGCGCGGGATGAAACGGTTGGCCACCGCTCAGATCTTGGCGACCTGCGCGAACGAGAGCTCGACGGGAGTCTCGCGACCGAAGATCGACACCAGGACCTTCAGCTTCTGACCGTGCGCGTCGACCTCGTTGATGGTCGCCGGCAGCGTTGCGAACGGACCGTCCATGACGGTGACCGACTCGCCCACCGAGTAGTCCACCTCGGTGCGGGACGACTCACCGGTGGAGCCCGGCGCATTCGTCTCGGAGGACTTCTTCGGTGCGGCGGGGGCAAGGATCTTGACGACCTCGTCAACGCTCAACGGCGAGGGCCGCTGGGCGGTGGCACCGACGAAGCCGGTGACCCCCGGGGTGTTGCGGACGGCGCTCCAGGAAGCGTCCGTCAGTTCCATCCGGACCAGGATGTAGCCCGGGTAGACCTTGCGCTGGACCAGCTTCTTCTGGCCGTTCTTGATCTCCGTGACCTCTTCGGTCGGGACTTCGATCTGGAAGATGAACTCCTCCATGTCCAGCGAGCGGATCCGGGTCTCGAGGTTGGCCTTCACCTTGTTCTCGTACCCGGCGTAGCTGTGCACGACGTACCAGTGACCGTCGGCGGCGCGCAGGCTCTCGCGGAGCGCGACGATCGGATCGACGTCCTGTTCCGGCTCTGCCTCGCCGGCGGCTTCGGCAGCGGCCAGGTCGGTGCTCGCGACGTCGGCACCGGGATCCTCGGCCGACGCGTCGACGGTGGTCTCGGGCGCGGTCTCGTCGGCGGTCTCGTCGGAGTCCTCGGTGACCGTCTCGACGGCCTCGACTGCCTGCTCGTCGGTGAGCGCTGCGCCGGTGAACTCGGTCGCGGCATCCTCAGCGGTGCTCAGGGTCGCATTGTTCTCGGCTGGGCTCGACACGTGTGCTCTCTCTTCTCTGTACTCGGGGGACCGGGTCCATCGGACCGTCGGTCGGCGATCGCCTGCTGGTGCAGGCCTGCCTGGGGTCAGCCGCCGCCGAACACGGCGAGGACACCGCGGGCGAACAGCGCGTCCAGACCGAAGACGAGCGCCGTCATGAAGACCACGAACACCAGCACGACGGTCGTGTAGGTGATCAGCTGCTTGCGGTGCGGCCAGATGACCTTGCGCAGTTCCGCGACGACCTCACGCAGGAAGCGACCCAGACGCTGGAAGACGTTGGCCTGCTTCTCGCCCCGATCGCTGTCACGTGGGAGGGTCGCCCGACCCTTCTTGTCCGTGACACCGGAGCGAACTGCCGACCGCCGTGCGGCTGCGCGAGCCGAACCGGCTGCTGCGCCGACCGCGACGAGCTCGCCGTCCGCGTCGACGGTGAGCTCCTCGTCATCGGTGAGCTCCTCGACATCGGTGAGCTCCTCGTCATCAGCGAGCTCCTGGTCGTCAGCATCGGCCTCGGCCTCGGCCTCGGCGAAATCGTCGACCGAGAGGTCGGCGTCGGCGGGGTCGCCTGCCGCGTCTTCGTCGGTGGAGTCGGAGCCGGCAGCGATGCCGTCGGTCTCGGGCGAGGTGGTCTCGTCAGCGGAGTCCGCCGGGGACATGGAGTCCTCGGGGGTGCCGTCGACGTCGTCGTGCTCGTTGCTCACGCCTACCTCGTCCTCACCGTTCATCTCACTCGCCGGCCCACTGCGGGAACTCGACGTCTGCTGCGACCGCTTCGATCCGGGTACCCATGACGTGTTCGGCACGTCCGGGGCCCGCGGAGCAGGGGCGACAGGACTTGAACCTGCAACCTGCGGTTTTGGAGACCGCTGCTCTGCCAGTTGAGCTACGCCCCTCTGACCTGCTGTGATCCGGTACGAGTCGTTGCCGCTGCACCGGAAGCCGATCATGAGACCGGGATGCGCGACAGCCATCGGGCTGACCTACCGAGACGCGCTCACACGCAGGTTCGGACGATCGGCGGGCAGGCTCCAGCACACCCCAGATGGTCAAGTGTAGGCCACCCGGGCCGGTGACACCCAATCGAGAGCGGGGCCGACCGGGAATCGGAACCGACGGTCGAGCGACCTCACCGTGCGAGTGGTGCGGACGTGCCGCCCGACGGTTGCGCGGTGAGGTCCGCGCCTCGCGTCTCGCGCACCATCGACGCTCCGATGAACGAGATCACCGCCAACACCATGATGTAGAGCGCGATCGAGCCGGACCAGCCGGTGCCGCCCAACAACGCTTCGGAGATCAACGGCGCGAATGCTCCGCCGAGGATGGCGCCCAGGGCGTAGCCGATGGAGACGCCGGAGTAGCGCACCTGGACCGGGAACATCTCGGCGTACAGCGCGGACATCGGACCGTAGGAGAGCCCGAGCCCGATGGTCAGCAGGAAGATCGCCACCCCGTAGAGCACGATGTTGCGGGTGTCGATCAGCAGGAACAGCGGGATCATCCAGACGAAGATGAGTGCGTAGCCGATCTGGAAGGTGCGGATCCGGCCGATCCGGTCGGACAACGCTCCCCCGTACAGCGTGAAGATCAGCCAGCCGACCGCGGCAACGGCAGTCGTCAGGAGGACCGGGGACGCAGGCATGCCCAGTGTCTTGATGGCATAGGTGGAGAAGAAGGCGATCACCAGATAGCCGGCCGCGTTGTTGCCGATGAAGATGACGGCGGTCAGCACGACCTGGCGGGTGTGGCCGCGGAACAGCTCGCGCAGCGGCGCACTGGATTCCCGCCGCCGCTCGGCGAGCTCTTCGAACAGCGGGCTCTCGGCGACGGACCGACGGATGAAGTACCCGATCGCGATCAGCAGCACGGAGACCAGGAACGGGACCCGCCAGCCCCAGCTCATCCACTGCTCGGGGGTGAGGTTCGTCCGCAGCAGGAAGATCATCAGGGTCGCCAGGATCATCCCCACCGGGACCCCGATCTGCGGGTACGCACCCCACAGGCCACGTTTGCCGCGCGGGGCGTGCTCGACCGCGAGCAGTGCGGCCCCACCCCATTCGCCACCCGCGGAGAAGCCCTGCAGGACGCGGAGCAGCACCAGCAGGATCGGTGCCCACACGCCGATCACGGCGTAGGTGGGTAGCACCCCGATCAGGAAGGTGGCTGCGCCCATCATGATCAGCGTCAACACCAGCATCCTCTTGCGCCCGAGGCGGTCGCCCAGATGTCCGGCGATGATCGCGCCGAGCGGGCGGAACAGGAAGCTGATGCCGATCGTGGCCCACGAGGCCAGCTGACCGAAACCGGCTGGCTTGAAGAACAGATCGGCGAAGATCAGGCCGGCGGCCTGGGCGAAGATGAAGAAGTCGTACCACTCGATGGTCGTCCCGACCATCGTCCCCATCAGCACTCGGCGGTCCTGACGGCTCAGTGGCACCTCCGGTTCGGTCTCGAACTCGTTGGTCGGCGTTCCGGGTCGAGCGGACATCGCGGGCTCCAGGTCTGTGCACGGTCGTCGTTGAGCTGCAGCAGAGCGGCATTACCGACGGTTCGGTCGGTTAATGCTGGTTGCGGACGCTACCCGAGATCGACGCGTTCGTCATTCCTGGTTGCCTGGAGCAATCGATCGACAGGCTGCAGGCCGGCAGGGTCAGCGGCAGCGGACGACGGCGCGGGCCTTGCCCAGCACGGTCTTTCCGTCGAAGGTCGCGGTGATGTCGATCCGTGCGGTTCGCGCCTCGGTGTCCAGCGCTCCGACCACCGCCGTGATCGTCAGCTCGGCACCGTCTGGGTCGGCGACTACGACCGGCCGGGTGAACCGCACGCCGTACTCCAGCACGTCAGCGGGATCGCCCGTCCACCGCGTGACGACGGTGACGGCCTGCGCCATGGTCAGCATGCCGTGGGCGATGACGTCCGGCAGACCCACCGCGGTAGCGATGCGGGCATTCCAGTGGATCGGGTTGAAATCGCCGGACGCGCCGGCGTACTTGACCAGGGCTGCCCGATCGAGATGGACGGAGACCGCGGGCAGCGCCGCACCGACTGTCAGTTCGGCCAGGGCGATGCTCATGCTGCCCGGCTCACGAGGGTGGAGAACGCGGTCGAGACTGCGGCGCCGTCGGCGGCGGTGACCTCGGTGCGCAGCGAGATGATGTCGTTGCCGGCGGCGACCCGGATCGCGTCGATGTGCACGGTCCGCAGCAGCGTGTCGCCTGCAACGATCGACCGGTGGTGCACGAATCGTTGTTCTCCGTGCACGACGCGGGAGAAATCGAGACCCAGCGCCGGGTCGAAGAGCACCGCATCCTGGGCAGCGGCGATCACGGCGATGGTGAAGGTGACCGGAGCGACCAGGTCGGAGTGGCCCGCAGCGCGTGCAACATCCACGTCATGGCAGACGGGCGCGAGCTCGCCGACCGCTGCGGCGAACTCACGCAGCTTCTCCCGACCCACCAGGTACGGCTCATCGAGCGGGAACACCCGCCCGATGAACGCGGCATCCATCGCCATCTCGATCAGAGCGAGATCAGCGGGTTTCCTTGTGCGTCTTGTGAGTTCCGCAGTTGCTGCAGAACTTCTTGATCTCGAGGCGATCGGGATCGTTGCGACGGTTCTTGCGGGTGATGTAGTTGCGGTGCTTGCAGTCCTCGCACGCGAGCGTGATCTTCGGACGAACGTCGGTGGCGGCCACGGTGTGGAGCCTCTTTCTTCTGCGACGGGCCGCGCGGTGAGGCGCGGCCCTGGGGGTGGAACCGAGGGTGTTACCGGACACCGCCCGAGGGCGGCGTGGTAGCGGTGGCCGGACTTGAACCGGCGACACAGCGATTATGAGCCGCTTGCTCTACCAACTGAGCTACACCGCCCCGGCCGGGGTCGGGTGCTGCCACCCGCTCCCGACACAGAACAACGGCCGCGTGCCTGCACTGGGCTGGCACGCGGCCGGTCGTCCGAGCCCCTTTACGGAATCGAACCGTAGACCTTCTCCTTACCATGGAGATGCTCTACCGACTGAGCTAAAGGGGCGTTCCCCAGCACTTGCCTGGGGCCTCGGCAACAATACAGGACACTCATCGACGAGTTGAAATCCGCTGCTCCGCCGGGGTGCCGGGCCGATCGGCCGCTCCTGGTGCCACCGCCGGACAGCGCTGTCGGACAGCGTGGCCGGGGCCGGGCCTCCCGGACGACAACGGCGGACCGCCACCAGGGGTGGAGATCCGCCGTTGTCGGTACACGTGGCAGGTGAGAGATTCGAACTCCCGTAGGCAATGCCGGCTGATTTACAGTCAGCTCCCTTTGGCCACTCGGGCAACCTGCCGTGCGCGGACAGCCTACAACGTGCCGGGCTCCGGCTCCCAATCCTCGCGTCCCGCTGCGGCCGGACCTGCCGCCGGGGTGGGGACAGCGCCGCGGACCCGGCAAGATGGGCAACGGCAAGATCAACCGGAACACTCGAGCACCAGCAGAGAGGGAGTGAGCGCCGTGGCTGATCCGTCATTCGACGTGGTGTCCAAGGTCGACCACCAGGAGGCCGACAACGCGCTGAACCAGGCCGCCAAGGAGCTGTCGCAGCGCTTCGACTTCCGCGGCACCGATTCCACGATCGTGTGGGCCGGCGAGAACGGTGTCGTCATCCAGGCCTCCACCGAGGAGCGGTGCGCGGCGGCGATCGACGTGTTCAAGGAGAAGCTGATAAGCGCGGTATCTCGATGAAGTCGCTCGAGATCGGCGACCCGCTGCCCTCCGGCAAGATCCACAAGGTCTCCGGGACCCTGGTGGACGGCATCACCAGCGAGAACGCCAAGAAGATCGCCAAGCTGATCCGCGACGAGGGCCCCAAGGGCGTGCAGGCGCAGATCCAGGGCGATCAGCTCCGGGTCTCCGGCAAGAAGAAGGACGACCTGCAGGCGGTGATGACGCTGCTGCGCAGCGCCGATCTGGACGTGGCCCTGCAGTTCACGAACTACCGCTGAAACTGCACCATCACCGCAGGTCGAATGCGCCCGAAACGGCCTCAGTCCGCAGCTGGTCCGCAGCAGATCCGTTCACGGCAGCCATCAGGCCTGCAGACGCCACCCGGGTGCGATCTTCCGCGGTCGGCCACAGGTGGGCGTAGGTGCTCAGGGTGACAGTCGCCGACGAGTGCCCGAGTGCGCGTTGCACCGTCACGACGTCGCACCCTGCAGCGATCAGACCCGAGGCGTAGAAGTGCCTCAGGTCGTGCAGCGTGAACGGCTCACCCCATCCGGCGGCCTCCCGGATTCGGCGCCACTGGTTGCCCGCCGAATTGCGGTTGAGCAGGTCGCTACCGGAGAAGAACAGCCACCGTTCTGGTCCACGAGTGCCGATGCCACGCACGTGCTCCGCCAGGGCCGTCAGCAGCTCATCGGCCACGTACAGGACCCGCTCCGACTCGTACTTCGGAGCCTCGACGGTCGTCGTCGCAACGTTGGTGCCCTGCAGCTGTCGGCGGATCGAGATGGTGCGACGTAGGAAGTCGATGTCGCCGAGCTGCAGGCCCGCGGCCTCCCCGAGGCGCAGTCCAGCGAACGCGCACACCTGCACGAAGGGTCGGAACCAGTCCGGCGCGGCGCCGATGGCCTCCCGCACCTGCTCTGGCGTCGGGATCGTCATCGCCGCGGCGGCCTTCCGGGTCGCAGGCAGCCGCAGCTTTGCTGCAGGGTCACGCGAGATCAGCCTGTCCCCCACCGCTGCCCGCAGAGCCATACCGACGTAGTTCGTCCGCGTCCGGATCGTCGACGCCGCCAGCGATCCCGACCGTGACGGCGCCGGCAGGGTCATCGACTTGACCCATGCCTGCAAGTGCGACGGCCGCAGGTCTGCCAGCAGCACCGACCCGAACGTCACCGACCGGGCGGCCTGATCAGCAGCCTCAACCGTGCCCGGCGTCCACACCTGGCGTGATGACCAGACCCGCCACCAGTGAGCGAACGTGATGCGCCCGGCGGACGGTGCCACGTGGGTTCCGGTTACGAGCCCGGCGACCTGGTCGTCAACCCACCGCTGAGCGTCGATCTTCCGGTCGAACGCCCGGGTGTGCTCACGGCCGCCATCGTCGACCACGCGACCAAGCCAACGGTTGCCCTTCCCGGCCCGGGTGCTGGGCTGCCCATCCTGTCGGGTCCATCGGTCCTCGACGCCGGCCCGGCGATTACGCCTCTGGGTTGGCATCGCGATCGCGCCAGTTCGCAAGGATCTGCCCGAGGAATACCCGAGCCGGCGGCTCGTCAGCCCGAGTGAACTGCTCGTCTCCGAGCTGTTCGTGCTGGGGCCCGTCCCAATCGAGAGCAGTCGTCCACGCGTCGTCAATCACGGTGGGGTCAACGAACTGCTCGAGGACCGAGCGAAGCAGATTGCCATCGATCGTGGGCTGGCCATTTGGGCTGTACGCCTCCTCCTCGAGCCCGTCGGGGGCGAAGGTGCCGAGGTCGTAGATCACAACGAGCGCGTGCCGAATTGCATCGACGTCGCGGTCGGCGCTGGCAGTTGAGTCAGCGAGTGTCGACCATGCCCGCAACACAGGGGCGATCTGCTTCACCCGGGCGTGGAGCATGGTTCGTTCTCGCTCTGCTCGGTAGGCGTCCACCTCGGCTTCCTTGCTGATCCGGTCCCATCGTCGGACCATCCGGCGCGCCGGGGCTGGGTCCTCGACGAGCCAAGACATGGGCACACCGAACAGGTCGGCCAGGGCGACGAGCTCGACAGCGCTGACGGTGCGCACCCCACCTTCGATTCGAGTAACGGCAGTTGGGTCGAGCTTGCGACCAAGAGCAGCGCCGAGCCGCTCAGCGAGCTCTGCCTGAGACCAGCCCATCTGCGCGCGTCGTTCCGCCGTGTTCGCACCGATGTGTTTGTTGAGGGAATCTGAGGTGTCCTGCATAAATCGCAGTCTGGCAGTGCTTGACCCGCATTGCAAGAGCCAGTAGCGTCCGCTGTAGCGATCGCAGTGACGGACTGCGATCCCCACAGATTGGATGCGACGTGGAAGACAGCATTCTGGTCCCGGCCGAGGTCGCCGAGATGACCAGACTCCCGCTCGGAACGCTGCGCTACATGCGGCACTGCGGGACAGGGCCTCGCAGCTTCAAGCTCGGCCGACGTGTGCTCTACCGGCAGGGCGACGTCGAAGCGTGGATCGCCTCCCAGTACCAGGCTGACCAGCCCACACCGGCGGCCTGAGATGACCCCGAACAAGAAGATGCCCGGCGCGGTGTTCAAGCACCGGCCGGGCGATGACCTGACCCCGTCCGTCAAGAAGGAGCACGTCGTGACCAGTGAAACACAGACCACCCCGCAGCACACCCGCTCAACCGTGGAGGGCTGCCCCGAGTGGTGCGAGAGCGGAACGAGCTGCAACGGCGCCCACTGGCGGGATGTCGACGGGATCTTCCCCAGCGCCCGCCGGCCGGGACGGCTGGTCGTGGACAACATCGGTGTGTACGTCCACCAGGACCGCGAGCGCGTGCCAGCAGACCGGCACCCGGCGCTGATGGACGCCCACCCCTATGTGCTGATGCACCTGGCTGGTGATGACGATGTGATCGACGTACAGGCTCATCTCACCGCTGTCGAAGCCCGAGCCCTGGCCGCGATCCCGCTCGCCGCGGCCCCGATGCTGGAAGCGGCCGCGCAGTGATCGACGCCGCTCTGCAGGCCGCGGCGGCCGGCTGGCGCGTTCATCCGTGCCGGTCGGCCGGCCCGGCCGCGAAAGCCCCACACCTGCCCCACGGACACCACGAAGCCACCACCGACCCCGACCAGGTGCGCGACTGGTGGACCCGGTGGCCCGACGCGCTGATCGGCGCCGTCGTGCCCGACACCCTGCTGGTGCTCGACATCGACCCTCGCAACGGCGGCGCCCTCGCTGACCTCCAGGAGATCGCCGGCGGCGCGCTCCCCGAGACGCTCACCGTGTGGTCCGGGCGTGGTGACGGCGGCCTTCACCTGTACTTCCGGCGGCCGCCCGGGGTGTTCACATCGACTCGCCTGCCGGTCGGGATCGACCTCAAGGTGCACGGGTATTGCATCCTGCCGCCATCGCTGCACCCGGAGATCGGAGAGCCGTACACATGGCAGGAGCACCCGCCGGCTCGACTGCCCCGACGTCTCCGCGAGGCCATCACCCCTCAGCCTGTGCCGGCTGCCCAGGGGTACGCGCTCAGCGCCTACCCCTCCGACCGGTCGGTGGCCGGCCTGGTCCGGTTCATCGAGCAGCAGACCGAGGGCAACCGCAACAGCGGCCTCTACTGGGCTGCCTGTCGAGCTGCCGAGGCCGGGCAGATCTCCGCAGTGGCCGACACTCTCGTCGCGGCCGCTGTGGCCGCGGGAGAAACCGACAGAGCAGCCCGCCGCACAGTGCAGTCCGCTGCCAGACGATACGGAGTTCCCGCATGAGCGCCCCCGTTGTCCCCGCCACCCCGATCGTGGACGGTGCCGCACTGCTCGATGAGCTGGCGGCCACCTTCGATCGGTTCGTGGTCACACCCTCCGCTGCCGCGCGCGACGGGATCGTGCTGTGGACCGCCGCCACCCATGCCCAGCAGTCGTGGAACTACGCGCCTCGCCTGGTCATCAACAGCCCGGAGAAGCGGTGCGGCAAGACACGTCTGCTGGAGGTGATCGCCGGGACTGCGCATCAACCCAGGATGACCGCGAACATCAGCACCGCGGCACTGTTCCGCATGATCGGGGCGAAGCCGCCCACGATCATCGTGGACGAGGCGGACACCATGTTCGGGACGCGGGTCAAGGCCGACCAGAACGAGGATCTGCGCGGGCTGCTCAACGCCGGCCACTCCCGCGCAGCCACCACCTGGCGATGCGTCGGACCCCAGCAGGAGGTCCGCGAGTTCCCCGTGTTCGCCATGGCCGCCCTCGCCGGGATCGGGCAGATGCCCGACACCATCACCGACCGGGCACTGAACGTCACGATGCGCAGACGCACAGCCGGAGAGACAGTGCAGCCATACCGGCAACGCCGGGACGGTGAGGCCCTGGCCGAGCTGCGAGACCGCATCGCCGACTGGCTGGCCGATCATCTTGACCAGCTCGAGGAGGCGGACCCCCGCCTGCCCGTTGAGGACAGGGCGGCCGACAACTGGTCTCCCCTGGTGGCGCTGGCCGACCTGGCCGGTGGCACCTGGCCCGGGCGGGCACGCAAGGCCGCAGTGCTGCTCACCGGGGAACACAACGCCGCAGACGCGGCGGAGTCGCTGAACGTGCAGCTGCTCCAGGACATCGCCCGGCTGCGGAAGGACTGGTCAGAGTCGTTCATCGGGAGCGCCAAGCTGGCGGCTCAACTGCGGTCCGACGACACCGCTCCGTGGGGAGAGCTGGACCTGACCCCACGCAGACTGTTCACCCGGCTCAGGGGGTTCGGCATCGCTGCCGGCCACAACTCCGCCAAGACCGAGCGCGGGTATCGCATCGCCGACTTCGATGACGCCATCGCCCGGTATCTGCCCGACGATGACACCCCTTCCGTTCAGGTGGCGTCCGGAAACGTCCAAGCGTCCGAAACCACCCCTGACCTGCGGCAACCGGCGGACGCTCGCGAACCCACGGACGTATCGATACGTCCGCCCCATCCTGAGCGTCCGAGAGTTTCCGCAGGTCAGAGCCCATCTCGGACGCTTGGACACAACGGGACGCATACCTCACAGGGAGACGAGCCCCACCCGGCAGTCGCACGATCGTGCGGCCACTCCGGCGACCCCGCCACCCGATGTGGCACGTGTGTCGCCGAGCGCGCCAACCGGCAGGGTGTGCACACACCGCACACCCCGGTCGGCTGCCGGGTCTGCGACCAGCCAGCCGACCCAGACAACCCTGCCGGACTCTGCGGACTGATCGACGCCGACCACCGGATGGACTGGCGGACAGCCCAAACCGGGCAGCCCTGGCCCGGTGATGCTGCATGAGCCCCACCGTCACCGCCCTCGACGTGCAGCACGCCAGGACAACCCGCACCGTCACCGTGCTCTGCCCCTTCTGCACCCGCCGGCATCACCACGGCTGGCCATACGACAGCGCACTGATCGGTGTCCGGCTCAGTCACTGCCGCAACCCCGAGCAGATCGGCAGCTACTCGATCGACCCACCCGCCGGCTATCAGCTCGACCATGTTCCCGACGTCGGGAACATGGGATGAGCGCGATCCTCGGAGTTGCACACCGCTGCGATCCCCGCCTGGCTGCAGCTGCACCGAACCATCGGGGCGTCGATCAGACCGACACCCTGCCGAGCCGAACCGGACACCTGGGCAGACCCACCAAGCCCGGAGCTCGCCGAGTACGCCGCGAACCTCTGCGGACGCTGCCCAGCCATCACCGCCTGCCGACTGTTCGCCGACCTCAACCGCGAACGCATCGGCGTCTGGGCAGGCACCAACCGTGCACCCCGCCGCGGCCGCCGACCCAACCCCACCACCGAACCGGAGGACACCAGATGACCAACCCGAACCCCTGGCCCCGCCACCGCTACAAGATGCGGCTACGCCAATCCATCACCGCCACCAGAGCCCGACGCCGACGCCGAGCAGCCCGCCGCGGCGACACCCAGAACACCCAGGACGACAACCGATGACCGAGCACAGCAGTGATCCGACAGCGACACCAGGCACAGAGGGGGGTCAACGCCACCAGCAACGTGAAGGGGGAACCCGCTCGGATGGCACGACAGACGTTGATTCGACTTTCAACAACTTGTGTGACGCGCCGCCAGATGGGCCGGCGGGTGCCTTGGCCGTTATGGCTGTCGTCATGGCGGTGATCGACGACGACGGTGTGGCGACGCTGCGGGCGATCCGGTCGGCCATGGAATCGCTCGGGTCGGTCGGCCTGGTGGTGCAGCTCGTGTTGCTGCTCAACAGGATCGGGGAGCAGCGGCACCCGTGTCGGTGGCGGGAGACGGTGGCGATGATGATGCACGAAATTGAGCTCGAGCAGCCCTGATCGTTGGGGCAATGCGCACCCCGGCGGGTATCGTCAGGGGTGAGCGTGAACCGTCACCGGCGGCCAACACCGCGCCCGAGGACCGAGGAGCCTTCACAGGCCAACGTCATCGGCCGGCCGAGGAGCCCAAGGTGAGGCGAAGCTCCACGGATCGGAAGATCGGCCATACGTAGCAGCGCAACGCGCTCCGGGCCGTCGATCAAAATGCCCGCTCTGTGATCCCAACACTCCCAGTCCGGCCCCCGCTCCGTCTGCGGTCGATCGGACGTACCTGATCCAAGGAGGATCACCATGGCTTCACTGAAGGAAACCCGAGCGCAGCATGTCACCGCTGCCCGCAACATCACCGAGACCGCGAAGGGCGCCGGCCGCGAGCTGACCGCCGACGAAGTGCAGTTCGTGCAGGAGCAGTTCGCCACCATCGAAACCCTCGACCGGACGATGGAGGAACAGCGCAAGGGCGACGAGCTGATGGCTCGAATCGCAGGTACGGGGGGAGCCGGTCTGAAGGGCCGGCGGCTGGACTTCTCCCCGCAGGGCCGCCGGAAGTCGGCCGAGCTGGTGGCGGCCAGGGCGAAGGACCGCGCCGAAGCATTCGGGCAGAAGGCATTCGACTCGTCCGTGGTGGCGTCGATCGACGTGGCCGCAGAGCCGCATCCGCTGGCGCAGCCGATCCCCGGGTTCACTGCAGCCCTCACGGTGGTGCAGCACGCCACCGCGAACTACCGGTACGTCCGGCAGACCAGCCGCACGAACAACGCTGCGGTCGTCGCGGCGGGCGACCTGAAGCCCACCAGCGACTACGGACTGATCGTGGTCGATCAGACCCTCGCAGTCGTCGCGCACCTGGTCCCGGGGATCGACAAGTTCATCCTCGAGGACGCCGCATCGACGGTGCAGCTCATCAGCAACGAGATGCTGGCCGGCATCGGCACCGCGGTCGAGCAGTTCGTGCTGAACGGGGACCTGGTGGACGACGGGATGACCGGCATCCTGCAGACCTCCGGTATCCAGTCGCAGCCGGCTGTGGGCACGGATCTGTTCGCCACGACCCGCAACGCGGTCACCAAGCTGGAGACCGTCGGTCACGTCCCCGGACTGTTCGTGTTCAACCCGGTCGACTGGCAGCGCTTCGAGCTGGCCAAGGCCACCGGATCGGGGGAGTTCATCCTCGACGGGTCCCCGGTCGATCTGTCGGCCCGGAAGCTGTGGGGAGTCCCCGCGGTCGTCACCACCGCGATCGCCGCCGGCACGGCTGCGCTGCTCGACCTGTCGGCGGTCGCGCTGGACACCGACACTGGCGGGGTGCGGTTCGAGTCGACCGCTTCGGCGGGTGACGACTTCGACCGCAACCGCATCCGGATGCGCGCCGAGGGCCGCTACGGGGTGTCGGTGTTCCAGCCCCTCGGCGTCGTGAAGGTGACCCTGCCGGTGTGATCCCAGGCTCGCCACCCGGCCGCTGAGGGCGACGGCACATCAGCGGGTGGCGGAAGTGAGCCCCTGGACTGACCCACGACGGGGTTGGTCCGGGGGCTCACTGCTGCCCGGGGTAGTGGGGGTTGCTGCCACTGGCAACGTGAGGGTGGAACTCGCTCAGGTGGCACGACAGATACCGAGACCACATTCCGAAGATTTATCTCCGAGCGCGCCGGGGGGATCGTTTCGGCCGTTTGCCGGTTACGACCGCACCCGCGAGGCAACGTCGCCCGAACGTCACTGATCTCGGAAGTAGACCCTCTGCTCGGGTAGCAGCTCCAGCGGCTGGCCGCTGCCGAACGTGAACCCGGCGTTCACCAGGACGTGCTTGGTGTGGACATCCAGGGCGACGCCGGCGAGCACGAACGCACCGACGAACTGAGGTTGCTCCATAGCAACGATCTTGCCGAGGTGCGTGTCGTCGAGATCACGGGCGAGGCAGGAATCGAACCTGCTGAAGTCGATGGCCATGGGCAGCACTATTGCATCTCGTCGGGCTGAGCCCTCAGACTTCGGGCGATTCGCGGGGTCCATGATTGTGCCGCGAGCACGGCAGTCCGCAGGCAGTCCGCAGCAGATTCGACCCGCACCAACATGACCGGCAGTCTGTCGACCTGTTCGCCCTGGTCAGAGGCTCGCATCCAACATGCCCAGCAGCATCTAGCCCCCCGGAACCGGTTCACGAACTACCGCTGACCCATCCCTGCAGAACGACTGTGCCCCGGCCGCGTCGCGGTCGGGGCACAGCTGTCGGTGTTCGTCCGTCCCTTGACGCGAACGGCCGGGCCTAGCTGTAGAAGGAGAACGTGGCGCCGGAGCGCTCGCCGCAGCGGCACCCGCCGCCGTTCGAATCAAACCCGAGCAGCTGGGCCGAGTACTTCGTGTCCTCGTACGCGGTGGCCAGGCTGACGCACTGCGATGCACCGTTCTTCACGGTGAACTCCTTCTTCGGCCCCCTCGAGGTGCTCGACGGGGTGAGCGTGACGGTGATCGACTTGTAGCTGCCACCCGATTTCGCGCAGAAGCGATCCTGCGCATCGTCATAGGAGTAGGTGCCGGCCTGGATGGATCCGCTGACGGAGTTGGCGTGGGCGGGCAGGGCTGCGGCGAGCGTCATCGCTGACACTGCAGCCGTCACAGAGAGGGCGCGACGGATTCTCGTCATGGATCCGGATCTCGTCATCGTGTCGGCCATGGTCTCAGCTGTAGAACTTGTCGGTGGTGAACGTGCCCGTCGAACCACTCTGGGCATCGAACCCGACGAAGTAGCGGGTGTCCTCGTAGGCGGTGGCCAGGCTCCTGCAGACCGTCTGCCCGCCGCGCACCGTGTAGCTGAACGCGGGTCCCCTGGACGGCGCGGTGTCCGGACGCAGGTCGACCCTGATCGTCAGGCCGGAGATGTTCTTGGTGGTGATGCAGAACCGGTCTCCGCCGTCGGAGTAGCTGTAGAAGCCGCCGAACATCGGGCGGTCGGTGAACGTGTTGGCGTGTGCTGCCGGCGCGGCGAGCGCGACACCCGCCACCGCGATCACTGCGGCACCGGCAATCCTGGACCACTGCTTCACGGTGGACTCCCCTCGACGAGTCGCGTCGGCGCTCCGGGCCGACGTCCGCCTCATCGTGGGTCAACCGCTCGAGTGCCGCCACTCGAGCGGTATCGCCCACCGCGCTCCCGCTCCGGTCAGGAGCGCAGTTCCAGCGTGCAGCACTTGATCCCGCCGCCGGCCTTGCGGAACTCCGAGACGTCGACCGGTACCGGGATGTATCCGGCGGCCGCGAGATCCTGCTGGAACGTGACCGCCTGCTCGGCGACCACGACGTGCAGACCGTCGCTGGTGGCGTTCAGCCCGAACCACTGCGCGTCCGCCAGGGTGGCGATCACGGCGTCGGGATACATCCGCCGCAGCACTGCCTGGGACGCGTCGCTGAAGGCCTCCGGCAGGTAGGCGATCTGCTCGTCGGCCAGCACGGCCAACGCGGTGTCGAGGTGGTAGAAGAACGGGCTGGTGAGTTCGAGCGCCACGACCTCGACACCGAGAGCGGCCGCGAGCTCGTCGTGCGCCCGCGGATCGGTGCGGAACCCGCTGGCAGCCAACAACTTCGAGCCGGTCCACAGGTAGTCACCCTCCCCCTCGTTGACGAACTCGGGGACGACGACCGACGGGAACTGGCTGCGGAACCACTCGGTGTAGGGAGCTTCCTCACCCTGACGCTCCGGACGCAGGAAACGGGCAGCGACGGCCACGCCCCCGATCACCGTGCCGGCGTTGGCCGCGAACACCATGTCCGGCAGGCCCGGGGCGCCCTCGATGACGTCCACCCGATGACCGAGCGAGAGGTAGGCCTGCCGCAGGTTCTCCCACTGCCGGAGTGCGAGCTCGCGATCGACGCCGACATCGGAGTGCATCCAGGCGTTGATCTCGTAGGTGACGTCGAACTGGCTGGGACGGCACATCAGGTAGCGGCGGGGCCGGGCGATCCGCTGCTGGGTACCGCTGTCGGTGGTCTCGGTCATGGCGGGGGTCTGCGAGTGCACGGCGGTCGTCATGAGGCCAACGATAGGATCGAGCTCGGCGGAACGACAAGCCGGTCATCGCCAGCACGGAGGGCAGGTCGTTGCGTATCGACTCGATCGACAGTCACATCATTTCGTGCTTGGTGGATGACGCCCGCAGTTCCTTCCGCGAGATCGGTGTCGCCGTCGGTCTGTCCGCTCCGGCCGTCAAGCGACGGGTGGACCGGCTGCGCGCCGAAGGCGTCATCACCGGTTTCACCACCCAGGTCGATCCGGCCATGCTGGGCTGGAACGCGCAGGCCTTCGTCGAGGTCACCTACCGCGGCAACGTCAGCCCGGCCCGGATCAACCAACTGCTCACGCCCATCCCGGAAGTCGTTGCGGCCTACACGGTCTCCGGTCCCTCCGACGTGATGGTGCACCTCCGGGCGGCCTCGATGGAGCACTTCGAACACGCCCTCGAACGACTCCGCGCCGCGGCCGGCGTGGAGCGCACCGAATCGACCATCGTGCTGTCGACCCTGCTCGATCGTCCGGCATCGACGCTCGCCTCGACCGACTGACCCCGCGCCCGCGGCACACCCGCCGACCCGCTGCCCGGTTACGCTGGTCGGCAGATCCGACGGCGCAGCCAGCCGCGCCGACGGCAGCCGAGGAGGTGTCCGATGGGACTGTTCGATGCGCTCCGCGGACGCGACCGGGAGGTGCCCACCGATCAGCTGGGCGTCGAGACCGGCGCGCAGCAGATCGATTTTTGCCCGCGCAGTGACGGGAGCTACCGCAGCACCGCCGGTGCGCTGCAGTTCGCCGGTCGGACCGTCCGGGAGACCGACACCGCAGGGCTGACCAGGAGCGGCGAGTTCACCCCGGCCGGACGGTTCCTGCTCGCAGCACCGCTGGAGCCCTCGGTGGTCGTCACGGTCGTGAATATCGGCGACGACTCGTTCACCGCGCGCCGCACGGCGGTCGCCGACCGCAGGGTCGAGACGCTCGACTACCGCTTCGCACCGTCCGGGTCCTGACCGACCTCCGTCGGCGGGGCTTCGCCGTCAATCGGCGGGTGCGCTTCGAGGAACCGCAGCAAGTCGAGACCTGCGGGGTGCTGCCGGCCTCCCTACCAGCGATCTCAGCGTTTCTCTCCGAGTCGCTCGTTGGCCTTCCTGCGATGTGCTGACAACAACTTCCCACTCAACTTTTCGAGGCCCGGCTTCGTCACTCAGACGTATCGCCATCTGGCGCTGCGCATGGCCAGGAGCCCCCCTGCGACTGCCCACGCTGCCAGGATCAGCATCGTCAGCGGGAACTCCCACGACCCGCCCCGCTCGGCCGCGGCCAGTGGTTCCGGAAGGAATGCGGCTCGCATCCCACGTGCCAGCCAGGTCAGGGGCAGTGTCTGGGCGAAGAGCTGTAGCCACGTGGGCAGTGCGCTGAAAATGAAGAACACTCCGCAGATGAACTGCATCGCCAGCGTGAGGGCGGGCACGACCGTCGTTGCGCCCTTCGGGTTCGGCAGGGCCCAACCGATCGCCACCCCACATGTCGTCCCAGCCGAACACCCCAGGAAGTAGATCGCCGCGAAGCGTCCCCACGACAGGGGACCGGCGACGTCGAAGAAGATGCGCGCCGTGAGCAGTAGCAGGACGATCTGTGCCAGGGACGAGACGAGAACGAGTGCGACCTTGCCCACCACGAAGGCCGATGCGGGCATCGGCGTGGTCTGGCACCGCTTGAGCCCTCCGGTGGCCCGGTCGGCCGCTACGGACAAAGTTGTGGCCTGGAAGCTCGTCAGTAGGATTGCAGCAGCCGCGAGTCCGGGCAGCATGTAGGTGTCGTGGTCGACGGTTTGGCCGCCGAGGGTGAGCGTTCCGGTCATGGTGACGCCGTAGAGCGCATAGATGAGGATGGGCAGCCCGAACGTGAAGATCACGGCGTCGCGCTGCCGGAAAAACTGCTTCACCTCCAAGCGGGCGCGGCCTGCGTACGGAGCCAACCTGCTGGACGCTGTTTGTTGCGCGGCGGTCATGGCGACACCTTCGTTTCGATGAGGGAGAGATACACGTCCTCGAGCGTGGGGCGTGTGATGGTGAGCCCGGTGACCTGTCGTCCGCGGGATTGGAGGGCTGCGACGAGCTGCTCCGGCTGGGGGGTTCGGACCGAGTGGGCACCGTCGCCGTCGGTCCAGCTGACCGCGCTCTCTCGTCCGAACCGCTCCCCCAGCTCGTGCGTCGTCCCCTGTGCGATCAGGCGCCCTCTGAGCAGGACGCCCACGCGGTCGCTGAGTCGTTCTGCCTCCTCCATGTAGTGCGTGGTCAGGAGCACCGTCGTCCCCTGGTCTCGCATCTCGAGCACCAGGCTCCAGAAGTCCCGTCGAGCGGCGGGATCGAACCCGGTGGTGGGCTCGTCCAAGAAGACCAGATCAGGCGATCCCACGAGCGCCAGCGCCACGTCCAACCTCCTGCGCTGGCCACCGGACAGGACGCCCACTCGCGAGCGACTGGCTTCTGCCAGGCCGACCGAGGCCAGCACGTCGTCAACCGCGCGGGGTCTGCTGTAGTAGATGCGGTGGTGGGCGACGGCCTCGTACACCGAGAGATCTGATGCGTCGGACGACTCCTGCAGAACCACCCCGATGCGATCGCGCCAGCTGGCGTGCGCACCCCAGGGGATGTCGCCCAGGACTGACACCTGGCCTGAGTCCGGGCGGCGAAGACCTTCGAGGATCTCGACGGTGGTTGTCTTCCCCGCCCCGTTGGGTCCGAGCAGCGCGTAGACCTCCCCGCGCTTCACTTCGAGGTCGAGCTCGTGGAGGACAGGTCGGCCGTCGTACGACTTGGAGACCCCCCTCATCGAGATCGCGGCCGTGGGTTCTTTCGATGCCATCTTCCTCAACTCCTTCGTTGTGTGCAGCTACCTGATCGGTCGTGTTCCGTCTTGCGTCCGAATTCACCCGCCATCGCGCGAGTCAGACCGTCACCGCATCTCGTGAGGCGACGGACTCGGGGGCCATGGCCCTCCAGGCGATCGCCGCTCCCAGCACTCCGAGCAGCGCGATCCCCAGGAGCACCGAGAGCCAGGCGTTACCGCCCTCGTCCAACACGATGCTGCTGGAGTCGTACAGCGCAGGAGTCCGCGCCGTTGCGACGAGCGCACAGGTGACGGCCACCGCCGCACCCATCCGCTGAGCAGTGTTGAGGACGCCGGAGACAGCTCCACGCAGGTGAGCAGGAGCCGCAGCCAACGCCGTCATCGTGGCGCCGGCGAAGACTGCTGGCAGGCCGAGGCCGAAGACGATCGACGGCACGAACAGCCAAGCGAAGTGGATACGCCCGGAGGCGATCATCAGGGCCAGCGCTGCCAGTCCGACCGACATGAGCACGAGTCCGCCCGTGAAACACACCCGAGGACCCCACGCGCGAAGTGCTCGCACCAACAGCGTCCGGGCAGTTACGGCGTTGACGGCCGCGATAGGTAGCAGCAGGAGTCCGGTCGCCATCGGCGAGTACCCGGCTCCGTTCTGCAGCACCAGGGCCAGGACCACGAAAGCGGGGACGTGCGTGGCTCCGACGATGAGACTCCCCACCACGCCGGCCGCGACGCGTCGATCGCGCAACGCCTCGAGCGGCAGAACGGGGTGAGGATGTGACATCTGGTTTCGCCTCAGGACCGCTCCTCCCAGCAGCCCGAGGCAGACCCATTCCAGCGTCACGACCGCGGTGCCCTCGAAAGCCGCGGACGCTGCCAGGACGACCGAGCAGACCACGCTCGACGCCGCGACCATGCCTGGCACATTGAGGGAGGCCAGGGTGGCCTGGCCCGTGCGCTCAGGGTCTGCGGGCAACCACCGGCGCGTCAGCGACAGAGCCACCGCGACGATGGGCACGTTGATCCAGAAGACCCAGGGCCATCCGAGTTGATCGGTCAGCACACCACCGAGGGTGGTCCCGAGACCCGCGCCCAGGGCGGCCATGGTGCTCCACACCGAGATGGCGTGTCGGTACTCCTCCTCCGTGGTGAAGAGGCGGGCTATCAGGGCCATCTCCGCCGGCAGCAGCATCGCGGCTCCGACACCTTGCAGCACCCTCGCGGCGACGATCGTCGTGCTGTCGCCGGCAAACCCGGCCATCGCACTGCCGGCACCGAAGACGACGAGTCCGAACTCGAACATCCGGCGCGCCCCCAGTGCGTCGACCATCCGTCCTGTTGCCAGCTGAAGGCCCCCGAATGAGACCTGGTATCCGTTCACGACCCAGGCCAGCGCCACCGGCCCCAGAGCCAACGCAGCACCAAGGGAGGGCAGCGTCACGTTGAGTATCGACACCTCGAGGAAGACCAGGAGCTCGACCGTGACCAGCAGCCACAACGTTCGGTTCCTACTATCAAAAGTCATAGTCAGACTTTAGCTGTTTCGTGGAGTAGCGTCAATGCCATGGACACCACCGTTTCCTCGGATGGTCGGCACAAGCGCGGTCGCAGGAGTCGATCCCTGATCACCGCTGCCGCCTCAAAGCTCTTCCTGGAGCGAGGCTTCGCCGCCACCACGGTGTCCGCGATCGCGGAGGAGGCCGGTCTCAGCGAGCCCACCGTCTACTACGCCTTCGGCTCGAAGGAGGCGGTGCTGGTCCGAGCTCTCAACATCGCCATCGCTGGCGACGAGGAGGAGGTCGCGACGTTGGATCGCGAGTGGACGTCTGTCGTGATCTCAGAACCGGACGCCGCTCATCAGGTCCAGCTCATGGTGGCGGGCGCGGGCGACATCCTGATCCGCGCCGCACCGCTGCTGCGCGTTCTGCAGAACTCCTCGGGTCTCAGCCAAGAACTCGCCGCGACGTGGAGTGAGAACGGGCATCAGCGCCGAGAGGTCCAATCGCGATTCGTAACAGCCCTCGCTGAGAAGGGCCCACTCGCCTCGGGCACATCGTCCGAGCAGGCCACTGACCTCTGCACCATGTACCTCGGTCCGGAGGTCTACTCAGCTCTCGTGCACGACCTGGGCTGGAGCCACGACGCCTGGGCCACCTTCGTGACATCTGCGCTGCAGCGGTGCCTGCTGCCCGATTGATGGCCCGACCCTCTCGCGGAAGCGGGTGCATGAGTCGTACCTAGCCGACGCTGGTGGCGTCGCGCTCCTCGACGGCCGCGCTGCCGTGGCCCGACTGGCGAAGGAGTGCGGCAGTGTGGGCAGCGTCGTAGTCCGCAGCTACGCCGTCCGCGAGGATGGCGTGGCTCGGGATGTTCCGAGTTCGTAGGGCCTTGATGGCGGAGTAGGCCGCGGACTCGTACCACGCGCTTGCGGTGGCGATGTCGGGGAACTCGATGAGCACCAGGACTCCAGGCCATGTGCCCTCGAGGATCTCGATCAGGCCGCCGTGCACCAGAAAGCGTCCGCCGAACGGGTCGAGAGTGGCTTGGACGCGCTCCATGTAGAGCAGGATCTCGTCGGGCATGTTCGCTGGCGGGTGGGTGAGGTGCGCGACGGCGTAGGCGGTCATGACCGGGTCCGCTGTGTCAGGGCGGCGGCCTGCCAGGCGGCGAAGCCCGCGACAAGCACTCCCTGCCCGATGATCCACGCCGTTCCGACAGCGCTCGGGGACCCCCAACCGAGGACGCCCATCAGCACGCTGTCCATGGCCCAGGCCGCATTGATGCCGATGACGATCCACACGGCGGCTCGGGAAGGTAGGGGCCGTCGAACCAGAGCAGCGACCACCAGCCCGAAGGCCATGAGGAATGTGCCGGCCCAGCGCAGGAGCACGGTGTTCAGATTGAGCAGTTCATCCAGCACATCGGCGCCGACCAAGTAGGCGAGACCATTCAGGGCAGTGATGGTGGCGTCGACGGCGAGTGCGAGTCGCACAGAGCGCCATGGGGCCGTGGTGAGATTCCTGTCGGAGGCTGCGATGTTGGAGGTTGTCATGACCTGAACCCTCCGACAGGGCGGGCGGGTTGTCGATGACCTCCCGGGTCATCAACGAGCAGTCAGCTGGGAGCCCATCGCCGTGGCACAGGTGACGAGCCCGCTCAGGAACCTGCGCGAGCCAACCAGCGTCGAGTCGCAGTGTCGGCTGGGAGGAACGTCTCGATGGCGAGCTCGCTGGCTGCGACGTCCAGCGGGGTGCCGAACGTGGCCACTGTGCTGAAGAAGCTGAGGGTCTCCTCTTCCACGCGCAGTTGCATCGGCAACGCGAACGTACCGCTGTCCGGGCCGACATGACTTGGGTGCGGGAACGCCTCCACCTCGTCGAGCAGCCCGTCCAATGACGCACTCGACGAAACCGCAGCATGCTGGCGCACCTGCCGGATCAGGTGCGAGCGCCACGGCCCCAGATTCCCCAGATGACGAGCCAGGCCCCGGGGGTGCAACGTCACGCGGACCACGTTGACCGGAGGATCCAACAAGTCAGGATCGACCAGTGCGGCCAAGATGCGATCGACCGCGGCATTGGTGGCAACCACGTCGAACTCCGCGTCCAACACCAGCGCCGGGTTCGGCAAGTGTCCCTCCAGTATCCCGTCGAGCAGATCCAGCAGTGCGGCTCGGGCCTGGTGATCGATGCGGGCATCGGGATAGGCGGGTGCAAGGCCTGCACCGAGCAGCATCTGGTTGGTCTCACGCAACGGAACCTCCATCGCACCGGCCAGCCGCAGCACCATCACCCGGCTCGGGGTGGACCGACCGGTCTCGATGTAGGAGAGATGTCGCGTCGAGGTGCCCGTCAATTCGGACAGTTCGAGCTGGGACAGGCGGCGCCGCTGGCGCCACTGACGGATGAGCGGGCCGGAGAGCTCGACAGTTGTGGTCACTGCATCACGCTAGGACCGAACCAGTCACCTTGACGATGACCTGCCACGTCATGGACACCCCGCGTGGAAGAATGAGTGCCCGTGGACCGACCAGTTCTCCCCGGCGACGAGGACGCCGCTCCCTCCGCTCGGGTGGTGCTCATCGGCGGGCCGTCGGGCAGCGGCAAGTCGCGGTTGGCCGCCCTGTCCGGCCTTCCCGTCCTGAAGTTGGACGATTTCTACCGAAGCGGCGACTCCGACGGACTTCCCCGACTGCCCGGCGGACAGGTCGACTCGGACGACCCGGACAGTTGGCACCGCGAAGCAGCGATGACGGCGATCGAGTCGTTGTGCGCCACCGGCAGCGCTGAGGTGCCGATCTACGACCTCGCGGCAAACGGTCCGCGCGGGACCGCGACGGTGGAACTCCGGGGAGCGTCAGCCTTCGTGGCAGAAGGAATCTTCGTGGCCGAACTGATCGGGCCGACGCAGGCGGCCGGCCTGCTCGAGCGCGCGATCTGCATCCGGCGCTCCCGCTGGGTCACCTTCGTCCTGCGGTTGGCGCGCGACCTGCGGGAGAGGCGCAAGCCGCCGATGTTCCTGCTCCGTCGCGGGCTGGGACTGGCCAGGTCGGAGCCGGCGGCCGTGCGTGTCCTGGTGTCGGCAGGCTGCGACCCGCTGTCGCTGGACGCCGCTGCGGGTTGTCTGCGCGCCCTGCACCGGCGGCCGTCACCCGGGTCCTGATCAGCCCTGGAACAACTGCTTGCCGAACCAGTCGCCGGCCGCAGCGACGCCCGGCGGACACGCCCAGGTGCCGCCGCCGCGGTGCACGATGTACTCGTTGAGCAGATCGTGTTGTCCGAGCTTGGTCTGCAGGGCGACGAAGTGTGCCGGATCGCTCTGGAAGCTCACGAAGAACAGCCCGGCGTCCAGGCGTCCGGTCGCGTCCAGACCGTCGGTGTAGTTGTAGCCGCGACGCAGGATCCGCACGCCGCCGTTGCTCTCCGGTGCGGCGAGACGGACGTGGGCACCGACGTCGATCACCGGGGCACCGTCCGCGGCCTTCGCTGCGAAGTCTGGTGCGGTGAACTCGGTCCCGCCGGTCAGCGGTGCCCCGGAAGCCTTGGTGCGCCCGAAGATCCGCTCCTGCTCGCCGAGCACCGTCGCGTCCCAGGATTCGATGATCATGCCGATCTTGCGGGCCACCAGGTAGCTGCCACCCCGCATCCAGCTCTGCGGATCGTCCTGCCCCACCCAGACATCGGTGTCGATCACCGCGGTCTCGTCGGCATGGATGTTGCGGGTCCCGTCCTTGAACCCGAACAAATTCCGCGGGGTCGTCTGACCCGTTCCGGTTGCCGAGGCCCGGCCGAATCCCAGTTGCGACCACCGCAGCACGGCGGTGCCGCGGGCGATCCGGGTGAAGTTGCGGATGGCATGGAACACGACCTGGGGATCGTCCGCGCAGGCCTGCACGCACAGGTCGCCGCCGCTGAGGGCGGCATCCATGTCGCCCTCACCCGGCAGCGCACCCACCGGTCGGAGCGCAGCGGGCATCTTCGCTGCCAGGCCGAACCTGTCGTCGAACAGTGACGCCCCGAAGCCGACCGTGATGGTCAGCGAGTGCGCTCCGAGGTCCACACCCTCACCGGTGTCGTCCGGCGGACGATCGGTCGCCGGGGCGGCACCACTGGCCGTGTTGCCGGCAGCGAAGCGGGAGGCGACTGCCGCCCAGCGACCCAGGAGCTGTTGCAGCGCCAGCGGATCGACGGTGGTGACGTCGAACGAGGCGAACATCATCTGTTCCTGCTGCCGGGTGGTGATCCCGGCCTGGTGTTCGCCGTAGAACGACACCACACCGGCGTCCGGCCCGGCGGTGTTGACCAGGTCGGCACCGGCGGTCGGGGCGACTCGAGAACCGGCAGCGGCGTCACCGGATCCGGCTGCGGGCTGCTGCGCCCGCGACGATCCGATGGAGTACCCGCCGACGCCGCCCGCCAGCAACCCCGCGGCACCCGCCGCCGCCCCGCCCAGGAATCGACGGCGCTGCAACGCCTTCGGCGCCTCCGGGACGCGGCCGGGTTCGCCGGGGAGCCCGTCGTGCGGCTGGTTCATGCTCGTTCCACCTTCGTCGCTGTCAGATCCGTCTGGTCCGTCAGCCCGCCGCCGCGACCTTCGCGGAGATCTGGGACAGCGGCTCCTGCACGGCGAGCAGCGCCGCGGCGAGCTTCTTGATCTCGTCCTTCGTCAGATCCCCGTACAGCGTGTAGCCACCGAGGGCCGCGGCGTCCTGATGGGTGTCCAGCAGCGTGATCAACGCGGTGAACTTCGCCGCGATCGGGTCGGCGATGCTCGGATCGATCTCGTCCAGCGCCGGCTGCAAGGCCGCGAAGGCCTGCTGCGATCCTTCGACGTTGGCGGCGAAGTCGACCAGATCGATGTGCGAGTAGCGCTCCTCCTCGCCGGTGATCTTGGTCTTCTGCACCTCCTCGAGCAGCGACGCTGCACCGTTGGCGACCTCGTCCGGCTGATACCCGTTGCCCTTGCCTGCCTTGGTCCCGGTCTCCAGATCGGCCGTCAGCTGCTGCAGCTTGGCGACGTTGGCGACCAGGTCGGCGACGTACGGCTGAGCCCTCGCGACCGACTTCTGCGTGAACAGCGCCTGCTCGATCTGGTGGAAGCCCTTCCAGTCCTTCGCCGGAACGTCGCCCTCGCGCGCGTCGATGTCCGGGTCGAGATCACCGAAGGACTCGGCGACCGGCTCGATGCGCTCGAAGAACGGGCGGACCTTCGCGTAGGCCTGCTGGGACTTCGCCAGATCGCCCGACTTGATGGCGGCGGCCAGGGCATCGGTGCCCTCGACCAGGAAGCCCGCCTGCGCCGACACGTACTCGCTGTAGTCGACCGTCGCCGTCCGCAGCAGATCGCCGACGTCACCACCAACTTCTGCTGCCTTGCCGGTGACGGTGAACGGCTGGTGCTCGGCGGGAGTTCCGGGGCAGTAGACCTCGTACGAGCCGCCGTCGAGGGTCATCGAGAAGGTGTTCTCGAAGCCAGGTGCCACGTTCTCGCGCTCGCCGCGGATCCGGTCACCCTGCATCAGGTGCACCTCGGTGACGGCAGTGGCGTCGACGTTGGTGATGGCGAAGGTCACCGGACCGGCAGCCACGCTGTCGGGGGTGATAGCGCAGCCTGCGGCGTCGGTGATCTCGACCTTGACCGTGGTCGCTCCGCCGGCGGCTACTGAGCTGGAAGGTGCTGCACCCGAGGAGGTCCCGGCGGCTGACGAGGCACTCGAGCCGGCGGACGGGGCGGCGGACGAGCCGGTCGCGGCTGCTGATCCGGCCGGGACCGCGGCGTTGTCGGCGGTGCCGCAGGAAGCGGCCAACAGCGCGGCGGCGACCAGCGGCAGCAGCGCCAGTCGCGTGGGTGAGGTACTTCTCATCGGTGGTGATCTCCAGATCGAGAGGTGGACGAAGAGGCAAGGGAACGTCGTGGTGCCGGCTCGGTGACGAGACCGGTGGCGTGGTCGATGACCGGGCCGGGGCCCGGAAGGGCTTCGGGGGTGGCCTCGCGGGCGGCTGCCGGTGCAAGCCGCGCGCGGCGGCGGCGGGCCCCGAGCAGGATCATCGCCGCGCTCCCCAGCAGCAGCCCGGACCAGGCGACGAGCATCCACGGCAGCAGTGCACCGAAGGTCGTCGCGCGCAGTTGGGCGTTCGACAACGCCGCCGCGGCGGCGAGCCCGGTGCCGGTCGATCCAGCGGCTGTCGATCCGGGGGTGGTGGCGAGCTCCGTCGAGGTGAGCTGGACGCTGCCGAGCTCGACCCGATGGGTGCGCCCGTTCTCGGCGGTGGCGATGACGGCTGCGTCGGCAGTACCGGCGACGCCGACCGGGAGCCCGGTGGCCACGTCGACGGTGATGATCAGCTCGACATCGACCGGCTCGGTCGTCCGCAACGCTTGATCGGCGTCAGCGGCGCGCAGGCCGACCGGGTACCGGCCGCCGTTGAGCTCGGCGAGCTCGGCCCCGGTCATCGTGGCCGGGGATGCCGTCGCCGGGACGACGATCCGGTCGGAGGCATAGTCGGCCACCGACCGGCCGGCGAGGGTGCGGGCGCCGATGAGATCCAGGGTGCGCCGCACCGCGGGCAGCGCCACTCGCACGTCGTCCGGGGCGCCGTCGAGGACGACCGTGCCGCCGAGTACGGCGGTCATCCCGGCACCGGACACTGTGGCCGAGGAAACTGTCACCATGGCGCTACCGCCGTCTCCGGTGGCCGCACGGGTGACGGAGGCCGGCGCGTTGGCCGCCGGGACGAGCAGCGCCAGCAGGGCGGCCGCGACCAACCCGAGCGCTCCGACGGCCATCAGCAGGCGGGCGGTGATCCGTGCGGTGAGCAGGCGCCCCGCCGGCCAGAGCACCACGGCCAGCATCGGCACGACGTACAGCACCCAGGCGATCACCGAGATCGCCGACAGCTGGGCCCGGATCCCGAGCACCCCGGCCAGCAGCGATTCCTGGACGGATCCGGGGGTGATCCCCGCAGACAGGTCGATCCAGGTCTGGGTGCCCACGTTGAGCCAGTCGGCCTCGTGCGCGTGGGAGAGGCTGGACATCAGCACGCCGCCGGCCACCAGCACCAGGATCGCGCCGGTGACGCGGAAGAACTTGGACAGGTTGATGCGCACGCCGCCGCGATAGATCAACCAGCCCAACACGATCGCCACGGCGATGCCGAGGCCGGCGCCGACGAAGGTGATCGCACCGCCCTTGGTCTGGGACGCGGCGACCAGGAACACCGCGGTCTCGATCCCCTCCCTGATCACCGCCAGGAAGGCCATCGCAGCGAGCGCGAACGTCGAACCGGCAGCGAGCGCCCCCTGCACGGCCGCGCCGAGCTCGGACTTGAGGTTCCGTGAATGCTTGCGCATCCACAGCACCATCCAGGTGACCATCACCACGGCGACGAGGCCAATGACCGTCTCCAGCATCTCCTGCTGTCGCTGCGGCAACGACCCGGACAACAGGGTCAACGCGAGGCCGATGACGAGGCAGATGACGACGGCGATGCCGACGCCGATCCACATCGAGCGGAGCGCTCTGGTCTTGCCGTCCTGCGTCAGGAAGGCAGCGATGATGCCGACGATGAGAGCGGCTTCGAGCCCTTCGCGCAGGCCGATGACGAACGTGGCGAGCACGACGGCTCCTTCCTGCGGCCCGTTGACTCCGGCCGAGGGTGCTCGGTCGTGATGATCGGTCGTTCCGCGGCGGAGTTCTACAGTCCGTCGAGGACAATGCTTAGGCTAGCCTCACCTGTCCCTCGACGCCAGGGAGGGCGCGCACGGGGTGATCGGGAACACCCTCCGTGGACCGCCCTCGACCACCTGTCGTCCGCGGCGTCAGAAGTAGTCGTGCACGTGGAACTGACGGCCGCCGCCGAGCAGATCCCAGACCGCGTCGTGTGCCGGGTCGCCCCCGGACAGCAGGCCGGCCAGTCGGACATTGGCACACGACTGGGTTCCTGCGTAGAGCACCGCGAGCCCCCGGGCGCTGATCTCCCGTGGCGAACCGGACCCGGACCCGGACCCCAACCCCAAGTCGAACCGTTCGCAGATCACGCGGCCGTCCGCCACACCCAGCCGATGGTCGCCGTTCTGGTCGGCGAGCGGGTGGTCGGTGATCCGGAACGTGAGCTCCGCCGTGATCCCGGGTGCGATCCGCCGCGCCTGCCAGGCCCCACAGATGTCGAGTACGGCCAACATGTAATCGGTCCGCCGCACCTCCCGCCAGGTCCCGCTGGGGAGCACCAACCGGTGGACGTCATCCGGACCGGCGGTGACGCGGACGTGCCCGGTGACGGACCGGAAGCTGCCGATCGCCGACCAGAGCGCACGAGCGGCGTCCGGCGTCAGGGCGATCAACTCCTCGACGGCGATGGTCGCGGAGGAGTCGTAGCCAGGACCGCGGTCCCAGGCTGCGTAGCCGACGACGTCTCCTGCCGCGTCGATCGCGAGGGTGATGGCATCCTGTTCGTCGAGCAGCTCCTGGTCGGTCTCCGTCACACCCTGCTGAATCCGGGTCAGCGGCCCGTGCTGCTCGCGGGCCCACTGGTCATGGACCCGGCGGATCGCCCCGGCATCCGCGGCGGTGGCGCGGCGCAACCGGATGCCCTGCGGTGCGCGGATCGCCGCCAGATCGGCGGTCGGGATCTCCCGCTGGACGTAGCCGCCGACGATCTCGTACCCGAACCGGCGGTAGATCCCCGGCGCTGTCGGGAACAGCGTCGAGATCAGGGCACCACGCTCGCGAGCGGCCGCGAAGCTCTCCGCGAACAACGCGGTCAGCGCGCCGCGACCTCGACTCTCGGCGCGGACGGTGACTCCGGCGACGCCCCAGGTGGGTACCTCGACTCCGGCGAAGTGGGTGCCGTACCCGCGGCTGACGATCTTGCCGATCAGCTCGCCGTCTGCGAACGCGCCGAGGGTGTGATCGCCTGCGGCGGGCCAGGTCTCGGCGAGCGGCGGGGCGTCACCCGAGGACCCGAACGCCTCGCGCCCGAGCTGCTTCGAGGCCTCGCCGTCCGCGTGCTGCAGGAGCCGGACCTGCACCGGCTCAGTGAACGGGCCGGTCACCGTTGTCCTGCGCCGACTCGTACGTCTGCTGTGATCGTCGTCGAGCTGGGCGACGGGCGTGGGGCGATCAGCGTGGGGCTCCACGGCTCATCGCCGAGCTCATCGAACGGCTCGAACCGCTCGTCCAGGTCCATCGGAGTCTGCATCCGTCCACGCTAGCGTGGAGCACATGCAGCCCGTCGATCCGCAGCAGGATGCCGTCCGGAACGCCGCCACCGGCGATTCCACTGATCTGCACGCCGAGCGGGTCCGCGCCGCCGAGCGAGCTGTCGCACCCTGGTGGCCGCGGGCCGGCGCGGCCTGCGCCGTGTTGGTGCTCGCCACCCTCGGACTGCTCGGGGTGTTCCTGGTGGCGGCCGGGTCCGCCGGCACGCTCTCGGGGTCCTTCGTGCTGACGTCCTCGGGGACCGTCACCCTGATGGCTCTCGCTGTCGCCGCTCTCGTGCTGGTGGCGGCGCTGGTGCTGATCCTGCGGCGGCGGCGGGCCGGGACGACGATGGGCCTGCTCATCGGCATCCTGCTCACCGCCGTGCTGGGCTGGGTGGCCACGTCGATCGTGTCGTTCTCGTTGCCCGACGGCACCGCCATGGTGGTGGGGCTCTCGGTGGGCGCACTCGCCGCCGCGGCCGCCACGGTGGTGCTCGCGGTGACCCAGGGCCGCCTGTTGGCGTTGGGCCGGATCCGGGACGAGCTGGGCGTCCGGACCTTCTGAGCTCCCCTGCTCGACCGGTGCCGCTCAGGCGCTGGGCGCCAACCGGATCCACAGGAACAGCGACATCAACAGGGTGACGTAGAGCGGCGCTGCCAGCAGCCAGAACCACAGCACCGGCGAGCCGAGCACGGCATTGACGGTGATGCACCCGATGGCGGTGGCCACCCCGCAGGCGAGCGTGATGATCACCGAGAACCTGCGTCGGCGACGGCGCTGCGCCAGGGTCTCAGACATGGTCGACTCCCCCGATGGGCGCTGCCGGAGCGCGTCGGCCGGCTCCGGCAATCACCCGATGCAGCAGCGTCCGCAGTTCGGTCAGGGTGGCGAGGTCCAGGTCGAGCCCGTCCACCACCGCACCCGGGACCTCGAGCGCCTGCCGGCGCAGCGCGAGTCCTTGGTCGGTGAGGGTCACCGCCAGCTGCCGGTCGTCGGCCGGGTGCCGGCGCCGCTCGAGCAAACCGGCCTGCTCGAGGCGCTTGAGCAGCGGCGAGAGGGTCGGCGGATCCAGGAACAGCAGATCCGCGAGGGTGCGCACCGACACCGGCCCGTGCTGCCAGAGCGCCAGCATCACCAGGTACTGCGGATGGGTCAGACCGAGCGGCACCAGGATCGGGCGGTAGACACCGAGCAGCGCCCGGGACGCCACGACCATGGCGAAGCACACCTGCTCGTCGAGGGTGAGGGGGTCGATCGCACCGGCGTCGGCAGCTTGTTCGGCAACCGGGTCGGAGGAGCGGTGAGGCGCACTGGTCATGGTTCATGATTGCACGAACAGTTCGTGCAACAACTACTTGGTGCCCGAGGTCACCCCAGCTGTCCGAGTTGGGCTCGTCGGTGCACCTGACGTTGGATGCGCGACAGCATGCCGCTCAACCCCCGCAGCCGGAGCGGGCTGACGGCATCGGTCAACGACAGCCGCAGCGGGAAGTCGGCAGGGACTGCCACGATCTCGGATGCCGGGCGACCGTCCAGACCCTCGTGCAGGATGCCGGCGAACCCGCGCGTCGTGGGCGCCTCCGGAGGTGCCGAGAAGAACAGCGACACGGTGGCGGTCGGGCCGGTGCCGTCCACTTCGGTGGCCAGGAAGATCGGCGACTGGCATTCCGGCACCGGCTCCAACAGCTCGGGGTGCTCTGCCAGGGCCGCCGGCAGCGCCGGCAGGCCGTCGGAGAACTCCAGCAACAGCAGCAGCCGATCCGACGGGGCGAGTTCGGCGAACTCCTCCGCGATCTGGGCGAGACCGGCCGGCAGCGGCACCAGCTCGGTGGTCACAGCAACTCCGTCCTCATGCGGATGACGACCCGCGCTCGTTGCCGACGGCGATCGGTACCCGCACGGCGTTGCCCCACTCGGTCCAGGAGCCGTCGTAGTTGCGCACCCGGTCGAATCCGAGCAGGTGCACCAGCACGAACCAGGTGTGGCTGGATCGTTCGCCGATCCGGCAGTAGACGATCACGTCGTCGCCCGGGGCGAGCCCCTGCTCCTTCTCGTACAGCGCGCGGAGTTCGTCCGCCGACCGGAACGTGCCGTCGGAGTTCGCGGCCTTGGCCCAGGGCACGGACGCGGCGCCGGGGATGTGGCCACCGCGCAGCGCACCCTCCTCCGGATAGTCGGGCATGTGGGTGCGTTCGCCGGAGTACTCCGCAGGGCTGCGCACGTCGATCAACGGCCGACCGCTGCGGTCCGCACCGAGGTGCTCGCGGACGTCCGGCAGGAAGGCGCGGATCGCGGCGTCCTCACGGGTGACGACCGGGTACTCGGTGGCGGCGGGCGTCGGGACCTCGCGAGTGGTCTCCCGCTCCTCAGCCAGCCACTTCGCGCGCCCACCGTCGAGCAGGCGGACGTCTGCGTGGCCGAACAGGGTGAACACCCACAGCGCGTACGCAGCCCACCAGTTCGACTTGTCGCCGTAGATGACGACGGTGTCGTCGCGATCGATCCCCTTGCGGGACAACAGTTCGGCGAATCCGGCACCGTCGACGTAATCCCGGGTCACCGGGTCGTTGAGCTCGGTGTGCCAGTCGATCTTCACCGCGCCGGCGATATGTCCGGTCTCGTACAGCAGCACGTCCTCGTCGCTCTCCACCACCACCAGACCGGGCTCACCGAGGTGCTCGGCCAGCCACTGCGTGGAGACGAGCCGTTCGGGATGCGCGTACTGCGCGAACTTCTGGTCGGGGTCGATGCCGATCGCCGTGCTCATCTGAAGAGAACCTCCGGTGCTGATGTCTGGTGCTGATGTCCGGTGCCGTGCCGGTGTGGATGCGTGTCCAGCGTTTCATCGCTGCAACCCGGCAGGCCCGGCGGGTGTTCCTCGTCCGCCGCGGCCTCGACTGCGATGGACGAGCTGGTCGAGCGTGAAGCCGATCAGGGCGACCCACACCAGCACGAAACCCACCCACCGCGTCGTGGACAGTTGCTCGTGCAGCACCACGGCGCCGATCACGAACTGGGTGATCGGGGTCAGGTACTGCATGAGACCCAGGATGGTGAGCGGCAGGCGGGTGGCGGCAGCACCGAAGGCGATCAACGGCAGCGAGGTGGCCAGGCCGGTGGAGATGAGCAGCAGCAGGTGTCCGGTGCCCTGGGAGGTGAACGTCGACTGCCCGGAGACGGTCAGCACCACCAGGAATCCGAGCGCCAGTGGCGTCAGCACCGTGGTCTCGACGGCCAGCGACTCGAGCGCACCGGCGTTCGCGTGCTTCTTGACCAGGCCGTAGCTGCCGAAGGAGAACGCGAGCGCCAGGGCGATCCAGGGCGGGGTGCCGGCCCCGACGGCAATCACCAGCACCGCGACCGCCGCGATCCCGACCGCTGCCCACTGCAGCGGTCGGAGCCGCTCCTTCAGGACGAGGACCCCCAGCAGGACCGAAACCAGCGGGTTGATGAAGTAGCCCAACGACGCTTCCAGGACGTGGTCGTTGTTGACCGCCCAGATGTAGACCACCCAGTTGATGCTCACCAGCACAGCGGCCAGCGCCAGCGTGCGCAGCGATCGCGCAGTGGTGAACAGGGCGCGGACACCCGGCCACTTACGGACGACCGTGACCATCAGCGCGACCGTGAGGCACGACCACAGCACCCGGTGCGCCAGGATCTCGAACGCGCCCGCCGATCGAACCAGGCGGAAGTAGAGCGGGAAGAAACCCCAGGACGCGTACGCCGCCAGCCCGGCCAGGAAACCGATCCGGGCCTCGGCCTCTGCGGGAGTCCGTTCACGCGGTGCAGCACACACGGTCAGGGCTCCTGCAGGGGTGGGCTGGCGGGAAGGTGGGGGGCAGCAAAGGGCGAAAGAACGCCAGGTGCACTGCGCACCCTACGAGCCGTGGGTCAGGACGCCGGCGTCAGATCGGTCGAGGACCGGTAAACCCGTGTGAGAACAGGACGTTTCGCCGAGAAGCCGTCGCCCGGCGTCCGGCCGACCACCACGTTGCGGATCCGCGACCTGACGGTGGGCACCACCTGCCGCCGAACCCAGCCGAGGTGCGAGCGCCAGTCCGGCACGACGGGTTCTCCGTCCAGCGGTGCACCCCAGCGCGGATCCGCCGCGACGCCGATCGCCCGCAGCACCTCGGCAGCCACCCTGCGGTGGCCGGCAGCGGACAGATGGAACCGATCGGCGCCGAAGTACCGCAGATCGTTCATCCCGACCAGGTGTTCCAGATCGACGACCACGGCGCCGTGTGCGGCGGCAGCCCGGCGGACCGCGGTGTTCAGGGCGGCGAGCCGTGACCGCAGCGCCCGCAGCATCGGGGTCTGCCTGGAGACGTCCCCCACGGTGAACACCACCACCAATGGGCAGCCGGCGATGAGCCGCGCGACCGCGTCGTCGACGCGGGCCTCGATGACGGCCGGTCGATGACCGCGTTGCAGCAGGTCGTTCACGCCGCCGAACAGCGCGATCATGTCGGGTCGGGCTGCCAGCGCCCGGTCGAACTGCTCGCGGGCGATCTGGTCGAGACGCTTGCCCCGCACCGCGAGGTTGGCGTACTCCAGCTCTGGGCGATCCCGGGCGAGACGGGCCGCGACGAGGTCCGCCCACCCGCGGTAGGACTCGGAGTCGGGCCACCGGTCGTCAAGACCCTCGGCAATGCTGTCGCCGACGACGACCAATCGGGAGATGGTGTGCTGCACCCGCGTGTTTCCTGTTCTGTCACCTGCTGTTCACCTCTGGTTGTAGCAGGCGAAGGTGAACGAACCGGCCCGGCAGAGCCTGGAGTCAGCGCGAGCGCGACCGCCGGTAGTCCCCGACCACGACTCCGGAGGCGTAGGCGGTGCTGTGGGTCAGTGCGAAATCGGTCGGCGAGTACCCGGCGCCGTCGAACAACGGCTTGCCGTCACCGAGCACCACGGGGTTGACCTTCGGCACCAATCGGTCGATCTCCGGGAGCTGCGCGGCGGCCAGCACGCCGCCGCCGCACAGCCAGATGTCCCCTCCGTGCTGGGACTTGAGCTCGCGGACCACGTCGATCGGGTCGCGGTCGGTCCGCCGGACGCTCGGGCCGACGTCGTCAGCGGTGCGGGTCCGGGAGAACACGATCTGTGTGAGGTGCGGATACGGCTCGGTCAGTCCGGGCAGACCGACCGCGTAGGTGTTCCAGCCCATCAGCACGGTGTCGAACCTGGATCCGTCCGGCTCGACGCCGAGCGCCGCCAGCGCGGGAGCCGGCAACGTGTCGGCCCAGTCGGCGATGATCATCGCGAAGTGGTCACCCGACGTCGGGAAGGCGTCGAAAGCGCCGTCCGGCGAGGCGATCCGGCCGTCCAGCGAGACGGCCACGAAGTAGACGAGCTCGCGCATCGGCATTCTCCTCGACGTGCAGCGGTGGACTCAGTGCGTGCGGTCAACCACGAACGGGAGCAGCGAGCCCAGCGCGTCCACCGAGCTCGACGGCGGTAGGTCGGCAAGAGCGGCGCGGGCTGCAGCGGCATAGTCGCCGAGCACGTCCTTGGCGCGCCGCATACCGGTCGACTCGCGCAACAGCTCACGAGCTTCGGCGATCCCGGCCTCGTCGGCGATCGGTCCGGAGACGAGCTGGGTCAGGCGGGGGTCCGCGTCGGGGTCGGCGAGCGTGAACAGCACCGGCAGGGTCGGCACCCCTTCCCGTAGGTCGGTGCCCGGTGTCTTGCCGGAGTCGGTCGAGGTGAGGTCGAGGATGTCGTCGGAGATCTGGAAGGCCACCCCGATCGCCCGCGAGTAGCGGCGCAAGGCGCCGATCTGTTGCTCGGTGGCCCCGGAGAACATGCCGGCGTACCGGCCGCAGGTGTCGATCAGCGCCGCAGTCTTCTCATCCAGCACCCGCAGGTGGTGGGCGATCGGGTCCTGGCCGACGGACGGGCCGACGGTCTCCCTGGTCTGGCCGGTCACCAGTTCGGCGAAAGTCTCGGCGATGATCCGCACCGCGTCCGGCCCCAGACCGGCGACCAGTCGGGAGGCGTGGGCGAACAGGAAGTCGCCGGTGAGGATGGCGATCGAGTTGTCCCAGCGGGCATTGGCGGACTTCGCCCCGCGCCGCAGGTCGGCCTCGTCCATGACGTCGTCGTGGTACAGCGTCGCCAGGTGGATCAACTCTGTGACAGCGGCGGCGACGATCACGTCCTCGTTGTCGGGCTGTGGGCCCACCCCGGCGGCGACCAGCGTGAACAGCGGACGGAACCGCTTGCCGCCCGCATCCATCAGGTGCGACGCGGCTTCGGTGACGAAGGAGAACTCGCTGGCCAGTTCCCGGTGCAGCAGTGATTCGACCCGCGCGAGTCCGTCCGAAACGCGGGAAGTCAGCTCGGGATCGGTCAGTTCGATACCGGCCAGGGCGACGGAGGCGTTCACGCTGTCAACTTTATGTCAGTGCGGGGTGGGCTCCGGTGCGACAACCGCGACAGAAGGTCAGGGCCGCGGCTCCGATCCCGCCTGCAGCGCTGCGGCGATCCCCTCGACGTCGCGCAACTCACCCGATGCAACGCTCATGATCAGGTCGTAAGCCTCGTCGTTGGTGAGCGTCAGCCGCCGCCCGTTGATGCCTAGGTAGGCGATGGTCCCGGCCAGCGCGAGCCGTTTGTTGCCGTCGATGAGGGCATGGTTCATCGCGATCGAGTGCAGCAGGGCCGCAGCCTTGAGCTCCAGCGTCGGGTAGGCATCCTGTCCGAACGCCGTCGCCTGCGGGCGGAACGCCGCGGACTCGAGGAGCCCGCGATCGCGGACGAGGTTCGCGCCGATCACCCGATCACAGATGTGGACGAGGTCGTCAGCGTCGAGAAAGATCACCGATGTCGCCGTTCACCGGCCCAGGCGATCGAGCGCCTCGGCATAGCGAGGAATCTCGGCATCGAGCACTCGGTCCAGGAGCTCCCTCCCGCTGGAGCGCTCGATGTACTCCCGCACCGCCTGCCGCGCCACTTCCTGCATCGAGCGGCTCTCGAGCTTCGCGCGCGCCCTCAGGGCAGCGGTCTCGTCGTCGTCCAAACGCAGGGTCATGGTCATCTTTCCATGATACCGCCAGTGATACCAGACCGCTGTCGAATTGCATTCAGCCCTGCGCCTCACGCTCGAGGCGGTGGCCAGTCATCCACTCGGTACCGCGCTCGGTGACGACGAACCGGAAGACCACGCGCAGCATCGCCTCGGTGAGCGGCCGGGCCAGCCGACCGGGGATCTTGGCGCTGCTGCTGCGGGCTCCTGCCTTGACGATCCTCTCCACCCGCGCCCGCCGTTGCTGCTCGTAGGCGGCGAACGCTGCGGCCGGCTCGTCGTGCGCGACCAACGACCTGGCCAACACGACTGCGTCCTCCAGGGCCATCGATGCACCCTGGCCGGAGCTGGGTGACGGAGCGTGTGCCGCGTCGCCGATGACGATCGCCCGCTCCCGCCACCAGCGGGTCACGTGCCTCAGGTCGAAGGTGTTGTCCCCCACCAGTTCCAGCTCGCCGGTCCGGATCAGTTCCCGGGCCGGGCCGGCGTCGCCGGCCACCTTGTCCAGCAACCCGGCCCGCCACTGCTCGTCGGTGGTGCTCGCGCGCTCCGCACGGGAGATCGGGTCCCGCGGTACGTTGACGAACCAGACCACGTCGCCCTCCGGCGTCGGATGGGCACCGAAGAACGCGCCACGACCGAAGATGAACTGCCACGCGGCGGGTTCGAGCTCTGCGGCGAGCGGGGTGCTCCGGCTGATCCCGCCGAAATTGGTGAGACCGACGTAGCGTGCCGGGGCCCCGTCCGGGTCGATCCACGAGCGGATCACCGAGCGCACGCCGTCTGCCCCGATGATCAGGTCGCCCGTCACCGTGCTGCCGTCCGCGAGTGCCACGGTCGCGCCGCCGTCCCCGTCAATGATGTCGACAACCGTTGCGCCGTCGCGGATCTCGGCACCGGCGGCGACGGCTGCCGCGCGCAGGACGGCAGCCACCTCCGACCGGCGGACGGTGAGCGCCGTCAATCCGTCGGGCCGCGCCCTGCCCAGGGCGATCCGCCCGAGGGTGCGGCCGGTCGCACCGAGCATCACGTTCGCGATGGACGGCACCCCCACCGCCCGGACCTGCGGCAGCACGCCGAGCAGGTCGAGTGCGTCCAGACCGTTCGGGCTGACGGTGATCCAGGATCCACCGGAGTCCGCCGCACGCCGCTCCAGCACCACGGCCTCGATCCCCCGCTGCTGCAGCGCCAGCGCCGTCGCCGGCCCGGCGATCCCGCCTCCCACGATCAGTGCGCGCATCTTGGTATCCTTTCATACGAATCTCGAATAGTTCGTATTTCGAAAGGTTAAGCCGGTGTCGCAGTCCCGTCAAGATCTGGTGGCCGAGATCGGTCTGGCCATGCAGCGCTACCAGCGCAGCGTGCAGGCGTTCGACGACGCGGTGGGCGTGCACCTCGGTCTCGGACCCGCCGACCTGCGGTGCCTGGACTGGCTCGCCGACGGACCGAAGACCGCCGGACAGCTCAGCACCGCGACCGGGTTGAGCCCGGCGTCCACCACCGCGCTCATCGATCGGTTGGCGCGCAAGGGTTTCGTGGAACGGGTACGCAGCGAGACCGACCGTCGGCAGGTGCTCGTCCGGATGACGCCGGCGGGCCAGGAGCGCACCTGGGCGGTCTACGGCCCGCTGGTGCAGGAGGGCGTCGGCACCATGGCCGACCTCTCCGACCACGAGCTGACGGTCATGCGCGACCACCTGGACGTCATCCGCGATCTGACCGACCGGCACCGTGCGGCGCTGCGCGGCGGCGCCTCATCGGGCAACCCTGAGACCGCTCAGTAGATGAGCTGCCCCACCGTCATCAGGTCAAGGCCCCACGACGGGACGATGCCGAGCACCACCGTCGCCAGTGCGCACACGACCAGCACCACGGTCGTCGGCACCCCGGGAACCACCACGTGCGCGGCGCCCTCACCGGTCTGCGGCTCGGAGAAGTACATGAGCACGACGATCCGCAGGTAGAAGAACGCGGTGATCGCGGTCGCCACCATCGCCACCACCACCAGCGGCCCCATGCCCTGCTGCGAGGCGGCGGTGAACACGCTGAGCTTGCCGATGAACCCACTGGTCAACGGGATCCCGGCGAACGACAACAGGAACAGGCTCATCGCAGCGGCGAGCGCGGGTGATCGTTTGGCCAGCCCCGCCCAGTCGCTGACCTGGTTCGCCTCCCCGTCGCCCTTGCGGACCAGGGTCAGGATGGCCAGCGCACCGATGGTGGCCAGGCCGTAGGTGAGCAGGTAGAACATCATCCCGGACGCGCCGCGCTGGGTCAGCGCCATCACGCCGAGGATCAGGAATCCGGCGTGCGCGACCGACGAGTACGCCAGCATGCGCTTGATGTCGTTCTGGGTGATGCCCAGGACCGCGCCGATCACCATCGAGGCGATCGCCACGACCCACAGCACCGGCCGCCAGGTGGTGACCATCGGCTCCAGCGCCGACCACATCACCCGCAGCATCGCTGCGAACGCCGCGAGCTTGGTGCCGGCCGCCATGAAGGCGGTGATGGGCGTCGGCGCCCCCTGGTAGACGTCGGGTGTCCACAGGTGGAACGGTCCCACGGACGCCTTGAACAGCAGCCCGACCAGCAGCAGCGCGATACCCAGCAGCAGCAGGATGTCCGAGCCGGTGCCGGCCGCGGCCGCAGCCCGGATGCCGGCGAAGGTCAACGAACCGGCGTAGCCGTAGAGCAATGCGATGCCGTACAGCAGGATCGCGGAGGTGAAGGCGCCCAACAGGAAGTACTTGACGGCGGCTTCCTGGCTGATCAACCGGCGCCGACGGGCGAGGCCGCACAACAGGTACAGCGGCAGGCTGAGCACCTCGAGCGCGATGAACAGCGTCAGCATGTCCGAGGCAGCCGGGAAGACGAGCATCCCGGAGACCGCGAACAGGGTCAGCGGGAACACCTCTGTCTGCATCGGGGTGGCGAGCGCCGTGGCTTCCCGGTCCTTGACCGAGCCGACCCGGATCGCCGCCTGCGCCACGAAGGCACCTCCCGGCTCCGACACCCGGTCGGCGATCAACAGCACGGACACCAGGGCCAGCACCAGCAGCACACCCCACATCACGTAGGTCCCGCTGTCGACCGCGATCGCACCCGAGAAGGTGAGCGCGTAATGGTGCTGGGTGCCGCCGATGACGGTGAACACTCCCGCACCGACGATCGAGACCAGGGTGACGAGAACCTGTGCGCCGTACCGGTTCCGGCGCCCGACGACGGCTTCCACCAGCACACCGACCACGGCGCCACCGAGCACGATCAGCAGCGGCAGGACCGCCCGCAGATCGACGACAGGGGCGACGATCGGGTCGGCGGCGGCCCGGGCGAGCGGGGCGGCCAACTGCTGGAACGACTGCGTGGCGGTCACCGACCGGCCTCCTGTCCGATCAGGTACTGCTGGCTGATGGCGTCGACCGGGCTCCCGGAGTCCACGACGGTGCGGGCTGCCACCGGGTCGATCACCTCGAGCACCGGCTTCGGGTACACCCCGAGGAACACGATCAGCACGACGAGTGGGGTCAGTACGGCGATCTCCCGCTTGCTCAGATCACCCCAGAGCGCTTTCGGCCGCGGCGCTGCGTGCCCGTGGGCGTCGGTGTGCGGCTCTGCGACGGCCACCCGGTGTGGGTCGGTGGACACTGCGGACACAGGTGTCCGCGTCACCGGAACGGTTCCGCCACCGGCGATGTCGGACGCCGCCGGTCCGAGGACCGCACTCCCGCGGACCGGCCCGGTGAACACCCGCTGGAAGATCCACAGCATGTAGACGGCGGCCAACACGATGCCGACCGTTGCCAGCACGGCCCAGACCGGTTGCACGCGGAAGGTGCCGATGAGCACCAGGAACTCGGAGATGAAGGAGTTGGTCCCCGGCACGGCGATGGTGGCGAGCGAACCGATCAGGAAGAACCCACCCATGATCGGCGCCACCTTCCAGACGCCGCCGTAGTCGGCCAGCTGACGGCTGCCACCGCGCGCGGTGAGCATGCCGACGAGCAGGAACAGCAGACCGGTCGCCAGACCGTGGTTGACCATGTACAGCACGGCGCCGGAGACGGCCTGCGTCGTGAACACGAAGCAGCCCATGGCGATGAAGCCGAAGTGCGCGATGGACGTGTAGGTGACGAACCGTTTGATGTCGGTCTGTCCGGCCGCCACGATCGCGCCGTAGAGGATGCCGATCACGGCCAGCAGCAGGAACAACCACGCCAACTTGTGTGACGCGGCGGGCAGCAGGGGCAGACAGATCCGCAAGAAGCCGAACGTGCCCACCTTGTCCAGCACGCCGACCAGCAGGGTGCCGGCCCCCGTGGGTGCCTCGGCACCGGCGTCGGGCAGCCAGGTGTGGAACGGGATCAGCGGTGCCTTGATCGCAAAGGCCAGCGCGAACCCGGAGAAGATCCAGAGCTGGGTCGACAGCGGGATCTGCGAGGCGATGGCCCGCAGCTCCGCGAAGTCGAGGGTGCCGCCCTCCGGACGGATGTCGGCGCTCGCCACGTACAGGCCGATCAGGCTGGCCAGCATCATCAGTCCGCCGAGCAGCGAATACAGGAAGAACTTGGTGGCCGCGTACGTCCGCCGGACCCCGCCGTAGGCCCCGATGAGGAAGTACATCGGGATCAGCATGACCTCGAACATCACGTAGAACAGGAACACGTCGGTGGCGGCGAAGACGCCGATCATCGCGCCCTCGAGCGCGAGCAGCAGGCCGAAGTAGCCGTTGATCGACCGTCCGGCCGGCAGCTTCTCCTCCCACGACGCACCCAGCACGATCGGTACCAGCAGGGCGATCAGCGCGATCATCACCAGCGAGATGCCGTCCACCCCGAGCGAGAACCGCACCCCGAACGCCGGGATCCAGTCGACCGAGAAGGTGCTGGAGAACAACGACAGCGTGCCCGGCGGCGTCGCGGTCGGTGTCGCCGGGAGGTCGGCGTAGCGCACCGGCAGGCTGTTGCGGTGCGCGATCCACAGCGGCACTGCCAGCACGAGCGGCAGCAGCGAGAACCCCAACGCGATGAACTTCGCGGTGCGCACCGGCAGGTTCTTGCTGAACATCATCACCAGCGCACCCACCAACGGCAGGCCGATCATCAACGGCAGCAACGGATTCACGAGTACCTCACCACGATCAGGGCCAGCACCAGCACGACGGCGCCGGCCATCATCGACAGCGCATAGGAGCGGACGAAGCCGTTCTGCCAGCGTTTCCAGCCGTTCGACAACGCGCCGAGGCCGGCGGCGAGACCGCCGACGGCGCCGTCGATGCCCTTGGCATCCGTGTAGACCGACATCCGGGTCAGCCAGATGCCGGGCCGGGCCACCAACGTCTCGTTGACGGCGTTGCCACCGACATCGGCGCGCGCCCAGCGCACCAGCGGGGAGACGTGTGCGGGAGCCGTCACCGGTACCGCGCGACGACCGAAGAGCAGGAACGCGGCCACGACGCCGATCGCGACGAGCACCAGCGTCAGCACCGTGATGGCGAGCGCCGACAGCGGACCGTGCTCCTCTTCGAACGCACCGACCACCGGGGCGACGTAGTCGACGTACCGATGGTCGATCGCCAGGAACGCACCGGCACCGAGCGCGCCGACGGCCAGCAGGATCATCGGGATCGTCATCACCGGCGGCGATTCGTGCGGGTGGTACTCACGTCCGTCCGCCGAGCGCAGGTCCTTCCACCGGGCATCGCCGAAGAAGGTCATGATCATCATCCGGGTCATGTAGAACGCGGTCAGCCCGGCGGCGAGCAGCGCTGCCCCGCCGAGCACCCAGCCCTTCGTCCCGCCGGCCGCGAACGCGGCCTCGATGATCGGGTCCTTGGAGTAGAAGCCGGACAGGAACGGGAAGCCGATGATCGCCAGGTAGCCACACGTCATCACGCCGAAGGTGATCGGCAGCCGGCGGGCCAGGCCGCCCATCCGGCGCATGTCGACGTCGTCGTTCATCGCGTGCATCACCGAGCCGGCCCCGAGGAACAGCGCCGCCTTGAAGAAGCCGTGGGTGAGCAGGTGCACGATCGCGAGGCCGTAGACGCCGCTGCCGAGCCCGACGGCCAGGAACATGTAGCCGATCTGGCTGACCGTCGAGTAGGCCAGCACCTTCTTGATGTCGTCCTTCGCGCAGCCGGCGATCGATCCGAGCATCAACGTCACGGCACCGACGATGCAGACCACCAGTTGACCGTCGGGGGTCAGGTCGTAGAGCGGTGCGCTGCGGGCGATCAGGTACACGCCGGCGGTCACCATGGTCGCTGCGTGGATGAGTGCTGAGACCGGGGTGGGGCCCTCCATCGCGTCCGGCAACCACGCCTGCAACGGCACCTGACCGGACTTGCCGCACGCACCCAGCAGCAGCAGGAGTGCAAGCGTCGTGATGGTGCCGGAGGATGCGTTCCCGAGCTGCGAGAACACCCCGGAGAAGCTGGTGGTGCCGAACTCACGGAACATCAGGAAGATCGCCAGAGCCAGGCCGACGTCGCCGACCCGGTTCATCACGAAAGCTTTCTTCGCGGCGGTCGCTGCAGACGGCCAGTCCGACCAGAAACCGATCAGCAGGTACGACGCCAGACCGACGCCTTCCCAGCCCGCGTACAGCGAGACGAAGCCGTCGCCGAGCACCAACAGCAGCATCGCCGCGACGAACAGGTTGAGGTAGGCGAAGAACTTGCGGCGCTCCGGGTCGTGCGCCATGTAGCCGATCGAGTAGATGTGGATCAGCGCCCCGACGCCGGTGATCAGCAGCACGAAGGTCATCGACAGGGCGTCGTACTGGAGCCCGAAACCGATGTCGAGGTCGCCGGAGGGGATCCAGTCGAACAACTGTTGGCTCATCGGACCGAGCTTCGTCTCCAGGTCGAAGAACATCCCCAGGCCGATGGCGAACGCGGCGACGACCAAGCCTGTACTGATCACGTGGCCGATGCGATCCAGCTTCTTGCCGCCGACCAGGAGAAGAATTGCGCCGGCGATCGGCAGCACGAGCAGCAGCCAGCCATACTGGACCCACCCCTCGGGCGCCGCAACATAGCCGGAGGGCACTCCGGCCACCATCTGCGTCATGTCGTGTCCCCTAGAACTTCAGCAGGTTGGCGTCGTCGACCGAGGCACTGCGTCGACTCCGGAAGATGGACATGATGATGGCCAGTCCGACGACGACCTCGGCTGCGGCGACGACCATCACGAAGAAGGCCATCACCATCCCGTCGAGGTTGCCGTGCATGCGGGAGAACGTCACCAGCGACAGGTTCGTGGCGTTGAGCATCAGCTCGACGCACATGAACACCACGATCGCGTTGCGGCGCACCAGGAAGCCAACGGCCCCGATGCCGAACAACAGCGCGGAGAGCACCAGGTAGTGGGTGGCTGTCATCGCCGGGCTCCCCCGTCCGTTCCGCCGTCGGTCTCGACGTACGAGTTCGTGACCACGGGCATGTCGATGACGACGGTGGGTCCCTCGTCATGGGCACCGGATCCCGGGTCGGGCCGACGGCGGTGCGCTCCGGACTCCAGCTCGGCCAGCATCGCGCCGGTGGCGTAGCGGCGCACGACGCCCTGCGCGACCGATTGTTCGACGAGCGGCGAGAGCGATTCGGGCGCAATGGATCCGTCGGGCAGCAGCGCCGGGGTGGCGTTGGACGACGAGGTGGCGAACACACCGGGACCCGGGAGCGGCGACATCCGGTCGGAGCGCATCCGCTCCAACACTCGCTGCCGCTGGGTCCGACGCTCGGACGGCTTGCGTTCGATGTGAGCCAGCACCATCGCGCCGAGCGCGGCGGTGATGAGCAGGGCGCTGGTGAGCTCGAACGGGAAGAGGTAGTCGGTGAAGATGGCCGCGGCGATCGACCCGATCGGGCCGCGGTCGGCGAGCGAGGCATCCAGGCCCAGGCTGGGCGCGCCCTGCAGGGCCCGCAGCAGCCCGGTGACGAGCAACGCCACGAGACCGATCCCTAGGATCGTCGCCGCCATCCGTTGCCCGCGCAGCAGTTCGATCACCGAGTCGCCGGCGTCCCGCCCGGTCAACATCAGCACGAACAGGAACAGCATCATGATCGCGCCGGTGTAGACGATCATCTGGGCGAAGCCGAGGAACTCCGACTGGTTCAGGATGTAGATGCCGCCGAGGCTGAGCATCGTCATCACCAGCCACAGCGCGGAGTGCACAGCGACCCTGGCGAAGACCATCCCGACCGCGCCGAGCAGCGCGAGGGGGCCGAGGATCCAGAACATCACCTGCTCAGCACCTGGATTCACTGCTGCACCTTCCTGATCGCACCGGCGTTCATCGGGTGCCCCCGTCGCTGTTCGCGCCACTTGCCTGCTGCGGCAGCGCATCCGGTCCTGCCGGGATCGTCGCCGGGTGGCTGCCCTGCGGCCGGAAGGTCGGATCGGCCAGGAACTGCGGACCGAAGGCGTAGTAGTCCTCGGTGTCGCCGAGTCGCATCGGGTGCGGGGGCTGTTCCATCCCCGGCTGCAGCGGCGCGAGCAGCATGTCCTTGGTGTAGATCAGCCGCTGCCGGTCGTCGTCGGCCAGTTCGTACTCGTTCGTCATCGACAGCGCGCGGGTCGGGCACGCCTCGATGCAGAGTCCGCAGCCGATGCAGCGAAGGTAGTTGATCTGGTAGTTCTTCCCGTACCGCTCGCCGGGAGAGAAGCGCTCGTCGTCGGTGTTGTCGGCGCCTTCGACGAAGATCGCGTCCGCCGGACACGCCCAGGCGCACAGCTCGCAGCCGACGCACTTCTCCAGACCGTCCGGATGACGGTTCAGCTGGTGGCGTCCATGCCAGCGCGCCGCGGGCTGCTCCGGCTTGCGCGGGTAGTCGTCGGTGACGACCTTCTTGAACATCGTGGCGAAGGTGACGCCGAAACCCTTGACCGGGTCGAGGAACGACATGTCAGGAGCCTCCTTCGGTGTCGTGGCTCTCGGTGGGTGCGATGGCGGCGCCACCGCTGCTGACAGGGACGGAGGTCCGCCCGCCACCCGGTGGTCGGGGCACGACGAGGTCGAGCGGCGGGATCGGGTAGTGCCCAAGCGCGGGTGCGATCGGGGTGCCGCGGTCGATACCGTGCCCGACCGGTTGGATCTTGCCCTCGGCCTCGAGCCTGGCGTCGATCTCGTCGTCGGTCAGGTCGTCGTCACCCTTCTTCGCCGGCCAGAGCGCCACCACGATCAGCACGATGGCCAGCGGGATGCCCATCCACAACATGACCTCGCGAGTGGTCAGGTCGGTCGAGTTGTTGAGCACTCGGGCGGTGGCGACCAGCATGATCCAGCCCAGCGAGACCGGCACGAGCACCTTCCAGCCGAGGTGCATCAGCTGGTCGTAGCGCACCCGGGGCAGGCTGCCGCGCAGCCAGACGAAGACGAACAGGAAGATCAGGATCTTGATCAAGAACCACAGCAGGCTCCACCAGCCGGTGTTCGCGCCCGACCAGATCGAGATGGGCCACGGTGCCCGCCAGCCGCCGAGGAACAGCGTGGTGGCGATCGCCGAGACGTTGATCATGTTGATGTACTCGGCCAGGAAGAACAGGCCGAAGCGCATCGAGGTGTACTCGGTGTTGTAGCCGCCGACCAGCTCGCCCTCGGCCTCCGGGAGGTCGAACGGGGCCCGGTTGGTCTCGCCGACCATCGCGATGCAGTAGATGACGAACGACACCGGCAGCAGCCAGATGTACCAACCGCCCGCCTGCTGGTTGACGATCCCGGCCATCGACAGGGTGCCGGAGTAGATGAACACCGCGACGAACGAAAGACCCATCGCGATCTCGTAGCTGACCACCTGGGCCGCCGAGCGCAGACCGCCCAGCAGCGGATAGGTGGAACCTGAGGCCCAGCCGCCCAGCACCAGGCCGTAGACACCGATCGAGGCGAACGCCAGCGCAGCGAGCACGCCGACCGGAAGGTCCACCAGCTGCAGTGCCGTCTGGTGCCCGAACATCGACACCTGACCGCCCATCGGGATGATGGAGAAGACCAGGAACGCCGGGATCGCGCACATCACGGGAGCCGCGATGTAGACGAACTTGTCCGCGTTCTTCGGGATGATGCCTTCCTTGAAGTGCAGCTTGAGCGCATCGGCGAGCGACTGCAGCAGGCCGAAAGGCCCGTTCCAGTTGGGGCCCGGCCGGTGCTGCATACGACCGACCACGCGGCGCTCGAACCAGATCGCGAAGAGCGTGAGCAGCAGCAGGATGACGAAGATCGCGATGCTCTTGAAGAGCATCAGCCACCACGGGTCACCGGCCAGCAGGGCCGTCACCGAACCGTCCGGCGCGACGCCGACCTCGGCGGCGGCCAGTGCGCCGGTCGTCGCTGCGATCATGACGTCTCCCCGATGGTGTGTGGTGCGACGAGCACCTTGTCGCCCGGTCTCGCGGCGATGGTCAGCGCGGCGTCCAGACCCGGGATGCGTGCAGGCACCCAGACGGTGTCCGGCGTCATCTCCGCGTCGGCGACCGTGCGCAGCGGCAGCACCAGCGAACCGCCGGCCCCGGTGACGGCGACGAACAGCACGCCGGCCAGGCCGTGCGCGACCGCGGTGGAGGTCGTCATCAGCGCAACCGGTTCCTTCGCGGTGCCGGCCAGGTGGCGCTCACCCACCAGTAGGCTGCCGCCGTCGATCGCGGTGCGGTGGGTGGCCAGCAGCAGACCGCCGGCGAAGCGGTCGTCGGACGAGCCGGTGTGCGCGGCACCCGGCGCGGGGCTGGTCGGTGCTGCGAGGGCCGCGCCGCTCCACGGTCCGAGGCGCTCGATCTCCGCGGCCGCGGCGGCCGGTGACTGGGTGAACAGATCGACGTCCATCTCGACCCCGAGCGTGTCCAGGATCCGTCCGTCGTCCAGCATGCCGGCCTTGCGGGTGGCCACCCCGAAGGAACGGACCCGGCCCTCCCAGTTGAGGAACGCGCCGGACTTCTCCACGGTCGCAGCGACCGGGAAGACGACGTCCGCCCGCACCGTCACCGCGGTGTGTCGTTGTTCCAGGCTGACGACGAACTCGGCCCGATCCAGGGCTGCGAGCGCCAGTTCACGGTCCGGCAGGTCGGCCGGATCGACCCCGCCGACCAGTAGCCCACCGAGCTGTCCAGCAGCCGCTGCGGCCAGGATCGCTGCGCCATCACGGCCCGGCGCTGACGGAAGGTCGGCCTCCCAGAGCGTTTCCAGTTCCGCGCGGGCAGCCGGGTCGGACACCGGACGGCCACCGGGCAGCAGCGACGGCAACGCGCCGGCGGCCAGCGCCCCGCGCTCCCCTGCCCGCCTCGGGACCCAGGACAGCGTCGCGCCGGTGGCATCAGCCAGCGCCGCGACGGCGGTGAGCAGACCGGGGGTGGCTGCGGCGCGTTCCCCGACGAGGATCACCGAGCCCACACCGGTCAGCCGCTCATCGGTCGAGAGCTGCTGCAACGCAGCAGTCTCCGCACCGGGCGCGGCGGGCAGCAGAGTGCCGAACAACTTGTGCAGTCCGTTGGTGGCCAGCGGCGCGACGGCCGAGATCTTCAAGCCCTTGCGCGCAGCCTTGCGGAGCCGCAGGAACAGGATCGGGCTCTCCTCCTCGGGCTCCAGCGCCACCAGCAGGACGTGCTTCGCCTGCTCCAGGCCCAGCAGCGTGGCTCCGCTCTCGGGCGAGACGCCGACGACCCTGGTGCCGAGGAAGAACTCCTCTTCGGGTGAACCGATCCGGGCTCGGAAGTCGATGTCGTTGGTACGCAACGCAAGTCGAGCGAACTTGGCGTAGGCATAGGCGTCGGTCACGGTGAGCCGGCCGCCGGTGAGGACGCCGACCCCGGCTCGATCGCGGGCGGCGCTCAGGCCGACAGCGGCCGCCGTCATCGCCTCGGTCCAGGAGACCTCGTGCAGCTCACCGTCGGCGCCGCGCACCAACGGCGCGGTGATCCGGTCGATGCCGACGTAGGTGAAGGCGAAGCGGCCCTTGTCGCAGTTCCACTCCTCGTTGACCGCAGGATCGTTGCCCGCGAGCCGCCGGGTGACCTCACCCTTGCGGTGGTCGACGCGCAGGCTGCAGCCGTCGGCGCAGTGCTCGCAGATGCCGTCGGTGCTGACCAGGTCGAACGGCCGGGACCGGAATCGGTACGCGGCCGAGGTGAGCGCGCCGACCGGGCAGATCTGGATGGTGTTGCCGGAGAAGTAGCTCTGGAACGGCTCGTCGCCGGAGGAGCCGGTACCGATGCCGATCTGCTGGGAGTTGCCTCGCTCGAGCAGGTCGATGAACTTGTCGCCGGCGATCTGGTCGGAGAAGCGGGTGCAGCGCTGGCACAGCACACAGCGTTCGCGGTCGAGCAGGATCTCGGTCGAGATCGGGATCGGCTTCTCGAACACCCGCTTGACGTCGACGTTCCTGGTCTCGTCGTTGCCGTTGCTCATGGTCTGGTTCTGCAGCGGGCACTCGCCGCCCTTGTCGCAGACGGGGCAGTCGAGCGGGTGGTTGAGCAGCAGGAACTCCAGGTTCCCGCGCTGCGCCTTGTCCGCCACCGGGGAGGTGAGCTGGGTCCTGACGACCATTCCGTCACCGATTGCCTGGGTGCAGGCGGCCTGTGGCTTGGGCATCGGCCGGCCGCCCATCTCCACCTCGACCAGGCACTGCCGACAGGCACCGACCGGGTCCAGCAGCGGATGGTCGCAGAACCGCGGGATGGCGATCCCGATGCGCTCCGCGGTGCGGATCACCAACTCGCCCTTGGGGGCATCGAGCTCGACCCCGTCGATCACCAATCGGACGTGACCGTCCGGTACCGGTGGCTTGGCCGGTTGTTCGCCGGCCTCGCCCGGCCGCTGCGCTGCGAGCGTCATCAGTGAGCCCCCACCAGTTGCTCGGTCCGGACCACCGGCGGCGTGCGCCCGGTGACCAGGTCCTCGAATTCGTGCCGGAAGTACTTGAAGCTGCTCAGGATCGGGGTGGCTGCGGCGTCACCCAGCGCACAGAACGAGCGGCCCTGGATGTTCGACGCCGCGTCGGCCATCACGTCGAGATCGGCGAGCGTTCCCCGCCCGGAGACCACCCGGCGCAGGATCTGCACCAGCCAGCCGGTGCCCTCCCGACACGGGGTGCACTTGCCGCACGATTCGTGCTTGTAGAACTCGAGCCACTTCCAGACCGCCCACGGCACCGACACGGTCTCGTTGAAGCACATCAGCGCGGTGGTGCCGAGCATCGATCCGGCCGCGGCGACGTCGTCGAAGCTGAGCGGCACGTCGAGGTGTTCGGGGGTGAAGATCGGGGTCGAGCTGCCGCCGGGGGTGAAGAACTTCAGCGGGATGCCATCCTTCATGCCGCCCGCTGCTTCCAGCAGCTGGCGCAGCGTCGTGCCCATCGCAGCCTCGTACTGGCCCGGCCGGGTGACGTGCCCGGAGAGCGAATAGATCTTGGGCCCCGGCGACTTCTCGGTGCCCATCTTGCGGTACCAGTCCGAGCCGCCGGAGACGATGGCCGGCACCGAGGCGATGGTCTCGACGTTGTTGACGACGGTAGGACGGGCATACAGCCCGGCGACGGCCGGGAACGGCGGCTTGAGTCGCGGCTGTCCGCGCCGGCCCTCCAGCGAGTCGAGCAGTGCGGTCTCCTCGCCGCAGATGTAGGCGCCCGCACCGGCGTGCACGACGATGTCGCAGTTGAATCCGGTGCCCAGGATGTTCGTGCCGAGGAAGCCGGCAGCCCTGGCCTCCCGGACGGCCTGGGTGACGCGGCGCAGTGCCTGGACGGCCTCGCCGCGGATGTAGATCGCCGCCAACGAGGAGCCGATTGCGTAGCAGGTGATGATGCAGCCCTCGATCAGCGAGTGCGGGTCGGCCATCATCAGCGGGATGTCCTTGCAGGTACCCGGTTCTCCCTCGTCGGCATTGATCACGAGGTAGCGGGGGCCGCCGTCCGGAGCGGGCAGGAACGACCACTTCAGACCGGTCGGGAACCCGGCTCCGCCGCGACCGCGCAAACCGGAGTTCTTCATCAGCTCGACCAGCCGGCCCGGTTCGGTCTTCAGCGCGTCGGTGAGCGCGCTGTAGCCGTCGAGCTTGCGGTAGGTGGAGATCGCCCACGAGCGGGGTGAGGACCACCGGCGGGTGAGCACCGGTGTCATCACTGCAGGCCCGGTCGGGGCCGGGGGTGCCGGCTTGTCCTGGGGGGCCCTGTCAGGAGTCGTCATGGCTGCGTCCTCACTTCTTCTCCGGCAGGGGTGGCATCTCGTAGCTCTCCGGCATGGCGGGTGCGGTCTGCCGCAGGTCCTCGGCGATCGTGTTGCCCCGCAACGTCTCCGGGCTCGCCGTCGGGGTGTCGACGGTGCCCGCGAGATCGCCGTAGACACCGGCGATCTCCCGTGACGTGGTACGGAAGTCGGTCAGTGCGGCGCCGCGGGTCGGCTCCGGCCGGCGGCCTGCCTGCAGCTCGTCGACGATCTCCTCCGCGGAGGCAGTCGTCTGCTGGTCGTAGAACTCGTAGTTCACCGTGACCACCGGCGCGTGGTCGCAGGCGGCCAGGCACTCGGCCGATTCCAGGGTGATGGATCCGGGCTGTCCCGGCGTCCCCGACGTGCCTTCGTGTCCGATGCCCAGCTTGGCCGACAGCCGGGCGAAGATGTCGTCGCCGCCCAGCGCTGCACACAACGCGTTCGTGCAGACACTCACCAGGTGCTCTCCGCACGGCGTGCGCTTGTACATGGTGTAGAAGGTCGCGACCGCTTCCACCTCGGCCTCGGTGAGAGCGAGAGTCCTTGCGCAGAAGGAGATCCCGTCGGCGGTGACGCATCCCTCGACCGCCTGCACCAGGTGCAGCAGCGGCAGCAGTGCCGACCGCGACTGCGGGTAGCGTCCGACGATCTCGGCCGCCTGCTCCTGGGTGGCGGCATCGAAGATCATCCCGGTGCGCAGGAAGTGCGGAGCGGAGATCCGGTCGTGGCCGCGGCGGGAGGCGAACTGCTGCTCCCCCACCTCGGTCGCGCTCTCGTCGAAACCCAGCCCGTTCGCCGAAACGCTCATCTGTCCACGCCTCCCATCACCGGGTCGATGGATGCGACGGCGGCGACCACGTCCGCGATCATCGATCCCTCGCTCATCGCCGGCATCGCCTGCAGGTTCACGAAGCCGGGGTCTCGCAGGTGCACCCGGGCCGGCCGGGTTCCGCCGTCGGAGATCAGGTGGCAACCGAGCTCGCCGCGCGGGTTCTCGATGCCGACGTAGGCCTGACCGACCGGCACCGCGAAGCCCTCGGTCACCAGCTTGAAGTGGTGGATGAGGGCCTCCATCGACTGGCCCATGATCCGTCGGATGTGCTCCAGCGAGTTGCCCATCCCGTCCGCCCCGAGCGCGAGCTGCGCCGGCCAGGCGATCTTGCGATCGGCGACCATCACCGGGCCGGGCTCGGCCAGCCGGGACACACACTGCCGCATGATCTTCAGCGATTCGTGCATCTCCGCGACCCGCAGCCGGAACCGCGCGAAGCAGTCGGCCTCGGTGGCCGTCGGCACTTCGAAGTCGTAGGTCTCGTAGCCGCAGTACGGCATGGTCTTGCGCAGGTCCCAGGCGAGGCCGGCAGACCGCAGGATCGGCCCGGTGATGCCGAGCTGCAGGCACGCCTCCAGCGGGAGGATGCCGACGCCCTCCATCCGGCCCTTCCAGATCGGTTGCCCGGTGAGCAGTTTGTCGTACTCGGGGAGTCGTTCGTCCATGATCGACAGGAAGGCCCCGATCCGCTCGATCGAGCCCTCGGGGATGTCCTGGGCGATCCCGCCCGGACGGATGAACGCCATGTTCATCCGCAGACCGGTCAGGTACTCCATCAGGTGCAGGGCCTCTTCGCGTTCCCGGAACGCGGCGGTCATGCCGGTCAGCGCACCGAGCTCCATCCCGCCGGTGCCGAGGGCGACCAGGTGCGAGGAGATCCGGGTCAGTTCCATCAGCAACACCCGGATCACCTCGGCGCGCCGCGGCACCTCGATGTCCAGCAGCTTCTCGATGGCCATGCAGTAGACGGCCTCGTTGAACGCGGGCGAGAGGTAGTCCGCCCGGGTCACGAAGGTGACGCCCTGGGTCCAGGTCCGGTACTCGCAGCTCTTCTCGATCCCGGTGTGCAGATAGCCGATCACCGAACGCGCCTGGGTGACCGTCTCGCCCTCGAGTTCGAGGATCAGCCGCAGCACGCCGTGCGTCGACGGGTGCTGCGGCCCCATGTTGACGATGATCCGCTCGTCGCTGAAGTCGCCGGTACCGTCCGCCGGTCCGGCCGCCACATCGGCGACCAGGTCGTCCCAGTCGCCGCCGGTGACGGTGAACATCCGCCCCTCGGTGGTCCGGGTCTCGCGGGCTCTGCGCACATCGTCGGCCGGTGTGCCGGTGTTCGTGGTGGTGGTCATGAGTAGACCCTCCGCTCGTCCGGTGGCGGTACCTCGGCACCCTTGTACTCGACGGCGATCCCGCCCAGCGCATAGCTCTTGCGCTGCGGATGCCCGTCCCAGTCGTCCGGCATGAGGATCCTGGTGAGCGCCGGGTGGCCGGAGAAGATGACGCCGAACATGTCGTACGCCTCGCGCTCGTGCCAGTCTGCTGTCGGGTACACCGGGACCGCGGACGGCACGTAGGGGTCGTCGATGCCGACCGCCACCTCGAGTCGGATCCGGCGGCGATAGGTCATCGACAGCATCTCGTACACGACGTGCAGCTGACGCGGAACTGTTGCCCCGTCACGGGTTCCGTAGTCGGCACCGGACAGCGACGCGAGCATCTCGAAGCGCAGGGCGGGTTCGTCGCGAACAGCCCAGAGAATGCCCTGCAGGTGTTCGCGGTGCAGGTAGAAGGTGATCTCGCCGTGCGCGACCGTGACCTGCTCGATCGCCTCTACTGGGATCCCCCGTTGCTGCAGCGCCAGCTCGAGGGCGTCCGCGACCTCGTCGAACCAGCCGCCGTAGGGCCGCTCGGTCGGCTTCGGGCCGAGCTCGGGCCGCACCAGCAGGCCGTAGCCCGAGGTGTCGCCGGAACCGTGGGCGCCGAACATGCCGTGTCGTTCGACGCCGGTGACCAGAGGCGTTGCGGCAGGGGCGTTCCGGACGATGGCGGGCCCACCGGCCGGCGCTGCGTCGGTCGGGGATCCGGTGTGCAGGGCAGCGGGTGAGTCGACGGAACTGTCCTTCTCCGGGATGTCCGCGGGAGTGGTCGGCTTGCCGGCAGGTCGCTGCGTCAGCTTCTGTCCCGGCTGTTCCTCGGTCGGCCCGCTCACCGCTTGACCCCCGAGCTGACTCCCGGCTCGGCACCGGGGCGCCCGATGGGCAACCGCCGACCCCTGCCGTACTTCACCGACGAGGCGACCAGCTCGGTGCGCTTGCCGACGAACTCGGCCGCGCGAGCCGGGCCCAGCGGGTCGTCCATGATCTTGGTGTGCAGCTTGAGGATCGCGTCGATCAACATCTCCGGGCGTGGCGGGCAGCCCGGCAGGTACATGTCGACCGGCACGATGTGGTCCACGCCCTGGACGATGGCGTAGTTGTTGAACATCCCGCCGGAGGAAGCACACACCCCCATCGCCAGCACCCACTTGGGTTCGGGCATCTGGTCGTAGATCTGCCTCAGGACGGGCGCCATCTTCTGCGACACCCGTCCGGCCACGATCATCAGGTCGGCCTGCCGGGGCGACGCGCGGAAGACCTCCATCCCGAAGCGCCCGAGGTCGTACCGGGGAGCACCGGTGGTCATCATCTCGATCGCGCAGCAGGCCAGTCCGAAGGTCGCCGGGAACATCGAGGCCTTGCGCGTCCAGTTGACCAGCTTCTCGACGCTGGCCAGCAGGATCCCGTTCGGGAGCTTTTCTTCCAGTCCCATGGCGTCAGTCCTCTTCCGCATTCGGTGTTGCTGGACCTGCTGGACCGGCAGGATGCCGGCGGTGCACTGCGCTGTGCTGAACGAAAGAACTGTGCGTCTCGGAGCTCATCAGATCAGTCCCAGTCCAGCCCGCCGCGGCGCCAGACGTAGCCGTAGGCGACGAAGACCGTCAGGATGAACAGCCCCATCTCCACCAGCCCGAAGACACCGAGCGCATCCGCGGACTGCGCCCACGGGTACAGGAAGATGATCTCGATGTCGAAGATGATGAACAGCATCGCCGTCAGGTAGAACTTGATCGGGAAGCGGCCTGCGGTGCCGGGCGGCAGCGGTGTCGGCTCGATCCCGCATTCGTAGGCATCCAGCTTCGCCCGGTTGAACCGCTTGGGCCCCAACCTGTCCGAGACGACCGTCGCCATCGTCACCGCAAAGCCGCCGGCGATGACGATCAGGATGACGATCGGCAGATACGAGTCGAGCATCTCTTCAGATCCCTTCACACACGGGGAGCCGCCCGGTTCGACGTCCGGATCACCTTGTCGGCCCAGTCGCCGCCGGCCAGCCGCAGCTGGGCGCCGCGCGGGGTGAGACCGTCGCCGCAGACCTTGTCCCGCGGGAACGTCGATTTCTCCAGCAGCAGCACGTCCGTCCCGGCCCGCGCCAGGTGCACCGCAGCGGAGGAACCCGTCGGTCCGGCGCCGACGATGATGACGTCAGCGCTCCCCACCGGATCACTGTGTCCGCTCACGTCCACCTCCTCCTACTGGCCCGTCGCCGGGCCGATTCCGTGCTCAGAGGGACCCTGCGACGCGCTTGTGAAGCAGTTCACGAAGTCCTGGGAGCAAGTGTAAGTCCGCTCACACGGGGCTGCGGGCTAAGGCTCGCCTTACCTCCCGGCGGTCCCGACTCCCGCGCCGCTCGACAACCGACAACTCCGCCGATCGAGCAAGGGAGGAAAGACCGCGGCGAGCCCCCCTCAGATCAACAACGCGGTCCCGACTCCCGCTTCGCTCGACCACCGACAACTCCGCCGAACGAGCAAGGAAGGAACGACCGCGACGAGACCCCTCGGACGACCGATCAGTCGCGGATGGCGTGGTGCAGGGCCACGACGCCGAAGGTCAGGTTCTTCCAGGCGACCTCACCCCAGCCCGCCTGCGCGATGGTGGTCGCGAGGGTCGGCTGGTCGGGCCAGCTGCCGATGGATTCGGCGAGGTAGCTGTAGGCCTCGGGGTTCGAGGAGAACCGCCCGGCGATGAGCGGCATGATCCGCTTGAGGTGGAAGCGGTAGAACGGGCGCACGAGCGCCGCCGGGCGGGAGAACTCGCACACCAGCAGCTGACCACCAGGCTTGGTGACGCGCGCGAACTCCCGGAGCGCGGCTGGTGGGTCGACCACGTTGCGCAGACCGAAGGAGATGGTCACGGCGTCGAACGAGGCGTCTGCGAACGGCAACTGCAGCGCATCGGCTGCAGCCTTCGGCAGGGCCGGTCGGCGCAGCGCACCGGCGCGCAGCATCCCGAGGGAGAAGTCGGCCGCGACTGCCCAGGCGCCGGTGCGGGCCAATTCGGCCGTCGAGACCGCGGTCCCGGCGGCGATGTCGGCCACCTTCATCCCCGGACGCAGTGAGAGGGCGGCCACCATGTGCCGCCGCCAGCGGCGATCCTGAAAACCCGACAACACCGAATTGGCCACGTCGTAGCGCTGGGCGACGTCGTCGAACATCGCCGCCACCTGCCGGGGCTGCTTGTCGAGATCTGCGCGCGCCATGCCGCAACGGTACCGAGTGGGCGGTCTCCGTCCGACGCCCCTGCCGGATACCCGCGACAATCCGGACATCTGACGATCACCGACCCGTCACCCGCTGTCCCCTCGGTGACGGGAGTCACGTTCATCCCCACCGTGCACGCTGACCTCATGATCCTGGCGTCGCGGCATGCGGAGCCGGCGCACCCTGTTGCGTCCCCTGCCGATTCCGCCGTGCTGATCTCCCGCGCCCTCGAGGTGGCCGGCCGGTTGGCGAACGATGCTGCCGAGGTGATCACGGCGACGGCCGGCCGGGAGAACGGGTCAGGGCCTGACCCGTCGTACGACTGGGTGACCGACACCGACCGCACGCTGGAACGCCACACCCGCAGGGTCCTCACCGCGGAGTTCGCCGGCGTGCCTGTGCTGGGTGAGGAGTACGGCGGGCCCGGCGGCTTCGACACCGCACTGCCGGGGTCGCTCGGCGCCGACGAGCTGCTGTGGATCGTCGACCCGCTGGACGGCAGTGCCAACTTCCGGAACGGGCTGCCCTGGTGCGGGTACTCACTCGCGCTCGTCGACAGCCGCGGTCCGCTCGTCGGCGTGGTCGCAGACCCCTACCGGGCGCAGTTGTACGCCGCTGCGCGCGGGCGGGGACTGCGGGCGAACGGCCGCCCGGTCGAGCAGGCCGCCGCGGCAGACGGGTCGGACTCGCTGGCCGGCAGGTTGGTCTTCATCGAGGACAGCCCCGGTCGTCCCCGTGACCAACCGGAGGGCGATCCTGTCCTCGTTCCGCAGCTCACCGAGTCCGTGGGCGCGGCGCCCTGGGTGTCCGACTGGGCCGACGCCTGCCGCCGGGCCGGGGCAGGGATGCGGATGCTGGGCTCGCCGGCCTTGGCGATCACCCAGGTGGCACTCGGTCGGGCTGCAGCTGCGGTGATCCGCGGGCACCGGGTGTGGGACGTCGCCGGCGCGCTCGCCCTCGCGGACCAGGCCGGATGCCGGATCACCGATCTCGCCGGTCAGCAGGTCCCGTTGCCGCTGGACGGTCTGCTCGTCGCCGATCCGCGGGTGGCCGACGAGGTCCTGGCGGTCAATGCCGCCATCATGTCCGACGGGTCAGCCGACGACCCTGGCTGCACCGCTGGATGACCGAGGCGCCGACCGGCCGACCGACGGGTGCCACCGGGTTGCGCAGGTGATCAGCAGCGCAGCGACGAGCCAGGTGATCACCAGCATCAGTCCGACGCTCACCAGCACGTTCTCCGCCGACCGACCTGCGACCCGGACGAGGCTCGGATCGTTCGCCGCGTACTCGACCTTGAACTGTTGCCCGACCTGCAGGTTCCCCGGGTAGAGGACTCCGCCGGCCGGCCTGATGGTGATGCCGGTGACATCGACGAACTCGATCCCGGTGCGCAGCGGCGAGACGGCGAGCACCGTGGCGACCGTCTCGACCCGCGAACCCTCGATCGACGCGTCGTCGACGAACATCGCCACCGTGAGGGCCACGGTCAGCACGGTGAGCACGACGGCCACCGCGACCACGGTGCGTCGGAGCACTCGTGGCAGACGAGGAGCTCGGACAGGACTCACGGGCGTCATTCTCGCAGTGCGGGAGGAAGGGGTGGGCCGGAACTCACACTCGACCCGACCGAGCCGGGGGCGGGACGCCGATACGCTCGGATTCGTGACCACCGTCCACGACCTGCGCACCGACGAGCTGGGCGCTGCTGCGCCGCTGCTCGATCGGTTGCCGCACGCACGTGGCGCGCTGGCTTTCGTGCGGCACGGCCGCGGCATCGCGGGCTGGGGCGAGGCACATCGGCTCGACGTCCGCGGCGCCGACGCGGCAGCCAGGATCCAGGTGTGGTTCGACGACCTCGTTCGGTCGGCTGCTGCCGCCGGCGACGCCGAACCGGTCGTGTTCGTCTCGCTCGGCTTCTCCCCCGAGGACGCATCGGTGGCTGTCGTCCCCCGGGTCGCCTGGCGGGCGGGGCCGGACGGCGTGCAGCAGATCCTCGGCGACCGCGGGGCACGCTCGCAGCCGATACCGACCCGCATCACGCGGCCGGGGACGATCCGCTGGTCGGACCCCGAGCAGTCGGCGCTCGGCTACCGGGCAGCTGTCGCCTCCGCAGTGCAGGCGATCCGGGCGGGCGAGCTCGGCAAGGTGGTGCTCTCCCACGATCTCACCGCGGTGACCGAATCCGAGGTGGACGAGCGGTTCCTGCTCAGTGCGCTCGCAGACCGTTATCCGAGCTGTTGGGCCTACGCCGTCGACCAGCTGGTCGGCGCCAGCCCGGAGATGCTCGTCGAGCGACACCGGGAGAATCGCCGGCTGGTGGTGACCTCCCGGGTGCTGGCCGGTACCGGCTGGGCCGAGCACGTCGGCGATCCGGTGATCGCCGACCTGTTGGCCAGCGCCAAGAACCGCTCCGAGCACCGGTACGCCGTCGATTCTGTCGCGTCCGCGCTGAGGGGTGTGAGCACCCGCCTCGACGTGCCGCCCGAGCCGCGCGCACTGGTGCTGGCGAACCTCGTGCACCTGGCCACCGACGTGGTCGGTGAGCTGGCGGATCCGGCGCCGTCGGCCCTGCAGCTGGCCGCCGCATTGCACCCGACGGGAGCTGTCGGCGGCCATCCCCGGGACGCGGCCCTGGAGCTGATCCGTCGACTGGAGGGCCGGCCGCGTGGGCGGTATGCAGCGCCGGTGGGCTGGATGGACGCGCGGGGTGACGGCGAATTCGCGCTGGCGCTGCGCGGCGCCGTGGTGGACGGCCACACGGTACGACTGACGGCGGGCGGCGGGCTGGTGGCAGATTCCGATCCGGACAGTGAGGTCCGCGAAGCCCAGGTCAAGATGATCCCGATGCGCGACGCGTTGGAGTCCTGAGCCACGCCATTCGTCCCTGGTCGAGCCCCAGCTCATTGCCTGATGAGATTGCCGCATCCGTCCGGTTCTATCGCGCGAAATCGGCCTCGGAGAGACCGTCGGGATGGCCAGGTGCCCACTGCACCAGCTCGATGCGATAGCCGTCAGGGTCAGTGAGCCACGATGTCGTCGGACCATCTGTCGCGCCGTGGTGTTCCACCGGCCCAGGCCCCAGTCCGGCTCGGGTGAGGGCCTCGACGGTGGCGGCAAGGTCATCGACCTGGACGACGAGATGACTGAACCCGGTGCCGATCTCGACGTCGCCGTTGGCAGGACGGTGCGCCAGTTCGAGGGTCGCGATGTCCTCGCCGGGAAAGCTGAGCATCGTGAGGCTGTTGCCATCCTCCAGGTCGACGCGACCGAGCTCGCGGTATCCGAGGGTGGTGTAGAAACCGAGCGAGACCTCGAGATCGGCGACACGGTAGGCGGTGTGCAACGTCTTCATCCGACGCTCTGGTCGGTGGACCGAATCGTCGTGATCGGCAAACTCGGTCAGGGTGTCGGCCTGGCGATGGACGAGCTTCCACTCGCCGTCCTCCAGCCTGAAGATCATGACCACCCGAAGCGCCCCGGAGACCCGTCCGCGCCCCTCGCTGAGGCTGGATTCGAACCGTTCCATCTCGAAGACGAAGCCCTGGTCGAGACCGGCGTCCCGCGAGATCTCCTCGAAGACACACGTCCCGCCTTTCGCGAATCCGTCCGCCGCAAGATCCAGACCGTCCTCGACGTCCGGCCAGCCGCGCCGGTACCCGCCGAACGGGTTGGCGAGCGTCACGTCATCGCGCCTCGACCAGAGTTCTTTCTCCGGCTCCGGGTCACCCTGCAACAGCGCCGCCACCGCACGCTGCGCGCGCTCGACGGCGCGGCCGAAGTCCGGATGGGGAGATTCAGTCATCGCAAAGCTCCTCGACGTGGCGGTGGTGGACCCTCTCGCATGGTGGAGCAACGAGTATTCCCCTCATCCCCCGGATTCGCGCATGGCCGGCAACAGCGGAGAGCGCATCGCAGCGTCCTCGGGCCAGCACGCATCGTGGATGACCCTGATGGTAGATCCGTTCGGTCCCGGAGATCGTGATCCGAAGAAGTCGGCGCGATGTGGGTGAACGCGCAAGGACGGTGTCACATTCGCAGCCCAGCCCGGACGGCATCGCGGGTGCTTGTCGTGAACTCCCGCAGCGACGACCGGTCAGTCGGTACCTCGATCACCCGGATCCCGGTGCCCTGGAGCGCTTCCGCGGTGAGCTCGGCCGCCAGTTCCTCCGGGTCGGTGACCATCAGGTGCTCGTACCCGAGCGACTCGACGACCTGCCCGAGCTGCACCCCCAGCGGCGTGGCGAAGACCCGCTCGAACGGACGGACATACTGCGCTGCACCGGGTTCGAGCGTGCCGAAGATGGCGCCGCCGTCGTTGTTGGACACCACGAACGTCAGGTCCGGCACCGGTTCGTGCGGGCCGATCAGCAGCCCGTTCAGCTCGTGCAGGAACGTCAGGTCGCCGACCAATGCAACCGTGGGGCGCTCGGGGTCGGCCAGCGCTGCTCCGATCGCGGTGGAGACGGTGCCGTCGATCCCGGCCACCCCGCGATTGGCCAGTACCCGCAGCCCGCCGCGGGCCCGGGCGAATCGCCCCACGTCACGGGGAGTCTGTGAGGAGCCGAGTACCAGGGTCGCTCCCGCGGGCAGGCTCTGCACCACCGTGCGCGCCAGCAACGGGCTCAGACCCAGATCCTGGCCGGCTACAGCCTCTGCCAGGACGGCCCGCACTGCGCGGTCCGCGTCCTGCCACGTCTGACGGAACTCCGCGGGGGCGGGCGCCGGGAGCGCAGCAAGCGCCGGCGACACCATCCTGGCCCGCCCGGTCGGGTCGGTGATCGGTCCGGTCGGTCCGACGACGTCGACGACCTCTGCCGAGCTGAGCAGGGCGCTGACCGCGCGGTACAGGGTCGGTCGTCCGAGCACGACGACCCGATCGGGGATGGCTCCGACGAACCGGTCTCCTGCTGCGAATCCGCTCTCCAGCAACGCGATCCCTGCCTCGAGCACCCGCTCCCCTGCCGCTCCCCCGGCCTCGGAGACCACCACCTGACCGGCGGCGGCCACCCCGGTCGTCGCCGGGTGGGTGAGATCGCCGACGAACAACACCCGCTCGCCGGGTTCCGGCGCGGGCACGGGTTCCACCTCCGCCGCAGGAGGGCCCTCGTAAGCCCCCGTTCGCACGTCGGTCAACCAGCGGTCCGGGTCGTCGGACTCGATCGCGTCCGGCAACAGCGGGACGTCGAACGGCAGGTTCAGCTGGACCGGTCCTGGCAACGCGCCGACGGACGCCTGCAGAGCATGCTGGAACAGCGCGCGCCAGTGCTCCGGATCACTGTGCGGCGCAGGGGGTTCCGGCTCTTCGAACCACCGGAGAGCGCCGCTGAACACCTGTTGCTGGTCGATCACCTGGTTCGCGCCGAGCGCTCGCAGCGCAGGCGGTCGGTCGGCCGACAGCACGATCATGGGCACGCCGCCGTGGTGGGCTTCGAGCACGGCCGGGTGCAGGTTGGCCACCGCGGTTCCGGAGGTCGTGCTCACCAGGGCAGGACGGCCGCTGGCTCGAGCGAGGCCGAGAGCCAGGAAGCCTGCGCTGCGTTCGTCGACCCGGACGTGCAGTCGGAGCAGCCCGGCGGCGTCCGCGGCGTGCAGGGCCAGCGAGAGCGGGGCGTTGCGGGAACCCGGCGAGAGCACCGCATCGGTCAGGCCGTGCCCGATCGCGGCCAGCACGAGGGTGCGGGCGAGCAACACCGAGGGCGGAACCGCCGGCCCGGACGGTGAGGGCGCCGTCATCGACGTTGCACTTCGGGCGAGAGCTGCTGCGCAGCAAGCAGATCCGTGACCCGGCGCAGCCGCGCGCGCCAGTACTGTGAAGTGTTCTCATCTGCCGGCCACGCGTCGACCAGATCGGGTTCCGGCGCGTGCGGTGCCGCCGGCAGCCTGCCGTCCTTCGGCAGTGGTCGCTCGGTGCTGACATCGCCGACCAGCAGCGAACTGGTCCCCAACCCGCAGGCCCTGGGGGTCCCCGGCAGGCACGCGGCGGCGGCAACCCCGGCAGCAAGCCCGACCGCCGAGTCGACGGCCGAGGAGATCACCACGTCCATGGCCGCCTCGTCGCGGATCTGCGCGGCGATCCGCAGCGTGGCGTACACGCCGCCGAGTGGAGCCACCTTGAGCACCGCGACGTCGGCAGCACCGGCCCGCGCCACAGCCAGCGGATCGGATGCCAACCGGATCGACTCGTCGGCGGCGATCGGCACGTCGACGCCGGCCCGCACCGTCACCAGTTCCTGGATGGTGCGGCAGGGCTGCTCGACGTACTCGAGCCCGCCGGCCGCCTCGGCATGACCGGGGATCAGCGCCAGGGCGGTGGCCGTGTCCCACAGGGCGTTGGCGTCGATCCGGATGTGGCCCGCTGGTCCGAGCGCGTCCCGAACCGCGCGCAACCTGTCGCGGTCGGCACCCGGGTCGGTGCCGGGTCCACCGACCTTCACCTTGGCGGTGCGGCAGCCGGAGGCGAGCACGAGTGCATGCGCCCGCTCGGGCTCGACGATCGGCACGGTCGTGTTGACCGCGACGGTGTCCCTGACCGCGGCGGGCCAGGGGTGCAGCGCGGAGTCGAGTGCTGCGGCCAACCAGCCGGTGGCGGTCTGGTCGTCGTAGTCTCGGAACGGCGCGAACTCCGCCCATCCGGCCGGCCCGCGCACCAGGATGCCCTCGCGGACGTCGACGCCCCGGAACCGGTCGACCATCGGGATCGCGAACACGACGGCGCTGCGCACGATGTCCTCGACCTCCGCGGTCCCACCACCCCTCACGTGAGTTCCCGGACCGGACGCGAGCGCAGGTGTTCCCTCAGGTACGGGATGGCGACGTCGACCTTCCCGTACCCGGCCGGGGCCACCAGGCCCGCGGCGATCAGCCGGCGGCGGTACTGGCCGGCATAGCTGGCATCGACTCCGAGCCGTCGGGCGATGTCCTGCATCCGGCTGGGACCGTCGTCCTGGGCGACCGCGAGCAGGAACCGCAGATCCACCTCCGACAACGAGTTCAGCGCCGGTTCGTGGACCAGCCGTCCGAGCCGGCGGGTGGCCGCCTTCACTCCTTGCCGGGCGTGCGCAGCGGTGATCTCGGCGGCCGACTCGTCCGCACGCCAGGTGTGGTAGCCGACCAGCTGGATCAGGAACGGGTAGCGGCGGGTCCCCGCGGCGGCTATGTCCAGCGCTTCGGCGGAGATGGTCCGCTCGTTGACCTCGATGGGCACCTGCAGCGCTTCGTGCACCTCCGCGTCGGTGACGGCCGTCAGGGTGTAGTGCTCGGCCCGGCGGAGGAACGTCGTGCCGGGGTGATCGAGCAGCGCTGCGACGTCGTGCGGCAGACCTGCTGCCAGGAAAGCGATCTCGCGCTCCTCGCGGAACAGGTGCTGGACGGTCTGGGTGATGACGGTGAGGTCGCGGCGGGCGCCGGAGTGCAATTCGTCGATGGTGATCAACACGCCGGTGTCGTGCTCGGCGAGTGCATCGGTGAGGATTTCCAGTCGCGACCGCAAGGAGGCGACCTCGGGATGGTCGTCGACTCGCAGTCGGGTGACGCCGAGCCCACCGACCGGCGAGGTGACCGTCAGGCCGGAGAGCTGGTTGCGCACGATGCCGCTGACGTGGCGGTGCAGCAGGTCCGGGATCTGGGTGTCGCGCATCTCGGCGGCGATGCCGGAACGCGCGGTCTGCGAGATGACCAGCCACCCGCGGAGCCGGGCGGCGTCCTCGAGCGCGTTGAGCATCACGGTCTTGCCGGTGCCGCGGGCGCCGGAGAACAGCATCGCCCGGCCGGGGGCGCCGGGGCCGTCGTCGAGCGCCTCGGTGAACGCCTCGATCTGCTCGTCGCGGCCGACCAGCACGGGCGGGGTGACGCCGAAGGTGGGCCGGAACGGATTACCCATGACCTGCCCACCTCCTGTCGTGTCCCGGTCGCCCGCAACCGTGTTCGTCGCCGATCGAGCCGATGGGGCCGTTTACAGGCCTTTCCATCTTTTCAATCTCTTTCACACTCTAGTGACGATGCCTCTCCCAGGTTGGCAGGGCGCCCATCGACCGAGCGAGGAGAACACTACGAGCGGAGACCGACAGCAGGATGATGCGAGCGTCACTTCCGGCAGCAAAGCGCGCCGAGCAGGCCAGCACCTGCACCTCGTCACTGCGTCCAGGGTGGGGTGATCACGCCGCCGTCCCCGGTGGTGGCGGTGAGTCCTACAGAGGTGGTCACCCACGCGCGAGCGCCGCTGAGCCCGCCGGCCACGGCGACGCTGGAACCGGCTGGGACGAAGATCGTCTCGCCGGGAGCGGCTCGCAGGGCGACTCCGTCGAGATCCATCAGCAGCTCGCCCTCCAACACCAGCAGCACCTCCTCGTGCGACACCCGGTGCGGAACTCCGGTGGTGCCGGGCACCACGTCGAGGCGCCAGGCGCACAGCTGAGTACTGCCGGCCGTGGGCGCAACGAACGACGTGAACGTACTGCCGTGCATCGCGAAGCTGCGGGCATCGGACTCGGTGATCAGTGGCATGGGTGCGCTCCGTGGGGGTCAATTGGTCAATTTGGTTGACCATCATGGTCAACCAGGCTGACCATTTCTGTCAAGCTGGAGCCATGGAACCGGCCAGGGGTGACGTGGCGATGCTGGTCCTCGCCGCTGCGGGCGCTGCGGTCGCCGGCATCCAGGACAACCTGCAGCGCAGCGGCTTCCGTGACGTCCGTCCGGCGCACGGATTCGCCTTCGTCCGCATCGCCCAGGGAGATGCAACTGCATTGGACGTCGCCGAGCATCTCGCCATCAGCAAGCAGGCGGCCGGCAAGCTCGTCGACCAACTCGTCGATCGCGGGTACGTGGTGCGGACCCACGACCCTTCGGACCGACGTCGCCGGCCGCTGCAGCTGACCCAGCGCGGCCGAGCCTGCACCGGGGCCGCTGAGGCGGCCGCGCAGCAGGTGGTGAACTCCTGGCAGGACCGGCTCGGCGCCGACGGAGTGGTCGCGCTGCGGAACCTGTTGCAGCAACTGGATCTGTCCGGGCCGATCCGACCGGCCTGGTGACTGTGGCGGGGCGGGACGCGCTGCACGGAACCGACGAGCAGTCCTGGTGTGCTCGCCACGGACGAAGTCGCTGCGAGACTCCTGCAGCCGACCGCGGCGCGGCTGTGTCCGGTGCCGATGACGGGTGACGGGTGACGGGTGACGGAGAGTGGCCGCCGGATCCGAGAAACCGCAGGACGCTCTGCGCACATGCTCGACGGGCGGCCACTTTGCGACGCCTGCCTCCGGCGAGTGACGAGAGCGTGGCCCTCGATCGTCAATTCCGCAGGACGCCCTGCCGAAACGCGGATCGAGGGTCACCTTCTCGTCACCCGACTACGGGGGCCCGGCCATCCCGAGCCCCAACCCCATCACCCTCCCGCGGACGGCGGGCCTGATCGGGACGGTTCGTGGTGCAACAGCTTGAAGTCCTGCCACGAACGTTCGGCTGCCGTCATCGCCGTCCGGGTCCTGGCGGGATCGATGTTGGCGAGCGTCGCGACGATGCCCTGCTGAACGGCGGTTGCCACCGTCAACGACGGGAAGAACGAGGTGCCCTCGGCCGGGGTGATCACCACCTCGTCCACAGCGGTGCACAGCGCGCGCGGCAGGCTGTCGGCCAGCAGCACCACACCACACCCTCGTCGGTGCGCCGACTGCGCCGCGATCACGGCGACGTCGTAGATCCGCCAGTACGAACACACGATCAGCAGATCCGTCGGCCCCATGCGGGACACCGCGTTGCTCAGGGCGGCCGGCTCGTTCAGCAACTCCCGCACCGGATAGCCGGCGATCGATGTCATCAGGTCGGCGACGACGGTGGCCGCGACCCGTGCTGCAGCGCGACGGCGAGCTGGGCCAGATCATCCCCGGTGCCGCAGCCGATCTCGTGATGCTGGACGAGGACCCGCTGCAGGACATCTCGGCGCTCGCCGAGTCCCGACTCTCCGCAGTCGTCCAGGACGGCCGGCTGGTAGCCGGGCGCCTGGGCTGATCCGAGCGCGACGGCCCGGCCGGTCCCCACCGCAGTGGGCACCGACCGGGTCGTACCGCGGCGCCGTGGCTCCGCGTCAATCCCCCTTCACGTTCACCAGCTGGTGCAGGGTGTGCCGGACCTCGACCAGGTCAGCGGCATCGGCCATCACCTGGTCGATGTCCTTGTAGGCACCGGGGATCTCGTCGACGAACGCCTCCGTGTCGCGGTACTCGATCCCCACCATCGCGGCCCGCAGGTCGTCGACCGTGAAGGTCTTGCGCGCCTTCGTCCGTGAGTACGCCCGGCCGGCACCGTGCGGCGCACTGCAGAGCGCCTGGGCGTTCCCCCTGCCGGACACCACGTACGACGCCGTGCCCATCGACCCGGGGATCAGCCCCGGCATGCCGACCTCGGCGTTGATGGCGCCCTTGCGGGACACCCACAGCAACTCACCGTGGTGCGTCTCCCTGGCGGTGTAGTTGTGGTGGCAGCCGAGATCCTCGGACACCTCCACCTCGCTACCGATCCAGTACGACAGTGCCCGCACGACCCGCTCCATCATCTCGTCCCGATTGAGGGCAGCGAACCGCTGCGCCCAGGTGAGCTCCGCCAGATAGGCGTCGAATTCCTCGGTCCCCTCGACCAGGTAGGCGAGATCACGGTCGGGCAGCTCGATGTTGTTGTCCGCCATCGACTTCCGCGCAACGCCGATGTGGTGCTGGGCGATCCGGTTGCCGACACCGCGCGACCCGGAGTGCAGGAACAGCCAGATCCGGTCGGTCTCGTCGGCCGTCACCTCGATGAAGTGGTTGCCCGAGCCGAGCGATCCCAGCTGGTGCCGCCAGCTCTTGCTCCGCGACTGGATCGTGTCGAGCAGATCGCCGGCCAGCGCCTCGAGCTCAGCGATCCGGGGCTCCGCGGTCGACTCGATGCGGTGGTTGTGCCGTCCGGCGGACAGCGGGATGCTGCGCTCGATCGAGTGCCGCAGCGCTGCCAGATCGCGACCGGCCAGGTCTCCGACACTGAACTGCGTCCGCACCGCACGCATCCCGCAACCGATGTCGACGCCGACCGCGGCCGGGATGATCGCCTCGCGAGTGGGGATCACCGAACCGACGGTCGCCCCCTTGCCGAGGTGCGCGTCCGGCATCAGCGCGAGGTAGGGCGCGACGATGTCCAGCTGCGCCGTCTGCTTCGCCTGTGCGAGCGTGAGCTCGTCGATGATCGACGCCCAGCTCAGCAACTTCTCGTTGAGGTACTGCATGGTGTTCCTTCCGAATGGTGGTGGTGCAGATGATGTGGCATGCGGTCGGTTACGACGACCATCAGATCCGCGAACGTAGCGTCACAACGACCACCAGGTCCGCGAACGTGGCGTCACAACGACCACCAGGTCCGCGAACGTGGCGTCACAACGACCACCAGGTCAGCGAACGTGGCGTCACAACGACAACGAGCGCCGCACGGCTCCTGGCCGTGGGCGCTCGCGGGTGGGAGAGCTGCGCTCAGATCGCGGGATGCGACCTCACGGCGGGAGTCGGATACGGCAGGTGGGCCCGGAACGAGGTTCGGGGTTCCCACTGTCGCATCTGCTGCGGCTGCGCTTGCAGGCTCTGGGTGGTGGATGCGATGACGGACATGGGAACCTCCCCGGACGGGCTGATGCCCCTGCTGGTTGCAGGTGCCGGAGGCGACCCTACGGACCGAACCGCTCCGGCGACAACGGATTTCGGTGCATCGGATCCGTGGCCATGTCGTTCGAGGATGGGATCTCGACGCGCTCGTTCCTCGCTTGCTCGATCACCGAAGAATCGATGGTCGAGCGACCGACGAAGGAGGGAGTCGAGACCCTGTCGCGTCCGGGACCGGTTGTGGTGCAACGGGATCTCGACTCCTTCGTCGCTCGATCACCGAGGGAGTCGCTCGACCACCGGTGGTCGTCGCTCGACCACGGAGGCGGCGTCAGCCGCGCAGACCGGAGGCCCTGGAGACAGGACGGGCGATGGCCGTTCGCACGGCATGCGCGCTGCCGATGATGCGCACGCGCTCGGAGGCTCTGGTCGCCGCGGTGTACAGCAGCTCCCTGGTCAGCAGGGGTGACTGCGCGGGCGGCAGGATGACCGTCACCGACCGGAACTGACTGCCCTGGCTCTTGTGGATCGTCATCGTATAGACGCTCTGCACCCCGCTGAGCCGGCCGGGCCGGACCGTCACCGGAGCGCGTGCGTCGCCGAAGACCGCGACCAGGCCCTGCGATCCGTCGCGGACCACCACGCCGGTGTCGCCGTTGAACAGGCCGAGCTCGTAGTCGTTGTCGGTGATCAGCAGCGGACGACCCGGCTCCCACCAGGAATCGGCCCCGAACCTACCGGTGGTCGGGACGGGCAGTTCCCCGCGGACCGCCCGGTCGGCGGCGATCCAGCGCTGGGTGACCCGCGCCCACCAGGCAGCGCCGAACGGTCCTGACCGGTGGGCGCACAGCAACCGGTGCTCGTCCATCGAGGTCAGGGCCCGCTCCACATCACCGTCCAGCGCAGCGGTGGTGAGCGTGTGGGCGGCGCGCACCACGTCGTCGCGGAGCTCCGTGATGCCGGGATCGCTGTCGTCGGCCTCCCGCTGGACCCAGTCGATCTTCGTCCCACCGGCGCCGAGGACACGGATCGCCGCGTCCGCGTCGCCGGAGCGGATGGCATCGGCGAGGCTGCCGATCTCCTCCCCGAACCGGAACCGATGCGTCAGCCTGGTGACGCCGGCAGCAGCAGCCCGGCGGTCGACGGGGCTGAGAGCCGGCTCGTCGTCCGGGCACAGTCGGGCCAGCAGATCCGTTGCCGGATGAGATGAGTCCGATCTGTCCGGGACTTCTGCCCGCGCCACGATGTCGCCGAGCACGGCGCCGGCCTCCACCGAGGCGAGCTGGTCGGGATCACCCACCAACAGCAGCCGCGCCTCGGGACGTAGCGCCTCGAGCAGCCTGGCCATCATGGTGAGCGGCACCATCGACGACTCGTCCACCACCACCAGATCGTGCGGAAGGTGATGGCGCGCATCATGTCTGAAGCGCGATCGCGACCCCGGTCGCCAGCCGAGCAACCGGTGCAGGGTCGAGGCCTGCAGGTCGCCGATGCGGGACCGGTCGTCGCCTGAGAAGGTGGCGATCTCGTCGCGCACCGCCTGACCGAGCCGGGCCGCTGCCTTCCCGGTGGGCGCGGCGAGCGCGACCCGCGGGGTCGGCCCCTCCCGGTCGGCCAGCACGGCGATCATCCTGGCCACCGCGGTGGTCTTGCCGGTTCCCGGACCGCCGGCCAGCACCGCGAGCCGTCTCGACACGCTGACGGCCGCGCCGATCCGCTGACGGCGCTCCTTCGCGGGCTCCGGGAAGAGCCGCGCGATCGCGGCAGCGCGCCGCGCGATGTTCTGCTCGTCGAGGGCATCGTCGGGGAAGGCCGTCCTGGCCACCAGTTCGGCCGCGACCGCGCGTTCCTGCCGCCAGTAGCGATCCAGGTACAGCTGCCCGCCGAACCAGCGCAGCGGTCGGCCCGGGCCACCGTCGGTGGGCGCGACCGCGTCGTCGGCGCAGACCTCGACCATCCGGCTCGCCATCACCACCCGCTGCCAGTGCTCGGGGTCGGGCCAGTCGAGGACGGCCTGCAGCGCGAGCTGCCGGGCGAGTTCCGGATCACGGGTCGGCAGCACGTCCGTATCGGGATCTGTCGGGCCAGAATCTCCGGAAGATGCTGCAGCGTCGAGGTTCTCACCGATCACCGCCTCGCGGACGGTGTGCAGGTCGAGGCAGACCGATCCCTGCCGGACTGCGCGCACCGCGAGCGCGGCGGCGAGCAGCACGTCCGGGTCGGTCTCGTCGGCGAGTCGGCCGAGTTGGCGGGCGACGTGGACGTCGGCGGCGATCAGCACCTCGGCGTCGTTGAAGGCCGCCAGTGTGCTCACCATCGGCTTGCGGACCCGATCGACGCCGAACTCGTCGCGCGCACGCGTCGGCAGCGGCGCCCCGGAACCCGTCATCGGGCACCTCCGGCCAGCAGGTCGGACACCGCGACCACGATCCGCGACGACGGTCGCCACGCGAAGACCCCGCACGGCATCCCGTCGACCACCGGGGTGTCGGGCCCGCTCATCCCGCGGACGAAGAGGTAGAGCGAACCACCGAGGTGCACGTCCGGGTCGTAGCCGGGCTGACGCCAACTCAGGTAGCGGTGCAGCGCGACCGTGTAGAGCATGGCCTGCAGCGGATAGTGCACGACCGACATCGCCTCGGCCATCGCATCCGGTCGGTAGTCCCACGCGGACAACGGCTCTCCCGGGGTGCCGAGTCGGTTGGTCTTGTAGTCGGCGACCAGGTACCGCGGAGTGCCGGCGGCATCCCGCACCCGCAGCACCGCATCGATGCTGCCGGTCAGGTAGCCGCGCAACGGATCACCCTGCAGCAGTCGGTCGCGGAGCAGCCGCGGATAGTCGGTGAGCGGGTCCCCGTCCTCGACGGCGTCCTGCCACACCTGCGCCATCTGCGCCAACGTCGCACCGTCCCCGCCGGCCACGCCGGCCCCGACGGGCAGATCCCCGCCGGCCAGCGGGAGCTCGAACGACATCTCCGCGAGCCGATCGGCGGGCGCGAAATCGGCCAGGGTGAGGCCCGCGGCCAGCGGTCCCAGCGGGGTCGCGAAGACCGGTTCGAGAGCCGTGGCCAGCAGATCGGGATCCAGACCCTCACCGCTGCGGGGCCCGAGCACTCGTGCGCAGTGCGCCCGCAGTTCGGTGGGCAGGTCGACGGCGGTGGTGTCGAGGTACTCGAGCACCTCGTGCACGACGGTGCCGAAGCCGGTACCGCCGGGGAATCCGTCCAACGGTGATCCGACGGCGCGCAGCCGGACCTCCTGCGCGGCAGCCGCACCGGCCCCGGTCGCTGCCGTGCCGCGGCCGGCGTGTTGGCCGCCGGTGATCTCCGGTTCGTCGTCGACGCCGACCTCGGCCGGCTCGCTGCCGGTTGCGGCGCCGTCACCGCTGGCGCCGGGGTCTTCGGTGGGATCGCTGTCGCGCAGCGCCGGATCACCCTGACCGGCAACGGTTTCCGGGTGCGCGTCACCCTCGTAGTGCGCCGTGTGCGCGGCCGCGGTGAGGCCGGAGTACGACGTCCGCCGCCAGGTGGTGTCGATGGTGCGGTCGAAGCTCCGCGCCGACAACGCCACCGGCTCGACGGCCGTGACGGTGAGCACCGCGCGGCGGGCCGGCTCGGCGGTCTCGATCTCGATCAGACCGCCGGAGTCCGCGGCGATCTTCTCCAGCTGCCGCTGGGCGTCGGCGTCGCTCGGGACGGCGATCAGGGGTGGCAGCTCGCCGTTGGTCGCCTCTCCGAACAGCAGGCGGTGCAGCGCCGACTGTCGGGCATTCCAGCCGGGTGCCCACCAGGTCACCAGCAGGGAGCGCGCCCGGGTGAAGGCCACGTACAGCAGCCGCATCTCCTCCCCCAGCTCCTCCTGGCGGTGCCGCGCCAGCCGGGCCGCATAGCCGGCGCCGGCTGCCCCCCCGACAACCCGCAGCTGGAGCCCGTCGTCGTCGTGCAGCCGCAGCGGGTCCGGGGCGTCCGGAAACCACAGGGTCCAGGCGAACGGTGCGAACACCGCGCCGAACTCCAGGCCCTTGCTCCGGTGGACGGTGAGCACCTGGACGGCCTGCGCCTCGGTGGCCAACCGACGGCTGAGTTCGTCGTTCGCCTCCCGCGCCGCGGTCTCCCGACGCCGCCGCAACCATTCCAGCAGTGCCGCCGGGCCGAGGTGCTCGTCCCTGGCGGCGCCGTTCATCACCTGGGCCAGGTGCCGGATGTCGGTCAGCAGGCGGTCGCCGTCCTGGACTGCCAGCACCCGTGCTGCGAGGCCCTGGGCGCTGACTGCTTCGAGCAGCGCGGCGACTCCGCCGGCGGTGAAGATCGTCGCCCAGCCCCGGATCCGGTCGATGAGGTCCTCGATCTGCTGCTGATCGGCAGCGGCGATCTGCTCCGCCGACCACCCGACGAAGGGCGTGAGGGCGGTGCGCCGGGCCCGGTCGGCCCTGTTCGGCGCCTGCAGACCGTGCAGCAGGGTGTCCCAGGCATCAGCGGCGGCCGAGGAGAAGACGCTCGTGTTGCCGGTGAGGACGATCGGGATCCTGGCCTGCTGCAGGGCTTTGCGGACGATCTCACCCTCCTTGTTGGTGCGTACCAGGACGGCGATGTCCGACGGGGAGAGCGGACGCGGTGGAGCACCGACCCCCGCCGTCGGGTCGGTGATCTGCGCTCCTGATTCGAGCAGCGTGACGATCTCCGCAGCAAGATCCCTGGCGATCGCCGCCGATGCAGCCCCCGAGGTGATGTACCCGGTGGCAGTCATCTGCCCGCTGGACCGCGGCAGCCGACGGATCCGCAGCGGCGCGGTACGGCCGGGGACGACCAGCCGGGAGTCGCGGTGGTGCGCCTGGATGGTGCGCACGGTGATCTCGGGATGGCCCAGGTTGATCGAGCCCCACACGGTGTCCAGGGCGCGCACCAGTGGCGCATCGCTGCGCCAGTTGGTACCGAGCGTGAACTGCTCGGCGGACTGCCGGGCCGCACGCAGGTAGGTGTACACATCGGCACCGCGGAACGCGTAGATCGCCTGCTTCGGGTCGCCGATCAGCACGAGCGTCGAATGCCCGTGGAACGCCGCGTCGAGGATGTCCCACTGGACCGGATCGGTGTCCTGGAACTCGTCGACCAGCACCACCTCGAAGTTCGCCCGCAACAGATCCTTGGCCGCCTCACCACGCACCGGATGCATGAGTGCTTCCGCCAGCCGGACCTGCAGGTCGTCGAAGTCGAGGGCGCGCAGTTCGCGTTTGCGGACGTCGAACAGCCGGCGGATCTCGGTTGCGAACTCGACCCGGTCCCCGACCCGCCCGGCATCGACCTGAGGCTCCAGACGTGCCCGACTGCTGCCGGTCGCGGCCCGGGCGATCTGGGCCGCGGTGCCCGGATCGAACGGCCGGTCCTCGACCAGGGCGAACCGTCGCAGGTAGTCGTCACCGACGACCTGGCCGAGGACGTCGTCCGGGTTCTCCAGCAGCAGCGCATCGGGCTCGTGGTCGGCCGCGATGCCCAGACCGTCGAGCATCCGCTGGCAGAACGAGTGCGTGGTGGCGATGGTGGCCTCGTCGAAGGAGGCGAGCGCGGTCGCCAGATTGCGTCGCCGCTCGTCGATCTCGGGCGGCGATCCGGTGCGCAACAGGGTCAGCACCGGGTCGTCGACGTCGCCACCGGTCGGGGTGCGCAGCGCCTGCTCGAGCTCGGTCAGCCTGCCGCGCACCCGATCCCGCAGTTCCTGGGTGGCCGAACGCCCGAACGTCACCAGCATCAGGTTCTCCAGCCGCACCCGGCCCTCGGCGAGGTAGCGAGCGGCCAGCGAGGCGATCGTGTAGGTCTTGCCG
>JBBJML010000013.1:0-91356 GCA_037720195.1 Nakamurella sp. | reverse complement strand
CTCGACGCGCTCGTTCCTCGCTTGCTCGACCGCCGACGTATATCGCCGATCGAGCGAACGAAGTGAGTCGAGATCCCGTCGTCTGACCACCGGTCGATGAGCTGACAGGGTCTCGACGCGCTCGTTCCTCGCTTGCTCGACCGCCGACGTATATCGCCGATCGAGCAAACGAAGTGAGTCGAGATCGCGATGGACCCACGTCTCGACGCGCTCGACCAGCGTCGAAATCCGGTGGTCGAGCGACCGGGGAACGAGGGAAACGAGATCCCGTCATGTCACCACGGGGTTCGCCCGGATCCCGTCGGATCAGAGCTTGCGCAGCCGGATCCGCTCGACAGCGTGGTCGGATCCCTTGTGCAGCACCAGATCTGCCCGTCCGCGGGTGGGCAGGATGTTCTCCCGCAGGTTCGGCTCGTTGATCGCCTTCCAGATCTCGGTCGCCAGATCCCTGGCCTGCTCGTCGGTGAGCGAGGAGAACCGATGGAAGAACGAGTCGGGATCGGCGAAAGCCGTGCGGCGAAGGGTGAGGAACCGCTCGACGTACCACCGACGGACGTCCGCCGTGTCGGCGTCCACGTAGATCGAGAAGTCGAAGAAGTCGCTGACGGCCAGCGCACCCTCGGGGTCGTCGGAGCCCTTCGCCGGCTGCAGCACGTTCAGCCCCTCGACGATCAGCACGTCCGGATGGTGCACCACGAGCTCGTCGCCCGCGAGGATGTCGTAGGTCAGGTGGTCGTACCGCGGGGCCCGCACCTCCGGCTTGCCCGACTTGACATCCGAGACGAACGCCAACAGCGCCCGGCGATCGTAGGATTCTGGGAAGCCCTTGCGGTTCATCAGGTTCCGCTGCTCGAGCACGGCGTTCGGATACAGGAACCCGTCGGTCGTCACCAGCTCGACCCTCGGAGATTCGGGCCAGCGCAACATCAACTCGCGCAGCACCCTGGCGGTGGTGGACTTGCCGACCGCGACCGACCCGGCGACGCCGACGACGAACGGGGTCCGGGGGGCGCGCGTGCCCAGGAACGTCGAAGTCACCTGGTGCAACCGGGACGTGCCCGCGACGTGCAGGCTCAGCAGGCGCGACAGCGGCAGGTAGATCTCCTCCGCCTCGCCGGAGTCGATCGGATCGGTCAGGCCACCCAGCCGCCCGAGTTCCTCCTCGGTGAGCGTCATCTCGGTGCTCGATCGCAGGTCCGCCCACCCGGCACGGTCGAGGGTGACGAACGGTCCGTCACCCTCGTCGTCCTGCTGACCGCCGGCCGGATCGCCGCCCACCGGCGCGGACGGCCCGCCGGCTGCGTTTCCCGGCACCTCGAGGGTGCCGATCCCGGCAAGGCGCGCGAGCTCCTGGGCGGTCACGCTGTGATCGTCATCGATCGAGCCTGTCGACATACCGGCTGATTCTGCCCGCTGACCCCAGCAGGGCCGACCCGCGCTGCTGTGACCTGTCACACCGCCGATCCGGTCGCTGCTCCCGGTGGACGGGGCCGGACGCCTAGCATGGAGACATGCGTTCCGTCCTGCTCGACCTCCCGGGGGCGATCGCCCGCGGCACCGCCGGTGATGAAGCCCCGCACCCCGACGCAGCCATCGCCTGGCACTACGGCGATCCACTGGGTGAACAGCGCGCCGCGGAGATCGGTGCGGCGCTGTTCGATCTCAGCCATCGCGACGTGCTGGCAGTCACCGGAGCCGACGCCGGCACCTGGCTGCATTCGTTGACCTCGCAGGACTTCCTCTCGCTGGTACCCGGCGGGAGCAGCGAATCGCTGATCCTCTCGCCGCAAGGTCATGTCGAGCATCACTTCGCCGTCACCCGGCACACCGGGGCCGACCAGCAGGAGACCCTGTACCTGGACACCGAGCCGGGTCGCGGCGCCGCGCTGCTGCAGTACCTCACGACGATGCGGTTCTGGTCGGCAGTCGAGCTGGCACCCACGGACCTCGCCCTGCTGCGGGTCGACGGACCCCGCTCCGACGAGATCGTCACTGCTGCCGCCCCCTTCGCCCTGTTCGTCCGCGGCACGTCCGGAGCCGATCCGGCCGCGGTGATCGGGACCGGTCAGGGAATCACCCTCGCCGTCCCCCGCGACCGGTTCGCGGCGGCCGCGGCGGCCGCCCTCGCCGCCGGTGCGCGAGCAGCGGGCAGCTGGGCGGCCGATGCGCTCCGGATCCCCGCCCGCATCCCCCGGCTCGGCGTCGACACCGACGACCGGACGATCCCCAACGAGACACGATGGCTGGCAGCTGCGGTGCACGCCAACAAGGGGTGTTACCGCGGTCAGGAGACCGTGGCCAGGGTGAGCAACCTCGGGCGTCCGCCGCGGCGACTGGTGGTGCTGAACCTGGACGGCTCCGTCGACCACCTGCCGGCCACCGGCGACGATGTCGTCACCGATGCCGGCCGGACGGTCGGCCGGGCCGGCACCGTTGCCTACCACCACGAACTGGGTCCGATCGCGCTCGCTCTGGTGAAACGCTCCCTGCCCGTGGACACGCCCCTGACGATCGACGGGGTGGCCGCGTTGATCGACCCGGACGGTTACTCCGACCACGCCGACACCGCAGCGGATGCCCCGCCACGTTCGGTCATCGACCGTCGCGCGCTGCCGGACCTGCGCCGTCGCTGACCGCACTCTGCATCGCCCACACGCCCTTTCACCGCATCCGGGAGAACCGTGACGAGCACCGACGCCCAGCAGCTGGTCGACATCGAGGAGATCCGGGACGCAGCTGCCCGGATCGCCGGCTTCGCCCTGCACACCCCGCTGGTGCCGGCAACCTGGGCCGATCCACCGGACAGCAGATCCGCGCTGTGGTTGAAACCTGAACTGCTGCAACCGGTCGGCGCCTTCAAGATCCGCGGCGCGGTGAACGCCGTAGCCGCGATGGACCCGCAGGAGCGGGCCCGCGGCATCCTCGCGCACTCTTCCGGCAACCATGCCCAGGCCGTTGCGTGGGCCGCCCGCGCGTTCGGCACGACAGCGCACATCGTCATCCCGGACAACGCGCCGCAGCGCAAGATCGACGCGACCCGCGCACTCGGCGCCACCGTCGAGCTGGTGCCGGTCGAGCAGCGATTCAGCCGCCCGCTCGAGGTACAGCGGGAGACCGGGATGCCCCTGGTGCCGCCGTTCGACAACCGGTTCGTGATCGCCGGCCAGGGAACGATCGGGCTCGAGATCGCCCAGGACGCACCGGATGTCGCGGTGATCCTGGTGCCCGTCTCCGGCGGAGGCCTGATCGCCGGGGTCGCCGCCGCGGCGGCGGCCCTGTTGCCGGACGCAGTGGTGATCGGCGTCGAGCCGGAGCTCGCCGGCGATGCTGCCGCCTCGTTCCGGGCCGGTGTCCGCACCGCCTGGGAGCCCGCCCAGACCGCCCGCACGATCGCCGACGGCCTGCGCACCTTCTCGGTCGGCGAGCTGCCGTGGGAGCACATCCGGACCCAGGTGAGCGACATCCTGACCGTCACCGAGGACGAGATCCGGGAGGCGACCCGCAGGCTCACCCTGCAGGCGCACCTGGCCGCCGAGCCCAGCGGGGCGGTCGCCGTGGCGGCCCACCTGTTCCGCAGCGAGCAGCTACCGGCCGGGAAGCGAATCGCCATCGTGTCCGGTGGCAACATCGATCCGGCCGTCCTGCTCGACATCCTGCGCTGACCAGCCATACCAACCAGCAACCAGCACCGCATCGAGGAGATCTGTGACCCCGTACGTCGACCTGGCCCACGTCACCCGCTCCGGATTCCACGAGTGCACGCACTTCGGAGCGCTGGTGGTGACGGCGCCGGACGGATCGATCCGGTACGCGCTCGGCGACGTCACCGTCCCGGTGTTCCCCCGCTCGTCGAACAAGCCCTTCCAGGCCGTCGCCATGCTCGAGTCGGGCGCCGCGCTGGAGGGCGCCGACCTGGCGCTCAGCTCGGCGTCCCACTCCGGCGAACCGATGCACGTCGCCAGGGCCCGCGGAATCCTCACGGCGGCCGGTCTCACCGAGGACGACCTGGGTTGCCCGGTGGATCTGCCGCTCGACGAGGCCTCCCGCGCTGCGGCGACCCGCGCCGACGAGCCCGCCAGACGGATCTACATGAACTGCTCCGGCAAGCATTCCGGCATGCTCACAGCCTGCACTGCGGCCGGCTGGGACACCGCCAGCTACCTCGATCCTGCACACCCGTACCAGCAGGCCGCGCTTGCCGCGATCGGCCGGATCACCGGCGAGCGACCGGCCGCGGTCGGGGTGGACGGGTGCGGGGCGCCGTTGGCTGCGATCAGCCTGACCGCCCTGGCCCGCGGCTTCGGCGCGCTGGTGCAGGCGGCCGCGGGCACCGCCGAACATGCAGTGGCCGCCGCGATGCGCGCGCATCCCGAGATGGTCGCCGGAACGGGTCGCGACGACACCGTGATCATGGCCGCACACCCGGGTGTGCTGATGAAGGGCGGCGCCGAGGGGGGGCACGTGGCGTCCCTACCGGTCGGGTCTGCGGTGGCCCCGAAGATCACCGACGGCGCCGCCCGAGCCCGGATGCCGGTGCTTGTCCCGGTGCTGCAACGGCTCGGCCTGAACTCGTCGACCCTCGATGAGCTGGCCGTCGGCAGCATCCTGGGTGGGGGCAGGCCGGTCGGGTCGGTCACCATCGCACCAGGGGTGGCTGACGACCTGTAGGATCGTGTGCACGAACAGTTGCTGATTCCGGGGCCGCCCTCAGCCGGCCGCCCCGCTTCTACCGTGCAAGGGGGTCCGCCATGGGGCGAGGCCGTCAGAAGGCAAAGCAGACGAAGGTCGCCAGGGAGCTCAAGTACCACACTTCCTCGATCGACGTCACGGCGCTCCAGCGTGAGCTGGGTGAGGGGCAGGGTTATCTGCCCCCGCCGCCACCGGTGAGCACGGAGGTGGCCGACGACGACGATGACCCGTACGCGGCCTACATCGTGGACGACGACGAGGACGACGACGGCTCCCAGGGCCAGTACGCCTCCGCTCGCTGAGACTCTGCCGCAGATCCCGCCGCTGCCCACCGGGCAACGGCGGGATTTCTCGTGTCCCCGGCGACCTTGTCGAGGCCGGTTTGTGGCGTGCGCCACCCGGGTACCGAACGACGGGCGGTTCAACGGCGAACTGCCCACCCGCAGACGAGGTGGAGATGTGTGATGACGATTCCTGATTCCCAGCCCGATCCGAACCGACGCGAGGGCGCGTTGCCGGACGAGAACCCGGGTTCCGACCCGGTGACCCCCGTCAGCCCCGGGTCCGTTCCCGATCCCGGGCATCCCGATGTCTCGCCGGCCGGCGTTCCCGGACCTGAGCACCCCGAACCGGTGCCCGACGTCTCTCCGGTCCCGGGAGTCGAACCGTCACCCGGCGACGTTCCGGGGAGTCCCAGCACCCCGACTCCCTGACCCGGATCGGGGCCTGGAGCTCGAACTGCAGCGTTGGTGGCTGTCGCAGGGACGGGACCGCCCGCCGTTCACAGGGAGCATCCCCCGGGTCTTCGCGTACGTGAGCCGCGGGTCACCGGCTCAGACATCTCGTCGACCCAGCAGCAGTCCCCCGAGCAGCAGACCGGCAGCGGCCCAACAGCTGAGCACACCCAGACCGGCCCACGGACCGATCGGCGCGCTCCCTAGATCGACGGTGTTCTGGATCGCCAACCCGGCATTCATCGGGGCGATCTGTTGCAGGAACCGGTGCCAGTCCGGATTGCTGACCATGGTGATCACGACCGGGAACAGATACAGGACAGCCAGCACCGTCCCGATGGTCACTGCCGAATCGCGCACTGCGGCAGCGACACCGACGCTGAGGAGCCCGACGAGCACCAGGTACAGGGCGGATCCGGCGACCGCTCGCAGGGTCGGACCATCCGACAGCCCTGGCAGCGCTGAGCCGTTCTCGGCGATGAAACCGGTGCCGAGAAGCAGGATCCGACCGGTCAACCAGGAACCGACCGTTGCGACGATCCCGGTCGCCAGCACCACCGCGGTCAACAAGGTCGCCTTCGCGAGCATCACCGTTCGCCGGCCGGGTATCGCTGCCAGTGTGGTGCCGATCATCCCGGTTCCGAACTCGGCGCCGAGCAGTTGCACGGCGAACACGACGACCAGCGCCTGTCCGAGGGAAACCCCGGTCAGGCTGATCCTGACCGGATCCTGAGGGCACGTCGGTGCACCGCAGGTGGAAGCCGCGGCTGCGGCCGCGCTGAGTCCGATGGTCGACATCACCATGGCCTGCAGCGCCGCCGAGGGCCCGGGCACGGTGCGGAACTTGGTCCATTCGGCATGCAGTGCGGCCGGCAACCGTGTGCAGCCCAGCACGTGCATCGTCGGCCGGGTGGGCATCAGGAGACGTCCCGACGTCGTACCACCAGGGCCGCCAGGCCCAGCGCGAGCACCGTCCACCCGACGAGGACGGCGAACCCTGCCCACGGCGCGAGCGGGAAGAACCCGGTCGACGGGAAGTACGCAGCCTCGACCTGTGGATACTGCGACGTGCTCTGCTGGATCGCGAATCCGGCCGCCGGAGTCACCCGCAGGAGCCACTCAGCGGGCCCGGCGGGCAGGATCGAGGCCACCGCCAGGATGTACGGCACCACCGCCAACAGTGTCACCGCGGCCACCGTGCCGGCCGCTCTCCGCACCATGATGCCGACGGCGAGCGCCAGGACCGCGGACAGTGCCAGCAGCGCAGCGGTTCCGGCGATCACCCGGAGCTGGGTGAGCACCGGGACGGGCAGCAGGTACTTGCCGTTGGACTGCTCGATCGAGCCGACGAGCCAGAACGCGAAGGCGCTGGCGACCAGGCCGACCGCGAAACTCACCCCGCCGAGGACGACAGCCTTGGCCACCAGCACCCGGACCCGCCGCGGCTCCGCCGCGAAGGTGGTGCGGATCATGCCCTTCCGGTACTCGGCGGTGATGAAGAGGCTGCCGATCACGATCATCACGATCAGGCCGGCGAAGACACCGACCAGGCTGCGTTCCACCGTGTTGCCCTCGGGCCCGGCGACGCTCGGAGCGATGTCGCCGGAGCCGGTCATGGTGAAGGTGCCCCCGTTCTCGGCGAAGTCGGCGACCGGCTCCGGATCACCCGCACTTCCACCGATCCGGGTGCCCGTCCAGTCGCCCAAGGCGCCCTGACCGGAGATGGTGTCGAACACTGCGGTGGCCCGGGTCGGCCCGCCACTGGAATCAGAGCCGCCGAATCGTTGGGTGGTCTGGATCTGCTCCGGTGACGCCACGAACATCCCGATCAGCACGGAGCCCGGCAGGCCGCTCACGGTGGCGGTACCGACCTGGCTCCAGGTCGATCCGTCTGCCGACACCGAGCCGGTCAGCTCGTCGCCGACCCTGGTGAGCCGCAACCACACGGGCAGACCGTCGGAGACGGAGATCGCCGGTCCGGCGCGGTCACCGAAGTAGTTGTCCTGCAGCCGAACGCCGTGATCGCCGGTCATCATCATGGCCGCATAGGGCGAGCCCGCCGTGGCGTTCTGCTTGACGATGATCCCGGCCTTCGCCCAGTCGTGCAGAGCACCGCCGTCCCCGGTCAGCGCGTCCAGCCGGACGGTGAGACTCCCGTCGCCGTCCAGCGGCCGATGCACGAAGGTGAAGGAATCGGGGACGGCCGCGCCGCTGGCGTCCAGTGGTGGCACGTGGGCGGCACAGATCTGCCCGTCCGGGCCCGTGCACTCGAGATTGCCGCCCAGTGCGGACACCGTTCCGATCAGGATTGTCACCAGGGCTGCGACGAGCAGACCGACCAGCCAGCCACGGACCGTGACGAACTTCGTCCATTCCGACCGCAGCAGGGTGGAGAAGCCCGATCGACCGGAGGTGCGCAGCGCCCCGTCGGGTTCGCCGGACCGGATCGTGCGGCGGGAGCCTGTCATCACGCCTGCCCCCTGGCGTCGGACTCTTCGGGTCCGCGGGTGCGGAACTCGACGTCGTTGCGGGTGAGGTCCATGTAGGCCTGCTCCAGGGTGGCGCTGTGGGCAGACAGTCCGGAGAACGGCACGGAGTTCTCGACGAGCAGAGCGACGATCCTCTCGCCCGGAAGTCTGGCGACGATGACGGATTCTGCATCGGTGGCGGCGACGGTGGCCCCGGCCCGGGCCAGGACGGTCATCGCCTGCTCCCGGTGTGTGGTGCGCACCGACACCTGATCAGCGGAGGCCCGAGCGATGAGGTCCGCGACGCTCGTGTCGGCGACCAACCGGCCACGACCGATGACCACCAGATGCGTTGCGGTGTCCTGGAGTTCGCTCATGAGGTGGCTGGACAGCAGCACCGCCCGACCCTGCCCGGCCAGCGATCGCAGCAGTCCCCGCATCCAGCTGATGCCTTCCGGGTCCAGTCCGTTGAACGGCTCGTCCAGCATCAAGGTCGGCGGGTCGCCCAGCAGCGCGCCGGCCAGTCCGAGCCGTTGGCGCATGCCCAACGAGTAGCCACCCGCCTTGCGTCGAGCCGCTGCGCCGAGTCCGGACTGTTCGATCACCTCGTCGACACGGCGGCCACCGAGGCCCTGTGAATGGGCCTGCCACAACAGGTGGTTGCGTCCGGTCCGGCTGGGCTGCAGAGCCGACGCGTCCAGCAGCGAGCCGAGGTGCGTCAGCGGGCGCCGGAGGTCGGTGTAGCGGTGCCCGTCGACGAGTGCGGAGCCCGCGTCGAGGGCGTCCAGCCCGAGCACCGCTCGCATGGTGGTCGATTTGCCGGCGCCGTTGGGCCCGACGAATCCGGTGATCTGTCCCGGACGGACGGAGAACGTCAATCCGTCCAGTGCCTGCGTCGGGCCGAATCGCTTGCGCAGCCCGGAGACTTCGATACTTGGTTCCATGGCCGCAACGCTAGGAGCCGGAGCGGGATCGGTCGTCACCCCTGCGAGCCATCTGTGATCGGCTCCGGACGGTCCCGACTCCCACGGTGCTGCGACCGCCATCGCTCCTGAGGGGGACGCGTTCGGCGACCGGAGCGATCACACTGATTGCCATGGACCGCGCGCAGCCCCGTCTCCCCGTGCTCGCGCAAACCCAGCCGGTGCCCGGACCGCCGGCCCGGCCGGGATCCCGACCGGGAGCGCTCGTCGATGCCAAGGGTCGAGGGCTCGTCGTCGTCATCGGTGCAGGGGCGGTCGGCGAAGCGATGATCAGATCCATCGGCCAGGATGTCGACGGACGCTTCGTCATGGTGGTCTGCCTGCTGGCGCTGTGCACCACGGTGCCGCTGTTGGTGCTCCCACCCGCAGGTGCGGTTCAGGTGATGACGGCAGCGAGCATCTTGTCGTTGGCGCCGTTCGGCTGCCTCACCGTCGCCGGCGTCTTCAGTCTGTTGACGGCGCACTACCGATTGGGCCGTCACGGCTTCCAGCAGCTGGCTGCCGGAATGTGCCTGCCGTTGCTGGTGTTCGCCGTCGTGGCGGTGACGTGGGGGCTCGACAGCGCGGAGTCCGAGCTGCAGGTCGTGGTGCTGAACGCGTCGATCCCGTTGGTCGGGTGGATCGGAGCTGCGCGCCGATCTGCTCAGCAGAGCAGGCAACACCTGGCCGATCGTGATGCCATCGTCGGCACCCTGCTGGAACACTCGGCTCGGGGCGAGCGGGCCAGGATCACCCGCGACCTGCATGACGTTGTCGCCCACCACATCTCGATGATCGCGGTACAGGCCGAAACAGCGCGGGTGACCACCGAGGGCCTACCGCCGGCCGGGGCACAGCGATTGTCGGCGATCGGTGACACGGCACGAGCTGCGCTCACCGAGATGCGTCGTCTGTTGGGTGTGCTGCGGGAAGACGTGGCAGAGGAAGCGGTGCAGCGTCGGCCCCAACCGGGACTGCAGCAGCTCACCGAGCTGCTGGATCAAGCCAGGGAGGCATCGGGGGCAGCCACCAGGTTGATCATCGACGGTTCTCCGGAACTGCTCGACCCGGGCCTGGAGCTCGCCGCCTACCGGATCGTCCAGGAGGCCTTGACCAACGTCCGTCGGCACGCTCCCGGTGCGGCGGTAGATGTCGAAGTGCGTTACTCGGAAGCCGCCGTCCAACTGCGTATCAGGGACAACGGACCGGGACCGACCGTCGGCGGTGGCGAGTTGCCGACCTCCGGACACGGCCTGCTCGGTATGCAGGAGCGGGCGATCGCGGTCGGCGGCCGGGTGCACACCGGGCCGGCGGCCGGTGGCGGCTTCCTGGTCGAAGCCAGATTGCCGACCGGAGAAGGAGTACCGACGTGACGATGTCGAGCGGAGCCGATCGGTCCACCGGCAGCGCTCCCCGCGCGGGCGGACCGACACGGCTCGTGGTCGTCGACGACCACCAGGTGGTCCGCGACGGGTTCGCCGGGATGCTCGACACACAAACGGATTTCGCGGTGGTGGGGACGGCCGCGGATGGTGCTGCCGCGATCCGGTTGTGTGCCACGGTACAGCCGGACGTCGTGCTGATGGACGTCCGGATGGCGGGAGTCGACGGGATCCAGGCCACCCGCGAGCTGACCGCGATGGGCTCCGGCAGTCCGAAAGTGCTGATCCTCACCACGTTCGACCTCGACGAGTACGTCTACGACGCGCTGCGGGCCGGAGCAAGTGGGTTCCTGCTGAAAGACGTGACGGCGGAACAACTTTTCGAAGCCGTGCGGGTGATTGCGGCCGGCGACGCGCTGCTGGCCCCGAACGTGACCCGCAGGCTGATCGACGAATTCGCCATCCGAAGGGTGGGCGATGGCTCTCCTGTTTGACTCGCGGGCAGCGGTTCCGCCGGTGCACAACGGGTGGCCCTGGGCACACTCACCCCACGGGAGAAGCAGGTCCTGATGTTGCTGGCCGAGGGTCTGTCGAATCCGGAGATCGCCGCCCGGCTGGTGGTCACCGACGAGACGGTGAAGACCCACGTCAGCCGGATCCTGAACAAGCTCGGGTTGCGCGACCGGACCCAGGCCGTCGTGGCCGCGTACGAAACCGGGCTGGTCGTCCCAGGACGATGACGGGTGGAGATCGGGCGCGGCTGCCGCGATCAGAAGCGCGGGTGGTCGCCTTCCAGGGTCACCCGGGCGTCGTCCGCGGAGGACGCCTCGACGGTGCCGAGGGTCCAGGCCGGCACGTGCTTCGCGGTCAGGATGGCCATCGCGCGATCGGCGTCGTCAGGGGGGATCACCGCGACCATGCCGACCCCCATGTTGAACGCCTTCTCCATCTCCGGACGGGCGACCCGGCCGTGCCCGGCGATGTAGTTGAACACCGGCAGCGGCGTCCAGCTGCGACGGTCCAAGCGTGCGGTGAGGCCCGGGGGGATCACCCTCGCCAAGTTGTTCACCAGCCCACCACCGGTGATGTGCGCGAACGCGTGGGTGTCGGTGTCCCTGGCCACGGCCAGGCAGCTCAGTGCGTAGATCCGGCAGGGCTCCAGCAACTCCTCGCCCAGCGTCCGGCCGAACTCCTCGACGTGCCCGTCGAGCGAGAGCCGCGCCAGGTCGAGCAGCACATGCCGCACCATGGAGAACCCGTTGGAGTGCACCCCTGACGATTCCATGCCGATGACGACGTCGCCCGCGCGGACCCGGTCCGGCCCCAGGATCGCGTCGGCCTCGACCACGCCCACCGCCATCGAAGCGAGGTCGTAGTCGTCGGCCGCCATCAGGCCGGGATGCTCCGCGGTCTCGCCGCCGACCAACGAGCAGCCGGCCTGGACACAGCCTTCGGCGATGCCGCTGACGATCGTCGAGATGCGGTCCGGCACGATCTTGCCGGTGGCGATGTAGTCCTGCAGGAACAGTGGCTCCGCGCCGCAGGCGACGAGGTCGTCGACGACCATCGCGACCAGATCGATGCCGATCGTGTCGTGCTTCCCGACCGCTTGTGCCACAGCGGTTTTCGTGCCGACACCATCCGAAGAGGAAGCCAGGATCGGTTCCCGGTACTTGTGGATCGGCAGCCGGAACAACGAGGCGAACCCGCCCAGTCCGTCCAGCACCTCAGGCCGCCGGGTCTTGCCGGCCCACGGCTTGATCAGCTCGACCGCGTCCTCACCGGCCTGGATCGAGACCCCGGAGCCCGCATAGGTGGCTCCCGATCCGAACGATGTCCGTGCTTCGGTCACTGCAGGTTCCCCGATCCGGTCGATGCAACAGCCGGCGCAGTGACGTCCGCGCCGAGCGTTTCCCGCGCCAGCTCGTCGAGCAGCTTGTCCTCGCCGGCGTCGCAGCCGCCCTCGGGCGTGGCCTGTACCCCGCGGGCAATCCCCTCGAGGACATGCTTCCCGATCTCGGACGGGATCGGGATCGGGTACTCACCGGTGAAACAGGCTGTGCACAACCGCTTGGCCGGCTGTTCGGTGGCGGTGATCAGCGCGTCCAGGGAGACGTACGCGAGGGAGTCGGCGCCCACCGAGCGGCGCACCTCCTCGACGTCGGCGGCCGCAGCGATCAGCTCGGCACGGGAGGCGAAGTCGATGCCGTAGTAGCAGGGCCAGCGCACCGGCGGCGAGGCGATCCGGACGTGCACCTCGAGCGCCCCGGCCTCCCGCAGCATCCGCACCAGAGCCCGCTGGGTGTTGCCGCGGACGATGGAGTCGTCCACCACGACCAGTCGCTTGCCGCGGATCACGTCCCGCAACGGGTTGAGCTTGAGCCTGATGCCCAGCTGACGGATCGTCTGGCTGGGCTGGATGAAGGTGCGACCGACGTAGGCGTTCTTGACCAGGCCCTGGCCGTACGGGATCCCGGACTCCTCGGCGTAGCCGATGGCGGCGGGCGTGCCGGACTCCGGGGTCGGGATCACCAGGTCGGCCTCGACCGGCGCCTCGCGGGCCAGTCGGCGGCCGATCTCGACGCGGGTTGCGTGCACGCCGCGGCCGGAGATGGTGGTGTCCGGTCGGGCCAGGTAGACGTACTCGAAGACGCAGCCCTTGGGCGATGCGGGCGCGAAACTCTCGCTGCGCAGCCCGTCGGCGTCGATGGCCAGCAACTCGCCTGGTTCGACCTCACGGACGAACGACGCGCCGACGATGTCCAGCGCTGCCGTTTCCGACGCGACCACCCAGCCGCGCTCGAGGCGACCCAGCACCAGCGGGTGCACGCCCTGCGGATCACGGGCCGCGTACAGCGTGTGCTCGTCGCAGAACACCAGGCTGAAGGCGCCCTTGAGCTTCGGCAGCAGCGTCAGGGCTGCGGCCTCCAGACTCTTGTCGACGCACTCGGCGGCGAGCAGCCGGGAGATGATGTCTGAGTCGGTGGTGGAGTTGGGTCGATCGGGGCGGTGACCGACCTTGGTGGTTGCTCCGGCCAGCCGCGCGAGCTCCGCGGTGTTCACCAGGTTCCCGTTGTGCCCCATGGCGATCCCGGATCCGACCGGCGTGGTGGCGAACGTCGGAGAGGCGTTCTCCCAGCTGGCGCCGCCGGTGGTCGAGTAGCGGCAGTGACCCACCGCGATGTGGCCCTTGAGGGAGGCGAGGGTCTGCTCGTCGAACACCTGGGAGACCAGGCCGAGATCCTTGAAAACCACGATCTGATGACCGTCGGCGACGGCGATCCCGGCCGCTTCCTGCCCGCGGTGCTGCAGGGCGTAGAGGCCGAAGTAGGCGAGCTTGGAGACGTCCTCCCCCGGGGCCCAGGCACCGAACACGCCGCACTCCTCACGGGGGGCGTCCTCGGGGATGTCCGACTCCCGCTCGATGAGCAGGTTCGGCGCCGAAGCGGGGCGGGTCGGGTACAGATTCGTCGGGTCGGTGACGGGGCTGTCGGCCACGAACGCTCTCCTCACGCGGGTCGGGGAAGTCCGGTACTACCGCGTTGCCCCACTCTACCGGCCGGATCGCCCCGTCCCCCGCACTCCGTCGCCTCCCCGGCAGGGTGATCCGGGATCAACTGCGCGCAGGTGGACGACCGGTGACAGGGTCCCGGTCGGTGATGCAGTACTGCCGCCCGACCGGATCCGCCAGGACGGTCCAGACCGTACCGACATGTACCGGACTGGCCCCGAGCCGGAGGTGCTGTGCGACGGTGATCTCCCGATCCGAGCTGGACAGATCGAGGTGCATCCCCGCAGGGCCGTCGTCGATCCGCTGGAGCAGGATCCGCAGCGCCACGTCCGCCGGCCGCTCCAGCACCCGGAACCCAGGTATCGAACCGTTCGAGAGCTGCCAGCTGGTGACGCCCTCCCACCAGCGCACCTCCGGCTCGTACCGGCCGGCGGGGATGTCGAGGCAGACCTGGTCAACGGCCGAAGCGATCCCCCCGGTACCGGTCGGCGACGGCCGGGTCTGCTCGTCCTGCGCCGCAACGACGCAGAAGACGATCCCCGCCGGTGACGACAGCACGGTGACGTCGTCGAAGGTCTTGTCGAGCACCGTGGCGCCGCTGCTCGCGAGCATCGCCACGGTGGCTGCTGGATCGTCCACGTGCAGGTCCAGATGCGTGCCCGGCCGGCCGCCGTCGGTGCGCTGCAGGCGGAGAACGGCATCGCCGTCGGGCGGGATGACCGTGACGAATCGCTCACCTCGCCAGGGCGACAACGTCCCGCCTGTGACGGCGCACCAGAACTGCGGCACCTGTCCTTCCGCGGAATGGCTGCGCGGGGTGTCCAGGAAAGCCGTCAGCCAGCGGATCGTCACCAGGTGATCCTGCCTCGCCGCGGGGCTCGACGTCGACAGCGGCTCAGGCGAGCGCGAGCACCTTTCCGGCCAACAGGTGGAACAGGCCGATGGCGGCGAGGAACACCCGCTCCGAGACCCCGAAGGTGAGGGTGCGCAGCCGGGGCACGACCAGCGAGAGGACGAGCGCAATCAGCGACACCAGAGCGATCACGTGGAGCACCTCCATCACACTCGCCACCGCCGCCGGTCCGCGCACGTCGGCGAGCCGGCCGAAGGCGCCGGTCAGGTTGTAGGAGATCGCGAACCAGCCGATGGCCAGCGCGTAGTGCAGCACTCCGCGCCGGGTACGCGGTGCGCCGGGAAGATCGGTCGGCGCCAGCGGCAGGACCACGAAGATCACCACCAGAGCGAGGAGCCACAGCACGGAGCTGGCGCGCTCCGCCCAGGCCGGCGGGAAGGCCGCGACCGCACCGGCCAACGCTGCCCAGGCCGCGCCCGTCAGCCAGGTCTGTGCCGTGGTCAACGTGCGGGTGCTGCCGACTGCGTAGTCGCTGAAAGCGCTGCGCACGAACGAATGTTCACTGGGCATCACCTGGATGATCACGAACAACACCAACCGGGTCGCGAGCAGGGCGACGGCCGCCCACGCGAGGATCGCGCTCATCGGGCCACCGCCGCGCTCGGGGTGGACACCGCTACGTGCAGCCGATCGAGCGACTCGGCCAATTGCTGCGGGTCGAGCCCGATCCTGCGGGCCGCATCGTCGACACCGGATCCGAGCAGCTCGAGGGATTCGGCCACCTTGCTCGACCCCGCCGCCGTGAGTGCCAGTCTGCGGACGTTGCCTGCACCGGGGCGCACCCCGTCCTGCATCAGGCCGGATTCGATCAGCGCACGGACGGTGCCGCTGACCGCCGGATCGCTGACTCCCAGAGCTCCGGCCAGCTCGCGGCCGGACAGGCCGGGATGCTCTCCGACGATGACCATGGCCAGGAATCTCGGATAGCTCAGGCCGACGCCGCGCAGGAGGCGGTCGGCCTCACGGTCCAGGGTGCGTACCAGGTCGTGCAGTACGAAACTCAAGTTCATTCACTTAAGTTAACGCACTGATGTTGCTCGGCCCGCCAGTCGCCCCGCCGGAGGTGTGGAAGGCTCGGAGCGATGGTCACCGTTTCCCTCGCCCAGCGCCTGCTCGCCGCCGGTCTGGTGTGGGATCCGCACCCCGGCGACCGGTTCGTGATCCCCGACCGCGAGATGGACGGCGACGTCTTCGTGGTCAGCCAGATGGTGGTCGACGTGCACGAGTTCCCCGATGGCAGGGTGATCGGCTTCAACGGCACCACCGAGTGGGCGATGGATTCGCTCGAGCTGACCGAGGCCTTGTGGTTGCCCTGGGAGGGTCAGCTCCGCGAGCAACTCGGGATCCGCTTCGCCGGGCTGTGGCGCGACGGCGACGAGTGGGTGGTGGCGGTGGAGAACGTTGCGCCGCAGGGGATCCCGGAGCGCGAGAAGGCCGAGGGTTATGCCGATCCCGACGAGAAGATCCGCGAGTTCCGCGACACCGACTGCGAGAGCGCCTACGCCGCAGCGCTGCTCTCGGTGCTCGACTTCGCCTGACCCCCTCCCGGTCCGCGCCACCCGAACCGGGACGGGCGCCCCACCCGTTCGGCGTTTCTGCGCCGAACGGGCGCCGGGAACACGCATCCGTGCCGATCCGATGGCCTAGCTGGCCACCGCCATGACGCCGAGAGTGTCGCTGACGCTCGGCCACCAGGAACTCAGCGCAGCGGGAGCAGCTCGCTCAGATCGGCCCTGGTCCCGGACGCGTGGACGCGGCCGGCGGCGACCGCCTCGGCGAAACCCAGCTCGCCGATCACCAGCTCGAGCCAGGTGGCTGCGTCCATCTCGATGACGTTGGGCGGCGTCCCCCTGGTGTGCCGCAACCCTTCGATGGCCTGCACCGCGGAATGCGGGGGGACGCGGATCTCCACCGATCTGCCGGGATGCTCCTGGGCCAGCCAGCGCAACGTCGTGCGCACCATGCTCCGCTCGCTCGCGTCGATGTCCCCGGCGCGCAGCGCGATCAGCACGGCGTCGAGTTCCGCGCGGTCGACCTTTCCTTTCGGCATCCGGCCAGGGTAGCGGCGAGTTCGGGCGGACACGGTCGGCGTTGGTCCGCCTTCCCGCCGTGCCGGAAGTGCCGGCGTAGCCCGGGCACCCCGACCATCGGTTCGGCGTTCTTGGCCGAGCCGAGCGCTGGAACACGTATCCGTGCCGAACCGATGCGACGGGGTGTCGAGCCGGCGGGGTGTCGAGCCGGCGGGTTCTCGAGCCGGCGGGTTGTCGAGCCGGCAGGGCGAGCGCGGTGAGCCGACCGACACGAGGGCAGACTGGAATGGTGAGAGTACGCTCGGCCGATGGCGCCGTCCTGAGATCGTGGTCGGGTCGCGCGGGTGCGCCGGCCGCGATCGCCCTGGTCCTGCACGGCGGCGACGGGGGGACGAACACGGCACGGGTGTCGGCGCTCTGGGCACCGCTGCTGCGGATGTATCTGCTCACCCCGCAGATCCGGCGGGCGGTCCCGAAGCTGCTGACGGTCGGGCTGCAGAACGCCGTCAAGGGATGGAACGGCGGTGGCGACCCCGTGCGCGATGCCCGCTGGGCGCTCGAGTTGCTGACCGGTCGCTACCCGGGGACGCCTGTCGTGCTGGTGGGCCACTCGATGGGCGGTCGGGTGTCGACGCACTTCCTCGACCATCCGGCCGTCGTCGGTTTCGTTGGTCTGGCTCCATGGTTGGACCACGTCACCGCTGTCCCCGACGCGCCGCAGACCAGGGTGACGCTGGTACACGGCACCGCCGATCGGACCACCTCCCCTGCCGCGACCCAGCAATGGGGTGACCGGGTCGAGAAGCGCGCCCCGGGTTCAGTCCGCTGGCACCCGCTGTCCGGCGGCACCCACCCGATGCTGATGCCGTTCCTGCCCTGGGGACGACTGGCCAGGGACGGCATCCGCTGGGCGCTCTCCCCCTGAGCCGCTGCCTCCCGGGCGGTCGCTACGCCGGGTCGCACGCCGGGTCGCGTCGACCGTCGATGCCCGCGTCCCGGACGGATCTCTGCGCGCCGACCCGTTGACGGATGCTGGTCGAGACCCCCGGATCTCTCGGTGGTCGAGGGACGCACGAGTCGAGACCTCGGGGGTTGCTCGGTGGTCGAGCGACGGAAGGTTCAGCGGGCCAGCAGGATCGCTCCGAGGCCGGCTGCGACCGTGAGCGGCGCCAGGACCAGGCCCTGCCGGATCACCGGCCACCAGCGATCGACCCCGCCGCCGTGCCTGCGTACCTGCTGCCACCACAGCAGGGTGGCCAGCGAACCCCAGGGCAGGATGATCGGTCCGGCGTTCACCGAGACCAACAGCGTCGCGAGCCGGTCTGCGGAGTCGGCGAGCGGAGCGAGGGCAAGGAAGGCGGGCAGGTTGTCGATCACGTTGCCGGTCACTGCGCCGGCAGCGGCGAGCCTGGCCAGCGCGCCGCCGGAGTCCCCCGATCCCGCGAAACCGGCGAGCAGCGTGTGCAGGCCGTGTGTCTGCGCCGCTTGGACCAGCACGAACAACCCTGCGACGGCGATCAGCATCCGCCACGGGACGAACTCCCCCAGCGGTACCGGAGTCCGGCGCACCAGCAGGCCGATGCCAAGCAGGATCACCCCGCCGGTCGCCACCGCCCACGCGGGCAACTGGGCCAGGAACCCGAGCGCGACGAGCACCATCACCGCGGTGCACCAGCGCAACAGGAACCGGTCGGGGACGTCGGTCTGCGCCGCGGCCGCGAACCGACCCACCAGCGATCGGCGATGCAGCAACGCCAGCACCAGCACCGTCACCACCATCACCGCGAGCGCCGGCGCCCACATCACCGACAGGTACGACAGTCCGGCCGCCCTGAAATCGTTCTCTGCCAACAGGTTCGTCAGGTTCGACACCGGCAGCAGCAGCGATGCCGTGTTGGCCAGCGCAACCACGGTCAGCGCCAGCGGTGCCACCGCCACCCCGGCCCGGCGGCCCGCAGCAATCACCACCGGCGTCAGCAGCACAGCCGTCGTGTCGAGCGAGAGCACGACAGTACACACTGTCGCCAACACCACCGTCGCCGACCAGAGCGCCAGTTTCGAGCCGCGGGCGAGGCGGACGGCAACGGCACCCGCTGCCTCGAAAAGCCCTGCGGTGGCGCACATTCCGGCGAGCACCGTCACGGCCAGCACGAACCCCAGTACCGGCACGGTCGTTCCGGCCAGCATGCCCAGCTCCGGCAGCGGCAGCCAACCGGCCACCACCACGAGAACGCCCAGCACGCCGGGCACAGCCCACCACGGCACCCTGGCCAGCGCTGCTCTCATCGTCGGTCCGCAGGTGGGGACGCGCAGCAGCCCCCAGTACGGGGGCAGGCAACCACCCCGCGCATCGTCATCGGTTCATCCTGCCGAACGGGCGGCAGCGATCGTGGCGCGGACCGTGTCGGGATCAGTGGCCATGCGATCGGAGGAGTCCGCCGCTCCCATGCTGACCCCGTCGGGCGCGAACTGCATCGTCGAGCGCACCAGCCGTCTGCCGGAGAAGTGCACCTCGCGCACGCCGGTGGTGCTGATCAGGTCGGCCACCGTGTCGGGACCGATCCCTCCGCCCGCGAGGATCGCGATCGGCGCCCCGCCGGATCCAGCTGCGGAGACCAGCTTCCGCAGCAGTACCGCCCCCGCGGCCGCTCCGGCAGCCTGCCCGCTGGTGAGGATCCGCTCGATCCCGCACAGCCGCACCGCTTCCAACGCCGCGAACGGGTCCGCTGTCAGATCGAACGCCCGATGGAATGTCACCCCGATCCGCGAGGACCGTCTCGGGTGCGCGACGGCAGCCGCACGTCCGGCTGCGCGCGCCACCGCCACCAGTCGGCTGGTGACGTCCAGATCGACGGATCCGTCGACGTTCAGCGCGCCGATCACCACTCCACGGGCGCCCAGCTCGACCGCAATCGCAACATCGCGTTCCATGCAGCGGATCTCGTCGATCGAGTACCGGAAATCACCGGATCGCGGACGGATCAGGACGTGGACGGCCAGCCCGGACCCACCGGTCGCCGCCAGGGCATGCTCGATCAGTGCGGCCGACGGCGTCAGACCGCCGACCTCGAGCCCGCTGCACAGCTCCACCCGGTCGGCTCCGGCGGCGGCGGCGATCCGGACACCCGCGACGGAATCGACGCAGACCTCGGTGAGCACGCCGGCACCGGGGGTGGCCATCAGCCGAACAGGGCCGGCAGGGTTCCGTGGAACGCGGCCGACAGGTCGGCCACCGACAGCTGGGCGACGAGACCGTGGCCGCTGGAGATCATCAACTCGGGATCTTCGGACGCTGCGCTGATGGCGCCGACCTCGACGACGCTCTGCCCGTGTTCGCGGCACAGCGCGGTGAACGGGTCCAGGTCTCCCTGCGCCACGGTGACCACAGCCCTGGCCGTCGACTCGGAGAACAGCGCGACGAACGGATCACCGCCCGGCAGCCGTACCGACAGTCCGGTGGACCTGCGGCCGGCGACGCACAACTCCACCAGAGCCTGCGACAGACCGCCGTCGGACAGGTCGTGAGCGCCCGTCACCAGCGACCCCGCGGCCGCCGCGATCAGCACGTCCGCGAGTCGCTTCTCGGCCTGCAGGTCGACCCGCGGCGGCACTCCACCCAAGTGGTCGTGCACGACCTGCGCCCAGGCGGACCCGTCGAGCTCGTCGTGGGTCTCGCCGAGCAGCAGGATCTTGTCGCCCGGCTCGGCCCGCCCGAACGGGATCCTGGCATTGACGTCGTCGATCACGCCGAGCACCCCGACCACCGGCGTCGGCAGGATGGCCGTCGTGCCGGTCTGGTTGTAGAAGCTCACATTGCCGCCGGTGACGGGGATCCCGAGTTCGCGGCAACCATCGGCGATCCCGTGCACAGACTGCTCGAACTGCCACATCACGCCCGGATCCTCGGGCGAGCCGAAGTTCAGGCAGTCGGTGACGGCCAACGGTGTTGCCCCGCTGGTCGCGACGTTGCGGTACGCCTCGGCGAGCGCCAGCTGCGCGCCCACGTACGGGTCGAGGGCGACGAACCGTGAATTGCAGTCGGTCGCCATGGCGACCCCGCGGGTGGACGACTCGTCCACCCGGACGATGCCCGCGTCGGCGGGTTGCGCCAGCACGGTGTTGCCGCGCACGTAACGGTCGTACTGACTCGTCACCCACTCCTTGGAACACTGGTTCGGCGATGCGGCGACGGCTGTGATCACGTCACCGAGCTGCTCGGCAGTCGGCCGCGCCAGGGAAGCAGAAGTGTTGGCCTGCAACGCATCCTGGAAGTCCGGTCGAGCGATCGGACGCTCGTACACCGGTCCCTCGTGGGCGACGGTCCGCGGCGGGACGTCGACGACGATCTCGCCGCGCGAGGTGATCACCAGTCGATCACCGTCGGTCACCTCCCCGATCACTGCGGCCTGCACCTCCCACTTGGCACAGACAGCCAGGAAGGCATCGACCTTGGACGGCTCGACGACCGCGCACATCCGCTCCTGCGATTCGCTGGAGAGCACCTCGGCGGCCGTCATCCCCTCGGCGCGACGCGGGACCTGGTCGAGGTCGATGTGCATACCGCCGTCACCGGCGGAGGCGAGTTCCGAGGTGGCACAGGACAATCCGGCGCCGCCCAGGTCCTGGATGCCGACGACGAGATCCGCGGCGAACACCTCGAGCGTGCACTCGATGAGCACCTTCTCGGCGAACGGGTCGCCGACCTGGACGCTCGGGAGCTTCTTGCGCCCGGCGCCCTGCTCGTCACCGGAGAAGGTCTCGGAGGCCAGCACGGAGACACCACCGATGCCGTCCAGACCGGTGGCCGAACCGTAGAGGATCACCTTGTTGCCGGTGCCGGAGGCGTGCGCGGTGTACATGTCGGCCGCCCGCAGCACGCCGATGGAACCTGCGTTCACCAAAGGGTTTCCGGCGAAGCTGGCGTCGAAGACGACCTCGCCGCCGATGTTCGGCAGACCCAGCGAATCGCCGTAACCGGCGACCCCTGCGACGATGCCGGGAACGACGCGCTGCGAGTCCGGCGCGTCGGCTGGTCCGAACCGCAACTGGTCCATCACGGCGACCGGCCGGGCACCCATCGCGAGGATGTCCCGGACGATGCCGCCGACCCCGGTGGCTGCGCCCTGGTACGGCTCGACGAACGACGGGTGGTTGTGCGATTCGACCTTGAAGGTCACCGCCCACCCGTCACCGACGTCGACCACGCCGGCGTTCTCGCCGATGCCCGCCAACATCTTCGACCGCATCTCGTCGGTGGTGGTCTCGCCGAAGTAGGCCAGGTGCACCTTGGAGGATTTGTAGCTGCAGTGCTCAGACCACATCACCGAGTACATGGCGAGTTCGGCGTCGGTGGGCCGGCGGCCGAGGATCTCCCGGATGCGGGAGTACTCGTCGTCCTTGAGGCCGAGCTCGCGGAACGGCTGCGCGTCGTCCGGCGCTGCGGCCGCCCGATCGACGGTGTCCTGCTGGGGCGGATGAGTCACAGGGCAGTCACTTTCGATCCGGCGGCGATCATGGCGGTGAACATCGTCAGGCCGTCCAGACCGGGCCCGGTCAGCTCGTCGATGGCGTGCTCGGGATGGGGCATCAGACCGACGATGCGTCCGTCGGCCGAGCGGATGCCGGCGATGTCATCGAGGGAACCGTTGGGATTGCCTTGCGCAGGAGCAGAACCGGTGTAGCGCAACACCACCTGGCCCTCACCCTCCAGCCGCTGCAGGTCGTCGTCGAGCGCGACGTACCGGCCCTCGGCGTTCTTCATCGGGATGACGATCTGCTGGCCCTGCTGGTAGCCGGACATCCACGGCGACTCGGTCGACTCGACGCGCAGCTGCTGATCGCGGCAGACGAACTTCAGTCCGGCATTGCGCATCAGCGCTCCGGGGAGCAGGCCGGCCTCGCACAGCACCTGGAATCCGTTGCAGATCCCCAACACCGGCATCCCGGAGCGGGCCGCATCGATCACCGATCGCATCACCGGGGCCTGGGCGGCGATGGCGCCGGCGCGCAGGTAGTCGCCGTAGGAGAACCCGCCGGGGATCACCACCGCGTCGACCTGCTGCAGGTCGGCGTCGGCGTGCCAGAGCGGGACGGCCTCGGCGCCCGCGTAGCGGACGGCACGCTGCGCGTCGACGTCGTCGAGCGTTCCGGGGAAGGTGATGACGCCGATCCGGATCGTCATGCGCCGGCCACGTCGAGCCGGGTGACGGTCCACTCCTCGATCACGTGGTTCGCCAGCACAGCGCCGGCGATCTGCTCGAGGTCGGCGTCCGACACGGAGTCGTCGACCTCCAGCTCGAAATGCTTGCCCTGACGGACCGAGGTGATCCCCGGGTGTCCGAGCCGGCCGAGCGCGGCGAGGATCGCCTTGCCCTGCGGATCGAGGATCTCGGGTTTGATGACGACATCGACTGCCACACGGGCCACGATCGGGGCTCCTGATCAGCGGGGAGAGCGGTTGGCTGGCACTGCCAGTCTATTCGGCCCCCGGCAGGTCCCCGACCCGCGGGCGGCACCCGCCGGTATCGCCTCCGTCACGCGCACGGATCGACGATGCCGGGGAGAGCGTGCACGCAATCGACGGCTCATCGCGGATCCCGGCTTCTCAGGGGCCGGAATCACCCACGAGCCGTCGAAAACGTGCGGATCAGCTCGCGGCCGCGTCGGCCGGCTCGGTCATGTGGTCGAAGATGGCCACCGCGCAGACCCCGAGCAGCGTCCAGTCGACAGCACCGGGGCCGGCGGCATCGGCGTCCAGCGCCATGCGCGGATGCGGCCCGGTGCACCCCTGTACCCCGAAGCCCTCCGACAGCGCGGCCATCGCGGCCGCCGCGACGTCGACGGTGAACCCCGGCCGGAATTGCCGGCCGACGGCACGGATCACGTGGTCGTAGACCGCGGCGTAGGCACCGACCGCCTCGTGGTGCCGCTCCCGGCTCGCGGCCGTCAGCTGCTCGTCGCCGTACGCGCTGGCCCGCAGGGCGAGCATGGTCAGAAACCCGATGTGGTCCGGATAGCGCCACAGGTTGACCTCGCAGCCCCGACGGACGATCTCCCGCCAGCTCACTCCGGCCGCCAGGCCGGGGAGGACGGTGGCGATGGTGTCGGCGGTCGACGTCCGATCGCGCCAACGGACGGCAGCGATGGCCAGCTCTCGGTGGTAGGCGTCCTGGTCGTCCCAGATGCGGTAGGCAGCGCCGGTGGTCAGGTCGGCGCGATCCAGCACGTCCCGCAACCGGATGTGCCGGACGGCTGCCGACGGGCCCCGCTCGTGCAGGAGCTCGATGCCCGTGTCGATCAACAGCTCGCGGGTCTCCTCCGCCGTGCGCCGCACCATTGTCGGCTCCCTTCAACCGGGGGTCCAAAAGTAACTTACTTATCGGCCGGAGTTCTCCCGCCCGGGCGAACCATCAGTCATTGTCGACGCACCCCCCGGGCCGCCGGAACTCCACCGAAAAGGACTGCCATGAAGACACTGCTCCTGCGTTCCCTCGCCGCCGGGTCCCTCGCGACGACGTTGATCCTCGGCGCCGCAGGGACCGCCTCCGCCGCACCGTCCCGCGCGACCCTCAAGGCCGCCGCCGACACCGTCGTCAACGAGGTCGTCGGCGGATCGAACTACGGCAAGGTCAAGGCGAAGTACCCGACCGCCCTGAACTTCACCAACGACGGCTGCAGCGTGCCGGCCTACATCATCGCCGCCAGCCCCGCGCTGTACGGCGTGCTCAGGGCCTACGGCAGCGTCTTCGAGAAGTCCTGCGACCGGCACGACTTCGGTTACCGCAACTACGGCAAGAACACCACGACACCGGGCGTGCACCCGAAGTTCGACCCGACCAGCGCGCGCAAGAAGTCGATCGACTCCCGCTTCTACTCGAACATGAAGAAGCAGTGCGACGACAAGTACGGCAACCCGATCACCACCGCCGCCTGCAAGGTCGCCGCCAAGACCTTCTACACCGCGGTGGACAAGGCCGGCGGCAAGGCATTCTTCGGCTGATCCGGCTCCGATCCACGAACTGTCATCACCCCGGTGGGATCGACTCCCACCGGGGTGATCGGCGTTTCCGTGACGGTCCCGAGCACGGATGAGCGCTCGGCCGACCGGGTGTCCGCGAGGGTCGGCGCGTCCACCGCCGGCGGGCGCTGATCGGCTCCGTCAACTCGTCCGCGGACGGCCGACCCTGTCAGCTCGGCGGGATCTTCTCCCGCCGGTGGGCCCGACCCTCGTGCGCGGGTTGATCACCGCCATCACCCACGTCGTCGTCGCCGCGCAGGTCCGGTCGCCGGGTCACCGGCGATGGCTTGTTCTGCCACTTCCGACCGAACAGGTAGATCACCGGCAGGGTGCAGATCAGCGGTCCGACGATCGCCACCGGGCGCAGCAGCCACCACTGCAGATCCGGCACCGTGCTCTCGGAGTTGCGGCCGAAGATCGACCACTCGATGCCGCGGGAGAGCGCCATCCCGGTGGTGTGGAACAGGAACAGCGGGAGCGAGAACCGGGTGAAGACGCCCATCACCTTGGCGAACCAGCCGTCCTTCGCCAGCGCTCGGACGATCGCCGGGCGCATCAGCTCGACGGCCCCGACCTGGAAGATCGTCAGCGCGATGATGCAGACGGTCGGGGGGGCCATGTTGGACCCCTGTCCGGGTACCCCCACCATGGATCCGGGATACAGACCGGAGAACACCAGACCGACCAGCGCGAACAGGCCGACCGCCGTCATCACCCTGCCCAGCTGGCGGGATCGCTCTGCCTGGTACTCGAAGTCGATCCGCCCGTCCGAGTAGCGCGGCGCGTCGCGGACACCGGTGATCCGGCCGTGGAAGAAGCCCAGCTGGAAGGCGAAGCCCCAGACGAAGATCATGTTGACGTACTCGACGTACGGGATCTGGTAGCGGAAGCGCAGGATGTCGACGATGATCGCCAGCCCGCCCATCACCACGAGCACCAGCATGTCGTAGCGGCGGTGCAGCCAGACCGTCAGCGGCATCATCAGGATGAACATGAGATAGGTCGCCACGAACCACAGCGGCGAGACCACCATGATGACCGCCGTCCACATCCATTCGATGTCGAAAATGCTGGTGACGACGATGCCGGTGACAACCCAGACCAGCAGCAGCGCGCCGGAGGGCACCGCCAACGACCTGGCCTGGCGCACGGCGAAGTGCCAGAACTTCTCGCCTCGGGCGGAGGCGCGCTCCCACGACTGCAGGTGCACATAGGCGCCGATGTAGAAGAAGATCGGCATCACCTGCAACAGCCAGGTCAGGATCCAGAGGCCGTCGGTGAAGCCCAGCGGGCTGGTGGCTGTCGGGCCGTCGGCCCGCCAGATGAGGATGGTGAAGCACCAGTGCCAGAGGATGACGACGAGAAGCGAGAACGAGCGCAGGAAATCGGCGTACGGGTCACGCTGGGCCGGCGGTTGCTTCCTGGCCCTGCTGCGTACGGTCCCCTGGTCACCCATCTGACTTCTCCCTCGCTCAGCACCATCGTCGCACCCTTGCGCCGGTCCAGAGCGACCATCAGCCATCGGGCACGGTCCGGATCAGCTCGTCCCACAGGAACCTCACGATTGCGGCCGTCACCATAGAAGGATGAGTGTGGTGACACCCGACCCCAGATCCGTCGATCCGTCGACGCCGATGCGCCGCCGCCGTGTCGGGCTGCTGGTGGTGATCGCGCTGCTGGTGCTGAGCAATGTGATGGCCAACCGGGTGAATCCCGGGTGGGCGTACATCCCGTGGAACTTCGGCATGGCAGTGGTGCTGCTGTTCGTGGCGCACCGGGCCGGGACCGGGCCGGTGGCGGTCGGGCTGGGCATCCGGCGCTGGCACCGGCCGGTCGGGGTGGGGCTGTTGCTCGCGGCGGGGACCGCGCTGATCTTCGGCATCGGGATGGCCATCCCCAGTACCCGCAACGCCTTCATCGACAGCCGGGCCGGCGACGCCTCCATCGGGTTGATGCTCTACCAGGTCCTGCTGCGGATCCCGCTGGGCACAGTGGTGATCGAGGAGGTCGCCTTCCGTGGGGTGCTGCCCGCACTGATGGGCGCGTCCCCGGCGATCCGCTGGAAGTGGGGGCCGGTGCTGGGAGCGTCGTCCCTGTTCGGCCTGTGGCACATCCTGCCCTCGATCGGCATCGCCACCGGCAACGCTGCCGTCTCGGACGTGTTGGGCAGCAACCAGTTCGTGGCGACCGTGCTCGCTGTGGTCTCGATGACGGTCGCCGGCGTGCTGATGTGCGGTCTGGCCCGGTTGGGCAAGGGGATCAAGACCACGATGCTGCTGCACTGGGCGACGAACTCCCTCGGTTTCGTCGCCGCCTGGTTGCTCATGCACTGACGGGGTCTCGACTCCTGCGTCGCTCGACCAGCGAGGCATCGGTGATCGAGCGGCCGACGAAGGAGGGAGTCGAGAACCGCCCGATGTGCGCCGGGGTCTCGACTCCTGCGTCGCCCGACCAGCGAGGCATCGGTGATCGAGCGGCCGACGAAGGAGGGAGTCGAGAACCGCCCGATGCGCGCCGGGGTCTCGACTCGTTCGTCCCTCACTCGCTCGACCACCGGACCTGGGCACCGACGGGGTCTCGACTCCTCCGTCGCTCGACCACCGCAGACATCGCTCGACCAGCTGATCCTCGGTGATCGAGCGACCGAGGAACGAGGGAGTCGAGATCCCGTCAGGACACGACCGGTCCCCGTCAGCCGAAGTTCTGCGCCCACCAGTAGCGGTAGCTGCTGTTCGAGATCGTGTAGCCGGAGGCCATCACGGTCCAGCGCGGGTTGAGGATGTTCGCCCGGTGGCCCGCGGAGTTCATCCAGCCCTGCATGACGGAGGTCGGCGAGGTGTACCCGGCCGCGATGTTCTCGCCGTAGGCGTCCTTCACACACAGCCCGCGGGCCAGCTGCTGGTGCTGGAGTCGACCGCGGCCGGCGTTCTCGACCACCACCGGCTGGGAGTACCTGGTCTCCTGGCACTGGCTGTACTTGAGCACCCGCAAGCCGCGCTTCGCGCGCTCGGAGTTCGTCAGCAGCCAGACGTCGATCTTGGCGTCGTTGCCGCGCACGGCGCCGAGGCTGTCGATACGCCGGCCGTCGGAGATCTTCCCGACGAAGTTGCCTGCGAACACCCGCCCCGTGCTGCTGCCCCAGGTGCGGACCACCGGGTTGTCCTGCGCGCCGATGGCGTTGTGGAACAGGTACTGGTTGCCCCGCTTGAGCGCGATGGTGCTGCGACGGTCGCCGTTCCAGTCACCGATCAACACCTGGTCGCTCGTCCGTCCGACGACCGCGTTGTAGTTGATCTTCGTGCTCGTCATCGTGTTGATGAACAGGAAGGTGGTGCCCCGACGCAGGCCGAAGGAGTGCTTGCGATCGCCGTTCCAGTCGCCGGCCAGCGGCACGTCCGACGCCAGACCCCAGTTCAGCGACCGCGTCCCGGCATTCGTGGAGAGCGTGTTGATCCAGGTGAACTTCGTCCCGTTGCGGGTGGCGATGGTGTCGGTCCCGTTGCCGTCCCAGTCGCCGACCAGGACCGCGTCACCGGGGTATCCGAGCCGCACGGAGAACTCCGCCGGACCGGATGTCGGGCTGTTGCGGAAGGAGAAGACGTTGCCGTTGCGCACGGCGAACCCGTCCCTGCCGTCACCGTTCCAGTCCCCGACCAGCACCTGCTGCCCGGCCGAGCCGAACAGTGCGGCGCCGGCGAAGGTGTTGCTGGCGACGTCGGAACTCCACACCAGGTACTGCGTACCGGTGGGCGCAGCTGCGGCCGTCCCGACACCGACGGTCACCGCTCCGGTCAGTGCCGAACCGGCGACCAGTGCGGCCGACAGCACACCGACCGCGCCGGACCTTGCTCTGCCTCGTACGCTCATCGCCCTGGGACCCCTGTTCGTCGTTGCGTCATCGTCCTTGGTCCTTGTTCCTGTCCATGTCCATGCCGTGTCCATGCCATGTCCCCTGATCCTCTCTGGTGATCGGCATCCCCGCTGTGATCGACTGGGTGAATGCGCATCCAGAAGTTCGGCCACTCGTGTCTGTCCGTAACCGACGGGACCACCTCGGTCCTCATCGATCCGGGCTCGTTCTCCACCGGGTTCGACGCGCTGCGCTCGCTGACCGCGATCCTGGTCACGCACGTGCACGACGACCACGTCGACGCAGATCGCACGGCCGCCCTGGTCAGGAACAACCCCGGGGTCCTCGTCTACGCCGAGCAGGCAGCGGCGGCGAAGATCACGGCAGTCGGCGTCGAGGCGATCGTGGTGGGCCCGGGTGAGAAGTTCGACGTCGGGATGCCGATCAGTACTTTCGGCGGCGAGCACGCGATCATCCACGCCGACCTGCCGTGCTTCGGCAATGTCGCATTCCTGGTCGGCGGACGGCTGTTCCACCCGGGCGACTCGCTGCAGGTTCCGGACGCCGAGGTGGAGATCCTGGCGGTGCCGGTGATGGCGCCGTGGATGGCCATCAAGGAAGCCATCGACTTCGAACGGGCGGTCGCTCCGAGGCATCGATCCCGATCCACGATGCGCTGCTCTCGACGAAGGTCATGTACTACGAACGGCTGGCCCAGATGGGACCTGAGGGTCTGCGCTGGCTCGACCTGGACGACGGCGAGCCCGTCGATCTCTGAGCTCCCGCACCGCTCGTCACCGGCAACGAGCAGATTCACGCATCACGCCCAGGGCAGCCCTCCGTCGTCGATCCCGACGAGCGATCCGCTGAGTCGACGGTCGGGATCGACCACGCCCAGGCCGCACATCACCGGTTCGGCCGGGTTCACCGGCACCGGATCCATCAGGATCTGCAGCTGACCACCGAAGGTCGGGTCCTGCCGCCCGGTGGCCAGCGCCAGGAAAGCGGCACAGCCGTCCTGGCCGCGCAGGTTCACCCCCATCCTGATCCGCCGATCCGTCACCATCGCCATCACCTCGACCCGGTGCGGCCGAGTGCAGGCGAGAAACTGCTGGTCCTGCCAGGACGGCGCGCAGACAGCGAGCGCATCACCCGGCCGCGCGGCTTGGACGGCGATCGGGTCGAACACGTCATCCGTGCCCGGCAGCGCGAGCACGCAGACCCCTGGTGCCTGCGGCGCGGCCGCCCGCGCCGGCAGTGCAACCACCGCCGTCAGCGGCCGGAACGTCATGTGCGTTCCGGTGATGTCCCACGGATAGTCGCCACCCAGCAGGCCGAACAGGTAGTTCTGCATGGGGGTCCGGCACGCGCTGATCAGGTCCTGGTAGCCGATCGGCGTCGCGTCCTGCGGCAGCTGGGCCGGATCGGTGTCGGCGATGACGGTGCCGGCGCCGGCCGCTGTGCACTCCGCGTAGGTCGCGACCGGCACCGGTGAGCGCCGGATGTCGGACGGGTTCCCCCAGGTCGCCTGCGGTGCAAGCACCGCACAGTCGCCCACCCGCACGCTCGGCCCGTGCCGCCCGATGCCGTTCGTCAGACGTCCCTGCAGTCCGCCCAGGACGACCACGGCGAGCAGGCCGAAGACGATGATGGTGACCCCCGTCACCCGCTTGTCCATCTGGTCATCGTAGGAGCAGGTGGAAGGACGGTGCAGATCCAGAGCCGCCGACCCGCTGCGGCGCGGCCGTCAGCGGTAGGCCGGCGGGCCGAACAGCCCGAGCCCGTCCACCTCGGCGTCGGTCGGGTTGGGACCGACCAGCGCCCGGACGGCGCTGCGGTCCAGGCGGGTGAACAGGGCCCTGGACAGCAGATAGGGATCAACCGGGCGAAGCCCGGCGAGATCCGGGTCGTGGGGTAGCCGCAGCGACAACGTCGACCACCGGTGTCGCTGATCCTGCAACACCGGCAGGAACAAGGCCTCGTCCTGCCGGGGCGCGCCCAGTGCTTCCGTCAGGTCCGCATGATGGACGACTGCGTTGAACACCCCAGCCGACGCGCCCTCGGCGATGACCCCGAACGATCGCTGGGTGGAGCGCAGTTCGGCGAGCAGCTCTGCCACCGGTACCCCGTCCCGTTCGGCCAGTTGGCGGGCGGTCCAGACCGACCCGGGCGCTCCCGCCATCCGCCCGGTGGTGATGTCGGAGGCGGTGCCGGCCAGGTGCGCGACGACCTGGCGCACGGTCCAGTCCGGGGTGGCCGGGACGCCTCCGTGCTCCGTTGCCGGGTCGATCCCGGCCAGCAGGTCCTCCAGTGCATCCAGCACCCGCCCGTACACCGAGGCCCAGCGCCCGTGCCCCGCATCATCCTGGTCCGTGCCCATCGACCAATCCGACACCGGAAGGGCCGCAGGCGCAAGCAGTGAACCGATCCGGCCGACGGATGCCGGTCCAGGGGTGCGTCACCGGCTCGATGATTCAGATGTAGATCGCCGGATCGACCGCGTCGTCCACCTTCCGGTCACGCACCACGATCGCCTTCGGCCCGACGGCCACCATTCCCGATCCGAGGCTGACGACGACCACGGCATTGGCGCCGACCTTCGCGTCGTCACCGATGGTGATGGGGCCCAACACCTTCGCTCCGGCCCCGATCAGCACCCGGTCACCCACGACCGGGTGCCGTCGCCCGCGGGACATCGACACACCGCCCAGTGTGCTGCCGTGGAACATCAGCACGTCCTCCCCCACCGTCGCCGTCTCGCCGATCACCACACCCATGCCGTGGTCGATGAAGAACCGTCGCCCGATCACGGCACCCGGATGGATCTCGACGCCGGTGGCCAACCTGCTCAGCTGGGACAGCACGCGCGCAGGGAAGCGCAGCGGACGGGATGACGTCCAGAGCCGGTGCGCCACCCGGTGCGCCCAGAGCGCGTGCACACCGGGATACAGCAGGGCGATCTCCCACAGCGATCGGGCTGCCGGATCGCGTCGGCGAGCCGTCCGCAGATCCTCGACCAGCAGTGCCCGCAACGACGGTTTCTGTCCGGAAGCCACAACCTGCCGCAGCGCAAGAGGTTCTGCCTCCGGTCCAGTGAGATCTGCGGCGCTGCTGGGCATCTCAGTCGACCAGACCCTCGAACAGCACGGTCGAGAGGTAGCGCTCGCCGTAGGACGGGATGATCACGACGATGGTCTTTCCGTCGAACTCAGGCCGCCGAGCGATCGTATCGGCGGCGGCCAGCGCTGCACCGGACGAGATACCGACCAGCAGTCCCTCCTCGGTCGCCGCGCGACGCGCCCAGGCGACGGCCGTGCCGGCATCGATGTCGAGCACCTCGTCGTAGATGCCGGTGTCCAGGATCTCCGGGACGAAGTTGGCCCCGATGCCCTGGATCTTGTGTCCTGCAGGGGATCCACCGTTGAGGATCGGCGACTCCGCCGGTTCCACCGCGAAGACCTTGAAGCCCTCCCGCCGCGCCTTGAGCACCTGGCCGACGCCGGTGATGGTGCCACCGGTGCCGATCCCGCAGACGAGCGCATCGACGTTCCCGTCGGTGTCGGCCCAGATCTCCTCGGCCGTCGTCGCACGGTGCACCCGCGGGTTGGCCTCGTTGGCGAACTGACGCGCCAGGACCGACCCCGGTCGCTGCGCGGCGATCTCCTCGGCGCGGCGGACCGCGCCCGCCATCCCCTCGGCAGCCGGCGTGAGCACCAGTTCGGCGCCGTACCCACGCAGCAGCGCCCGGCGCTCCTTGCTCATCGAGTCCGGCATCGTCAACACGACGTCGTAACCGCGGGCCGCACCGACCATGGCGAGAGCGATCCCGGTGTTCCCGCTCGTGGCCTCGATGATGGTGCCGCCCGGCTGCAGCGCGCCGGTGGCCTCGGCGTCGTCGACGATCGCGACGCCGATGCGGTCCTTGACGGAGCTGGCCGGGTTGTAGAACTCGAGTTTCGCCAGCACGGTGGCACCGGCGCCCTCGGTGAGACGGTTGATCCGCACGAGCGGGGTACGACCGACGAGCTGGGTGACGTCGTCATAGATCTGGGGCATGGGATGGACCTCCGGTTCGGCCGGCAGCGGCGCCGTCGGCATCGTGGATACAACGGGAGTGCGTTCGTCGGGAAGGGCGCTGGGGCGCTGGGCCGCGAGTACGAGGCCGCGAGAACGGCCCATGGGGAGCAGGGGGGGCGATGTACTGCGCAGGAACGGATTGCAGCACCGGGCGATCGGGCGTCGTGGGTCCGGCGGGTCGGCGCGGACTGCTGCGAGGTGATGACGGGTCAGACCCGTCGACGGCCTCCGACGCCCTGCGCACAGGGGCAGCAGACGGCCCGCACGATCGCCGTGCGGGTGGCCACCGGGATCGCTTCGAGGTCGAAGGGCGAGTACCCCATGCCGGCCTCCTGGAGATCGTCGGCCCTCGACGCGGGCCACTGGGCTCAGGTTACGTGAGGCCGGACCACCGGGTGGCCTGTGGACAACCAGGTCCGCCGGACGGGTCTGCGCACTACCCTGAGCCGAGTCAGCACAGCGACCGGGCCTGAGCAGGACGGCCGGGGCTGCGTCGGAAGCGGAGTGGACGTGGTGGATACCCCGGGGCGGGACCCCCGCCCCGGTGCTGCGCCGGCGGCCGGGTCGGACCCCGGCCCGTCCAGCACGCAGCCGGCCAACGGCTCACCGGACAGCGACCGGCTTCCCGACGCTCCGCCGGCGCTCAGCTACCCACTGGTCCGCGCTCTGGTCACCCGCGCACAGTCGGGCAACGGCGGCGAGCTGGTGGAGGCCGGCCGAGCGTGGATCTCGGCGCTACCGGCCGACGACCCGCGCCAGTTCTGGTTCCGGTTCGTCTCGTTCGCCGCGATCCAGGCCGAACCCGCGCTCGGGAACGAGGAGGCGGTGGCCGAGGCCCTGGTCGACTGCGCCGTCCGACTGCACGATGCCGCGCTCGAGTCCATCGCCAGGGCCGCCCGCGCGATCGTCGGCGGAACGAAGGGGCGCGCCGCCAACGCGGTCATCGATCTCGCCAAGGCCACGGTGCTGCTGGACTCCGTCACCCCGGTGCCCCGCGATCGCGACTTCGCCCGCGGCGTCGCAGCGACGGCGTTGAACACCCTGGCCCAGGGCTTGATGCGCAACGGCCTGAACGACCATGCCAGGTACCGGCTCCGGATGCTGCGCGAGATGGCCGACGATCCCGCTCTGGTCGGGCTGCGGTTCGTCACCGACGGGAACATCGGCTGGACGTATCTCGGTGAAGCACTCGAGTTGTTGATCGAGGACCGGGCCGTCGACGCGGAGAAGACCTTCCGGCGGGCCAGGTCCGCGTTCGATGCCGCGGTCGCCGATGCACACCCGCAGTTCGCTTCCCCCGTCATGGTCAGGGCGATCAGCGCACTCGGGCTGGCGATGGGCGTGCTCGGCGGAGACGACGAGCTGCTTGACGAGTTGGGCGGAGTGCTGGAGGACGGCGAATATCTGCGGCCCGAGCACCGGGCAGTGGTGCTGCTCGCCCTGGGCCGCGGCATGCGCTTGCGATCTCGGACGGTCGAGGCGGTGGCGGCTCTCGAGCAGGCCCGCTCCCTGCTCCTCCCGGACCGTTCGTTCCGTTCGATCAGTGCGTTGGTGATGACGGAATCCATCGCGGTCGTGACGGACGGACGAGATCCGGATCCCGCCGGATCGGCGCACCAGCAGATGCTGAGAGTGCTCCTGCAGGAGCGGCAGGGCGAGTTGGCCTCCCGGTACACCGCCTACGAGGAGGCGCTCGCCCACGAGCTGCAGTACGCAGAACACAGTCAGCTCAGTCACCTCGCCTCGGTGGACGTCCTGACGGGTGTCCACAATCGGCGGGTGCTGGAGCGCGACATGGCCTCACTGCTCAGCGAGATGCGCAGCAGTGGCGGCGACGGTGCGCTGGTGTTCATCGATCTGGACGAGTTCAAGCAGATCAACGACCGGCACACGCATCTGGTGGGGGACGAGGTGCTCCGGCAGCTCGGTCGGTCCCTGCGATCGGCGATGCACCCGGGCGACCTCGTCATGCGATACGGCGGTGACGAGTTCGTGATGGTGTTCCACCGCCGGTCGCCGGTCGCTGCGGGACTCGCGCTGGACGCAGCCGCGGCCGAGTTCGCCGCCGCGACCGCGAGGATCCTCGGTACCGAGATCGGCTGCACGTTCACCCGGGGAGTGGTTGCAGTCGATGCCGCATCGACGGTGGAGGCACTGATCGAATCCGCGGACCGGATGATGCTGGAGCAGAAGCTGGATCGCCCTGCCCCGTCCGAGTGATCTGGATGCCCTTTTTCGGGTGAATCTGCTCCATCGAAGCAGGTGACGGGGCAGAATGCGCCTGTGACGTGTCCATCGGTCGACGGCGAGGCTGCCCAGCCCGCCACCGATGACTCCTCGACGCCTCCGCTGCCGGCGTTCGACGTCACGTCGTTGCGTTCGCTGTTCAACGAAGCGCAAGCGGGTCAAGCACTCGACCTGGCCGATCGGTGCCGCCGATGGGACGAGCAGTTGGCCACCGAGGATCCTCGCCGATGGTGGGTGCTGGTGGTGTGGTTCGTGACCGTGCAGAGCGATTCGACGGCCGGCGACCCGCTGGTGCTGGCCGAGCGGATGCTCCAGGAAGCGACGCTGATCAGATCCACGTCCGCCGAGACGGTTGCCAGGGCCGCCAGGGCTCTGACCCGGGCCTCCCTCGGGCAACCGGCGAGTGCGGTCGCCGATCTCGGGCGGGCGACCGCCCTGCTCGGCGTCCTCTCGGCGGCCGCTCGGGACGACGAAACACCCGCGGAGCTGTATGTGCGGACGCTGGCGGCGAACCTGCTGGGGCTGGGACTCATGCGCAGCGGGCTGTACGCGGAAGCCAGGAACCATCTGCGAGCGATGCTGGCGCCGGAGGTGTTGGCCGACGCCGACGCGATGGCTCCGGCAGTGGCCAGGTTCAACATCGGCTGGACCCACCTGTCGGACGGTCTGGAGGCGTCGACGAGCGGGGACGCGCAGCGCGCGAGGCGGTGCTTCACCGAATCGACCAGATGGTTCGCGCAGACCCTGGAGGAACCGGTGTTGCGGGTGCCGGGCTCGTGGCTGCGCTCCGCCGCCTCGGCCCTGGGCGCGGCCGCCGGCGATCTGGCCGACCACCCAGGCGCGCCGGCGGCGCTGGACGCGGTGCTGCACCGCGGGGAGTTCCTCCGTCCCGATCACGCGGCGATCTGTCGACTGGCCTCGGCCCGCCGCCACCGGCTCTCCGGAGACCAGGAACAGGCAGCCATCGAACTCGCCAGGGCCCAGCAGTCGTTGCCGGCCCAGCACATCCACCGCAGCATCAGCTTCGCCGTGTTGGCCGAATCGATCCTGCTGGAACAGCTTGCGACACCGTCGCCCGCCCGTGACGACGCCCTGGTCGACACGCTCGAGGTGCTGGTGGCCCAGCGCCGCCGCGACCGGCAGGCCCTCGACGCCGACTACGCCCAGGCAACCGAACGCGCCCGATTGCTGCTGAACCCGGCTGATCTGACCTCCATCTCGGTCGACGCGCTCACCGGGGTCCGCGATCGCCGCGCGCTCCCGGAACTCGAGCAGCTGTTGGCACAGTCCACCGACGACGAATCGACCGGGTGTCTGGCCTTCCTGGACCTGGACGATCTCAAGCAGCTCAACGACCGTCACAGCCACCAGCTGGGCGACGAGGTGCTCCGGCTGTTCGGCGCGGAGCTCCGGCACATCCTGCGGCCGGGCGATCTGGCCGTCCGGTACGGCGGCGACGAGTTCGTCGTGCTGCTGCGCGGCCGATCGCTCGACGACACCCACCAGCTGCTCGACGCGATGGTCTCACGCTTCGCCGACAGTTCGGCAGCCCTTCCGGGCGTCGATGGGCCGGTGACCTTCAGCCGGGGGATCAGCGAGACCGGAACGGGCACCACCCTGGCCGAGCTGTTGCTCCGGGCCGATCAGGATCTGTTGCACAGCAAGCATTCCCGTCAACGGACTGTTGTCCTGGCGCACGCGCAGGCAACTCAGGGGCCGCCCGGCCAATCCGCGAACGACGATCCCGAGACGAGCTCGTAGGCCTGGATGTAGCGGTCGCGGGTGGCGGCCACCACGTCCGCGGGAAGCTCCGGCGGTGAGGTGTCGGCATGCCGGTTCCAGCCGGACGCGGCGGAGGTGAGCCAATCGCGGACGTACTGCTTGTCGAAGGACGCCTGGGCCCGGCCCTCCCGGTACTCGGCGGCCGGCCAGAAACGCGAGGAGTCCGGGGTCAGCACCTCGTCACCCAGCACCAACGTCCCGTCCGGCGTGCGGCCGAACTCGAACTTGGTGTCCGCCAACAACACTCCGCGATCCGCTGCGTGTTCGGCGGCCCGACCGTAGAGCGCGAGCGTCAGCGAGCGGAGCTCGGAGGCTGCGGCCTCACCGACCATGCCGACCACCTGCGCATAGTCGATGTTCTCGTCGTGCAGTCCCACTTCGGCCTTCGCCGCCGGGGTGAAGATCGGCTCCGGCAGCCGCGAGGACTCCGTCAGGCCGGCCGGCAACGGGATCCCGCAGACCGTCCCGCCGGAGCGGTACTCGAGCAACCCGGAACCAGCGAGATAGCCCCTGGCGACGCATTCGACGGGGACCATCTCGAGGGTGCGCACCAGCATGGCCCGGCCGAGCACCTCGTCCGGGATGCGCGGATCCTGCACGGCCATCACGTGGTTCGGCACCAGATCGGCGAGCAGTTCGAACCAGAACATGCTCATCGCCGTCAACACCCGGCCCTTGTCGGGGATCGGGGTCGGCAGGATGTGGTCGTAGGCGCTGATCCGGTCGGTGGCCACGAACAGCAGCGTCTGCTCGTCGACCCGATGGATCTCGCGGACCTTGCCGGAGGCCAGATGCTGGTAGTCCTGCAGTCGGGCCATCAGGCGTCTTCGTCTCCGTCGTCGAGCAGGCCACGGCGGCGCAGCAGCGGGGTGATGTCGGGGTCCCGACCGACGACATCGGCGAAGGACGCCATCGGATCCCGGGTGCTGCCGACCGCCAACAGCTTGCGGCGGAACGTGTCCCCGTTCTCACGGGTGAGCCCGCCGTTGGACCGGAACCATTCGACGGTGTCGGCGTCCAGCACCTCCGACCACAGGTAGGAGTAGTACCCGGCCGCGTATCCACCGAGCCCGGCGAAGATGTGCTGGAAGTAGGTGGTCCGGTACCGCGGCGGCACCAGGTCGTCCGCAATCCCTGCTGCCACCAACGACTGCTCCTCGAAATCGATGGGGTCGTCGATGTCCTCGTCCGGCTGGATGCGGTGCCAGGCCTGGTCGAGCAGGGTCGCACCGAGCATCTCGGAGGTCCCCTGACCCTGTCCCCACACCGAAGCCCGGTGCAGCGCATCGAGCATCTGCTGCGGGAGCTCCTCGCCGGTCTCGACGTGCCGCGCGTAGTTCCGGACGATCTCCGGCTCCAGTGCCCACATCTCGTTCACCTGACTGGGGAACTCGACGAAGTCCCGTGGAACGTTGGTACCGGACAACCGCGGGTAGGTGACGTCGGAGAACAGTCCGTGCAGGCAGTGTCCGAACTCGTGGAAGAGCGTCCGGACCTCGTCGAGTGTCAGCAGCGTCGGCGTACCCTCCGGCGCCTGGGGCACGTTCAGGACGTTGAGGATCACCGGCTTCGTGCCGAGCAGGTGGCTCTGCTCGACGAAGTTCGTCATCCAGGCACCACCGCGTTTGATGTCACGCGCGAAGAAGTCGCCCAGGTAGAGCCCGAGGACGGTCTCCTCGCCGTCGGCGGGATGATCGACGACCTCCCACACCCGCACCTCCGGGTGGTAGCCGTCGAGATCGGGGCGGGGCCGGAAGGTGACGCCGTACAGGCGCTCAGCTGCATGGAACACCCCGTCGACGAGTACCCGTTCGAGCTCGAAATAGGGTTTCAGCTGCGCGGTGTCCACCTGGAACCGCTCGGCCTCCACCTGCGAGGCGTAGTACGACCAGTCCCACGGCTCGAGCTCGATGCCGTCACGGGAAGCGAACTCCTGCAACAGTTCTGCTTCGGCTGCTCGGCGCGCGGCCGCCGGCCGCACCATCCGGAGGAGCATCGCGTCGACGGACTCCGAGGTGCGCACTGTCTGGTCGGAGGCGACCAGGTCGGCGTAGGTGTCGAAGCCGAGCAACTGAGCCGAGCGGGCCCGCAGCACGGCGATCTGCTGCGCGATCGGGGCGTTGTCGGTCTCGCCGGCAGACGCGCGGTTGACCGAGGCCTCGTACAACCGGGAGCGGACGTCCCGGTCACCGAGCGAGGCGAGCAACGGCTGCTGGCTCGGCAGCCCCAACGCAACGAGGTGCCCCTGCTCACCCCGCTTCTGGGCTGCCGCCGCGGTTGCCGCCATCGCGTCTGCACCGACTCCGACCATCTCGGCCTCGGTCAGCACCAGGGCGCTGGCCTCGGTGTCGGCGAGCAACTGCCGCTGGAAGGTGCTGCCCAGGGTGGCGACCTGCTGGTTGAGGCCCTTCAGCTCGTCCCGACCCTGCGCATCCAGGCGCGCACCGGCCAGCACGAAATCGGCGTGGTGCCGTTCCACGAGCGCGATCTGCTGCGCATCGAGACCCACATCGAAGCGGCCGCGGTGGACGGCGTCGATCCGCTCGAACAGGTCGGGGTTCAGCTTGATCTCGTCGAAGTGCGCCGCCAGCCTCGGGGACAGCTCGGCCTCCAGCTGCTGCATCTCGGCAGTGGCCATCGATCCGACGAGGTTGAAGAACACCAGCGCCACCCGGTTCAGACCCTGGCCGCTGCGCTCCAGAGCGACCAGGGTGTTCTCGAAGTCCGGCACGGCGGGATCGGCGACGATCGCGACAATCTCGGCCAGGTGCTCGGCGGCGAAGTACTCCCACGCAGGCAGGTAGTGCTCGAGCTCGATGTCGGCGAACCGGGGCAGACCGAACGGCAGATCGGAGGGCCGTGCGAACGGGTTGTCGGCCGGCAGGGGCGGCTTCGGTGCTGCAGGAGCTGACATGACAGACAGTCCATCACGCACCGCATCGACGCCGCCAACCACGCATGCTGGACGGTCGGGCGCATGCTGAAAGGTCAGGCGCATGCTGGATGGTCGTTTTCAGGCCCGAACGGCCCCGGATCCGACCGTTTGGAATGCGCGGTCGAAGTCCTCCGTCACCAGGAAGCCGTTGACGGCCGCTCCCACGAACGACCCGTTGCCCATCGCCAGCGGCACGTTGGCCATCGGGTTCACCACGTTGCCGGCCGCCCAGATCCTGGGGTGGGTGGTCCGTCCGAACTCGTCCACCGTAAGGAATCTCCCCCAGGGGCCATCGGTGCGCTGGAGATCCAGCCCGTCGAGGAATCCGTCGTGCAGCACGGGTGTACCGATGGTGAACAGCGCCTCGACGGGTTCCGTGGTGCCGTCCGCCAGGCGGACGCCGGTGATGTCCCGGCCATCTCCGACGATCTCCTCGACGGAGGTCCGGACGATACGGACGCCTCTCGACGACAACCGCCGCTCGTCGCTCTCCTCCAGCAGGACGTGCTGCGGCAGGAACAGCACCACGTCGTCGCTCAGCTGTCGGACCATCTGCACCTGGTGCAGCCCGATGGCCGATGTAGCGAGCACGCCGAGCCGCTGGCCCCGGACCTCCCAACCGTGGCAGTAGGGACAGTGCAGGACGCTGTGCCCCCAGCGCTCGGCGAGCCCTGGGATGTCCGGCAGGCGGTCGCCGACGCCGGTCGAGACGATCACCGAGCGCGCAGACCACCACGCCCCGGATGCGCCAGTGACGAGCACGGGGCCCTCCGCGGGTCCGGCCACCTCGGTGATGTGCTCCGCGGCGAAATGCACCCCGTACTGCGTCGCCTCGACCCTCCCGCGGGCGACCAGGTCCGCCGGCGAGGTGCCCTCGTTGCCCAGCACCCCGTGCATCTCGGCGGCGAATCGGTTCCGGGTCTCGCCGGCATCCACGACCAGTACCGACCGGAGGGATCGACCCACCATCAGCGCTGCGCTCAGACCCGCCGCTCCGCCACCGATCACCACGACATCGAACTCGTTGTTGTCCATGCGATCCAGCCTCCGCCGCATTCGCTACAGTGGCAAGTACACTTGCGGAATTGGCAAGTCCTAGTCCGACGACGGGAGCAGACATGGTCGCGGAACTCCAGCAGCTCGGCGCTCGGCTCAGAGCCGCACGCACCGCCCGGGGGTGGACGCTCGACGACCTGGCGCCGCTCGCCGGCATGTCGGTGAGCACCCTGTCCCGCCTCGAGTCCGGCAAACGTCAGGCCAGCCTGGAGCTGTTGATCCCGCTGACCCGCGCGCTGGGCATCCGGGTCGACGACCTCCTGGTGCCGGCACCGGTCGATCCCCGGGTCGCCCGCCCATCCTTCCGCCGACCCGGGATGACGGTGCGCCCGCTGGCACCCGAGGACTCGACCCTGCTCGCCTACGCCATCGACTACGAGCCGGGAATCCCGTTGCCGGAACCGAACACCCACCCCGGCCGCGACTGGCTCTACGTGACCAGCGGGAAGTTGTTGCTGCGCCTGGGATCGCAGGAGCTCGTCCTGGCTCGCGGTGAGGCCGCCGAGTTCGACACCCTGGTGCCGCATGCCATGGGGGCCGCGGGTGCCCGACCGGCGCGGATCATCTCGATCTTCAACCAGGACGGTGATCGCCTGCACGTCCACTCCCTCGTCGGCGATCACTGACACAACGCTCACGAGACCCTTCGTCAGCAACGGGCCTCGACTCCTGCGTCGCTCGACCACCGAGTCAGGGCATCTCGTCCGGAACCCACTCCAGGTCGGATTCCCACACGGCCGCGGTCGAGTCGGACGGTGCACGCCAGTCACCGCGCGGCGACAACGAGCCGCCGGCCGCCACCTTGGGCCCGTTGGGGATCGCCGATCGTTTGAACTGGCTGAAGCCGAAGAAGCGCTTCACGAACACCTCGAGCCAGTGCCGGATCTCCGCCAACGTGTACTGCTGCTTCGACTCCTGGTCGAACCCCGGGGGCCATTCTCCGGATGAGGCGTCGTGCCAGGCGTGCCAGGCCAGGAAGGCGATCTTCGACGGCGGGAAGCCGTACCGCAGGACGTAGTACAGGGTGAAGTCCTGCAAGGCATACGGGCCGATGCTCGCCTCGGTGCTCTGCGGCTTCTCACCCTCGCGCGTCGGCACCAGTTCCGGGGTGATCTCGGTGTCCAGGATCGACCGCAGGACCGCACCCGCCTCGTCCGAGAAGAGTTGCTGGGCGATCGCCCACCGGATCAGGTGCTGGATCAGGGTCTTGGGCACACCCGCGTTCACCGCGTAGTGCGACATCTGGTCGCCGACACCGTAGGTGCACCATCCCAGCGCCAACTCGGACAGATCACCGGTGCCCAGCACGATGCCGCCTCGATTGCCGGCGATGCGGAACAGGTAGTCGGTGCGCAGACCGGCCTGGACGTTCTCGAACGTGACGTCGTACACCGCTTCACCACTGGCGTACGGATGCCTGATGTCGGCCAGCATCCGCTCCGCTGCCGGCCGGATGTCGATCTCGGCGAACTCGACACCCAGTGCCGCACAGAGCTTCTCGGCATTGCGTTTGGTGTGTTCGGTGGTGGCGAAGCCCGGCAGGGTGTAGGCCAAGATGTCGGTGCGCGGTCGGCCCACCCGGTCCATCGCCTGCGCCGCCACGATCAGGGCGTGCGTCGAATCGAGCCCACCGCTGACCCCGATGACGATCTTCGGCGTGCCGATCGACTCCAATCGGCGCTGCAGCCCGGAGACCTGGATGTTGTAGGCCTCGTAGCAGTCCAGGTTGAGCCGCTCGATGTCGTTGGGCACGAACGGGTACCGATCCACCGGCCTGCGCAGACCGCCGCCCACGGCGCGCTCGGAGCTGGGCTCCGGGTGCGGGGAGAGGTTGCCCTCCTGGTACCCGTCCAGACCCTCGAACTCGACCGTCCGAAAACCGGCGGGGACCGCGAAGGAGCGCGCATTGTCGTCGAAAGTGCCCTGCCGCAACCGTTCCTGACGGATCCGGCCGAGATCGACGTCGGCAACGGTGATCCGGGTGCCATCCGGGAACCTCTCGCCCTCGGCCAGCAGCTCGCCGCACTCGTACACCATCGTCTGACCGTCCCACGACAGATCGGTCGTCGATTCCCCCTGTCCGGCAGCGGCATACAGGTAGGCCGCGAGACAGCGGGCGGACGCCGAACGCACCAGCAACCGACGGTCCTCCGCACGGGCGACGGTGATCGGGCTGCCCGACAAGTTGAGCAGCACGCTCGCACCGGCCAGCGCAGCCTCCGCAGACGGCGGGATCGGTACCCACATGTCCTCGCAGATCTCGGCGAAGATCGTCAACCCCGGCACGTCCGTCGAGCGGAACAGCAGATCGCAGCCGAACGGCACCGAGATCCGCAGGTCCGGAGGGACGTCGGTGGTGCCGATCCTCGGCACCAGGACCTCGATCTCCTCGCCGATCACACCCTCGCCGCTCCCGAAGTATCGACTGTCGTAGAACTCCCGGTAGGTCGGCAGGTACGACTTCGGGGCCACCCCGAGAATCACACCCCGATGGAGGACGACGGCGCAGTTGTAGACCCGGTTGCCCCACTGCAGCGGCGCGCCGACCACGAGCAGCGTCGGGAGGTCGTGGGTGTCCTCGCACAGCTGCGAGAGCGCACCCAACGTGCGCCCCAGCACGACGTCCTGCAGGACCAGATCGTCGATCGCATATCCGGTCATGCCCATCTCGGGGAAGACGGCGACCTGTACGCCGTCCGCCGCCGCGGCGCGCGCGGCATCCGCGGTCCGGCGCGCGTTCTCGGCGGGATCGGCGATCGCGACCGGCACCGTGCACGCCGCCACTCGTACGAACCCGTGCGCTGCCGGACTGGCGAAATCGGCTCTGTACGTCACGCCCTCGATCCTTCCACGACGCGCGGCCCCGCCGACCTCCCCCGCACCCGAGCTCCCAGGGCTGCGTGCGAGGCGGGGAGCGGATCTAGGGTTTCGTCCATGACCTCGATCGGCGCCACGGCCTCGAGCGACGAACCCGTCAGGAGTGGGGGGCGCGCCGTTCGGGGCCAGCGGCTCGACGCGACGACCTTCCGGCTGCTGTCGGCGGTCGCCGTCCTGAGCGCGGCCGCCGTCGTCGTGCTGGCACGGGCTCGGCATACCCGTCAGCCGCAAGTCCTTCCTGCGGGCGTCGATGACGGCCGGGCTCGCCGTCGCCGGTGCCGGTCCGTTGACAGCGCTCGGGCCGGCAGCTCCGGCGTCCGCTGCGCCGTCGGTCCAGAAGATCAAGGTCATCGCCGGTACCGGCACCGCCCCGGTCTACGGAGTCGGCGCCACTGACCTCGGGATCCCGGCCCGCTGCCCGGACGGCCGGAACCTGTACATCTTCGGCGACACCTTCGCCGACCACTCCGGAGGCCCCAACTGGCGATCGCCGGTAGGGCTGTACTCGGCGAGCTCCTCCGGCAACCCCATCTTCTTCAACGGAGCGGTCGGCGGACCCACCGCGAAGCAGCTCTGGGACCACCCGCACGATTCCTACTTCGCGACGGTGATCCCGTCCGACATCATCACCGTCGGCTCCACGATGTACCTGCAGGCCATCGTGAACGGACCGACGTTCGGTCAGGTCCGGTGGACGGAGATCTGGAAGTCGACCGACTCGGGTGAGAACTGGACACACACCGGGGTCAGGTTCGACGGCACCCAGGACGGTGGCCGCTTCCAGCTCATCACCTGGGCGCTCGGTCCCGATGACTTCGTCTACATCTACGGCACCGGCTTCCAGCGCGACAAGGGTCTGATCCTGTACCGCGTACAGAAGGACAGTCTCGAGAACAAGGCCGCCTACCAGCCGTGGGGCTATGCCTCCGGCAGCTGGGGCTGGGGCAAGCCGGCGACCGAGGTGCTCGGCGGCACGTTCGGTGAGATGTGCTTGCGTCGGTACGGCAGCAAGTACGTGTTGACCTGGTTCAACGCCGGCGCCTACCGGATGGACGCGATGGTGCTCAACTCTCCGACAGACAACCTGGTCACCACGACGAAGACGACCCTGATCCAGGGCGGCAGCTGGGGCGCGGAGGACAACACCCACGTGGCCCAGCTCTACGCGCTCGTTCCTCGCTTGCTCGTTGCTCCTATGTCAAGCCGCGGCGGGTATCACCAGTGTTTCGCGGTTGTGGTGGTCGGTGGTGAGGTGGTTGAACACGGTGCGGATGAGGGGCGCGTTTCAGGCTGCGGATCGCCTCGCGGTTGGACTTGCCTTCAGTCTTCTTGTGGTCGTAGTAGGCCTTCCCGGCTCCGTCGAGGCGGATCTGGGTGATCGCTATGCGGTGCAGCGCGGCGTTGAGTTGCCGGTTTCCGGACCGGGTCAATCGGACCCGGCCGGCGGTGTTGCCGGACCACACCGGGATCGGTGCCACTCCCGCGTGGCGGGCGAACTTCGAGGGTGTCGCGAAGCGGGTGATCCCCGCCGACTCGCCGACGAGTTTCGCGGCGGTCAACGCACCACACCCGGGCATCGCCAACAGTGCTGGTGCGACCTGTTCGGTGAGCTTTCCGATGCGCTGCTCGAGCTGCTTGATCCGGCTGGTCAGCTCGATGATCTCGGCGAGTTCGTCGCGGGCGAACTCCGCGACGAGGCCGGGCTTGCCGGCCAGCCAATCGCGCAGCACATTCTGGTGCTTGGCCAGGATCAACGATTTCGGGTCCCGCCCGGCCTCCAGGTCATGGATGCGCCACCGCAGGCTGTTGATCGACCGCGTGCGCTGCCCGACAAGGGCTTCCCGCCGATCCACCAGCAGCTTCAACTCCCGGGACACCTCATCGTGCGTCGCCACCGGCAGGTCCGGGTTCTGCAGGAACGCCCGCGCCACCGCCAGCGCATCGATCGGATCGGACTTGCCCCGCTCCCGCGCCGTCGAGCGTGCCTGACCGGTCAATCTCGGCGGTACCCGCACCACCCGCTGCCCCGCACCCAGCAGATCCCGCTCCAGCCGGGCCGACAGATGCCGGCAGTCCTCGATCGCCCACACCACCTCGCCGAACTGGCCGCCAGCCCACTTCAACGCCTTGAAATGACCCTCCGTGGTCGCCTCCACGGTGAGCTTCCCGAGTTGCTTTCCGACCGCATCGACCGCAACGAACGTGTGGGTCCGCTTGTGTACATCCGCTCCGACAACAACCATGACGGTTGCCTCCTTCACCTCGTATGTGAATGGGACGGTTGGACCGGTCAGCAGACACATCTCAGTGGGGGCGGTGCCACGCTCCTATCAAGTCATGCCGGCCGGTCCTTCACACCCGGCGTCGGCACAACGAGCGCAGGTCAGCCCAAAGGGCGACAATCACCGGAGGAGCCAGACACCAGGTGTGAAGAACCCAACCACCGCCGAAGCGGCAACACCAGACTCACACTGAGATCACCGAAGTGATTCGAGATCCGGTCAGATCGCCCGCTGGAGCGCTCCCGCTTTCGAAGGGGTCTCGAAGCGCTCGTTCCTCGCTTGCTCGACCACCGGGTGAGGAACAGACCTCAGAGGATGTCGCCGGGCGTGTAGGCGGCAGCGTCCGGATACTCCTGGACGAGGCCAGCGATCCGGCCAGCCACCGCTTCGATCTGCGACCGAGCTGCGCCGGTGAACGACAACGGAGCGGCCAGGAGTGCCTGCAGCGCAGGAAGATCCAGCGGCAGTCTGTCATCTGCGGCCAACCGCTCCAGCAGGTCGTTGTCGGTACGGCCCCGCTCCCGCATTTCCAACGCGACCGCGACCGCATGTTCCTTGATCGCCTCGTGCGCCACCTCGCGGCCAACGCCGGCCCGCACCGCGGACATCAGCACCTTGGTCGTGGCCAGGAACGGCAGGTACCGCAACAGCTCGCGCTCGATGACGGCCGGGTAGGCACCGAAGTCGTCGAGCACGGTCAGGAACGTCTCCAGCAGACCGTCGATCGCGTAGAACGCATCGGGAAGGGCCACGCGGCGGACGACCGAGCAGAACACGTCACCCTCGTTCCACTGCGCACCGGAGAGTTCGGCTGCCATCGACGCGAACCCGCGCAGGACGACGGCCAGCCCACACACCCGTTCGCACGAGCGGGCATTCATCTTGTGCGGCATGGCCGACGAGCCGACCTGCCCCGGCCGGAAGCCCTCGGTGGCCAACTCCGCCCCGGCCATCAGGCGGATCGTCGTGGCCAATGACGACGGCCCGGCCGCCAGCTGCACCAGCGCGGAGAGCACGTCGTGGTCGAGCGAGCGCGGGTACACCTGGCCGACCGAGTCCAGCACCCGATCGGTTCCCGAAACCTCCTGCACCACGGCACTTTCCAGCGCTGCGACGGCATCCGCGGATCCGAGCAGGTCGAGCATGTCCTGGGCGGTACCCACCGGCCCCTTGATCCCGCGCATCGGGTACCTGCCCAGCAGGGAGTCGATGCGCTCGTGGGCAATCAACACCTCATCTGCAGCAGAGGCGAACCGCTTGCCGAGCGTGGTCGCCTGGGCGGGCACGTTGTGCGAGCGACCGGACATCACCAGGTCGGCGTACTCGGCGCTCCGCTCGGAGAGCCGTCGCAACAAGGCCACGGAGCGGTCGCGAACCAGGCTCAGCGCCTGCAGGATCTGGGATTGCTCCACGTTCTCGGTGAGGTCCCGACTGGTCATCCCGCGGTGGATGACCTCGAAACCGGCCAGTGCGTTGAACTCCTCGATGCGCGCCTTCACGTCGTGCTTGGTGACCCGCTCGCGCTGCGCGATCGAGGCGAGGTCGACCTGCTCGACGACCGCAGCGTAGGCGTCGACGGCGCCGTCCTCCGTCGGCACTCCCGCTGCGATCTGTGCGCGCAGCACGGCCAGCCACAGGCGTCGTTCGGCGATGATCTTGTTCTCCGCCGACCAGATGGCGCGCATCTGCTCGGAGGCGTAGCGCTGGGCCAGGACATCGGGGGTCACGGTCGTCACTCCTCGATTCTCCCAGAGTCCGCGAGAACTCCGGACACCGACGAGGACGCGTCAGCGTTGCGCGCCGAGCACCGCGGTCGCGACCTGGGTCAGCTGCCGATCGGTGACCGAGCTGCCCGCCGGGGTCGTCACCAGCACCCGCGACACACCGTTGTGGAGCTGCGCCGACCTCACGGCCGCGCCGCTGGAACTGGTAGGACCACCGGCGCTGAGTTCGACATCGAGGTCCTGGGCCACCAGCACGGTCAGCCGACTGCCGTCGCCGGTCACGAAGACCTGCCCGGAGATCACCTGGTCACGGCAGGCTCCGAGCGGATCGACAGCCGCATCGAGCTGCACGGAACTCGGCCTTCCCAGGGCCCCCACCGCTGCGGCAACTGCCGCACCGGAGAGCCGGGGAAGCTGACACCGCGTGGCGACGGTGAGCGTGCCTGCGGGTGCGGATGAGGCGCTGCCGGACGCACTGGACGTCTCGCTGGAATCGCTCGTGCTCGCGGCCGAAGACCCGGATTCGGTTCCGCCCTGGTCCGGGGCGGAACCGCTGCCACCACCTGACATCTCCGACGGGCTCTTCACCGTGGCACCGGAGCCGCCCGAGCTCGGCGCGTTCGGCGCGTTCGGCGCCGGCGCGACGGCACCTGAGGACTCAGGAGTGCCTGCCGGGGCGGCTTGCTGGACCGACGACCCCGCGGCCGAGTAGGCCTGCTGGCCGTTCCGGCTGACCGCGCCGGCTGCGTTGAGCTCGGAAGAGCTCGACGATGCGGTGTCCGATCCGCCCTGGGAGTTCAGGGCCGCGGTGGCCCCGACGGCGAGCACAGCGACCGCAGCCGCCGCCAGCAGGCCGCGGGACGTCCAGCTGCGGCGCCGGCGTCGGCGCGCCACTTCGTCCATCGCTGCGTCGCGGGCCCGCCTCACAGCAGGATCCGGGGCGGACCGTTGAGTAGTGGCGGCAGCAGCGGCGCCGGAGTCGGCACCATCCGCAGGACGGGCGACAGCCACGAGGTCGGCAACGGAGAACCGGGAGGCCGGCTCGTCGGCCAGGTCGGTGGCGAACAGCTGCGCCAGCAGCAGGGCGTCGGCCTCGTCCGGCTCACCGACGGCCTCGTCCAGCCCGACATCACCGACATCGTCGGGCTCGTCGTCCAGCTCGTCGCCGAACAGCGCAGCCAGATCGATCGGCTCCAGCTCGTCGAACGGATCGGTCGGTTCGACCGGGTCGTTCCCGTCGTGCTCAGGCATCCTTGTTCACCTCCCTTCCGAATGCCGCCAGGCCTTCCGGCCCGAGTGCCACCTTGAGTGCTTGCAGACCGCGAGCGGTCTGCGACTTCACGTTTCCTTCCGAGCAGCCCAGGGTCGACGCCGTCGCTGCAACGTCCAGCCCGTCGTAGTACCGCAACACCAGGATCACCCGCTGACCCGGAGGGATCGCCTCCAGCGCGGAGCGCACGACCTGACGGTCGGCAACCGCTCCGGCGTGATCGCTGCTGTGCGCGGCCGGCGCACCGAACCCGGCGGGTGCGAACGACCGACCGCCGCCGTCCGGGACCTCGTCGGTGTCGTGTTCCCGGCGCCACGGTCGTCGCGACTCGTCGATGACTGCCCGCACCAGGCAAGAGCGGAGGTACGAGTCGCGGGCCGCCGTGTCGCGGATCCGCGTCCAGGCGCCGTAGAGCTTGACGAACGCGATCTGGGTGAGGTCGTCGGCACGATGCCAGTCCCGGCACAGCAGATGCGCGGTCCGGCGGGTGCGCGCGCGACGCGATTCGACGTAGGCAGTGAACTCAGCCTCCTCCGCGGGGTCCACGAGTGTCGCCTCCAGCCGCTGTCGGATGGACGGAACCTATCGCGAGCGGGGTTGCATGCGGGCGCGGATCACCACATGCGGCCGGCTGAATCCGCGAACCGGAGACCGAAACGACTGCTGTGCTCGTGAGATCGAGGTGCGTCGTGCTGCGTTCGGGGCACCGTTCGACCCGGCCTGGCCGCAGGGCCGGTCGTCACTCCCCCGGACACAGAACAGAGCCGGCGGCCCGGGAAGGCGAGTTCCCGAGCCGCCGACGTTCATGGGCGGTACCGCTACCGCTGGATCAGAGCTCGACCTGCCAGATCGGCTCCGTGGTGGGCTGACCCGAGCTCGACCCGCCGGCCTTCTCCCTGGTCACCGCGATCGACTTGTCGGTACCTGTCATCCTGATGGTCACGATCGCCGGCGCGATGCTGCCGTCCGCGGACTTCTTCGCGATGGCGACCGAGTGCGCACCAGTGGCGTCGACCTGCCAGACCTCGAAGTCGGCATCGGCCGGGAGGCTGCCCATCTCAGGGAGTTGCACCACTGCAGCCTTGCAGCTGGCCGCCCACCTGATGTCACCTCCGCTACCGACCGTCGGGGTACTCGTCACCGTGTCCGGTGCCGCAGCAACGCACGACTGCATCTCGGCCGCGGTCATCGTCCGATCGGACTGCGTCACCACGAGCGTCGTGCCGGTGGCGATCACGGCCGCGGCCGCAGCGGCCGCGAGCCAGGTCACCGGGCGGCGCCAGACCGGCCGACGGCCCTGCAGGGACGTCACGTCCGGCGGCAGCTGCCGCGTGTGCGAGACGTCCTGGAGAACGCGGCGGCGCAGCGCCCGAGGCGCGGACGTCGCCTCGGCGGAACCGAGCACGGCCGCGGTCTCGAGCAGGGAGCGGTATTCCTCCGCGCAGGTGGGGCAGTCCGCCAGGTGGTCGTCGAAGCTCTGCGCCTCGGCGGTGTCGACGGCACCGAGGGCGCGGGCGCCGGTCAGCAGATGGATTTCAGGATCGGACGAACGTCCGCTTCCCAGCGGTCGGATGGTCATGAGCTCACCCCGAGGCAATCGCGCAGGCGGATGAGCCCATCCCGCAAGCGCGTCTTGATGGTGGGCAGTGGAGCGCCGAGGACGCGAGCGACCTCGGCGTAGGTGTAACCGCTGTAGTAGGCGAGTCCGACGGACTCCCGCTGCAACTCGGTCAGGGTGGACAGACACCGCCGGACATTCGTCCGCTCGATGTTGGACTCGACGGTCTCGACGACCGTGTCCACGTCGCGCTCGGTGGAGCGGGAGGCGACCTTGGTGTCGCGCTCCAGCGCCGCCTGGGCAGACCGGACCCGGTCGACCGACCTGGCATGGGTGAGGGTCAGGATCCAGGCCGTCGCGGAACCCTTCTTCGCATCGAAGCGGGTCGCGCGTCGCCAGATCTCCAGGAAAACTTCCTGGGCGACGTCCTCGGCCTGCGACGGATCACGGACCACCCGGCGGGCCAGTCCGAACACCCGGGCCGAGAACGCGTCATAGAGCTCGGCGAACGCCGACTCGTCTGCCCGCGCGATTCGCTCCATGAGCTGTTCCGGGGTACTCACACCGCCACCGCCGTCGTCCGGCACAGCGGACAATGATCGAGCTGGCATCGGATCTCCTGGGCGAGTACGGGTCGAGCGAATGTAAGCAGTATGAAAGGTCTTCGGGTGCTGTGGTGTGGTGCCGTGTTGCCATGACGCGAAATCACCGAGCGGAGAGAACTCCGCCTGGTCGAACAGTGGTTCGGATCGTAGGCCCCCCCGGATGGGTCCTCCGACCTCCGTCCACCAGTGGGGTGAACGTCGGCGTGGCATTCTGGGATCAGCGGCCGGATCTCCCGGGTTCGTCGCCGTGTTCACCACCCACCCGGGGGAATGAGCCCTGATGAACAGCCCCATTCGGACCCGTCCATCCCAGGCACGTCCTTCGCCGTCCCGGCGGACCGGCGCGCTGCGAGCCGCCGTGCTCGGGCTGCTGTCGGTGGCACTGACGGTGGCCGTCTCCGAGCTGGTGGCAGCTGTCGGACACTGGACCGGAGTGCTCGGACCCGCGGCGTCGCCGGTGTACTCCCTGGGCACCTCGGTGATCGACATCAGTCCAGGCTGGCTCGTCGAATGGGCCAAGGAGAACCTCGGTGCTCCCGGCGACAAGATCTTCCTCGGGGTGGGCATCGGGGTGGTCTCGTTGCTGTTCGGCGCGGGAGTCGGGGTGATCGCCGCGTTCCGCTGGCGGCTGGCGATGACCAGCACCGCGGTGCTCGGTGTGGCCGCCGGCTCGGCCGTCCTGGCTCGCACCGAATCCTCGCCGGTCGATCTGCTCGGGCTGGTGATCGGCCTGGCCGCCGGGATCGCCTTCCTCCACCTGGCCTTCCGACAACCCGACGGCAGGGCACCATCACCCACGACGTCGTCCGCCGCGCGCGGAGCCGCTGCGGCGCCGGCAGCGCCGGACGGAACGCGACGTCGGTTCGTGCAACTCGTCGGACTGGGCACGTTCGGTGCCCTGGTCGTCGGCGGCCTGTCGCGGCTGGTGCCCTCCGACGCGGCGGTCACCGCATCTCGCGCGCAGGTGGTGTTGCCCCCGGTCGCCGGCCGAGCCGGCACCTCGACGTCGCGCGCGTCGAGCACCACTGCACCCAGCACGACCGAACCGAGCACGACAGCACCGAGCACGACAGCACCGAGCACGACAGCACCGAGCACGACAGCACTGCCCCGGAGCACCTCGTCGGCCATCGCCTCGGCGACGCCCACGTCGACCATCGATGCAGCCACCTTCGACACCGTGAAGGGGCTGAGCAGCTACGTCACCCCGAACGATGCGTTCTACCGCATCGACACCGCGTTCGACGTCCCGCAGATCCCGTCGGCCGACTGGTCGCTCAAGATCCACGGCCTCGTCGACACCCCGATGGAGATCACCTACGAGCAACTCCTGCAGATGGACCAGACGGCAGCGATGGTCACCTTGACGTGCGTCTCCAATCCGCGGGGCGGTGACCTCGTCGGCAACGCGCTCTGGCAGGGCGTACGGATCTCCGATGTGCTGGCCATGGCCGGTACGAACGGCGGAGCGGATTGCGTGCTCTCGACCGACAAGCAGGGGTGGACCTGCTCCACCCCGCTGGTGGCGCTCACCGATGCCCGGGATGCGCTGCTGGCGATCGGGATGAACGGAGAGCCGCTGCCGGTGGAGCACGGGTTCCCGGTGCGGATGGTGGTCCCCGGCCTGTACGGCTACGTCTCGGCGACCAAGTGGGTCATCGACCTGGAGGTGACCAAGTTCTCCGAGGTGATGGCCTACTGGACCGGACTCGGCTGGTCCGAGCGCGGCCCGATCAAGCTGTCGTCACGGATCGACGTCCCCGGAGACCAGGCCTCGGCGGGCGCGGTGACCGTCGCCGGGGTTGCCTGGGCGCAGCACACCGGCGTGGATGCCGTGCAGATCCAGACCGACGACGGGTCCGGTTGGGGAGCGTGGCAGGACTGCGAGCTGTCCCGGCCGGTGTCGCTGGACACCTGGGTGCAGTGGCGGACGACCTGGCAAGCGAGCCCAGGGACGTACAAGCTGCGGTGTCGGGCGATCGACCGATTCGGCAACGCGCAGATCGCCGTGGACTCCGACGTGCTGCCCGACGGGGCCACCGGGTACCACCAGATCACCGTGGCGGTCACCGCCTGACGCACGCTCCTGGGCCGGCCGGCCCAGGAGCGGCTCAGCCGAACAGCGGCAGGACCAGCAGCGTGGCGAGGGCGATCATGACCAGCCCGATGGCCAGGTCTATCAGTTGCCAGACCCGTGGCCGGGACACCCAGCGCGAGGCCCGTCTGGCTCCGAACCCCAGGCCGGTGAACCACAGGATGCTGGCCAGCACGGCACCGCCGGCGAACCACCAACGAGAAGTCCCACCCGCGCGATTGGCGAGCGTGCCGAGCATCAACACCGTGTCCAGATAGACGTGCGGGTTGAGGAACGTCAACGCCAGCGCGGTCAGCGCCACCACCCTCGCGGACGCTCCGGCGCCGGCTCCCGTCATGCCGGTCGGTGTCCGGGCGGCCAGTAGTGAACGGATCCCGAACCACAGCAGGTATGCCCCGCCCGCCACCCTCAGCACTGTGAGCACGCCTGCGTGGGTGGCGACCAGTGCTCCGAGGCCGGCCACCCCCGCCAGGATCAGGAGCACGTCGCCGGTGATGCAGATGGTGACCACGAGCCCGACGTGGCGCGAAGTCAACCCCTGCCGGAGGACGAACGCGTTCTGGGCACCGATGGCGACGATGAGCGACAAACCGGTGAGGAATCCGACGACGACCTGAGCGAGCACCGTTCCACTGTGCGGCCGCGAGTCATGAACAGTCCAACGAATGATTCTTCATGATGATTAACTGCGCTTCATGGAACGCGATCAACTCAGGGCGATCAGCGCCATCGTCCGGGCCGGCACCTTCGAGGCGGCGGCGCGGGCACTGAACATCACTCCGTCCGCAGTCAGCCAGCGCATCAAAGCCCTGGAGAACTCGGTCGGGAAAGTGTTGCTGCGCCGCGGCTCACCGTGCACGGCGACCGAGGCCGGAGAGCTGGTGCTGCGCCACGCCTTCCGGCTCGAGGCGCTGGAGGACGAGACGCATCGGCTGCTCGGGGTGGGCGCGGCCGGACCGGCGGTGACGGCCATCGCAGTGAATGCCGATTCGCTCGCCGACTGGTTCACCACCGTGCTGCGGTCGGTGGCCGTCGCTCGCGACACCCTGTTGCGCATCCACGTCGAGGACGAAGCACATTCCGGGGGCCTGCTCAGGGCCGGCACGGTGATCGGGGCGGTGACCTCGGACCCGGTACCGATCGCCGGCTGCACGGTGCTCCCACTGGGCTCGCAGCGCTACCAGCCGGTCGCCACCCCGGCTCTGCTCGCCGCCCACCACACGCCGGACGGGCCCGACTGGGCACGGATGCCGATGGTGCGTTTCAACGTCAAGGACGACCTCCAGCACCGACTGCTCCGACAGATCGCCCGGCAGAGTTCCGTCGACGAGTGGGACCCACCCCAGCACCACCTGCCGGCCGCGGACGGCTACCGGGAGGCTGTGCTGGCCGGCCTCGGCTGGGGCGTGCTGCCGGATGCCCAGGCCGTCCGTGCCGTGGCAGACGGCTCAGTGGTGCGGCTGGACCAGCCAGCCCTGGAGGTTCCGTTGTACTGGCAGGTGTGGAACCTGCACACGGATCGGATCGATGCGCTGACCCGAACGATCCGCGAGGCCGCTCGGGCTCGGTTGACGGCCGCCCCGAGCAAGGACATCGGGACGAACCGGAGCACCAGCAGGTCAGACAACTGACAACATAACCGCAGGTGGGAGACGCGGAAGCCGGTTCCTCGGAGGAACTTCATCCAGTCGTCACCGCGTGCGGGCACCGCGTCGGGAACGGACGATGGCAGCGCCGTCGCCCCTGACCTGCGACGGGCCGCTCGTCGTCAAGAATTCATGTAGGTGGCTGTCAACGAGGCGCGGAGTTGCGCAACAAAGTGAACGGTGACTTACTGCATTCGATTCTCTACCCTCACTCGAGTGACACCCTGGACGCAGCCGCTCCGTATCCTGCACTTGTCCGACACCCATCTGTTCGGTGATGACACGCTGCATCACGGCATCGTCGACACCACGGCCGCCCTGCAGCGGGTGCTCGCCCAGGCAGACACCCTCGAAGACCTCGATCTGGTCGTCGTGACCGGCGATCTGAGTGAGGACGGCAGCGTCGGTTCGTACCGCAAGCTCGTCGCCCTGATCGAACCGTTCGCCGCCCGGCACGGGGCCAGGGCGTTCTACGTGATGGGAAACCATGACGATCGAGCGGCCTTCGAGCAGCTCGTCGGCCCGCGGGACGGCACCGACGTGGTGCGCGGCTTCGGCATCGTCCGGCTCGACAGTTCCGTGCCCGGCTTCGGGTACGGCGAGGTGAACCCCGACAAGCTCGACCGACTGGTCGAATCGCTGATGTTCTCGCAGGCCGACCAGGGCACGGTCGTGCTGGTCCACCATCCGCCGATCCCCGCCTCGACCCACCTGCTGGCCTCCCTGGAACTGCAGTACCCGCAGCTCTTGCTCGACATCTGCGCGGCCGGTGGCGTACGCCTGGTGCTCTGCGGCCACTACCACCACCCGCTCACCACGTTGGCCCGCGGCGTCACCGTCTCGGTCGGTCCCGCAGTCGCCGAGACCTGCGACGTCACCGTCCGCCGTGGCCGGCACCGCAGCGTCGTGGGATCGGCCTGCGCACTGGTCGAGATCCCCGCTGTCGGTCAGGGCGATCCGCGGGTCACCGTCATCAACGCCCCGTCCGAGCGCGACGGCGAGATCGTCTTCGAGTTCGACGAGGCCCAGGTTGCGGCGATCGCTGCCCAGGCCGGCCCGCCGGGCGAGAACGCCGCCTGAGTCAGGATCTCCCCAGGTCGGCGTCGCGGACCGCGGTCAGTGCAGCGTGCTGTGGCGCTCGGCGCCCATCGCCCGGCGGTTGCGTCCGGTGACGGCGCTGAACAGCCAGATGCCACCGGCGATCAGACCGACCCAGAACACCGCGCCGACCAGGAACTTGAAGATCAGCCCCAGCAGTCCGAGAGCGATCCAGGCAACCACGACGATGCCGGCGATCTTGAGGATCTTGTCCATCGAGCTCAACTCCTTGATATCGGCACCCGGGACCCTCCCGCGCCGATCTCACTCCAGGATGCTCGAGCAGAAGTGTTGCGACATCGGGGATCGGCCCTGATCTTCGGGTCAGGGTCGGTCGGGTGATCTCAGGGCACCGAGCAGGTACTCACCACGCCGATGGTCGTGCCGACGGTGGCGGTGACCGCTACGGAGGACCACCCGTAGGTGGCGTTGAAGGCGCGCAATTCGAACCGCCCGGTGCCCAGGGCGCTCAGGAACGTGCCAGGCAGCGTGAAGGTCGTCGTTCCTGCCGCGATGGTTCCGGAGCCGGGCGGGTAACTCCCCGACAACGGCACGATCGCATAGGTGTAGGCGGTGTATCCGGCGCCACCCGTTGCCGGCACCGTCCAGGTCAGTCGGACGTTGGTCAGCAGACCCGAAGCCGCACACACCAGGGTGCGCGGCGGGTTGACCGTGGCCGCCCTGAAGGTCGCCTTGGCATACTCCCGGTCGTTCCAGGACGCCGATGTCGGCGCCGTGCTCAGCAGTGCGAGGACTCCGAATACAAGACCCGCCACGACGAGCGCGACCCGAGATCTCAAGCGGCGCATGATGTCTCCCGGCTCCGACGGCGGGTGGCCCCGAGCAGGACCAGCCCGGCGGCCAGCGCCACCAGGCCCGCGAACAGCGCGAGCCGAACCCCGGCACCCACGCCGGTGTTCGGCAGGAAGACGCCGGGATCCGAGGGGCTGCCGACGACCGGCGGCAGCGGGACGGCGGGTCCCGGCGCACCGGGCTGCGCCGCGACCGTCTCCCCGATCCCGCTCGCTGCCACCGTCACCGTCGCAGAACGGCCCTGGGCGATCGACCCCTCCGGCAGCCAGGCCGTCACGAGCAACCACCGCTGCTGGTCCGCCGACATGCTGCCGACTTCATAGGACCGGCTGGTGTAGCGCTCGGCCGGACCTGCGACGATCACGGTCCGCTCGTCCGCGAGGCATCGACCGGCCACCCACCGACTGTCACAGGCCGACACTCGCAACTGCAGTCCGGAGGGGGAGGTGGCCAGCGGACCCGAGACCCGCAGCGCGAGATCGATCGTGCCGGGTTCGAGGGTCCGGGTCGTCACCCCGACCTGCCAGACGACCGGGACGCCGGGTTGCATCCGGGTCATCGCGGCATCGTCACCGATGGTGGTGAGGCGGAGCACCGACCCCTGGACCACCCGCTCGACGGTGGCGGCCCGGGCGTCCGGGGCGCCGGCGACCGCACCGAACAGGAACAGCAGACCGACAGCAGCGGCCCCGGTCGTGGTGACGGCTCGGTGTCGACCGGCGGCGGTCGCCGCCCCCGTCTGCTCGTCCTGCGCGACAGCGGGGCCTGCCTCGCGGAGAGGCTCGGACCCGCCGAGAGGCTCGGTCCCGTTCAGCTGGTCGGTCCCGTTCAGATGCTCGGCGTCACCCGCGGGTTCTGCGTCCGCCGATGGTCCGGCCTCGTCGCTTCGCTCGGGCCGGCGACGTGGCCAGAACGCCCACATGACCACGGTGGCCATCACCACGGTGATCCCGCCGAGGACGAACGGATCCGCCAACGAGACGATCACCGCGGCGAGCTTCGGCACCGAGAACAGCACGATCCGGACGGTGCTCACCGGATAGGTGACCGCGTCGTCCTGCGCGTTCGCATCACCGCGAAGGGTCAGCACGCGCACGTCACCTTGGCCGGGCTCGACGGCACGCACGCGGTGCGTCACCGGGAGTTGCCCCGGCCGATCCACCGTCACCACGTCGCCGGCCGCCACCTCGGCGGCCGGGATCTGCCGGACCACTGCGACCGATCCCGCGGGGATGGTCGGCGCCATCGAACCGGTGGAGAACATGATCAGGCTGACCTTGAACAGCACCGCAGCGATGACGGCGAGGATGCAGATCACCCCGCCGACGGAAGCCAGGGTCAGCAGGACGTCGCCGAGCCGTGATCCCCATCGGCGTCGCCGGCGTGCACCATCGGCCCGTCCGGGGCGGGATCCGCCACGGGCGCGCTGCTGGGTGCTCGTCATGATGCGTCCTCGCTCGCCGTCAGACAGCGGGTCCCGCGCGCTGCGCAGCCGATGGTGGCCCGGCAGGGCGCCGATCACCCTGATCAGGTGGACGTGGCGAGGAACTGCCAGGTGGCAGTGCCCGACTGACCCTGCGCGAGGCCGGCGCCCGCGGTGACGGCGAAGCAGAGGAACTGGGTCGCTCCGGGAGTGGTGGCATTGGCTCCCTGCGCGAGGGTGAACGTCGACTGGGTCGCGACCGAGGTCAGGGCAGTGCCCGCCGGCACGAGGATGGCCGGCCCGGCCGCCGCGGTGATCGTCGCTGCCGAGCAGGTGATGGAACCGGTGGTCACCATGGTGTAGGTCAGATTGGTGACGACGCCGGTGTTGGTGACCGCCTGCACGGCGACCGACGCGCCGGTCGTGGTGCCGACGGCCAACCGGACCGCGAACGGCGAGTACACCGTCGTGTTCGGCGACAGGTTCGTCGGGGCGACTGTGAACGGCAGCGTGACAGCGGTGCCGGTGGTGGCGTGGTCGGCGAACGCGGTGCCGTCGATGCTGCCCTACATGTTGAAGGTGCCGGCGGTGAACGTGCCGGTCGCGTACTCCGAGTCGTTCCAGGCAGCCAGCGTCACCGCACCGCCGACGCCGAGCACGAGTCCTGCGGCGAGCACCGCGCGAAACTTGCGGCGCCGGTCGCGTCGGCGAACGGGAGCGGTGGGGACGGTGGGATCGGTGACGACGCTCATGACTGCTCCGAAAGGTAGTGACGGGGGTCCCCCGTGGGCGGAACGACGTTCGATGGGCACACCCGGGCACTCCTGCCCGCGTTCCGAGGACATCGTACGAAACCCGATCCGCCTTATGGACGTCATCACGTTCAACCATACGGATGAAGAATGACGCACAGTGCGGCTGGAGACTCCTGATGGGTGAATGGCAGGCCGCGGAGCGGCAGCCTTGTTGAATCCGTACGGGTTCAGGTCACCCAGCGCTACCGTCGACCCGGCAGAGCGCGTCGTGCGTCCTGCGGTTCGCCCTACCGGGTGAGATATTCACCTACGACGGCCGGAGCGGCCGCGACGTCCATGTCCGACCCGGCGAACGAGAATCGGACGAAGCGGTGCCCACGGCGGACATCGAAGTCGATCCCAGGGGCGATCGCGACCCCGGTGTCCGCCAGTAGGTGGCTCACCCAGACTGCGCTGTCGTCCGTCAGGTGGGAGACGTCCGCATAGACGTAGAACGCGCCGTCCGGTGGCGCGACGTCCGTGATGCCCACCGAGGCGAGCCCGTCGATCAGGATTCGACGGTTCGCCGCATACCGCTGCACGTGAGCGTCACACTCGGCGATCGCGTCCAATGCGCCCAGGGCCGCGATCTGCGAGATCGCCGGCGGGCAGATCGACAGGTTGCCTGACAACGCCTCCACCGCCGTCCGAAGATCCTCCGGCACCAGCAGCCACCCGATCCGCCAGCCCGTCATCGAGAAGTACTTGGAGAAGGAGTTGACGACGATGCCCGACCGATCGGTCGTCCACGCACACGATTGTCGACGGGTGCCGTAGGTGATGCCGTGGTAGATCTCGTCGGAGATCAGCCGGATCCCCCTGGCCGCGCAGAACGCGGTCAGAGCGGCGACCTCGTCCGGCGCCAACATCGAGCCGGTCGGGTTCGCCGGCGAGGCGATGATCAGGCCGTCGATGCGGTGCCCGTCCGCCAGTCGCTGCTCCAGCATCGCGACCGTCGGCTGGTAACGGGTCTCTGGCCCGCAGGGCAGGTCGAGAACCTCACATCCCAGCGCCTGCAACGTGTTCCGGTAGGCGGGGTAGCCGGGCGAGGCCACCGCGACGACGTCGCCGACATCGAACGCGGCCAGGAACGACAGGATGAATCCGGACGACGACCCGGTGGTGACGAACACCGCTGCCGGATCGACGGTCAGGCCGTACCGATCGAGGTACAGCGCGGCGATCCCCTCGCGCAACGCCGGGATCCCCGGGGTGGGGGTGTAGCCGAGGACCTGGGTCTCGAGCGACTCGTGCACCAAAGCCCTGGCAGCGCTCGGTGCAGGGCTCGACGGCTGACCGGCGGTGAGATCGTAGGTCGCCGCACCGGTCGCCCGACGGGCACTCGCAGCCGCCAGCACCTGCATCACCCGGAACGGGTCGACGGAGCTGCGGGCGCTGGATCCCCGGCCGACCACGGATCCGCCGGTCAGCGGGCGGACGAGCGCACCGGTTGGGTCACTCCGCTCGGGTCGGCGGGCACCGGGGTGCTCACGGACTCGACGACCGTCGGCCGCTCATCCTCGGTCGCAGTGCGCTTCACGCCCAGCGGTGAGCGGGGCATGAGGCTGCCGACCGGCTGATCGCGGTGCAGGGCCTGCTCCTCGTTCAGCGGGATGTACTCGTCCCGTCCGAAGCGCATCTTCTTGGTGTGTTCCAGCGTGTCCTCGATCAACATCCGGTTGGTACGGATGAGGTCGGCGGTGATGCCGATGACGAGCATCAGGATGGCCAGCACGATGCTCACCGCGCCGACGATCACCGACTGCACGTGCTGCCCGGGGTTGGTCTGGAACTGCAGGATCAGGAACCGGCCGAGCAAGATGATGCCGAGGGCGGCGAAGATGCCGCCGAACAGCGAGAAGATGGCCCACGGCTTGTACATGATGTAGGCCCGGATGATCGCTCCGGCGGACTTCATCATGTGCTCGCGCATCGACTTGAACAGTCGGGATTCGCGGGTCTTCGGGTTCGTCCGGATCGGGACGCTCTCGATCTTCAGCTTCTTGTTGCCCGCCTGGATGATCGTCTCCATGCAGTAGCTGAAGCGGGTGATCGTGTTCAGCAGCATCAGGCTGTCGCGCGAGTAGGCGCGAAACCCGGACGCCGCGTCGGGGAGCTTGGTGCCGGCGGCCATGTTGACGACGTCGCTGCCGAACTTCTGCATCCGCTTCTTGAAGCCGGAGAAGTGCTCGATCTCGGCCGTCTGCCGGTCACCGATGGTGATCTCGGCGCGCCCTTCGAGGATCGGGCGCACTAACTCGCCGATCATCTCCTGCGGGTACTGGTTGTCGCCGTCGGTGTTCACCACGATGTCGGCGCCGAGTTCCAACGCACGCTGCACCCCGTCGTGGAAGGAGCGGCCCAGGCCACGGTTGCGGGCATGGCGGACGAAGTGGGTGACCCCGTGCTCCCTGGCGACCTCGACGGTGCGATCTGAGGAACCGTCGTCGATCACCAGGATGATGATGTCGTCGATCCCGTCGATCTGCTTCGGGATGGTGGACAGCACCATCGGGAGCGTCTCTTCCTCGTTCAGACACGGAATCTGCACGACCAGGCGCACGGGATGACCTTCTTCTTCTCGGGGAACTGCCGACCGGACGGCGCTCACGCTCTCGGCCGAGCCCCTCGCGAACCACTGATCAACAGCGGCGCCGGCGGCCGAACGATGACCATGCACGCTTGCGTTCGCCCATCAGGATACGCCGGATCGGCAAGGATCCCGCTCAGCCGACGACTCAACGCGGGGCGTGCCCTGCTCCCTGCGCCGGCCCCGGCACTGTTCGCTGCTCAGCGGCCAACGCGATGTCGCGGCGGAAGTGGCTGCCTCGCAGCGAGATCGACCCGGCAATCCGGTACGCCTCAGCTCTGGCCGTGGCGAGGTCCGGCCCGTGCGCCGTCGCCGACAGCACCCGACCTCCGGCGCTGACCAATCGGCCACCGGCGTCCCTGGCCGTCCCGGCGTGCAGCACCACGGCATCGTCGGCCGGCGCGGCGACACCGGTGATCTCGTCGCCACCGGTCGGCGTCCCCGGATAGTTCTCCGCAGCGATCACCACCGTCACCGCGGATCCCGATTTCCACTGCAGCGCAGCGGTTCCGAGCTCACCGACTGCGGAGGCGTGCAGCAGCTGGGCCAACGGGGAGTCGAGCAGTTCCAGCACCACCTGCGTCTCCGGATCCCCGAAGCGGCAGTTGAACTCGATCACCTTCGGTCCCTCGTCGGTGAGCACCAGACCTGCGTACAGCAGGCCCGCGAACGGCGTTCCCCGAAGGGCCATTTCGGCGAGCACCGGGTCGAGCACCCGCTGCTGGACCGTGTCGACCAGGTCGTCGGAGATCCAGGACAACGGGGCGTAGGCGCCCATCCCGCCGGTGTTGGGCCCGGTGTCGCCGTCGCCGACCCGCTTGAAATCCTGGGCTGGGAGCAGCGGGACACAGCGGGATCCGTCACATACAGCGAACAACGAGACCTCCGGGCCGGCCAGGTACTCCTCCACCAGCACCGGATGGCCACCGGCCAGCACGTCGCGGGCGTGCGCAGCGGCCGCGGCCCGGTCGACTGTGACGACGACGCCCTTGCCGGCGGCCAGCCCGTCGTCCTTCACCACGTACGGCGCGCCGAACTCGTCGAGAGCCCGGTCGACCGCCTCGGCCGGGACGTCGGCAGCCAGCGACACGGCGCGGCCGGTCGGCACACCGGCGGCGGCCATCACATCCTTCGCGAACGCCTTGCTGCCCTCGATCGCCGCGGCAGCCGCAGTCGGCCCGAAGGCGGGGATGCCGGCGGACCGCAGGGCATCGACTGCGCCGGCGACCAGCGGGACCTCGGGTCCGATCACCACCAGGTCGACCTCCAGCGACACCGCCAACGCCGTGACGGCGGCCGGGTCGTCGATCGCGAGCGCGTGCGCGGTGGCGAGGTCGTGGGTACCGGCGTTGCCGGGGGCGATGTGCAGCTCCCGGACTTGAGGATCGCGGGCCAGCCCGCGCAGCAGGGCGTGTTCACGAGCTCCGGAGCCGATGACGAGGATGCGCACCCGACCAGGCTAGGTGGTGGATCCCGTGACCTTCGCAGGACTCCTCCCGGGCGTCAAACCCGTGGCGGGTTCGGCCGCGGCGGGTAAAGCTGGGCGGATGCCGATCGAGCTCACGCCGTCGTTTCAGGACCTGACCTTCATGACCCCGCTGTCGGAGGATCATGCCGACCGGTTGGTCAAATTCGCCTCGCGCGACATCGGCTCGGTGGTGGACGTCGGCTGTGGCTGGGCGGAACTATTGCTCAGGGTGGTCGCCAGGGCGCCGGAGGCTCACGGTGTGGGCATCGATCTGGACCAGACGGCGATCGAGCACGGCCGCTCGTCGGCGGCGCTGCGACACCTGGACTCCCGGGTCGATCTCCGCGTCGGCGACGCCGCAGAGACTCTGGGCGACCGGGTCGATGCGGCGATCTGCATCGGGGCCAGCCAGATCTGGGGGGCACCGGTCGAACAGGCACTGCCGCTGGACTACCGGGCGGCGTTGCGAGCACTGCGGTCGCTGCTGACGGACGGTGGGCGACTGGTCTACGGCGAGGCAGTGTGGTCGAGGGAGCCCACCCCAGCCGCGACCGCGGCGCTGTCCGGCCGCGACGACGAGTTCATCGCGCTCCCGGACGTGCTCGACATCGCGGTGTCGGGGGGATTCCGGCCGGTGCACGTGTTCGAGGCGTCGCAGGACGAGTGGGACGAGTTCGAATCCGGATACTCGGCCCGCTACGCCACCTGGCTGAGCAGGCATCCCTGCGATCATCCGGACGCCGAAGCCGTCCGGCAGCGCGCGGACCGGCAACGGCAGGCCTACTTCCGCGGGTACCGGGGTGTTCTCGGCATGGCGTACTTCGGCCTCATCGCCGTCTGAGCCGCCGGATCTGCTCGACTCGCGCCGTCGGTACGACGTGAAAGGCTGTCGCCATGAACGCCATGATCAGGGCGTGCGCAGGACGCGGACCGGATCGCGCCAGGCTGCGATCCCCGCGGGTAGAACCGCTGCAATGACTGCGGCGAGGACGCCGAGGATGATGGCGGCGGTCGCCAGGGTGATGGTTGGTGTCGCGTCGGTGGGTGCCGCGACGAGCAGTGCCGTTCCGGTACCGAGGGTCGCCCCGAGCAGTGCCGGGATTGCTGCCTGACCGATGATCAGGGCAATGACCGACCAGCGAGGTGCGCCCAGTGCGCGGCGGCGGCCGATGTCGCGGCGTTGCAGGAGGACCTGGGACAACACGACGATCGCGATCAACAGGGTCGCAGAGCCGAGTGTGATGACGGTGAGGGTGCGGGCGTAGGAGCCGAGGTCGCCGGAGACCAACTGTTCGAGTTCGGCCAGCGCGGTCGGTGAGGTGATGCGCAGCTGCGCGGGGTTCGCGGGATCCAAGACGGAGATCGCGAGCGATTGGACTCCCGCCGCAGCAGCCGCGTTCGTGACGATCACGCGCAAGGTCGGTGTGGTGTCGGTGGTGTCGGTGATCAGGATCCCGTCCAGATCTTCGAAGCCCGGTCGCGGAACGTAACTGCCGACCACCGGGTGCTGGCTTCCCGACTTGTCGATCACCCAGCCGACCGGCACATCCAACCCCAGCGCTCGCAGCCCTCCTTCGGACGCGAGCGCTTCGCCGGGTCGGGGCCAGCGCCCACCGGTCAGTCGGCCGACCTTCGCGAGGTCGCCGAGGATCGGCCATGCCGTTACCAGGGTTCCACCGGATCCGACCTCGCCGTTCGTGACGTCACGGGCAGTACCGATGCCGGCCGCCGCCTCGACCCCTTGCGCGCTGCCGAGAACAGCCACTGCCGCTGCACTCACCAACGGTCCGCCGGTCTGGTCGGTGATGATGAGCTGACGAGAGCCCGCCGCCTCGACACGGGCGGCCACCTGGCGCTGCGCGGCTTCGGCGCGGCCCGCACTGATCACGACGGTCGCACACATCGCAGCGACCAACAGTCCGATCATGGCCACGGCGACCTTCTGACCGCGCAGGGACCCTGCGGTCTCCTTGATCAATGCGCTGATCGTCATCGGCGACCTCACAGCTGCACCACCTCGTCGACCCTGTCCAGTACGAAGGGGTCGTGGGTCGCGATCACGACCGTGCGCCGACCGCCCGCCGCCGCACTGACGAGTGCATCCAGGACACCGGAGGCGTTGTCCCGGTCCAGGTTCCCGGTCGGTTCATCGGCCAACACGATCGCCGGATCGTTCACCAGCGCACGACAGACCGCGACTCGTTGCGCCTGCCCGCCGGAGATCTCGCCGGGCCGGTGATCGGCCCGGTGTCCGACACCCATGTCCCGGAGCAGATTCCTCGCCGTCGCCTGCGCTCGCTCTTCCGGCATGCCGGCATAACGCGCCGGCTCCGTCACCGAGTCCAGGATCCGACGATGCGGATCGAGTGCTGCGTCCTGAAAGACGAAACCGAATCGAACGGCGCGCAGGGCCGAGCGTGCGCTGTCGGGCAGATCCGCGGCCGACACTCCGTCGATGGTGATGGTGCCCGACGAGGGTTTGAGCAAGAGGCCCAGCAGGTACAGCAGCGTCGACTTACCGCGACCGGAGGGCCCGGTGAGTGCGGTCACGGCTCCGGCGGTGAAGGAGTGCGTCAGCCCGTCGAACAGGTCTTCGCCGCCGCGGCGATAGGAGAACCTCACATCATCGACTTCCAACACCGCCACCGTCGCTCACCCGCCGGTCGTCGTCGGGCCGGATGCGGAGCTCGAGGGGTTCATCGACCCGTTCCGGGGCATGGACGAGCCGCTCGAGCGGGCGCCGTCACCGGTGCCGGCGCTGTTGCCATCACCTCCGAGAGCGAACACTTCGTCGCCGTCGGTCACACCGTCCACCACCACGAGCCCGTTCGCCGATGCCTTGACGGTGACGGCCCGTTGGGTGCCGTCGGACATTCGCACGTAGGTGGAGCCGTCCACTGCGGTGTGCACGGCCGCCGCCGGGACTGCCGGGCCGGTGGTCTGCGGCACGATCTCCACCTTGGCTCGCAACGAGATCTTCTCGTTCGATGGCAACCGATCGCACTGCTCGCGACACGGTAGTGAGCCGTCGGAGGAGGTCAGGCTCATCAACACCCGGCCCGATTCCTCCTCGTCGACGACATCGCTGATGACCGCGTTCCAGGTTGCCTGCTCGAACTGCATCGACACCGTCGCATCGTTGGGAATCAGGTCGGCCTGCTCCGGCGAGACGATCAGCTGAAAGCTCGCGGCCCCGGTCCGAACGAGAACGGTCGGTTCACCGCCGGCCAAGCCTGCACCGAGAACCACCGCCTGGCCGAGACGAACCACCGTCGGCAGCGCGCGCAACGCCACCAGCTCGCCCGCCGCGATCTTTCCGGAGGGCTGCTGTCCCAGCGCGGTCTGCCATCGCTTGACCGCGGCCACTGTCGTGTCGTCGAACGTTCCGGAAGGCGCGCCGGACAAGTGACCGAGTGACACCAACGTGGCCTGCAACTGCGCAACATCCGGACCACGCACACCGACAGCCATGTCGCGGAAGAACGGCGTATCGCCCAGCACGGCGCGCACCGGAACATTGTCCACCCGGTACAGCACATCGCCAGCGGAAACCGTTGCCAGTTCTGGGGTTTCGGTCACCACTCCGGCCAACAACGCCGTCGCGACAGGGCGAAAGGGCTGCGTCACAGTCACACTCAACGCCAACGAGCGCCCGACGGACACCTGCCGCACCGCCACCGCCACATCATTCGATCCCGCGACGGGACCAGTGGCAGCCGGTGGCAACGCACTTCGACCGGCCCACCAGCCGGCACCCCCGACGACAACGATCAGCAACAGCAACGCCGCCAACCGGGTGACCGATGGTCGTCCGTCCGAGTGATTCGACATCTCGTTTCCCCATCCCCGTTGACCCCAAGCCAGTCGAGAGACAGGCTAACTCCCAGCGGGAGCACTATTGCTTCCGCCACACCCCTGGCGACGAGCGAGTGCCTTGAAAACTAGGGGGAAACACCATGCGAAAGATCGTGGCAGCAGTAGCGATGGCGGGGGTAGTTTCATTCGTGTCAGCTTCTCCTGCGCTGGCCAGCGACAGCGGATCCGGAAGCAAGTACTGCGCGGGCGCGAGCCAGGTCACAGTCCTCACCAACACGTCCGTGCAAGGGGGGCTATCTCCGAAGAACACGCACAGCTACAACGGAACGTCCCAGTTCCGATATGGAACAGGTACCTGGCGGACCTACGCGGGATTCCTTGGCCAAGCGTCCTGGTACACCTACACCGCCAATGTCTTTCTGTCGCGCACCGTCAGCTGCACGACCCCGGTCGGCTGATGTCATTCGGCCACTCGTCCAACAATGGCCGGGTCGGCTGGTTGTCGCTACTGGGGTTGGTCGGAGTGCTCTTGAGCGGCTGTTCCGACGGAGGATCCAGCGCACCCACCGGCACCACCGCGCAGACGTCGGCCTCGGCGTCGCCGAACTCCGAGGATTCCGCCACCGACGGGTCGTCCCAGGTCAGCAGCGCCTCCACCGACCAGACGTCCGCGAAGTCGACCTCCCAGCCGGCGCTGCTGTCCGACGAGGAGGCGCTCGATCGGTATCTGAGCGAACTCGCGGAGTCATTCGGCCTCACAGGCGAGATCCCCGACGTCACGATCGTCAGGCGCATCAAGCCGGAGGAAAAGGCACCGGTAGTGATCCAGTGCCTGCGGGACAAGGGTTTTCCGGTGACAGAGTCTGGTGTGGGCGCTTTCTCGGTCGATGTGCCGCCGGAACAGCAGGACGCCGCGGGGTTCGCGCAGTTCGAGTGTCTGGCTGCGTATCCGCCGGAAGCGCGCTTCCTGCAACCGATGGGCACCCAGCAGTACACAGCGATCTATCGCTACTACTCCCGCGCACTCGTCCCATGTCTCGCCGAGAACGGTTACCCGCAAACGGATCCGGTCCCGACGGAGCAGACCTTCCTCGATTCGCTCGGCACACCCGAGGAGTGGAACCCCTACTCCGCGGTGCCCGACGGGGGCGGGACCCAAGAGTGGGATGGGCTGAAGCGTGCATGCCCGCAGGAAGCACCGTCGGACGAGGTGTACCCGCCGAACTGACCTGACTCGATCGGCAGTGAGCTGCGGTCGCGACCCCACAGGGACCCGGCATTCGATCGCTCCTGCGGCGGTCACCATGGCGGGGTAGCTCCCAGCACCGGGGGCAACTCGTCTCGGACAGTCCCAGCTCGAGTCGCGCCGTCGGCCCGACGTGAAAGGCTGTCGCCATGAACGCCGCGCCCACGAATCCCGATGCGCTCGACGTCGCCACGGGTGTGCCGCTCCAGATCCACCTCACCACCATTCGGCGGTCGGCCAGGTCGTTGGCCGAGCACCTCGGCGTCACCGGCCCCGGCCGACCGGTACCCACCTGCCCCGAGTGGACGATGCGCGATCTGGTGCTGCACGCCGGTGAGGTGCACCGCTGGGCGCTGCACCATGTGACCAACGGTTCCGGCGCCGCGGTGAGCATCCCGCCGCCGGCAGCGCCGGAGGACAAGGACCTGTGTGCCTGGCTGGTCCGCGGCGCCGACCAACTGGTGGACGCGTTGGCGAAGGCCTCCGACGACCTCGACGCGCTGGTGTTCCTCAAGAATGCGCCCGCGCCGCGGTCGTTCTGGGCCCGTCGGCAGGCCAACGAGACGCTGATCCACTCGATCGACGGCCTGAGCGGGCGGCTGGGCCGGATCCCGACGACCAGGGAGGCCGACGTGCCGCCTGCCCTGGCCGTCGACGGTCTCGATGAGCTGTTGACGGGCTTCCTCACCCGATCCCGGTCGCAGCTACGAGCGCAGGTACCGCACCGGGTGGTGGTCGCCCCCACCGACGTGGACGTCGCATGGACCCTGACGCTCTCGCCCGAACCCCCGCTCGCAGTCCGATCGGCAACCCCGGACGACAGCTCCACCCTGATCACCGGGACCGCAGCGTCGCTGTACCTCGGGCTGTGGAACCGCGGCGACGAGGTGGCGGTGACCGGAGAACCCGAACTGCTGGGCATCTGGCGGGACAAGGTCCGGGTCTCGTGGGCATGAGACGAGTGGGTACGAAGGAGACGGCATGAGCACCGATTCACGCGCGGTGGCCTGGATCGGCGGCTACCCCGGCGACAGCGGGACCGAGCAGCAGGGCATTCGCCTGCTGACGGCCGACGAGGCCGGTCAACCCGCCGAGACCCGCTGGGTGGGTGCCGCTGAGTCGCCGTCCTGGCTGGCCCGGCACGATCGCGCGCCGGTGCTCTACGCGGCGCAGGAATCGGCCGGCACGCTCGCCGCCTTCCGGATCGACGGCGCGAGGCTCACTCCGTTTGGAGAGATCGCCGCCGGCGAGACCGTCTGTCACCTGCTCGTCCGGCCGGACCTGCTGATCGCCAGCTGCTACGGCGACGGGAACGTGGTGCGGGTGGAGCTGCACGACGACGGATCGTTCGGTGAACGCAGCCTGGCCGTCCCGTCGATCGACCCCCATGCGGCGGAGGGCGCCCGGCAGTCCAGGGCGCACTGTTCGGCGTCGTTGGGTGACGGACACATCGTGGTGTCCGACCTGGGACATGACCAGCTCCGGTTCTTCGACACCGCCGGCATCCTGCAGCAGATCGGCACGGTCGTCCTGCCGATGGGCAGCGGGCCCCGCCACCTGTCGGTGCACAGCCCGTCGAAGGTCTCGGTGATCACCGAGTACAGCTGCCAGGTGATCACGGTGGAGCGCATCGAAGACGGCCCGTGGCGGATCATCTCGACCGTTGCCCTGCTGGCCGGCGAGGTCCCGGCCGATGCCGCCGGCGCCGAGCTGACCGCCTCCAGCAACGGCGCAGTGCTGTACGCCGGAGTGCGCGGTCCCGATCTGATCGTCACGCTGGACGCGACCGCGACCACCGTGCTCGGCCGCACACCCAGCGGCGCCCGGTGGCCGCGTCACCATCGGCAGCTGGGCGACCGGCTGCTGGTGGCGAACCAGGAGTCCGACGAGATCAGCGTGCTGCAGATCGATCCCGCCACCGGACTGCCCGGCGAGGTCGTCGCACGGGTCGCATCGCCGGCGCCCGCGCACATCCTGTCGATCGACGCCCCGTGAGCGGCACACACACCCAGTGAGCGGCACTCCGGTGACGCACCGCCGGCGCGGGTGACGGTGCGAGTGGCGGCGCGGGTGACGGATCTGATGGATCCCGCCGCGGTGGTCGGCGCGGCATCCGACCTGCTCGGACGACAGCTGCGGCTCGAGCGCGTGCTGGCGGGTGGGCAGCATGCGCGACGACCGTCGTCGCCGCCGACGGTGCGGACCTGCTCGTCGTCAGGCGCTTCCCGTCCCTCGTACACCGCCGTGGCACGTGAGGTCGCGGTGCTGCCGCGGCTCGCACCGCTCGGCGACCTCGCGCCGCAGCTCGTCGCACACGGGGGAGATCCGGCGCATCCGATCATCCTGACGACACTGCTGCGCGGCGCTGCTCCGGCCGCCGATCTGAGTCCCGATCGCATCGCGCGCCAGATGGCCGTCGCCCTGGCCCGCATCCGCGCGCTCCCCGGCGCCGGGCCGCCCGTCAACCCGACAGCATCACGTCGGGGCCGACCGACGCCGCCCGAACCGATGCGGAATGCTGGGGAACATGACACATCCAGCAGCGCCCCTGCGTGTCGTCGTCTGGGGCGAGAACCACCACGAGACCAGCGAACGTGATCGGGAGGCGATGGCCGAGCGGTACCCGACAGGGATGCACGGCGCGATCGCCGAGGGCCTGACGGAACTCCTCGGCGACGGCGTCCGGGTGCGCACCGCCACCCAGCAGCAGCCCGAGCACGGCCTCACCGAAGAGGTGCTCGCCGAGACAGACGTGCTGACCTGGTGGGGCCACGCCACGCACGAGGACGTCTCCGACGTGGTGGTCGAGCGGGTCCATCAGCGGGTACTGGCCGGGATGGGGTTGCTGGTGCTGCATTCGGCGCACTTCTCCAAGATCTTCAAGCGGCTGATGGGGACCACCTGCGCCCTGCAGTGGCGCTCCGCCGACGACGCCGAGCTCGTCTGGACCGTCGCGCCCGGACACCCGATCGCCGCCGGCATCCCGCACCCGCTCGTCATCCCGCAGCAGGAGATGTACGGCGAGTACTTCGACATCCCGCAGCCCGACGAGCAGGTGTTCCTGTCGACCTTCACCGGCGGCGAAGTGTTCCGCTCCGGCTGCACCTGGCGCCGCGGCAAGGGCCGCGTCTTCTACTTCTCCCCCGGCGACCAGGACTTCCCCGTCTACCACCACGCCGACATCCGCCGCGTACTGGCCAACGCCGTCCGCTGGGCGGCCCCCGACACCGACGCCGATCGCACCGTGCCGGCCGTCGTCGACCGGGCCGAGCCATGGTTCGGTCCGCACGGAAGGAACCTCTCATGAGCACGAAGGACACGAAGCTGCGCGCGGGCGTCATCGGCCTGGGCTGGGCCGGTCAGCAGCACATGCAGGGCTATCTGGACGCGGCGAACGCCGAGCTGGTGGCGATCTGCGGCCAGGAGGACGATGTCGCGGTGCGGCTCGCCGGGCAGTTCGGTGTCGAGCAGACCTACCGCGAGGTCGGCGACCTGCTGCGGGACGCGCAACTCGACGTGGTCTCCATCGCGACACCCACCTCGCTGCACGCGCCGATGGCGATCGCCGCCCTCGACGCCGGCGTGCACGTGCTGTCGGAGAAGCCGATCGCGGAGAACGCCGCCACCGCAGCCACCATGGTCGCGGCCGCCCGCCGCAACGACCGGGTGCTCGAGGTGTCCTACAACCACCGGCGCCGCGGCGTCGTCACCGCGCTCAAGCAGGCCATCGACGAGGGGATGCTGGGCAAGATCTACTACGCCAAGGCCGGCTGGGTGCGTCGGCAGGGCATCCCTGGCCTGGGGACCTGGTTCACCCGCAAGGACAGCGCCGGCGGCGGCCCGTTCATGGACATCGGCGTGCACATGGTCGACATGGCGCTGCACCTGCTGGGCGAACCCGGGGTGAACGCCGTCAGCGCCAACACCTACGCCGAATTCGGGCCCCGTGGGTTGGGTGGCTCGACCGGGTACCGCGGGACCTCCGCCGGCACCACCGACTACGAGGTCGAGGATCTCGCGACCGCGTTCTGCCGACTGGACGACGGCGGCACGCTGGTCGTCGAGGCCAGCTGGGCCCAGTGGGTGCCGCACGACCTGTGCTTCGTCGATCTGTACGGCTCCGAGGCCGGGGCACACCTGCAATGGGGTTCGCCCACCTCAGGTGACGACGGCGAGCTGGTGATCATGACGGACATCCAGGGCCGGCCCGCGGAGATCCGCCCGCAGATCCCGGAGAACGGCGGCCACAGTGCCTGCGTCGCGGAGTTCTGCGACCTGGTCCGCTCCGGCGACCGGACGGGCGTGGACGGTTCACTCTCGCTGACCAGGGCTGCCCTGATCGACGCCGCCTACGCCTCTGCCGAGCAGCAGCGCGAGGTGCAGACGAACCGGCCGGACGTCGACTGAGCCACCGTTCGAGATCCCCTGGCGCATGCCCAACCGGCAGCCGCATGCTGAATGGTTGTTCTCGGGTCTGTTCCAGGTCGGAACTGACCATCGAGCATGCGGCCGGTCGATTCCGGTACCCGAGCCGAGCCGAGGCGATCGACCGAACCACCGGTCGGCGTCGGGGTCGTGCGCGTCGTGCGGGCGCAATCGATGACGGATGTCACGGGTGCTGCTGGGCTCGGGGTGGTCTACTCGGGGGCCGCACGACGGACCGGTCTCCCTCCAGGGAGGTCCACGACAGAGGGGGACCCATGGGCGAACAGCTCCGTAGTTCACTGCTTGCCGGTTTCATCTCCGGTTTCATCTGGCTGTTCATCACCAGCTTCACGACGATGGATCGGAACACCACCGCGCTGATCGGTCTCGGGTTCGTCGTCGTGGTCGCTGTCGTGACGGCCGTCATCGGGAACGTGATCAGCAAGGGCCACAGCCGGCGCAGCTGAACCGGCAAGCGCGGCCGCCGGCCACCGATGCCCGGCGAGCTCCCCGAGTCGCTGCGGGCTCAGCGGGCGGGACCAGAGGAAACCCTGGCCGTACCGACAGCCCAGGTCCAGCAGGATCCGGCGTTGTTCCTCGGTCTCGATGCCCTCGGCGGTGAGACCGAGCCGGGCGGTACCGGCGAGGGTGACGACAGCCTGGATGATGCCGGCGGCGGCCGGGTCGACGGCGAGCTCGGTGACGAACGATCGGTCGATCTTCAGGACGTCGGCGGGAAGGTGCTTGAGCTGGGCCAGCGAGGAGAACCCTGTTCCGAAGTCATCGATGGCGATCCGGATCCCCAGTCCCCGCAGCCGGGTGACGGTCGTGCGCGCCAGGCTCGGGTCGGGCACCAAGGTGCCTTCGGTGATCTCGAGCCACAGCTGCCCGGCGGGCAGACCGGTGTCTGCCAGCACCTGCTCGACGACCCCCGGGAACCGGAGATCGGCGAGCTGCCGGGGCGATACGTTCACCGAGAGCGCGATGCCCTTCCAGACCCGGTCGGCGGCCAACCATGCCGCCATCTGCGCACAGGCGGTCCGGAGCACGAACTCACCGACAGCGCCGATCTGGCCGCTGTCCTCCGCAGCGGCGATGAACACTGTCGGGGGAACTTCTCCCCGGGTGGCGGAGGTCCACCGCGCCAAGGTTTCCACGCCGATCAGGCGCCCGCTCGTCATGTCGACGATCGGCTGGTACGCGCAGAACAGCTCCCCGCTGCTGAGCGCTTGGTTCAGATCGGCTTCGAGCCTCATCCGGTCGGTGACCTGGGCTCGCAGGTCCTGGTCGTAGACGGCGACCGAGTTGCGACCCGCCCGTTTGGCGGCGTACATCGCCAGGTCGGCGTCTGCAACGAGGTCCTCGGTCACAGCTTCCGCGCCCGGTGTGCGCAGCGCGATGCCGACGCTGACCGACACCGACAGTGAGGTCCCCTCGATCGGAAGCGGCTGGCGCAGCACCTCGACCACGTCGTTCCCGGTCACCTGGGCCCGCTCAGCGGTGTCGACCCCGGGGCAGATGAGCAGGAACTCGTCGCCGCCGATCCTGGCCACCGTGTCATGTTGGCCGACACAGGCGCTGAGCCGCCGGGAGACCTCGATCAGGTACTGATCACCGGCGGCATGACCCAGGGTGTCGTTGACGAACTTGAACTGGTCGAGGTCGATGAACAGGACAGCGACCGGGGTGTTGGACGTACCGGTGATCTCGGCGAGAACACGTAGCGCCTCCGCCCGGTTGGTCAGACCCGTGAGGGCATCCTGGGTTGCCGCATCGCGGAGGGCAGCGATGTACCGGGCCCGGGAGATCGCGACCTCTGCGAGGTCCACCCAACGGGTCATCTGCCGCAGGTCCTGCGGGAGCGGAACCCGAACCTCCCGGTAGTACAGAGCGAACGTGCCGAGGACCTGGAGTGAGCTGTCGATGATCGGCACCGACCAACACGCGCGGAGCCCGACCGCAAGAGCCGGTCCGCGGACGGCCTCCCACAGCGGATCGTTGGCGATGTCCGCGACGATGACCGTCTGCCGGGTGTACGCCGCGGTACCGCACGAGCCCACGGTGGGTCCGATGTTCGCTCCGTCGAAGGCGCGCCTCATCGAATCGGGAACGCTGGGCGCGGCGCCGTGGTGCAGCTTCATGTCACGCAACAGCAGGATCGTGCACACCGTCTCGGGCGACGTGGCCTCGACGGTGCGGGCCAGGGTGTCCAGAACGTCATTCAAGGTAGCTCCGGAAACGATCAGATCCATCAGCTCGGTGATCGCGACGGCGACCCCGTCGAAGACGGGCCGGGTGACTCTCTCCCGGACCATCTGCACCAGGTCGGCAGCCAGCCGTGCGAGCTGTTCGAGGTCCGCGATCTCCGCCGGTCCGACGGTCCGGGGGTCCGCGTCCCAGACGGAGAGGACTCCCGTCAGCAGCCCGCCGGGAGAGACGACCGGAGTGCCGACGTAGAAACGGGCCTCGTCCGGCACGTCGTTCTCGTTCGACGAGTCGGTGCGCGACGACTCCCGGGCACCACCGACCACAACAGTTCGACGCTCCGCAACCACCGAGGCGATGAGAGTGCGGACCGCGGGGACGGGCGAGCGACCCACCGAGGTGATCACCTCGTTCGCGGTGCGGTCGACCAGGTCCAGCGACCCGTGGCGCGCCCCCATCCGGTGTGCGGCCAGGTCAGCCAGAGTGTCCAGCACCCGTGGCAGCGCACTGCCGGGATCGGGCTGACTCGCGTCGGCTGCGGACAGCGACGCGGTCAGCTCTGTATCAGAGAACATGGAACACCTCCGGCCCCTTCCGCGACGAACGGGCAGCATCAGTGAAGCACCACCAGCGGCGAACGTGGAGCCTTCCGCTGACCCATTTCCGGTCAGCACCCTGCCGGCTGAACGCTGGGGTGGAGGTCACACCTGTGGACGGCGATCGAGGCCGGACATCGCAGCGTGCAGACCGTCCGCCCCGTCGACCGGATCCGTCCGGGGTCTGACGGTCAGCCGGCCAGGGAGACCGCCGCGTCGGGGATGTCGGCGGTGCGTTCGGCCAGCTGCTGGAGACGCTGAGCCGTCACCTCGTCCGTCGGCGTCATGGTCGTCATCCGGGTGCCGGACTGCTGGTCGACGTAGGTCCAGACGAAGTTGAGCTGCAACAGCCCCACCCGCGTCGACTGCAACCGCTTCACCTCGTAGTTGTGCACCAGCACGTCGTGGCGGCTCCACAGATCGGCGAACTGCGCCGACCGTGAGCAGAGTTCGTCGACCAACGCCACGATGCTCGGATCGTTGAGCCGACGGGCAGCGGTCGCCCGGAACTTGGCCACCATCCGGCCGGCGACGATGTCCGGATCCAGATAGCCGGCACGCCAGGCGTCGTCCAGGAAGAACAGCTTCATGCAGTTGCGGTCGCCGACCGGATGGGCGTCGAAGTCGGCGAGCAGGAACCGATAGGCCCGGTTGTAGGCGAGCACCGAGTAGGCGTGGTCCTGGATCACGGCCGGATAGGGGTCCAGCTTGTCCAGCACGGGTTGGAAGGCCGTCCGCAGGTAAGCCACATCGACCTCGGTCGGCTGCCCGGCGCTGCGCGACGGCAGCCCGGCCAGGTCCCAGACGTGGGCGTACTCGGCCTCGGTGAGCTGAAGTGTCCGGCAGATCGCCTGCAGCACCTGCGCGCTGGCATTGATCGACCTGCCCTGCTCGAGCCACGTGTACCAGGTCACACCCACCCCGGCGAGGGTCGCAACCTCCTCGCGTCGCAGGCCCGGCGTGCGCCGGCGGCCGCTGAGCGGCAGGCCCGCCTGCTCGGGGGTGACCCGCTCGCGACGGCTGCGCAGGAAGTCCCCGAGTTCACGTCGCGCGTCCATGGTGTCCACCCTCCCCCATCGTGTGCCTCGTGCCCATTGCCCAGCCGGGTACAGGTGATACCAGGATAACCAGGCTCTCACCACCAGGATGCGACACGGGTGAGAGTGGTTGCATGACCGCTCTCCTGACTCCGCGCGACGGGACCGTCGCTCCCGTGACCCAGTCCGGCACCACGCCGACCTTGAGCACCGCGGGCCTGCTGACAGCTCTGTCGGCGTTGCTCATGTCGGTGTTGTCGTTCTCGGCGACCAGCGTCGGTCTGCACGACATCGGCCTCGCGCTCGGCGCGAGCCCGGCCTCCCAGTCGCTGGTGATGGCCGCCTACTCCGTCGGATTCGCCACCCTGATGGTCGTCGGCGGACGGCTGGGCGATCTCTACGGTCGACGGTTGCTGTTCCTGATCGGGATGGTCGCTTTCACGCTGACCTCGGTGCTGGCCACCGCGTCGCCGGACGTCGGCGTGCTCATCGCCGCCCGGGCCGCGATGGGCCTGTCCGCGGCGATGATGGTGCCGCAGGTGTTGGCCACCATCACGGCCGCGACATCGGGCGCAGCCAGGTCACGCGCCGTCGCCCTCTTCGGTGCCACCGCCGGCGGCGGCACGGCGCTCGGCCAGGTGCTCGGCGGACTGTTGCTGTCCGGCAACGTCTTCGGGCTCGGATGGCGAGCCGTGTTCGCCTTCGCGATCCCGTTCGGGGTGCTGGCAACACTGGCGGCACTGCGCTGGATGCCGGAGACCCGCCAGCCGGGGAACCGCCATCTGGATCTGGTCGGTACCGCCCTGCTCGGCATCTCCCTGGTGGCGCTGATGCTGCCGCTCGCCGAGGGCAGTGCGCTCGGTTGGCCGTGGTGGTGCTGGGTGTGCCTGGCCGCGTCGGGGGTGTTCGGCTGGGCGTTCTGGCGGACCCAGCAGCGACTTCACCGGGCCGGCACGCCGCCCCTGGTCCCGCCGCCGCTGCTGCGGCTGCGCAGCTACCGCCTGGGACTGGTGCTCGCGCTGATCCTGATGTCCGGCTACGGCGCCTTCACCTACGAGTACACGCTCGTCACCCAGACCGGGCTCGGCTGGCTGCCGCTGCACGCCGTCCTGGTGACGCTCCCCTTCGCGTTGGTCATCCTGACGGTCTCGATCGCCTCCGGGCGGCTGGTGCCACGGTTCGGCGGTCGGCGCATCCTGGCCATCGGCGGCCTGGTGCAGCTCGTCGGGCTCGTGGCGATCGCCGTCGTGTCGCTGGTGGAGGCCGGCAACCTCGGCTCGATCTCGTTGGGCGCCACCATGTTCGTGATGGGGATCGGACAGGCGATGATGCTCGGTCCGCTGGTCGGGGTCATCCTCGCGCAGGTGCCGGCGTCGTCCGCCGGCGCCGGTTCCGGGGTCTTCACCACCGTTCAGCAGGGCTCGCTCGCGCTGGGCGTCGCAGCGCTCGGAGCAGTGTTCATCGCCATGGCAGCACCGGGCTCCGGAGTTGTCCAGCCGTCCCATTTCACCACCGCGTTCGCGCTCTGCCTGGGGATCCAGGCGTTGGGTTCGATCGTCTTCACGATCACCGCGCTGCGGCTTCCGCGCACGGACGCCTGAGCGGCGCCGGGGTCAGCCGGCAATGGTGGCGGGGCGTTCGCCGAATCGCTTGATCGAACGCTCCTTGGCCTTGGCGGCCTCCACCTCACGGTCCTTCGGCGGGGTGGAGGTGACCAGGTCCTGGAGCAGATGCCCGGTGAGGTGAGCGATCTCGGCCACCGCGTGGTCGAAGGCCTCCTGGTTCGCGGCCGACGGCTTGTTCATGCCGCTGATCTTGCGGACGTACTGCAGCGCGGCGGCCTGGACCTCGTCCGACGTGGCGTGCGGCTCGAAGTTGTGCAAGGGGCGAATGTTTCGACACATGCCTCCACTCTCGCACCGCGAGGCCGCCCCGTCACCCCCCGAGATCCGGACCTTTCGCCAAACGCGCGTGGCTGGAGTCCCGGGAACGTAGCCTCCGATGCGGCACGCACGGACCCGGGAGGTGGCTGCACGATGCCGACCTGGCTGATCCTGACGATCGCTGCCCTCGTCCTGGTGACGGGTGCACTGTTGCCGACGATCCGTACCCGACGCGCCCGGTCGGCGGGCTTCCGGGAACAGCTGACTACCGCGAGGGCCGAGGTCGAGGCGGTGCACTCCCGCATCGACACCATCCCGACGGGAGTCGACGTCGAGGAGGCCTCCGACGCAGCCGCCACCGCGGAGGCCCTGCTGTCGGCGGCCAGGCCGGCGCAGAGCATCGCCGTCTGCCGCCAGGTCGATGCGCTGATGGACCGGGCCCGGCGATCGCTGGACCACGCCGAGGGCCGGGACGAGCGCGCATGAACGACCCGCGTCGCGGTGCACCACCCCTGCCTCGGACCCCGTGGCAGGAGCTCAAGGACCGCCTGCTCCGGATCGTGCGCGGGCTGTTGATCATGTATGCGGTCGTCGGGGTGGTCGGCTCCGTGAGCAGCCTGTTCCTCGCGACGGCCCCCGCTTTCGACAACTCACCCGCCGGCTCCTCACCGGATTTCGGTGACGACGTCGCGAACAGCTGGAACCGCTTCAACGCGGACGACGCCACCGCCGCCCCTTCGTGGACGCTCGACCAGGTCAAGGCAGCTGCCGGTGATGCGCAGGCCGGCGACATCGTCACCCTGCGCGGCAGCCAGTCGGTGATCGACACCGCACGCGTGCAGAACGCACTCGCCGGGACCCGGTACGTGGTGGTGTTGACGCCACCGACCCCGCTCGGAGCCTCGGAGACCACCCGGCTCCGGGACAACAGCGCCCAGCAGTTCTGGGCCGACCAACTGGGCATCTCGCTGGTCATCGTGCACGGCCAGCAGGTGGTGGTCCCGTTCGGGAAGTTGAACCGCACCATCATCTTCGACATCCCCGCCGCCGGCATCCCGCAGCGGGACGCCATGCGGACCGGCGACGTCACCGACACACTTCTGTCAGTGCTCGACTCAGCGCTCGGACGCGACACCGACGACACCGACGACACGGGCACGTTGGATGCTGCCGCGGTGGCGCTGACCAACACCCGCGCCCCGACCACCGCCGAGCTCGCGCCGGTGACGCAGGCGCTCGACGCCGGTTCGCTCTACGTCGATCCGTCCGTCACCGATCCCCCGCAGTTCGACACCGCATGGTCGAGCCTCGCCCCCGATGGCCGGGTCAAGGTGGTGCTGCTGCCGTTCGCACAGACGGGTACCGCCGTCGACTGGACCGGTGCGCTCGCTGCCAGGTACCCGAACACCGTGATCCTGGTGGTGACCGGCAAGTGGGTCGAGTCCGCGGGCATCGAACGCGACCAGGTGCTGGCGGCGCTGTGGCAGACCTACGCGGTCGGCGAGTTCGCGCTGGCGTCGTCGCCACCCGCCTACGCGCAGATCCTCGACTGGGTCAGCGGGGTTGCCGGCATCGCCCGCTCGGCCGCAGCCCAGCACACCTCGCTGCCCGCAGCTGCGCCCGGTGGCATCCCGCGCTGGCTCTCCTACCTCGTTCTCGGAACCTCACTGCTGATCGCCGCGGCGTTCGGGGTCCAGCAGCTGTGGCAGCGCCGCCGTGCCCGTCGACCGGGCCGCGACACGCACAGCGACTGGCGCTACGCACTGCTCACGACGATGACGACCTGCTATCTGCAGGTCAGCCAGGCGGCTGACCTCGCGTTCGACGACGCGACACGGACGAGGACCAGGGCCGCTCTCGACGTCGCCGAGGCGAATCTGCAGGCAGTGCGCGCCATGCCGGCCGATCCGATCGCGGACGACGACCGGCAGCAACAGGCAGCAGCGGCGCGCTCCGCCTGGTTCGCCCTCGACGAGGCCGCCCGGATCGTCGGTCGACCCGACCTGCAGCCGGGCACGCTCAGCCCGGGGCTGCGTCCCGATCCGGTCGAGTCGCCGACGACGGCGTTCAAGCGGTTGCGCCGGCCCGCTCGGACGGGGCGGCGCACGCCCTACCGGTGGCTGACGTGGGTCGTGGTGGTCGCGCTGCTGGGCTTCGGTGCGTCCACGGTCTTCGGCTCGATCATCCGCGGCGGCGGCATCGGGTCGACGGCCGAGACCCCGACCGCCCTCCGAACCTCGAACGTGTCCGGCCTCGACGGGGCGGAGCGGAGCGGGGTGGAGCGGGCGATCGCAGACCGGGCGCTGCTGCTCGTCTACAGCCCACCGACGGATGATGCCTACGACGCCGCCGATGCGGTCGCGGCCGACTATCCCGACGCGATCGTGTTCGTCATCCAGAGCGGCAAGGTGGGCAGCACCGGGATCGGTACCGATGCCGCAGTGCGCGGCTACGACGAGTACTCGCTGATCGAGGACTACTACCCCGTGCAATTCGCGGCGGGGACGGACCCGGTGGCCCAGGCCCGCCAGCTGGTGCTGCTGTACGACCGACTGACGGCGGAAGGGTCGATCCGCGGTGCCGTCCGGGCGACCTTCGACGGTCCGGAACGGCCGTGGGTGCTGATCGTCATCGTGGTGGTGCTGGCCCTGATCGCCGCAGCGCTGATCATCCGGTTCGGCGCAGGTGCCGCGTCGCGGCGACTCGAGGCCGGTGCCGAGGGGCGCGCCCTGCGGGAGTCACTGTCGCTGAGACTGGCAGGGGCGCAACAGGACTGGCTCGAACACGGCACCGGTGACAACCGCGATCAGCAGCGCGCAGCCGACTGGGCCCGGCGCGCGCGGGAACTGCAGGAGCGGATCGCCACCGCCGGGCCCGCAGACGTCACCCCGTTGACCGAGCAGATCGATGCTCTGCATGCGGAGACCACCCGGCGTTGAGGCAGCGGTGCGGTGATCGACGAACCGACGTCGCCTGGTCACGGTCGGGCCGGGGATGCCTGCGCCGCAAGCCTTTCCTCGAGCTCAGCGGCCGACTGCGGCCTACCGAGCAGATAGCCCTGGAGCAGATGTGCGCCGGTATCGGTCAGATACGGCCCCGGCAGGCCTCTCCCGAACCCCGCTCGGCGGCGTTCGTCGGGCGTCAGCGACCGCCCCACACCGGGAGGTCTGCGCGATCGGCGCACCACGGCCAGATCCACGTCGCACCGCAGTCCCGGCACGTCCAGGTGCGGTGCGGGTGACCGGTGCACCGGATGCACGGTTCGGACCCGACCAGGCAGCGCCCGGCGCCGAGGCCGTGCCCGTTCGGGCACCGCAGCGGGGTCAGCTCGATCAACTCACCGCGCGGACCGCGACGGTAGTGGGATTCGGGATGCCCCCGAGCACTGCGATCCCAGCTCGGCATGCAGTATTTCTAGCACGTACGTTCGAGTGCATGCGTGGGCAGTTCAACTAGGTCGGGATCTCGTCCCGCTGCCGGGTCAGGTGTGCGATCTCGGCCGGGTTGTCCGACAGCTCGATGGCGCGGTCGTAGGCAACCCGCGCTTGCACCCCGCGACCCAGCCGACGCAACAGATCCGCGCGGGTGGCGTGGAAGGGGTGATAGGCGGCGAGTTCCGGTTCGAGCCGGTCGACGACGGCCAGCGCCACCTGGGGACCGTCCCACTCGGCGACCGCGACCGCCCGGTTGAGCTCGACGATCGGGGACTTCTCGAGCCGGACCAGTTGGTCGTACAGCGCCACGATCTGGGACCAGTCGGTGTCCTGGAAGGTCCGAGCGGAGGTGTGGACGGCGTTGATCGCGGCCAGCAGTTGGTACCGGCCGGGCGCCTCCCCGGTGGCCAACCGCTCCCGGACCAACCGGTGACCTTCGGCGATCAGTGCGGCGTCCCAGACGCTCCTGTCCTGATCTGCCAGGGTGACGAGCGCTCCGTCGGCGGTCAGCCGCGCGACCCGACGGGAATCCGTCAGCAGCATCAGCGCCAACAGCCCGGCCACCTCGGCGTCCGTCGGCAGCAGCGAGCGAACCAGCCGGACGAGCCGGACTGCCTCGGCGGTGAGGTCGCGTCGGATCGGATCAGTGCCGGCACCACTGGCCAGATATCCCTCGTTGAACACCAGGTACAGCACGGACAGCACGCCGGCCACCCGGTCCGGAAGATCCTCGGGGCCCGGCACCCGATAGGGAATGCCGGCCGCCTTGATCTTGGCCTTGGCGCGGGTGATCCTGCGGCCCATCGCGTCCTCCTGCACCAGGAAGGCGCGGGCGATCTCGGGCACCGTGAGGCCACCGACCATCCGCAGCGTGAGGGCAACGCGCGCCTGCGGCGCCAGCGCCGGGTGACAGCAGGTGAAGATCAGCCGCAGCCGGTCGTCGTCGATGACGCCGAGCGACTCGTGGGGCTCGTTCACGTCGTTCATCCGAGCCTCCCGCTGCTTGTCGTCCCGCTTGTTCTCACGCCGGATCCGGTCGATGGCCTTGTGGTTGGCAGTGGTGGTCAGCCAGGCGCCGGGGTTCGGCGGAACTCCGTCGGTGGGCCATCGTTCGACGGCTGCGGCAAAGGCCTCCGCTGCCGCGTCCTCGGCGGCGTCCAGATCGCCGAAGCGCCGGGTCAGGGAAGCGACCACCCGGGCCCACTCCTGCCGGTGGACCTGGGCGATCGCCTCGCCGATGTCGATCGAGCTCACTCGCTCAGGAACGGCCGGACCTCGACCTTCCGGTGGCACGCCTTCGAACCTGCCGTCGCCAGCTCCAACGCGACATCGAGATCAGGGGCCTCGATGATCCAGAAACCGACCAAGTACTCCTTCGTCTCGACGAAGGGTCCGTCGGTGATCACCGTCTCCGCGCCTCGGTTGTCGATCGTGGTCGCGTTGTCGGGCACCCCGAGCCCACCGGCGAACACCCAGTAGCCCTGCTCCTGGAGGCGGTCGTTGAACACGTCGATGTCTGCGCCCTCCTGCGCGGTGGCCATGCTGGTTCCTTCATGGATCACGGACAGCAAGTACTGCATGACGATCACTCCCTCTTCACTGGCGCCGCCCCGCATGGGCGACCTCACTCCTACTACGAACAGGATCCACCCGATCCGACGTCGCGAGCCAGCTGATCGACCTCCGCGCCTGCTACCGGGTCGACGCTGTTCGATGACCCTCGACTCCTCGTCGCTCGACGACGCGACTCGGGTGATCGCAGGCACCATGGTCAGGTGTCCGCAGTCACCCGTCGCACCCTGCTCGCCGGCCTGCTCGGCCTGCCGTTCGCGACGGCAGGCTGCTCCACCCGGCCGGAGCAAGCGCGTCCATCGGGCGCGCTCCGGACCGCACTGTTGACCAAGAATCCGTTCACGATCGCCCACCGGGGCGGATCGCGGGACTGGCCGGAGATGTCGATGCTGGCCTATCGGCACTCGGTGGAGCTGGGCGTTGACGCCCTGGAGATGTCCTTGGCCCGCACGATCGACGGACAGTGGTTCGGCCTCCACGATGCGACCCTCGACCGGGTGGCCGGCGTGCACGGCGCGATCGCTGATCGGATGACATGGGCGCAGGTCGAGCGACTGTCCATCTCAGCAGCCGGCACCCGTCACTCCGAGACCGCGCAGCAGCCGTTCCTGAGATTCTCCGATCTCGCGGACGCCTACGGCGCCACCCACACGCTGTTCGTCGATCCGAAGGTCGTCGCGGCCGAGTACTGGCCAGAGCTCTTCGCGCTGATGCGCGCGCACACGGCCCATCCGGCGGAATCGTTCGTGGCCAAGGGATTCGGGACATCGACCCGATGGGCAACAGCCGCCCGGAGTCAGGGATTCACGACCTGGGGCTACTACTACGGCGCAGGGCTGACGGCCGCCCCGAGTGTGCTCTCACGCACGGCCGGGTCCTGGGACCTGCTCGGACTGGACGTCGCCGCCGACGACGCTTCCTGGGCGGCCGTCCGCGCGATCGGTCGCCCGATCATCGGGCACCTGGTCGACTCCCGGTCGGCCGCGAGTTCGGTCCGCGAACACGGCGCCCAGGGGCTGATGGTCTCGGACCCGGAGGCGGTGCTGAGCCTCTGAACCCGCTTTCAGGCAGTCGGGTCGTCCATCGCATCGAGCGTGGCGATGTCGTCCGCCGAGATCGCGAAGTCGACGTCGGCGTTCTCGATGATCCTGGACGGTGTGGTCGTCTTCGGCAACGGCAGCAGACCCTTCTCCAGCACGTACCGGATCGACAGCTGGGCGACGCTCTTGTCGTACTTGCTCGCCAGGCTCTGCAGCGTGTCGTTCTCGAGCAGCCCACCGGTGGCCAGGGGCGAGTACGCCTCGACCAGGATCTCGTGCGCTGCGCAGAACGCGGTGACCTCGGGCTGCGTGTGCCCGATGAAGTACCGGATCTGGTTGGCGTGCGGGACCACGTCGGTGGCCCCGATCAGCGACTCCAGGTCGGCGACGTCGAAGTTCGAGACGCCGATCGACCGCACGGCGCCGGAGCCGTAGAGCTCCTCGAAGACCTTCCAGACGGCGATGTTGCCCTCGCGGCAGTCCTTGCCGATCTCCGTCCAGGGCCATGGCGCGTGGATCAGGTACAGGTCGATCGCGCCCAGGTCGAGGTCGTCCTTGGTCCTGGCGAACCGGGCGCGGGCCTCGTCGGCGTCCTTGATCTCGGCCGGCAGCTTGGTGGTCACGAAGATCTCGTCCCGCGGGATGCCGCTGTCGCGAACCGCACGCCCGACGCTTTCCTCGTTGCCGTAGGCCTGAGCGGTGTCGATGTGCCGGTACCCGGCCGCGAGCGCGGCGGCCACCGAGTCGTAGGTCTCGGCACCGTCGGGGATCTGCCAGGTACCGAACCCGACCTGTGGGATCTCCACCCCGTTCGACAGGGTGAAGCGGTCGGTCAGGGCATTCGGAAAAGTGGGCATGTCAGATCCTCTGTGTGATGGAGACGGAGCGGAGACTCCATGTCGCTGGTGTCACGGGCTTTTGCTGGCGAGAAGGACGTCCTTGTCACCAGCAACAGCGCTCGTCACCAGCGACAACCCCGCGGATGTACGTCCAGTGCTGCGCACCGGCTGTCCTGTCTGTGCCCGATTCCGGCCGGACTCACGCCAGCAGGTCGTTGAGGACGATCGTCTGGTCGCGTCCTGGGCCGACGCCGATCGCCGAGATCCGCGAGCCGGACAGCTCCTCGACGCGCTTGACGTACGACTGTGCGTTCGCCGGCAGTTCATCGAAGGAACGGCAGGCAGTGATGTCCTCGAACCATCCGGGGTGGTACTCGTACACGGGCTGGGCATGGTGGAAACCGGTCTGGGTGAGCGGCATCTCCTCGACCCGTTCGCCGTCGACGTCGTACCCGATGCAGATCGGCACCTGCTCCAGCGACGACAACACGTCGAGCTTGGTCAGGAAATAGTCGGTGATCCCGTTGACCCGGGTGGCATAGCGGGCGATGACGGCGTCGAACCAGCCGCAGCGGCGATCGCGCCCGGTGTTGACGCCGACCTCACCGCCGGTCTTGCGGAGGTACTCGCCCCACTGGTCGTGCAGCTCGGTCGGGAACGGGCCGGAGCCGACCCGGGTGGTGTACGCCTTCAGGATGCCCATCACCGCGGTGATCCGGGTGGCACCGAGTCCGGCGCCGACGGCCGCGCCGCCGGAGGTCGGGTTGGAGGACGTGACGAACGGATAGGTGCCGTGGTCGACGTCCAGCAGCGTGCCCTGACTGCCCTCCATCAGGACGTGCTCGCCGCGGGAGATTGCCTGGTCCAGCAGCAGCCGGGTGTCGGCGATCCGGTGCGCGAACTGCTCGCCCTGGGCCAGCACCTCGTCGACGATCTTCTGTTGGTCCAGGGCCTTGCGGTTGTAGACCTTGACCAGAATCTGGTTCTTCAGCTCGAGTGCCGACTCGACCTTCTGCTGCAGGATCGAGGGGTCGAGCAGGTCCTGGACACGAACACCCATCCGGGCGACCTTGTCCTGGTAGGCGGGTCCGATCCCGCGGCCGGTGGTGCCGATCTTGGCCTTGCCGAGGTAGCGCTCGGTGACCCGATCCATCGCGATGTGGTACGGCATCACGAGGTGCGCGTCGGCGCTGATCACCAGGCCGGAGGTGTCGACGCCGCGGCTCTCGAGCTCGCCCAGTTCGGACAGCAGGGCCTCGGGGTTGATCACCACGCCGTTGCCGATCACGTTCGTGATGCCGGGTGTCAGGATGCCGGACGGGATCAGCCGGATGGCGAACTTCTGGCCGTCGGGCAGCACGACGGTGTGGCCGGCGTTGTTGCCGCCCTGGTAGCGGACGACCCACTTGACCCGTTCCCCGTAGAGATCGGTGGCCTTGCCCTTGCCCTCGTCGCCCCACTGGGCGCCGATGAGGACGACGACACTCATGGCACACTCCCTTTCCGGGAATCGATTCCTCGCGAGTGGTCGGGAATTCTCGACCGGTAGAAGGGTAGCCGCGCACCGATGAGCCACTGGGACGAGGCCACTGCGCTGACGGTTCTGTGCTGCGTGCCCGAAGTGGCGCGGGCACCGATCGCGCCGCTGCTGGCCGAACTCGACGCCGCGGACACCGTGCACGAGGTCGGGCCGCGGCCCGGTAGGGAGATCGACGGGCTGCTGGCGGGCCGGGTGCTGGTGATCGGTGACGATGCCGACCTGGCAGCCGTGGTCGTGCGGTTGATCCGCAAGGAGCTGCTCGGCGCCGTGGAGGTGGCCTACGCAGCGGTCGGGCCGAGCGTGGTGGCCCAGCGGTGGTCGCTGCCGGTCGGTCCACGCGCGATCCGCCTCGCCCGCCTCGGTGATCCTGATCTGACCCCGTTGGTGTGCGACGATGCCGGCGGGGTGTTGATCGGCGAGGCCTCGCTGGGCCCGATCCTGGGCACGGTCTACCTGGATGAGCACAAGCTGGTCGCCGGGGGATGTCGGGCGCTGGTCATCGAGCCCCATGGCGCCCAAGGCCTGCGCGTGACGGTGCTCTACAAGAAGTTCGGCCTGATCGGGCGCCGTCCCGTGATCCGCGAGGGCCGCGCCATCCAGATCGGTACCGCCGCAGCACAGCTGGTCGCCGACGGCTGGAGCCGAGGCCGGCAGGTGGAGCGGTGGACCTACTACGCCCACACGTCGCCCCTGCGCCTGATCCGCGGCGCCGTCGACTGACTGCCGCGCCCGCAGTCACGACGTGGCAGCGCTCGCGGTCGGGCCGAGGCGCTGTCGACGTCCCGACCTGTCGGCAGTCCGCGCTCTCAGCCCATCGACTTCTTGCCGTCGATGGCCTCCCGGATGATGTCGGCGTGCCCCGAGTGCTGGGCCAGCTCCGAGACCATGCCCATGAACACCCGACGGTTGCTCCGCACGGCGCCGGGCGGGAACCACGGCGCCGCAGGCAGCGGGTGCGCCTCGTCCAGGTCGACGGTGCGGACCAGCGCATCGGTGCGCTCGGCCACCGCCTGGTACGCGGCGACGGTCGCGGCCAACGACTCGTTCTCGAGCAAGCTGAAACTGTCGGCCCTGGCGGCCCAGTCGGCCTCGGTCATCTCGTCGAAGCCGCGCGTCATCGAACCCGCCGTTCCCTCGACGAAGTCCATCCAGCCGTTCTCCGTGTCGACGAGGTGCTTGATCACCCCACCGAGGGTCAGTTCGCTGACGGTGCTGCGCTGCCGCGCCTGCTCGTCGCTGATGCCCTCGACCGTGCTCACCAGCAGCCACCGCTGGAATCCCAGGATGTCGAGCAGATCCGCCCGATCCTGCTCGGGCGGTGCGTCGGCGGATGCTGCGCCGGCGTGTTCGGTGCTCGCTGAATCCGACATCGGTCCTCCAAGGGTGAGCGCGGTCACGTGCGATCAATCTAGGGCGGACCACCGACAGTGGGGCCGATCAGGGCAGCAGGTCGGTGGGGATCTCCGGGTCCGCGTCCAGCAGCAATGCGCGGATCCGGGTCACCTCGGCGTCCTCCTCGAACAGCGTGGCAGCCTGGCCGAGCGCCGAGATCGCCCGCAGGATGCCGCGGTTGGGTTCGTGGCTCCACGGCACCGGGCCTGCGCCCTTCCAGCCGTTGCGGCGCAACGAGTCCAGGCCGCGGTGGTAGCCGGTGCGGGCGTAGGCGTAGCCGGCAACATCGTCGCCTGCGTCGAGTGCAGTCTCGGCGAGGACGGCCCAGACCAGGCTGGACGTGGGGTTCGCGCGGGCGACGTCCGCCGGGTTCTCACCGGCCGCCAGCGCAGCGGCCGCCGGGTCCTCGGGCAGACGGATCGGATCGGGGCCCAGGAGGTTGTGCATCATCCGTCCATCCTGCTCGGCCCACCCCGCGCCACGGTCACCGGGACCCGGGCCTGGCTCGTCATCAGGTGCTGCCCGCAGCTCCACCTCCACCGCCGCCGCCCCCACCGGAGACGGAACCCCCGCCGCCGCTGCTCGAGATGAACGTCGAGTTGAACGCGCCCCAGGAGAATGCCTGACCGGCGACGGCGGAGGTGAAGGCGCGCACGGTCGTGGCGCTCCCCGACTCCGTCGCGGCAGCGAGCTGCTTCTGGAAGGTCGTTCCCAGACCGAGTGCGACGATGTCCGGCAGCGCATCGTCCAGATCGATCTCGGCGGTCCGGTTCTTGCCGGCCGCCTTGAGCCCGTCCCGGTAGGCGACCCAGGGGAGGGCAGCGTCGCGACCGGCCACCGAGAGCCGGGAGTAGACGGCGGCCGCGGTGGTCGCGGCGACGAGCAGGACGGCCGCGGGGATGACAGCGACCAGCATCAGCAGTGCACCGGCTCCGACGACCAGCAGGCCGAGGATCGTCAGCACCCCACCCAGCCCGGCCAACCAGGCCAGCCCACTGCGTTTCTGCTGCGAGCCCTCCGCCAGCCAACCGTTGGACAGCATGCGGTCCTCCACGACCTGCTTGGTGGCACCGGGGCCGTCCGCCAGCTTCCGCAGACGCTTGCTCGAAATGAGATCGCGCTCGGCCGCTCCGGTGAGCATGGTCCAGACGGTCTGCTCCACCTCGCCCCGTACCCGGCCGGAGTCGACGAGCCGGATCCGCACGGTGCCCGCGCTCTTCCGTCCGGATCCGGGCTCCTGCTCCTGTTCGATGACCAGCGCTCCCCGGTCGGCGAGCGACAGTACGGTCGCCTGGAAGGCGCTCGCCTGCGCAGCGCCGTGCACCAGTGCGGTGGCCAGTGCCGGTTCGGTGTCGTGGTCGGGACGGGCGGTCGTCGGGAGGGGCTTGCTCACGGTGGGCGTCGCCCGATGCCGGAACAGCAGTCCGACTCCGAGCAGACCGGCCAGGGCGGCGGCGAGGCCCGTCCAGGGCAGCCAGGTCGAACCGGGACCGGCGGCGAACTCGTCCAGCGCGTCGGTCGGCGGTCCGTTGCGGATGGAGGACCCCAGGCGGTCGATCCCGGCTCCGAGACTGCCCGCAACGTTGCCGTCCCGCAACGGCGGCACGAGCGCTTCCTCGACGATGGCCTCCTGCTCGTCGCTCGGCACGTTCCCGTCGTCGTAGGTGGTACCGACGAAGATGCCTGCGCGTGCCTCGTCGTCGGTACCGGGCTCCCGGTTGATCAGGATCGCCCCGGCGGTGTCCTGGTCGATGCCCGTGGCCGCGACCCAGGCCTGCTGCAGCGCTTCGACCTGATCGAGCGTGTCGTCGGAGTCCGCATCGAGCGCGCGTACGTAGACGATCACGTCGGCGCCGGTCGCACTCCGGAGGGCATCGAGCCGCTGTTGCAGGTCGGCGGCCTCGGAGGCGCTCAGGGAGGTTCCGGTCGAGTCGTAGACCCGCTGACCCGCCGTGAGCCCGGCGAAGTCGCCACTCGAGGTGGACGAGTTGTCCGAACAGCCCGCAAGACCGAGCAGGGAGATCAGCGTGACCAGGAGCAGGACGAACCGGCGTCCGGTTCGCTGGGCCCGGGCGGCCCGCGCTCGGGTGGGCGGTTGGTCAGGTGCGGCTCGGCGTCTGTCCATGTGGAAATCCTACGGATCACTGCCGGTCCGATGGCGTTGGACGGGGGCCGGACGCAGACGGGCGTCATCCGAACTGCGCAGCGAGCGCGGCGTCCAGACTTCGGTAGTGCTCGCCGGCCGACCGCACCGCCTGGGCCAGGGAGTGCAGGGTCCGCTGCCTGTCGTCCGCGGCGGAGTTCCACCGGGTGAACAGCGCCCGGTAGCGCACCAGGGTCTCTGCATCCATGTCTGCGGTGCTCGCGACGACTTTCTGCAACTCGGCCAGGTGTTGTTCGATCCGGCGCCAACTGGCCACCAGCGCATCGGCGCCGCCGGCCATGGCGGCGTAGTTCACCGAGATCGCCGTCATCGGTGTGCACCACCCATCGCGCCGGCCAGCGCAGCCTCGGCCGCCGCCATCCGCTGTGCGCTTCCGGTGAGTGCGGTGCTCTGACCGACCAGCGCATCCTTCATCGCGGTGGCCTGCTCGAGGTGGGCGAGCATCGCGGCGGCGAACCGCGGCGCCGCCTCGGTGGATCGCCAGCCTGCCTGGATCTGCTCCAGCGTGCGATGCATCGCCTGGATCTCGGCTCCGAGCGCGGTCGCTCCCCTGCCGACCTCGGACCCTGCGGCGGCCACCCGCTGCGTCTCGACCACGAAACCGTTCATCCCTGCGCCCCCTCGGTACAGCGGGATCGGTTCCCGCTCGTCCGAGAAGCTTCGCCGGGAGCACGGCGCCGGTCGAGTACTGCGTTCCGGAGTGCGGACAGCTCAGAGCCTGTGGACAACTCACCGCAGCGACACACCGACGATTCGGCGCTGCTCAGGCCGGGGAGAGGAAGGCAGCCAACGCTGCGACGTATCGCGGCTGATCCAGTGCTCCACAGACCTCGCGGGCCGAGTGCATGGAGAGCATCGGGGCGCCGAAGTCGACGGTCGTGATGCCGGTCAGCGCACCGGTGGTCGGGCCGATCGTCGAGCCGCACGGCAGGTCGGAACGGGTGACGAAGCGCTGCATCGGCACGCCTGCCTGCGCGCAGGCCAGCGCGAAGATCGCGGCGCCAGGAGCATCGGTGGCGTACCGCAGGTTGTGGTTCACCTTCAGCACCGGTCCGCCGTTGATGGAGATGCGGTGCTCGGGCTCGTGCCGCTCCGGGTAGTTCGGATGGGTTGCGTGCGCCATGTCGCCGGAGGCCACGCTGCTCCGTGCCAGCGCCGTGAGCAGGTCTTCCCGATCGCCGCCGGCGGCCAGCACGATGCGCTCGAGCACCGCGGGCAGCAGGGTCGATCCGGCGCCGGTGGCCGAGGTGCTGCCGACCTCCTCGTGGTCG
>JBBJML010000012.1:0-94901 GCA_037720195.1 Nakamurella sp. | reverse complement strand
GGGCCCCCGCCGGCCGGCGCCGGGGGCCGCGTAGTGCGCCCCGGTGGTCGCGACGACCGGGAGCCCGTACTGCGCGGCCAGCGCTGCCAGCTGGTCGTTGTCCTCGTCGTCGGTGGCGGCGAGGGTGGTGGTCAACTCGACCAGCACCCTGTCCCGGCCGAACAGCTCCAGCAGGCTCCGCAGCGCTGCCTCTGCCGCCTCGGGACCGCCGGTGGCCAGCGCACGCCGCACCCGACCCTTGCGACACCCGGTGAGCACCGTCCAGTGCCCGGACGCCTCGGCCAGCGCCGACAGGTCGTAGACCGGACGGCCCTTCTCGCCACCGGCCAGGTGGGCCCTGCTGATCTGTCGGGACAGCCGGCGGTAGCCCTCCTGCCCGCGGGCCAGCACCAGCAGGTGCTCCCCCACCGGGTCGGGAACACCCAGCTGGGGCGTCGGGAGACCGAGCGAGAGCTCGGACCCGTAGAGCGTCTGCAGATCGGTCCCGGCGGCCGCCTCGGCGAAGCGGACCACCCCGTAGAAGCCGTCGTGGTCGGTGAGCGCCAGCCCGTTCAGCCCGAGTCGCAACGCTTCCGACACCAACTGCTCCGGGGTGGACGCCCCGTCCAGGAAGCTGAACGCCGAATGGGCATGCAGTTCCACATACGGAACCCGGGTCTGCAGCAGGTCCTCATCGATGCGCGTCGGTGTCCGATCGACGAAGTCCTGCCGGTGCACCGACACCGGGCCGAGCAGGTCCGGATGCGGACGCGCCTCCTGCGGATGACCCTGCTGCGGATGACCTCCGGGCGGATCATCCTGCGCCGGCAGCCACTCCGAGGGACGGAACGAGGTGGTGCGGATCGCTCCGACGCCGGGCCGCGGCGGCTTGCCGGAGAGCGCGCGTTCCAGGTCGGCCCAGGGCACGATCGGGTTGGAGAAGCCCATCAGTCGTACACCCCTTCGAGTACCCAGCGGGCTGCACCCCGGGTGGGGCCGTCGGCGGGGACGAAGCCGAGCAGCAACGCCGAACCGTCGGCGCACAACACCTGGATCCGGGCCGCGCAGCTCGCCGGGGTGGCGACCAGCAGTTCCGCGGGAACCACTGCCTCCCACCATCTCTCGTCGAACAACCAGGGTCCGGCCCAGGCCACGATCTCCCGCTCGCCGACCGCAGCGGGCTCGGCGGTCAGCTGCCCGCGTCCGGTGAGCAGCACCGACCCACCGGAAGCGTCGGTGAGGGTCACCGGCAGCCTCGCCGGGTAGCCGGTCCTGGCCGTTGCGGACGGGCCGGCACCGGACGGGGCGACGTCCAGCACCACCGGTGACGGAGCCGGCAGCGCACCCGGCCAGGGGGCGTCCGGGTCGCGGGCCGGGACCCGTTCGTCGCCCCAGCTGATCATCGTGACCCGGTCCCTGGCCGTGCGTCCGCCCGAGAGCACCGGGGTGAGCACCGACTGCGGACCCAGCAGCCCCTGGATCCGGGCGAAGGCCCAGCCGGCCCGGTGGTCGTCATCCCCGTCGGAACCCCAGAGCCCGTACTGGATCTTGCCGGCGTCGATCGCCTCGACCGGTTCCAGGACGAGGGCGGTGATGCCGCTGACCCCGTCCCCGTCCCACGGCGTTGCGTCGTCAGCGGGAACCTCTGCGGCACCGGGCTTCCGGGGTCGAGCGGCCTGGATGGCGCGGGCGGTCAGCCAGCCGTCGAGCTGCCAGCGGAGTCGATCCGCGGTGGCTGCTGCGGTGAGCGGTCGGGCGGCCCGCCAGGTGCGGTGGGCGGGTGGGCCGTGGGTGAAGTGTGCGGTGATGGTGAGCCTGCTGCAGGCCAGCCCCGCAGCGGCGAGCCCGGCGTGGAACCGCTCGGCCAGCGCCCGGGCCAGGAAGGCTGCGGTGTCGACCCGGTGCAGCGGCGGGTCGCACTCCTGCTCCAGGGTGAGGTCGGTGGGCAGCGACCGACGGGAGACACCGCGATCGCCCTGTCCGGAGGCCAGCCGATGAGCGGCCACCCCGTCCCGTCCGAACCGGGTGGCCACCCGCTCGGCGGGCAGCGCCGCCAGGTCGCCGGCCGTCCGGATCCCCAAGCGCTGCAACAGGTCCACCAGATCGGCGCGGGTGGCCGGAGCCAGTACTTCTTCCCTGGCGAGCTCGCTGATCGGGAGCGTCGCACAGAACGCGCTGTCACCGCCGACAGGCACGATCCGCTGTTGCCGGGCGGCGAGGACGGCCACCTCGAGTTCGTCGGCGATCCCGATCCGGGCCTCGACGTCGAGCGCCTCCACCACGTCGACGATCTTCTCGGCGGCGCGCTGCTCGTCGCCGAAGTAGCGCCGCGGGCCGCGAGCTGCAACCGCGACCAGGCCCGGACGCAGGATCTCGATCCCCGGTACGAGCTGCTCGACGGCGGTGGCGATCGGTTCGAACATCCGACCGGCCACGCCGGGCAGATCTCCGCCCAGATCTCCGGTGAGGGCGAACACGACGAGCCCGGGACAGCGGGACTGAGCCTCCCGCCGCCGCATCCCGATCCGCACCCCTTCGTGGCGGGCGGCCGCAGTGCAGACCATCACCCGGTTGGCCCGGAAGACCGCCACCGGCTCGCTCGAGGGCACCCCCGCCTGCCGGGCTGCCGCCACCGCCGGCCAGTCGGGACACCACAGCACCAGGGTGCGTCGATCCGCCCCCTGCTGTTCCGGTGTCGATGCCATGTATCAAGGCTATCGAACACCTGTTCGAACAAGCAATCGCCTGATCAGGTCATCCGCTCAGCCGCTCGCCCGCTTCGGCGGCCAGGGGAAGAAGAACGCGACCCGGTCCTGGTAGTCGCGGTAGCCGGGGCGGTCCGCCATCCGTCGCTCGGTGCGCTTGGCGCCGGTAGCGAAGATCAGCAGGTAGCTCATCAGGCCGGGGGCGGGGAACGTCCACAGTGCTGGTACAGAGGCTGCGGCGGCGAGGAACGCGCCGTCCCAGACAACGGAGTCGCCGAAGTAGTTCGGGTGACGGGACCAGCCCCACAGACCGGTGTCGAAAATCTTGTGCTCGTCGCTCTTGTCGTCCCCATCCTTGTCGTCGCGCTCGGCCTGCTGCTGCTTGAACACCGTCTTCTGGTGGTCGGCCAGCGCTTCGATCACCGCACCGGCCGCCATCACGCCGAGCCCGATCGGGAACAGCACCTTGCGACCGGACTTCGGCAGCCGGCTCGCTGCAGCGAGCTGGATCGGGGCGGCGACGAGCAGCTGACTGAGCCCCTGCGTCACGAACACCTTGTTGATGACGCCGATCGTCGAGGCGCCCTCGAGGAACTCGGTGTACCGCGCGTCCTCGGAATCGCTGCGCCGCAGACGCTTCGTCATCTGCCAGCCCAGTCGGGCTGCCCACCCGGTGACGCCGGCGGCCAGTGACCACCGCCGGACCACGTCACCCTTGCCCACCAGCGCACCGGTGATGGCCACGGCCGCAAGTCCCGGACCCCAGACTCCGTCCGCATAGTCGCGCCGACCCGTACGCAGCGCCACTGTCGCCGTGCCCGCCTGCAGCGCCGTCACCACCGCCGCGGACACCCCTGCCACCCGCCCCAGGTTCTTCCAGTCGACCATCGATTTCCGCACTGTCATCTCCTAGTCCGCTCCGCCGTCTGTCTGATGCACTGCCGGATCCATACCCCGTCGGTGAGGAGCGCAGTCCCGGGCCCGACAAGTCTGCAACAATCTGGTCTCCGGTCGTCGGGCCCCTGCCTCACACGGCTCTGCTCGACCGCAGGCGACCGGATTGTTGCGGTCAACAGGGTCTCCGGCCGCGAGGCTCGCGCCCTCGCCCTGGGCGACGCAGCTGGGGAATGATCTGGTGATGGAGGATTCCCGGCGAGAGGCGATCGACAGTGCGCTGGCGCTGTGGGACTAGTTCCCGGTCGAGGCCCATCCGCGACCGATCGTGCTGGCAGGGGCCGCGGTGATCTCGTCGGACGGAGGATTCGACTCCGGCGATGCGAAGCAAGCCTTCCTGGCAGGCATGGTCGAAACCGACGTCGAGCTCCAGCCTGGACTCCTGGCGCTGCTGACCGCGGATGCCGGTCCGGCGCACGTGGACGGACTGGCTGCGCTGCGGATCGTCAAGGCGACCAGAACGCATCGACGGTTCATGACCGACCGCGGCATGCAGAGCCTGCCGGCCTGGGACCTGGAACTCACCCACTCCCGCGGGGCATGGACCGTCCTCAGCACGACCGTCTACACCTGGTGGCCGCCGACGTGGGAGTCGACCAGATTCCGCGAGACACTGCACCCACAGTCGTCGATCGACCCGAGCGGACTGCAGTTCCGATACTCCTCCCTGGGGTCATCCGGGCGAGGCGTCACGCACCGGGTGGGCGAGGTTCTCCAGACAGACCGGGCGGTGCACGTCACTGTCGAATCCTCGTGGGACGAGCAGCAATCCGGAGCACTGTCGATGGCCCTGGCCACCCGCACCGTCGAGGTCGCGCTCGACCGTCCGCTCGGAGCCGGGCTGCTGATCGACCAGCACGGGAACCCCATGCCGGTCGTCGCTGACGTCGGACACCCCCGTATGACGTCGATCGACACCACCGTGATCCGCCCGGAGAGTGCGCAGGCGGCGAAGTTCGTCACCGAGGCGGTGCGAGTCGCCTGTCACACGATCGCCGGACCTGACGCCGGACGGCCTCCAGGAACTGATGGATGGCCGTCCGTACGACCTACAGAGCCGAAGCCGGGACGTCCATGTTCGTCCTGGATTTCGACAGGCGCGGCACATGACCGGGTTGGAGATCGTCGGCGCTCGCCGGGCGTTCCAGCCCGAGCTGCTCCGCACCTTCAGCAACGTGGACAGGTACTCGCAATTCGGGAAGTAGGGACACGCTGCGATGGTCGGGCACTCGACCGACTGCAGCTCCGGCTCCCGATCAGATCGGATTCTGGTGCAACGTATCGGGCCGTTCTTCCGTCCTCGATCTGTCAGGAGGTGATCGCCGTGGTCGAGAGGGGCGTGATGACGTACGACGAAAATCCGAGTCCCGACGACCCGAGGGGCCGGTTCATGTTCGCCCTGGATCGCGCACACCACGAGGCACCCGCCACAGTGGAATATGCATCCGTCGACTGCGTCCTCGCCGTCATCCCGGCCGGCGGGGTCGACTCAGTCCTCGTCGGTGACCCGAGCGAGCCGCACAACTCCTGGGCAGATACGAAGGAGGTGCGCTCCCTGGACGCACTGGCAACCATGGCCGAGAAGGTGAAGAAGTAGGCCGGGAGTCGCGGCAGACCACGCCAGTGAAACATTCTGCGATGCCGGCGCGGCTGGGTTGTGTGAGCGAAACGGGGCAGCTGGTGGATCTGCAGGAGCTGGTCGCGTCGGTGCCACGCATGTACCGCCTGGCCCTCGCCATGACCGCCAACCCTCACACTGCAGAGGACATCAGCCACGACGTCCTCCTCAGGGTGTGGAGCCTGGAACACTGAGCCGAGCTGGGATGGCCGTACATCCGCGCCGCCGTCGGCAACGCCGTGTACGACCACCATCGCCGCTCCGCCGACCGACTCCGGATCCTGCGCACGCATTCGGGCGCACTCGAGTCCTCCGGCGATTCGAGCGCTCAGCGGGATGTCGACACGAGCATCGACGTACAGCGAGCGCTCGCCCGGCTGCCCGACACGCACCACCTGGTGATCGTGCTGCACTACCTCGAAGGTTTGCCGTTCCACGAGGTCGCCACAGTCCTCGACCGGCCGGCCGGGACGATCCGCCGCATCGGCCGGGAAGCGATCCGGCAACTGAGCCGCGACCTCACCCCCACCCCGGAACAGGAGAGCTGAGATGAAGCGCGAGGACGATCTCGAGCTCGCAGTCCGTCAGGCCTATGCGAACGCCCCTGTCCCGAACAGCCTGACCGCCGCCGCGCGGGCACTCCTGGACGCCGAGGGGACACCGCGGACCAGTTCCACTGCGTCCGAGCCGCTCACCGTTGGGCACCGAGGAATCGGGACTCCCGCAGGCGCGCAGTGCTGGCCGCCGTATTGATCGCCGCAGGGGTCGCCGCAGTCGCGATCCTGACCACCAACCTCGCAGCTCCGCGCAATGACAGCGATGCCGCGCCGACGGTGGCCATCGTGCCGCCGAGTGCGACCGCAGAACGAACGAGCACTTCGTCGGCCGGCAGCACGCGGGCCTCACCCACGCCGAATCCGGACATGAACCTGTTGCGCGTCATGGCCACCGGGGTGATCGTGAATCCGGCGGCAGGATCTCCCACGGACAACTCGACCGTGGTGGATGCACTGAACTGGACCTTCATTCGCAGCCGCACGGTCTCCGCGCCCATCGCAGACGTCATCGCTTGGTACGAGACCAACATCCGGGCCCCCGAAGCCTCGCAGCCACCCACCTTGATCGATTCGACGCTCTATCCCGCCGGGAGAACCCCGGAACTTGCCGCCGCGGAGAACGCATTCGTGCGACCCCAGGTCACCATCCGGTTCACCGAGATCACTGACACCAGCACCAGAGTCGACGTCGTTGCCACCGGCTACCATCGGGACGAACATCCGCAGAATTCTTTCATCCCAGCCGAGCAGATCGTCACAGCCGAGCTGAACCGCCAGCCCAACGACTCCAGGCCGGCCAGGATCCGCACCATCGGCAGATCGGATGCGGGCAAGCTCATTGAGTACCTCAACCGAGCACCGCTCAAGCCGGTGCTGACCTACACCGGCACCACCGGAGGTGCCACCTTCACCATCACGTTCACCGCCCAGGACGGCCGTATCTACACCGCCCACTGGAACTCGGACGCGGGAGGCGGAGCCGCTGGAGTAGCGCTCGAGCTCGGCGCCGACAGATCGCAACTGGTCGACCCCGACCGCGGCTTCTACGAACTGCTCCGCCAGCTGTCCGAGAGCTAGCGGCCGGAGGTTCCAACGGCCCGACCCACCCGTCTGGCCCGCCGTCACTCCTGTCGAACCAGCCGACAACGGAGGCCCCGTTGCGGCATGATGCAGCGATGCCCTGGTTGAGGAGATCGCGGATCTACCGGACCGTCACCGCAGCACCCGCTGAGGCTGAACCACGGCTGACCGCGGAAGAACGAGGACAGGTCACCGCAACCCATCGAGACCTGTTGGGCCAGTTGGCATCAGGTCCGGACAGCCTGTGGTCGACCCGGGCACTGTGGGCGTGTCTTGAAGAACTGCGCGAGAGCGTCATCACCGAAGCTGCCGAGGTACGAGTGTCGGATGCCTGGACCGATGGTCCTGCGGCCTTCTGCGTCGTCTACTGCCCGCCGTTCCAGCCGGAGGAGCGCGTCGGGCTCCGCAGGCACCAGGACGATTCCGAGGTGCAGATCGTCTACGGACTCGGCTCCAGCCTGTTCCAGTCCCACGGCACCGATCAGGTTGACGAACGGGGCCACGCCGACCTGATCGCGTTCGGAGTCGCCGTTGCGGCGTTCGACATCGGCGAGCCCCTGGGCAACTACGCCGACACCTTGCTCCGGGACAGCAACGGAGTCGGATGGTGGGGATCCGTCGACAGCGTCCCTCCTCAGCCGAACCGATGAATGCTGGCCCTTCACGGCCTCCGCCGGCGCACAGGTCGCCACCGGTGTTCCGGTAGGTGTCCGCAGGATCGAGGCCGTGAAGTCCCACGTCGTCAGATAGAGGTCGGTGACACCGCCGATCCAACCTCCCGGGTATCGCTCGACTCGTGCAGCGTGCCCGACCACTGGGGCCGATGAGTCAGAACGGTGCGGAAGGTTGCCCGCAGTGCCCGACCCAGGATCATCAGATCCACCAGATCGACCACCACCACCCGGCCGCCACGCTGCCGGAATCGCGCGGCCATCAGGTGCACCGGTCGATCGTGGCCGGCGCCGACCGAGGCGGTGACGATGAGCAACGACAGTCCGGCGGCGGTGGCATCGGTACGCCGCGCAGGGTGCGAGATCTTGATCCGGTCAGGACTCACACCGTGACGCCCGCCCAGGCCGCAGCGGCGCCGCTGTGACCGATCAGGATCACCTGGACGATCGTTCCGGCTGACACCACTACGGCTGACACCGCGAGCACCACGACCAACCACTCCGAAAGCCGCGCGAACCGGCCCGGCGTCGGGCGTTGGCTGCGCATCCACCACCACAGGCCGAACGCGACGAGCGTGAGTCCACCCACCCAGGGGAGCAGTCCGTCGGCGTACTGCGAGTGCTTCTCGATCAGATCGTCGTGCGGCAGCGCATGCTCCAGCGCCTCACCCGACTGGGTGGAGATCGGTACCAGGACGAGCGAGATGACCGCCAGAACCAATGGTGCAGGCCCCGCCCACCGCCGGAATCGTGGCCAGCAGGCAGCCAGCAGGACTGCCAGCACCGCCGCCGGGACGAACACGACGGTGGCATGGACGACGAGCGGGTGCAGCGGTAGTCCGAAAAAGCTTTCGAACACAGTTCCTCCAGTGCGGGACGGGTCGCGATGATCGGAGACCGACGGCGATTCGTCAGGCCGGTGCGTCCGAGCGACGCCTGGCCAGCAGGACGCGTCCCGCGAGCAGCGCGAGCGTCAACGGGGTGAGCAGGTCGGACAGGGTCAGCCCATGACCTGCGACAGGGACCAAGAGCACGGGTCCTTCCCACCGGCCGTTCAGGAAGGGCCACCCGACCGCCAGTACGGAGGCGACTGCGATCCACGCCGGAGACGGCCCGACCAGCGCGCGGACAGTGGCGCCGAGCAGTGCTGACAGGGCGATGAGTCCGACGACGTTCATCTGTCCAATCCGTTGCCACGCAAAAGCTCTGCAGGCTGTCCCGGTGCCAGGACCCGATGAGCGACAGCGGCGGCCGCCAGCAGGATCGCGGTCCCCAACAGGAGTGCACCGACGATGTCGCTGAACCAGTGGACGCCGAGATAGAGCCTGTCGAGTACCACGACGACGACGAGCGTCGCCCAGCACGCCACGACCAGGGATCTCCGGACTCCGCGCACGACGGCAACGAGTGCCAGCGCCCCGAAGACGGCGACGACACCGGTGACGTGGCCGGACGGGAACGAGTTGTTGGACTCCGGCATCAGTTGCAGCGCGATCGGCGGACGCGGTCGACCCACCATGAGCTTCGCAGCTTCGAGCAGCACGGCGGTCGCGACCGAGGAGCAGATCAAGAACACAGCGCCGGCCCGGTCCTTCGAGCGCAGCAGCAACCACAGCGCCGCTGCGACGACCACCCCGGCGGTGGCCGCGGGATCCGTCAGGACCGCGATCACCTTCGCCGCCACGGTCACAGCAGAAGTCCGCACCCGCAGGAAACCGTCGAGCACGCCGACATCGATGCCCAACGGACCAGGGTGGCCCGCCACCGTCACCGCCAACCAGAGCAAGAGCGCCGTGGCCACCAGGGCGCCGGTCACCCACAGCGCCGCGCTCGGGCGCCCGGCCGCACCCGTCCGCCCTTCGATGCCACTCCGTACTTCGATGCGGGGCAGAGGTGACGTGCGGTGGGAGGCGACCATCCCGTCGACTGTGCAGGACCATCGCTGAGAGGACGCTGAGAACGGCCCGGCACCCCGTCCTCGCGGTGCAACACTGTGGCCATGCCCGGCAGACGTCCCCGGCGGAGCGCTGCACTGCGCAGGCTCTCCGCTCCCACGCGATGGAGCGTGCGTGCCCGGTCTGCCATGGCCTCCGCGCTGATCCTGGCCGCGGCCCTGTTCCTGGTCTTCGCGGCGGTGTTGTTCACGCTGAAGGCTTCGCTCGAATCGGCCTCCCACGATGCCGCCCGAGCACAGGCGAGCGAGATGGCCGCGGCTCTGGCCGGCCGGGGGCCCGCCGCACTCGACGAGAGCTTGTTCGCCGACGCCGGATCGACGGTGGTCGCGCAGGTACTGGACAGCGCGGGACAGGTGGTGCGTCAGTCGCCCTCCGCGCCCCGGGTCGTACTGACGACCGACCGACCTGCGCCCGGGCTGCAGACCGACGGCGGCCTCCTGGAGGTGCGCGACGCCCCGGCTGACTATTGGGTCGTCTCGGTCGGAGTGGCCGGATCCTCGGAGAGTTATGTCGTGATCGTCGGGGCCTTCCAGGGCCCCACGGAGTCGACCGTGTGGGCCGTCTTCCTCGCCCTCGCGATCGCCTGGCCGTTCACCATCGCGTTGGCCTGGGCTGCGACATATCTGTTGGTGGGCAGGGCTTTCCGCCCGGTGGACGCCATCTCGGAGACGGTGGGGCGGATCCGCGCCGAGGATGGCGGAGAGCGCGTTCCGGTACCGTCCAGCAACGATGAGATCGCCCGGTTGGCCGCTGCGATGAACGAGATGCTGGAGCGACTCTCGGCTGCCCGACAGGCCCAGCAGCGGTTCGTCGGCGATGCCTCCCACGAGTTGCGGAGCCCGCTGGCCGGCATCATCGCCACGTTGGAACTGGCCACCATCCGGCCCCACACGCTCGATGCGCTCGTCATCGGAGATTCGCTGCTGCCCGAGGCCCGCCGGATGCAGTCGTTGATCGACGACCTGCTCCTCCTGGCGACCGCGGACGAGCGCGGCCTGCACCCCGCGGCGGTGGACGTCGACCTCGACGACATCATCGACACCGTGGTCGGCACCGCGCGGATCGCTGCCGACGGCGCGAGCGGTCCACCGCAGATCCTGGTGCGATCGATCCCCGTCAGGGTCAGCGGGGATCATCACCAGCTGACCAGACTGGTGCGGAACCTGGTCGACAATGCCGTCCGACATGCCCGCAGCCAGGTGGTCGTCGAGCTGACCTCGGACGGCCGCATCGCGATGGTCAGCGTGTTGGACGACGGCCAGGGGATCGCCCCGGAGGATCGCCGGCGGGTCCTGGACCGGTTCGTCCGGTTGGATGCCGGTCGCTCCCGAGCTGCCGGCGGCGCCGGGCTCGGTCTGGCGATCGTCGCCGAGGTCGCGGCAGCACACGGTGGCGACGTAGAGGTGAGCGCGTCCAGCTCGGGCGGCGCTTGCTTCGCGGTACGGGTGCCGCTGCCGGTGGATCAGTCAGCATCCGTTCGGGAGACTTCGAACCGGTAACCGTGACCGCGGACCGTCACCAGCCGCGCGGTGCTGCCCTCGAGCTTTCGCCGCAGGTAACCGGCGTACACCTCGACGACGTTCTCCGACCCCTCGTAGTGCTCGTCCCACACACCGCGCAGGATCTCACTCTTGGACACAGCGGCCTCCCCCCGTCTCATCAGGAACTCCAGGAAGCCGTACTCCCGAGGTGTCAGGGCGAGTTCCGTATCGCGCACCGTCACCCTGCGCCGCAACGGATCCAACTGCACATCACCGCAGGACAGGATGACGGGTCGGGCCGATGCGCCCCGTCGCCCCAGCGCGCGGAGCCGGGCCATCAACACCACGAAGGAGAACGGCTTCGTCAGGTAGTCGTCGGCGCCGAAATCGAAGGCGTCCGCCTGGTCGTACTCCCCGTCCTTCGCCGTCAACATCAGGATGGGCGTCCAGACCTGTGCAGCGCGCAGCTCCCGAACCACGTTGTAGCCGTTCATACCCGGCAACATGATGTCCAGGACGATGGCGTCGAACTCACCGGTCAACCCCTGCTCGAGTCCGGTGGTGCCGTCCCCGACCGACGTCACCCGGAAGCCCTCCTCCGTCAAGGCCCGGACGACGGTGGCGGCCAGCAACGCCTCGTCCTCCACCACCAGTACTCGCATTGCTCGTGACCTCTCCTTCGACGGGCAGGGGGTCCGCACCCGCACCTCGGCCCAGCTGCGCCCCGCCTGTGCACACCACTATGTCCGACCAGCACGCCATCAGCGGGCCTCGGCAGGCGTGCGCTCTCAGCGATCCCACAGCGCGGCCCGGGCACGATCATCGCAGCACGCGCTGCCGGCATGCCTGTCTGCGACAGGACCACTCGCGAGGAACGGATACGACATGAATCGCACCACCGAACCCTGGCGGCGCGATCACCTTGTGCTGTCGAAGGTTCCCGACGTCACGGCGTTCTTGCACATCCGATCCTCACCTTCTGGATCGCCTACAGCGCTGCGCGCCCTGCTGACCACGTCGGGCTGACCCCCCGCACGGTGCACGACGAGCACCTCCACCCCTCACATCGGTCTGCCCACGACCGTCATCGAAAGGTCCCCGTGACACCCAGCTCCCTCGCCCTCCCGGGCTGGTCCGACCCGAGCACCTTGATCAACGGCCTGGGCTCCTGGGCCGTGGCCGGGATCCTGTTGATCATCTTCGCCGAGTGCGGCCTACTCATCGGCTTCTTCCTGCCCGGCGACACCCTGCTGTTCCTGTCAGGCGTCCTGATTGCCGCACACGGCGCTGGAGAGCGAGGCCTGGCGATCAACCTGTGGCTGTTCGTCGCGTTGCTCGCGGTAGCCGCCTTCGTCGGGAACATGACCGGGTACTGGATCGGACGCCGGCTCGGCCCTGCTGTCTTCCGGCGACCCGACGCACGGTTCCTGAAGCAGCAGCACGTGGACCGGTCGGCCGCGTTCTTCGACCGCTACGGCCGTATCGCTGTCGTACTGGGCCGGTTCGTCCCGGTCGTCCGGACCGTCGCGACCGTCATGGCCGGCGTGGCCAGGATGAACGTGAGGGTCTATGCGCTCTACTCGGCCATCGGCGGCGCGCTCTGGGTCGTCCTGGTCACCATCGCCGGGTACTACCTGGGTCAGATCCAGTTCGTGAAGGACCATGTCGACCTGATCCTGCTCGCCGCCGTCGCAGTAGTCATCGTCGGACTGACGCTGCCGGCATTGGTTCACCTGCGGCATCGCCGGACGGCACGCGGACGTTGAGCGAGCAGCGAGGCGTGACGGCGACTCGGCAGCCGCAATTCCTCGGCCGTCGGCCAAGGACTTCCGCGCCTGGCGAGGGGCCGGTACTGGCCGCGGTGGCGCCGGCGGTGTCCGACGCTCCGAACGAACTGGCTGCGCTGTCCCGGATTCCGGCCGTCGAGAAGGCGGTCCTGACCCTGCTGACAGACTGACCGAGCCCGTCCAGCTCACAGAACTGGTCGCCAGTGAGCGATTGTGCGCTTCCGAGGCGGAGAAACGTTGACTGAAGACGTGTTCTGTGAGCGGAGACGATGGGACTTTGCGGATCAGCTCACCAGCTCAGGCCGTGCCCGATCGGGTAGAGGGTGGAACCGTCTGCGGCGGGGATCGCGACGGGCAGCTTTCCCTTCGGTTGCACAGCACCGGAGATCACCGCGACCACCGACTGCAGCGACACCGTCTTGGTGCCGTAGTTGGCCAGGTTGGTGGTTGCGGCGGGATAGGTGGCGATGTCGTAGGGGTTTCGGGTGGCGACGGTGATCACCGGGATCCCGCTGTCCTGCAACGCCTTGACGAGCTTCGCCTGCCCGGCGGAGGAGGCCGCGTTGTAGGTCAGCACCACGGCGGCGTCCCGGCCCTGCGCGGCTGCCACCGCCGCTGCGATCTCGGCTTCGGTCGGGTTGGTTCCCACCGCCGCGATCGACGGTAACGCACCGCGGGCGGTGAAGGCATCAGCCACCGTCGTCCTGGCAACCGCGTTGTACCCGGTGACCAGGACCTTCTTGCCGGACGGAGCCAGCGGCAGCACGCCGGAATCGTTGCGCAGCACGGTGATCGAGGCATCGGTGGCCTGCTGGACGCGCTGCAGGCTCGCCTGGGTGCCGACCACCTTGTCGACCTTCTTCACGTCGACGAACGGGTGGGTGACGGTTCCGTTGCGCCACTTGAGCAGCAGCACTCGACGCAGCGACTCATTCAGGCGCTGCTGGGTGATCTCGCCGGACTGCACGGCTGCGAGGACCCCGTTGTAGGCGACGTCCATGTCTGGCGGATCGAGCAGGATGTCGACACCGGCCTTGAGCGCCAGCACCGGCACCCGGTCGTCGCCGTACTTGTCGCGCACGCCCTGCATGTTCAGCGCGTCGGTGACCACCACGCCGCGGTAGCCGAGCTCGCCGCGCAGGATGTCGGTGATGATCGTCCTGGACAGCGTCGACGGATCACCGGAGGAATCCAGCGCCGGGACGATGATGTGCGCCGTCATGATCACGTCGACGCCGGCCTTGATGGCGGCGACGAACGGCGGCTTGTCGATGGTCTCCCACACCTGACGGGTGTGGGTGATCACCGGGATGCCGGTGTGCGAGTCGACGCTCGTGTCGCCGTGACCCGGGAAGTGCTTGACGGCCGAGGAGATCCCGGCGTCGCGCTGGTAGCCGGTGATCTGGGCGGCGACCATCTTCGACACGGCTTTCGGGTCGGCGCCGAAGGATCGCACGCCGATGATCGGATTGGCCGGGTTGATGTTGACGTCGGAATCGGGGGCGAAGTTCTGTCGGACGCCGACGGCGGCGAGCTCACGGCCCTGGATGGCTGCCAGGTCGCGGGCGACCTTCGTGTCTCCGGTGGCGCCGATGGCCATCGAACCGGGGGTCTGGGTGGCCGGCTCGAGCATCCGGGTGACCAGGCCGCCCTCCTGGTCGATCGACATCAGCAGCGGAACCCGTGCGCCGGAACCGAGGGCCGCGCGCTGCAGCCCGTTGGACAGTCCGGCCGCCTGGACGGGGCTGTCGACGTTGTGTGCCCAGGAGAAGTAGAGGACTCCGCCGAGGTGGTACTTCTGCACCACCTCGCGAGCCGTGGCAACTCCGAACTCCTTGGTGTTGCCCGCATCCGGGGTGTCGGCGTCACTGCCGTAGACGTGGGTCGAGAACAGCTGACCCACCTTCTCCTGCGTGCTCATCGATCGAATGACCCGTTCGGCCCACAGTCGACCGAGCAGATCACTCCAGGACGAGCTCGTCGTGGCGGGCGTCTGCATCGCAGCCACCGGAGCCGCAGAGACTGCCGGAACGAGCAACAGCGAGCCGAGCAGGGCGATCAGCGAGGCCATGGCCACCCCGACCCGACCGACCGGTGAGCGCAGAAATGAACGTCGAGGATTCGCCATGTGTAAAAAACTAACGTGAACGTGACGGGACGGCAAGAGACACGCACCTGGCGCCACCCGGACTGGTGACCGTTGCCAGCCCGTGACTTCGCAGGAGTTGGTCGACGATCGGCTCCAGCAGGACGAGCGGGGATGGGATCTCGTCGCCTTCGTCGCTCGATCACCGGGGCACCGCGCGCCGATCACGCCGGGAGCGCTGTCCCGTGCGCCACGACCTCCTCCTGCTGCCCAGAGGCACCGATGGTGAAGGGGCGACCCGGCAGCATCGCCACCGTGCCGTCGCGTCGTCCGGACAACCGCAGCACACCACTGCGCGCGCGGCCGAGCCGTCTGCCCTCGACCGTGACGGCCAGGTCCCGATCGATCAGCCGACCGTGCCCGTTGCCCAAACCGCTCCACCGGGACGCCTGCGCGGTGAGCACCAGATCGGCGCCCGGCCAGTCGCCGGCCACCAACAACACCGCTCCGTTGGTGCGGAGCCGGCCCCGCAGCACCCGCACCCTGGCCGGCGGTACTGCCGCCCGGGGAGCCCCGGTGACGATCACCTCGACACCGTCGGCAAGCACCGAGATCACCTGCAGCGCATCGTCTCCCGGGTCGGGAACCACCGCCAGCCGGTCCAGCTGGACGCCGAGTTCAGCGGCCGAGAGCAACCCGAGTTCCGGGACTCCCACCAACGCCGCCCAGCACGCCCCGCCCGCACCGATCCCCGAGCCGTCACCCGCCTGGATCGCTGCCACCATCGACAGCAGCAGGCTGGACCCTCCCCCACCCACCGCACCGGAACGAATCCCGACCACGCCACCCCGCGGCAGACCGCCGTCGGGCAACAACGCCCCGAGCGGGCCGCCAACCGGCAGGATGCTCGACCCGACGGTGCGGGAGACGCGTCCGCCGATCGGCTGGTCGGATGCACCCCCGAACTGCCGAGCGGCGCCGGGACGGCCGTGTTCGACACCACCCCGATCGCGCACGGCACCTGTGAGCGGCTCGTCGAACAGCCGGTCGGGCGGGATGTCGGACCGCTGCGGGACGATGCCTCCGGTCGATCCGGCCACCACACTGCCCGGGGCCCCCTCCGCTGCACCACCCCAGCCGAGGGACAGACCGGGATGGGCGTTCTCCAGGGAGCGGCGGAGACCGGCGATCACCGCGTCACGGGTTGCCTCATCATGAACCCGGGCACGAGTATCGAACATGTGTTCGATACTAGAGAGAACGCACCCATCGGGACAAGAGCTCGGCGCCTGCATCACCGGACTTCTCCGGGTGGAACTGGGTGGCCACCAGCGGGCCGTTCTCGACTGCCGCGACGAAGGCATCCCCGCCGTGCTCGGACCAGCTGACGGCCGGCTCCGGGAACGGCGGCGTCACGTCCAGCTCCCAACGACGCGCGGCGTAGGAATGCACGAAGTAGTACCTGGTGTCCGGATCGATCCCGGCGAACAGCGTCGAGCCGGCGCCCGGCGTCACGGTGTTCCAGCCCATGTGCGGGACGACAGGTGCCTGCAGCCGTTCGACCGTGCCCGGCCACTCACCGGCACCCTCGGTCTGCACGCCGTGCTCGACGCCGTGCTCGAACAGGATCTGCATCCCCACACAGATGCCCAGCACCGGTCGGGACCCGGCGAGACGTCGGCCGATGATCCGCTCACCCCGCACCTGCAGCAGGCCGGCCATGCACGCCGCATAGGCACCGACGCCCGGCACCACCAGGCCGTCGGCCTGCAGAGCCGCGTCGAAGTCGCCGGTCACCTCGACCTCCGCGCCGGTGCGCTGCAATGCCCGGCGGGCAGAGGCGAGGTTGCCGGAACCGTAGTCGAGCACGACCACGCGAGGGGTCACAGCACACCCTTGGTCGAGGGAATGCCACTCATCCTCGGGTCGGGTTCCACCGCCTGCCGCAACGCGCGGGCGACGGCCTTGTACTGCGCCTCGCAGATGTGGTGCGGGTCGCGGCCGTGGATCACCCGCACATGCAGGGCGATCTGGGCGTGGAAGGCGAGCGAGTCGAAGACGTGCCGGTTCAGCACCACCGGGTAGTTGCCACCTACGACGGCACTGATCGCTGCGTCAGGTTCACCGGCGTGCACGCTGAACGGGCGTCCGGAGACGTCGACCGCGGCATGGGCGAGGGTCTCGTCCATCGGGATGAAGGCGTCGCCGAAACGGCGGATACCCGCCTTGTCGCCCAACGCCTGCCGGATCGCCTGACCGAGCACGATCGCCACGTCCTCGACGGTGTGGTGGGCGTCGATGTCGACGTCACCCTTCGCCTGAACGGTCATGTCGAAGGCACCGTGGACGCCGAACGCGGTCAGCATGTGGTCGTAGAACCGGACGCCCGTGTTGATGTCGACCTGACCGGTACCGTCCAGGTCGATCTCGACCACCACGTGCGATTCGGAGGTCTTGCGCTCGATCTGCGCGATGCGGCTCATCTGGTCCCTGTTCGATGTCGGAGCGTTCGCTGTCTGTGGGGTCGCTGTCCCGGGTCGGACCGTGGAACCGTCCGGTGTCCACGTGCTCGCGATGAACGTGGGTCCGGACACGGACTCGGAGTCCGAGTCGGACGGGGCGGCGTGCCTGCGTCGAGATTGTACGGGGGACGGCAGGGAGCCGGCGGCCCGCTGCCCGGGAAGCGGGCCCGCAGCGATGGTCTGATCGCCCGCCGGGGCGGCCTCCGGGTCGCGAACCGGATCAGCGTCCGTCCGCGCACCGAGCAGGTCAAACGCCATGCCGCACCCCTGTCTGGAACGAAGGCGTGCCGGTGGGCCCGTCGAGCTCACGCCCGACCAGCCGACCGACGACGTCCAGGAAGTCGTCGTTCTCGGCAGGCGTGCCGATGGTGACCCGCAGATGACCGGGGATCCCGACGTCTCTGATCAGGATGCCCTGATCGAGGAAAGCCTGCCAGAGGGCGGGTGCATCGTCGATCCCACCGAACAGCAGGAAGTTGGCCGCGGACTCGATCACGTTGAAACCCTTGTCCTGCAATGCCTGTGCCACCCGTTCGCGCTCCTGCACGAGCGCGGCAACGGTGGCCAGCGTCTCGTCGGCGTGCCGCAGCGCTGCCCGTGCCGCCGCCTGGGTGACGGCGGAGAGGTGGTAGGGCAACCGAACGAGTAAGAGCGCCTGGATGACTGCGGGAGCAGCAGCAAGGTAACCGAGCCGCCCGCCGGCGAAGGCGAACGCCTTCGACATGGTTCGTACGACCATCACCTGTGCGGGGAACTCCTGGATCAGCGCGATCGCGGAGGGATGACGGGAGAACTCCGCATAGGCCTCGTCGATCACCACGATCCCGCGCGCCGCCGCCACCAGCCGCCGGAGATCCGCCAGCGGCAGCGCGCCACCGGTCGGGTTGTTGGGGGACGTGAGGAAGACGAGATCGGCTGCGGCATCAGCGATGTCGGCCACTGCAGCATCGACGTCGATCTCGAAGTCCGCCGTCCGCGGACAGGGCAACCACGCCGTCTGGGTGCCGGTCGCGATGATCGGGTGCATGGAGTACGACGGTTCGAAACCCATCCCCCGCCGACCGGGACCGCCGAACGCCTGCAGGATCTGCTGCAGGATCTCGTTCGACCCGTTGGCGGCCCACAGGTTGTCGATCGTCAGCGGGACGCCGGTGGACGAGGCCAGGTAGGCGGCCAGCGCGGTCCGCAGCTCGATGGCGTCACGATCGGGGTAGCGATTCAGATCGACAGCAGCAGCAGCGACCGAACGGGTGATGTCGTCGACGAGCGCCGACGACGGGGCGTACGGATTCTCGTTGGTGTTGGCCTGCACCCGGACGGTCAGCTGGGGTGCGCCGTACGCAGACCGGCCCACCAGATCCGGCCGCAACGGAAGGTCGGCCAGCGACACCTGGGCGCCGACCGCCGGCTCCGCAGCGCCGACGGCCGCCGTCTGTTCCGGGCTCATCAGTTGAACCTCGCGGCGACAGCCGCACCGTGTGCCGGCAGGTTCTCGGCCTCGGCCAGCACGATCACCGACGGTGCGACCACGGCGAGCGCGGACTCTGTGTAGTCGATCATCTGCACCGAACGCAGGAACGTCGTCGTGTTCAGCGCCGAAGAGTAGCGAGCACCCCCCGAGGTGGGCAGGACGTGGTTGGAGCCGGCGCAGTAGTCGCCCAGCGAGACGGGCGAGAAGGGCCCGATGAAGATCGCTCCCGCGTTGCGGATCCGCCCGGCCACCTGTTGGGCGTCCCTGGTCTGGATCTCCAGGTGCTCGGCGGCATACGAGTCGGCGACGGCGATCCCGTCGTCGATGCTCGCGACCAGCACGGTGCCGGACTGCGGACCCGACAGTGCCGTCCTGACCCGCTCGGCGTGCCGGGTCTGCTCGATCAGCTCGGGCAGCAGCGCGTCGACCGCATCCGCCAGCGACACGGACGTGGTGATCAGCACGGAGGCGGCGTTCGGGTCGTGCTCGGCCTGCGAGATCAGGTCTGCAGCGACGAACCGCGGATCGGCGGAATCGTCTGCCAGCACGGCGATCTCGGTGGGCCCGGCCTCGGAGTCGATGGCCACCGTTCCGCGGAGCGCGCGCTTCGCCGCGGTGACGTACACGTTGCCGGGGCCGGTGATCACGTCGACGGGTTCCACCGGCTCACCGCCGAGACCGTCGAGCTTGCTGCCGTAGCCCAGCAGCGCGATGCCCTGGGCGCCGCCGGCGGCGTAGACCTCTGTGACACCCAGCAGCGCGCAGGCGGCCAGCACGGTGGCGTCGGGCCAGCCGTCGTTGTCGGGCTGCGGCGGCGAACAGACGGCGATCGAGCGGACCCCGGCGACCTGGGCCGGGACCACGTTCATCACCACGCTCGAGGGGTAGAACGCCAGCCCACCCGGCACGTACAGACCGACCCGGTCGACCGGGATCCAGCGCTGGGTGATCACCGCCCCCGGGGTGAGATGGGTCTGTGTCTCGGTCGGGAGTTGCGCCTCGTGTCCGCGGCGGGCACGGTCCATCGACTCGATCAGCGCCACCCGGACCGCAGGGTCCAGGCCGTGCAGAGCACCGGTCACCACTGCGTGCGGCACTCGGACCGACGAAGGCCGCACCCCGTCGAACTGCTCCGAGAAGTCCAGCACTGCCTCGACGCCGCGGTCGCGCACTGCCTGCAGGATGGGACCCACCACCGCATCGGCAGCAGCAGCCGCACCGGTGGCGCGGGGCAGCACGCTGCGGACATCACCGAGACCGGCGGTCAGGTCGATGCGCTGCAGCATGGACATTCCTCGACTGTGGAGGGGACGGGATGGGAGCGCGAGCACCGGTGCCCACCCTCTCAGGGTAGGACGCCGCGGCAGCTGTCCGGACCGCGGGATCTCGACTCACTCCGTTCGCTCGATCAGCGTCCGGGGCAGGACGCCGCGGCAGCTGTCCGGACCGCGGAATCCCGGAGGACGACCGGTGCACAGGAGCGCGGTCTGTCGTGCTCAGGCGAGCTCCGGGTGTCCCCGGTGGACCGACCACTCCCGCGCCAGGATCGACATCACGATCTCGTCGGTCCACACCTCGCCGTCGGCGGCCAGGTAACGGAATGCATCCCGTCTGGTGCCCTCCACCACGAAACCGACCTTGCGATAGGCGCGGATCGCGCGCGGGTTGTAGGCGTACACGCCCAACTCGATCCGGTGCAGATCGACGTGCTCGAAGCCGTACCCGACGGTCAACCGGATCGCTTCGGTACCCAGGCCGCGATCACGGCCGGACGGGCCGAGCAGGATCCGGAAGTTCGCGCTGCGCGCCACCGGGTCCCAGTCGTTGAGCACCGACTCGCCGACCGGCTCGTCGGTTGCCGCATCGACGATCACCAGGTCGAGCCGCCCGTCGATCTCGGCCCGGGAGGAGTACCACTCGACGATCTCCTCGGTCGGCTGCAGCGGGAAGGCCGCTGCTTCGGCCGCGCTGGTGACCGAGCCGGTGAACCGCAGGAGCTCCTCGTCGGCCAGCAGCTGGGCGATCGGCCAGGCGTCCTCTCTGACCGGCGGCCGCAGCACGACCTTCTCCCCCTGCAGGGTCGGCTTCGGGAGCCAGGGCGAGGTCGTCATGGTTCCCACCCTGCACTGGCGGACGCCCGCTGTCGATCCGTTCGATGACCTGTCACTCGACCTGCAGCACCCCGGCGGCGAGATCGTGACGACCGGTGATCGTCGACGAGGCGCCGGCGTGCTGCAGGATCACTCCGAACCCGGGGCGTCCGACGTCGTGCCGAGCGTCAGGTCCAGACCGAGGTCGAGGCTCGGCGCCGAATGAGTCAGCCCCCCGACGGCGAGGAAGTCGACACCGGTCTCGGCATAGGCCCTGGCGACCGCGAGCGTCAGCCCGCCGGAGGACTCCAACCGGGTCCGCGGGTTCCGCTCCCGGGTGATCCGCACGGCCTCGGCGGTGTCGGTCGGGCTGAAGTTGTCCAGCAGGATCAGTGGCACCGTATGGCCGAGGGCTTCGCTCAGTTGATCCAGGGTGTCCACCTCGACCTCGAGGAAGATCTCGGGGTCGAGCGCCCGCACCGCGCTGATCGCAGCGCCGATCGAACCCGCTGCCACCACGTGGTTGTCCTTGATCAGGGCCGCGTCGCCCAGCCCCATCCGATGGTTCACCCCGCCGCCGGCCAGCACCGCCCGCTTCTGGAGCGTCCGCAGTCCCGGCAGGGTCTTGCGAGTGTCGCGGATCCGCGCGCCGGTTCCGGCCACCGCATCGACCCAGGCCCTGGTCAAGGTGGCGATCCCGGACAGATGGGTCACCAGGTTGAGTGCCGACCGCTCCGCCGTCAGCAGGGCCCTGGTGGGGCCGCTGACGACCAGCGCAGGCTCGCCCGCAACCAATCGGGAACCGTCGGGAAGGGTCGACCGGACCTCGATAGCGTCACCGCCCACGGCACGGAACACCTCGACGGCAGCACCGACGCCCGCCAGCACACCCGCGACGCGCGGGGTGAGCGCGGCCACCGCAACGGCCCCTTGCGGCACGGTGGCCAGCGTGGTGACGTCCGGCCCGTAGCGCAGGTCCTCCTCGAGCGCGACCTCGATCACCCGGCGCAGATCGTCTGCGTCCTCGAGCACGTCGTGCCTCGTCGTTCCGCCGCTCATACCGGCACCGGCGGCCGGAGTGCGCCGATCTCCAGTTCGTCGTCCGCCGTCAGGGTCAGCGAGATCGGTTGCGCCCAGGCGAGTCTGCGCTCGGGGAAGTCGAGTCGGACATGTGCACCGCGCGACTCGGTCCGGGTGGCCGCGGCCGTCACCACCGCCCGGGCGACGAGCGTGACGTTCGCCGCCTCCACCGATTCCCGGCTGACGCGAGCACCGGGGTCGGGGCGCGGGAAGAGCACCTGGGCCAGCGAGGTCGCGTCCCGGCCGATCCCGACCCGCTTGCTCATCGCCCGCTGCAACTCGCCGACCGCGAGTGGATCGACGGCGCGCGGCTGGGGAACGCAGATCGGTTCGTTGAGCGGCACCGGGTTCTCGACGATGTCCGCTGCTGCCCGCTCGCCCATCACCAGACCTTCCAGCAGCGAGTTGGACGCCAACCGGTTCGCGCCGTGCAGCCCCGTCCTGGCGACCTCCCCGACGGCGTAGAGCCGGTTGATCGTGGTGCGGCCCTGCAGATCGGTCCACACTCCGCCGCACTGGAAGTGTTCCGCCGGCGCCACCGGGATCAACTGGCGCTGCGGGTCGACACCGGCGGCGGTGCACGCCGCGGTGATCGTCGGGAACCGGCGCGCGAACCCTTCGACGGCACGGGCGTCGAGGAAGACGTGATCGTCGATGCCGCCGGGGTTCTCGGCCATCCGCCGGGTGATCGCCAGTGAGACGACGTCCCGCGGAGCGAGATCGGCCATCGGGTGGACACCCGTCATCACCCGGCGGCCGGCCCCGTCCACCAGCACGGCCCCAGCACCCCGCACCGCCTCGCTGACGAGTGGTCGCTGACCGGCGATCCCGCCGTCGGTGAACAGCACGGTCGGGTGGAACTGGATGAACTCGAGGTCGGCGACCTGCGCTCCGGCGCGGAGCGCGATGGCCACCCCGTCGGCGGTGGCGACCGGCGGGTTGCTGGTGGCCGCGTAGAGCTGTCCGCAGCCACCGGTCGCCAGCACCACGGCGCCTGCCCGGATCAGGCCGACGCGCCCGGATGGGGCGAGAACCGTGATGCCGCAGGCACTTCTGGTGGCGTCGGTGACGATGTCCAGCGCGAGGTGACCGGCCAGCACCGCCGGCATTCCGGTCGCCGCCAGCAGCGCCCGCTCCACCTCGGCGCCGGTCGCGTCGCCGCCTGCGTGGATGATCCGATCCGCACGATGGCCGCCCTCGCGGGTGCGGAGCAGCTCCCCGGGTGCGCCGGCCCCCGACGGAGCGAGGCTGTCGAAGACCGCACCCCGGGCCCGGAGGCGGGCGACCGCGGCGATCCCCTCGGTGACCACCGCCGCGGCCACGACGGGATCGGTGAGCCCGGCTCCGGCCACCACGGTGTCGTGCAGATGGGCATCGACCGTGTCACCGGTCGCCGCATCGACCACAGCGATCCCGCCCTGGGCCCAACGGGTACTACCGGCCTCGGGAGCGTCCTTGGTGATGATCAGGACCCGGAGTCCAGCTGCTGCTGCATCGTGCGCAGCCGTCAGCCCGGCGACTCCCGACCCGACGACCACGACGTCGACGTGCGCATCCCACATGGTTCTCACTCACCCGTTCCGGGAGTACCGATCGCGATCATCCGCTCGACGGAGGCCCGGGCCCGGGCGGCGATCGCCGGATCGACGTGCACCTCGTCGGTGCCCTCGCGCAGGCTTCGCAGCAGCTTCTCGGGGGTGATCATCTTCATGTACTTGCACGACGCCCGCTCGTTGACGGGGCGGAAGTCGACACCGGGCGCGGCCTTGCGCAGCTGGTGGATCATCCCGATCTCGGTGGCCACCAACACGGCGCCGGACTTCTTGCCCTGCGCTGCTTTCACCATGTCGCCGGTGGAGAGGATCTTCACCCGGTCGGCAGCGACCACCCCGGTTCCGGCCAGGTAGAGCGCACTGGTCGCGCAGCCGCACTCCGGGTGCACGTACAGCTCCGCCTCCGGATCGGCCGCCGCCTTGGCGGCCAGTTCGGCACCGTTGATGCCGGCGTGGACATGGCACTCACCGCCCCAGACCTGGATGTTGTCGCGCTGCAACACCCTGCGCACGTGTGCACCGAGGAACTGGTCGGGACCGAACAGCACCGGGGTCCCGGCCGGGATGGATGCGACCACCTCGACGGCGTTGGAGGACGTGCAGCAGATGTCGGTCTCGGCTTTCACCGCGGCGGTGGTGTTGACGTAGCTGACCACCACCGCCCCGGGGTTCTCGGCCTTCCAGGCGCGCAGCTCGTCGGCGGTCAACGAGTCGGCGAGCGAGCAGCCGGCAGCGGCGTCCGGGATGAGCACGGTCTTGGCGGGCGAGAGGATCTTCGCCGTCTCGGCCATGAAGTGCACCCCGCAGAAGATGATGGTCGACTGCGGGGTCTCGGCCGCGATCCGCGAGAGCTGCAGGGAGTCCCCCACGAAGTGGGCGGCATCCTGGATCTCGGGCGACTGGTAGTTGTGGGCCAGCACCACGGCGTCCTTGGCCTCGGCGAGCTCGTGGACCAGGTCGCGGAGCGAAGGCGCGGTGCCGGTCCGAGTGCTCTCGGCGGTGAGAGTCATGCGATTCCTCCTGCTGCAGCAGCGATCCGCTCCGGCACACTGCGGGCGGATTGGGACTTGCGTTCCCCGGACTGTTCTCCGGGAGGTTTTCGACTTATGATCGGAAACATGACCGAGTCTAACACCGCCCTGCTTCGTGTCGAGGTGCTCGCCGTCGTACTGGCTGTGCGTCCGATCACTCTGCAGTTGGAGATCCTGCTGTGGCAGCGGGGCCGCGATCCGGAGTCGGGACGCTGGGCGTTGCCCGGTGGCGCACTGCTGCCCGCGGAAACGGTGGACGAGTCGATGGCCCGTCAATTGGCCCAGAAGGTCGATCTGACCCGGGTCGCGCACCTGGAACAGATCGGGGTCTTCTCCGCCCCCGACCGCTCCCCCGGGGTGCGGTCGGTGGCCACCGGATTCCTCGGGCTCGTACCGGCTCACGAAGACCCGGATCTACCCGCGGACACCGAGTGGCACCCGCTCGACCGACTGCCACCCATGGCCTTCGACCATGCTGAGATCGCCCAGCGAGCGCGGCACCGCTTACGCGGAAAGCTGAGCTACACCAACATCGGGTTCGCCCTCGCACCGCGGGAGTTCACCCTCAACGCGCTCAGCAGGATCTACCGGGCGGTGCTGGGGCACGAGGTCGACGCAACCAACCTGCAACGCATCCTCAGCCGTCGCGGGATGCTGGCGCCGACGGGCACCAGGGCGGCGCCCGGGCCGGCCGGCGGTCGACCGGCAGCGCTCTACCGCTTCACCGTCACCGAGTACCGAGTGACGGATCCGTTCGCGGCCTTCCGTCCCCCGGAGTGACCGAGGGACCGTGGCCGATCGCAGGCCCGGCACCGATCGCGGGACCGGGACCGACCGCAGGCCCGGGAGAGACCGCGGGCCCGGGAGCGACACCGAAGTCGCGGATCGAGGCTCGGTCGGGGTGGAACCCGTGCGCAGCTCCGGCTTCGGGCGAGTGACGGCCGTGGGGCAACGCGCCGGCGCCCACGACTGCCGGGATGGGCGCCGTGATCGGGTCGCCCGAACAGTCGGAGGGCACCGTTCGGTCGGCGGGCGCGGACGGGTCGAACGGTGCTGATCGGGCGAAGTGTGCTGATGGGTCGGCAGGGATCGTCGACCCGAGATCCGCGGCAGAGCGGGCCTGCGGTCGACCGAGATCGGGGTCGCTGTGCCAGGTCGCCGTGAGTACGTAGACCACCGCGGCAACTCCGGGGGCGATCACCATCGCCCAGCGGCTGATCGACGCCGGCATCTCCACCAGGGTGGGCGTCGTGACACCGTTGGCCGCCATCACCGCCGGATCGACACCGCCGCGGACCAGGTGGCCGATCAGCAATCCGAGCGCTGACCCGGCGGCCAGTGATCCGATCAGCACCAGCACCATGGGGACACCGCGGGCGAAGCGGATCTGCCACGCCGCCACCGCCGTCACGATGCCGACGACCAGCGCGCCCAGCGTGAAGAAGGCGATCGAGGTGAATCGGAAGTACGACTCCAGCGGCAGCGACAGCGCCTGACCCTGCGGCAGGTCCGGGGTCCGTGGATAGACGATCCACTGCTGCTGGGGGGTCAGCACGATCCACAGGGCGGAGGCGCCGAGCATGGCGACCAAGCCCACCGTTGCCACTCCGAGGTGCGCGATGGCGAGCCTGCGCTGCATCCTCACGCGAGGCAGTCCACGCCGAGCAGTGCCTTCAGGTCACCCATCAACGCCGAGGTCGGCGTCACCCGGAAGGCGTCGTCGAGCCGCACGGTGGTCTGCTTCTGTCCGTTCGTCAACAGCAAATGTACGGCGGTCGGGCCGGTGTGCTGGGCGAGCACCTCCTTGAGCCGGTTCACCACCGGCGGAGTGCAGCGGACCGCCGACAACCGCACCTGCAGCGGCCCGCGGTCGGTCGAGAGGTCGAGGTCGGGGACGGTGATCGACTGGGCGTGCAGCGACAACCGGTCGTCGCTGCGCGCCACCCTGGCCTTGACCAGCACGATGGCGTCCTCCGCGAGCTGCATCGCGAAATCGGCGTAGACCCGGGGGAAGAAAGCGATCTCGACGCCGCCGTTGAGATCCTCGAGGGTCGCCGACGCCCACGGATCGCCGTTCTTGGTGACCCGGCGTTGCAGACCGGTGAGGATGCCGCCGATGGTGATCATCGCGCGGTCGGGCACCGTTCCATCCAGGATGTCGGGCAGCGAAGTGTCGCTCTGGCTGCTCAACAGCTGTTCGAACCCGGCCAGCGGATGACCGGAGACATAGAGCCCGAGCATCTCGCGCTCGAAACCGAGTCGCAGCTTGGTGTCCCACTCGGTGTCCGGGATAGCCACGGTCATCCCGCCACCGACGTCCTCGGCGGACAGGTCGCCGAACAGGTCGAACTGTCCGGCCGCCTCCGCCTTCTTCACCGACAACACCGCGTCGATCGCTTCCGCATGCACCATCAGCAGACCCTTGCGCGGATGCCGCATCGAGTCGAACGCGCCGGCCTTGATGAGCGACTCGACCGTCTTCTTGTTGCAGACCGTCGCATCCACCTTGTCCAGGAAGTCGGAGAAGTCGGCGAACTTCCCTTGTTCCTTGCGCGCCTTGGTGATCCCGGTGACCGCGTTGGTCCCGACGTTGCGGATCGCGGCGAACCCGAACCGGATGTCGGTACCGATCGGCGTGAAGTTCTTCTCGGACTCGTTGACGTCCGGAGGCAGCACGATGATCCCGCGCGAGCGACACTCGGCGAGATAGATCGCCATCTTGTCCTTGTCGTCGCCGACGGACGTCAGCAGTGCGGCCATGTACTCGGCCGGGTAGTTGGCCTTGAGGTAGGCGGTCCAGTACGAGATCAACCCGTACGCAGCCGAGTGCGCTTTGTTGAAGGCATAGTCGGAGAACGGCAGCAGGATGTCCCACAACATCTTGACGGCGGCTGCGGAGAAACCCCGAGAAGCCATCCCCTGCGCGAAACCCTCGTACTGCTTGTCGAGCTCGGACTTCTTCTTCTTGCCCATGGCCCGGCGCAGGATGTCGGCCTGACCGAGGGTGAACCCGGCGACCTTCTGCGCGATCGCCATCACCTGCTCCTGGTAGACGATCAGGCCGTAGGTCTCCCCCAGGATCTCGGCCAGCGGCTCGGCCAGTTCGGGGTGGATCGGGACGACAGGCTTGCGGCCGTTCTTGCGGTGGGCGTACTCGTTGTGCGAGTCGGCACCCATCGGTCCCGGTCGGTAGAGCGCGCCGACGGCGGAGATGTCCTCGAAGTTGTCCGGTCGCATCGAGCGCAGCAGCGCGCGCATCGGACCGCCGTCGAGCTGGAAGACGCCGAGGGTGTCACCCTTCGCCAGAAGCTCGAACGTCGCCGGGTCGTCCAGCGTGAGGTCTTCCAGCACAACGGTTTCACCACGATTGGACTGGATGTTCTCCAGCGCGTCGTCGAGGATGGTGAGGTTGCGCAACCCCAGGAAGTCCATCTTGATCAACCCGAGCTTCTCGCACGTCGGGTAGTCGAACTGGGTGATGATCGCGCCGTCCTGCGGTCGCATCATGATCGGGATCAGGTCGACCAGCGGATCGCTGGACATGATGACGCCGGCCGCGTGCACACCCCACTGCCGCTTCAGACCTTCCAGGCCCTTGGCGGTGTTCACCACCCGTTCGACCTCGGCGTCCGACTGCACCAGGTTCCGGAACTCGGTGCCCTCGTTGTAGCGGTCGTGGGTGGGGTCGAAGATCTTCGACAGCGGGACGTCCTTGCCCATCACCGGGGCGGGCATCACCTTGGTGATGCGGTCGCCCATGGAGAACGGATAACCCAGCACGCGCGAGGCATCCTTGACCGCCTGTTTGGCCTTGATGGTGCCGTAGGTGACGATCTGGGCCACCCGGTCGTCGCCGTACTTCTCGGTGACGTACCGGATCACGTCGCCGCGCCGGCGCTCGTCGAAGTCGACGTCGAAGTCGGGCATCGAGACACGGTCGGGGTTCAGGAACCGCTCGAAGATCAGCCCGTGCTGCAACGGGTTCAGGTCGGTGATGCGCATGGCGTAGGCGACCATCGAGCCGGCGCCCGAACCGCGGCCGGGCCCCACCCTGATGCCGTTGTTCTTGGCCCAGTTGATGAAGTCGGCGACGACGAGGAAGTACCCGGGGAAGCGCATCTGGGTGATGACGTCGACCTCGTAGTCGGCCTGTGTCCGTACCTCGGCCGGCACTCCGTCCGGGAACCGGAACGCAAGCCCGAGGTCGACCTCCTTGATGAACCAGCTGGTCTCCGATTCTCCCTGCGGCACAGGGAATCTCGGCATGTACGAGGCGTCCTCGTCGAAGCTCGTCGAGCAGCGCTCGGCGATCAGCAGCGTGTTGTCGCACGCCTCCTTGAGCTGGTACTTGCCCTCCCACAGCTGCCGCATCTCGGCCGGCGACTTGAGGTAGAAGTCCCGGGCGTCGAACTTGAAGCGGTTCGGGTCGTCGAGCGTGCTGCCGGACTGCACACAGAGCAGCGCCTCGTGCGAGTCGGCGTCGGCCGGGTCGGTGTAGTGCAGGTCGTTGGTCGCGATGGTCGGCAGCCCGAGGTCCTTCGACAACCGCAGCAGACCCTCGATGACCCGGGTCTCGATTCCCAGGCCGTGGTCCATCAGCTCGACGAAGTAGTTGCCCTCGCCGAAGATGTCGCGGAACTCCGCGGCACTCTCGGCCGCCTTGGCGTAGTTGCCGATCCGCAACCAGGTCTGGATCTCGCCCGAGGGGCAACCGGTGGTGGCGATCAGGCCCTGCGCATACTCCGACAGCAGCTCCCGATCGGCGCGAGGCTTGAAGTAGTAGCCCTCGATCGAGCTGCGGGACGCCAGCCGGAACAGGTTGTGCATGCCCTGCTTCGACTCCGACAGCAGCGTCATGTGGGTGAAGGCGCCGCCGCCGGAGACGTCGTCCTCGCCGCCGGATGCCCACTTGACCCGCTCCCGCGACGAGCGGTGGGTGTTCGGCGTGACGTACGCCTCCATGCCGATGATCGGTTTGACGCCCGCCGCGTTGGCCTTGGAGTAGAAGTCGTACGCGCCGAAGACGTTGCCGTGATCGGTCATCGCCAGCGCGGGCATCCCCATCTCGGCCGCGCGGCTGAACAGGCTGCCCAGCCGGGCGGCCCCGTCCAGCATCGAGTACTCGGTGTGTACGTGCAGATGGACGAAGGAGTCATTCGAAATGGACATGGTCGAGCCACCGGCTCCTTCCTCCTGCGGTACTGCTGGCGTGGACTGTGGTGCGTCCGGGGGTCTCGCACGCGGCGAAAGTCCGTTCTATCACCGTCCGCCGACACCCACCGACCAGCACACGCCCACCCGCGACCGCGGGCCCGCGACACACCGAGCGACACCCCGCTCTGCCACCCCGGCCGGCCACCTCGACCGGTAGGTTCGCCGGGTGACGTCCATGCCGCCCGGGCAGCCCGGCCATTCCTCCGCGAGCCGCCCGCTCCCCGACGCGATCGACCTCAGGCTGCTGGCCGCACTGACCGGTGCGGGTGGTTCGGTCGGGCTCCCGCAGGCGGCCTGGAGCGCCGGGATCAGCCAGGCAGATGCCGCAGCCCGACTGGTCCAGCTCGCCGAGTCCGGATTTCCGCTGCGACTCGTCGTCGAAGGTGACGCCCGGCTGCTGCACCAGGTGATCGAGCGCGGTCCGGTGGTCGGTGCTCCGCCGACGCCGCCGACCACCGCACCCCCCACCCCGGGGTCTGCCGAGTCCGCACCGGGCGCGGCCACCTGGGGGTTGCCGGGATCCGGGGCGTGGGCCCGCCGCGAACCGTCAGCGGCGCCGTCCGCTCCCCGGCCGGCGTTGGATGCCGACGGAGCTCCGACGTCCCCCCGTCCGTCAAGTCCTGCGTCGGCCGCTCCGGGAGCACCGCAGCGCACCGTCGGACTGGCCGGCGAACACCTGTCGGTGACGGTGTCGCAGGTCATCGACCCGGCGACCGACGTGCTCACAGCTGCCGGGTACGTCCTGGATCCCGCCGAGCGGGCGGTGTTGGTACGCACCGCGATCGCCAACCACGGCCCGGCCGCGCACGATTGCATGCCCGATCTGTACCTGGTGCTGGTCGGCGCCGACGGCGGGGTGCTGCCGAAGGCACCCGTGTCGGTGGCCGGCTACCCGGCGCACCGCGTGGGGGTGGCACCCGGCGGGGTCGCCGACGGGTGGACGGTGTTCCTCATCGGTGCCGACACGGCCGTCGAAACGGTGCGCTGGTCGGTCCGGCCGGATCTGGTGGACCGCACCCTCAACTGGTCCGCCCACTGATCCGGACGGAGTCGGCCGTCGATCCTCGCCACCGCCCGGCGATCCGGCGGACTCCGGCAGTTGCGCCCCGGATCAGGTGGCGCGCAACTTCTCCAGTGCATCGACCAGGTCGGCGGGGTAGGGGCTGGTGAAGCGCACTTCCTGCCCGTCAGCGGGATGGGCGAACGCGAGTTCACGCGCGTGCAGCCACTGGCGCGTCAACGGGAGCGCCTTGGCCAGCACCGGATCGGCGCCGTAGGTGAGGTCTCCGACCAGCGGATGGTGCATGGCAGCGAAGTGCACGCGGATCTGATGTGTCCTACCGGTTTCCAGGTGCACCTCGACCAGCGTCGCAGACCGGAACGCCTCCAACGTCTCGTAGTGCGTCACCGATTCCCGACCTCCGGTGACGACGGCGAACTTGTAGTCCGCCTTGGGATGTCGGCCGATCGGCGCGTCGATGGTGCCCGCGGTCGGATCCGGCAGACCCTGGATGATCGCGTGGTAGACCTTCTCGACGGTGCGATCCCGAAAGTAGTCCTTGATCACCGAGTAGGCGCGTTCGCTCTTCGCCACGACCATCACACCAGTGGTCCCGACATCGAGACGGTGCACGATGCCCTGCCGCTCGGCGGCCCCGGAAGTGGCAACGCTGATGCCCAGGCCTGCCAGCGCCCCGAGCACCGTCGGGCCCGTCCACCCGGGTGACGGATGCGCCGCAACCCCGACCGGTTTGTCGACCACCACGATGTCGTCGTCGTTGTGCAGGATCGAGAACCCCGGCACTTCCTGCGCAATCACCTGTGGTCCGTGCTCCGGATCCGGCAGGGTGAGCTCGAGCCAGGTGTCCGGCACCAGTCGGGTGGACCTGCCGACCACTTCGCCGTCGATCTGGACGTCACCGGCATCGACCACCGCGGCGACCGCGGTCCTGCTCATCCCGAGCATCCGGGCCAGACCGGCGTCCACCCGCATCCCGGCCAGACCCTCGGGCACGGGCAACCTGCGGTAGTCAGGCATCGGACACCTTCGTCGTGGTCGTGGTCGTGGTCGTGGTCGCGGTCCGGGCTCGGGAGCTCGTCCCGTCGAGCTCGATGCCACGCAACGAGGTGAGCACCAGCAGGATCGCGCCGATGGTGATCGACGAGTCGGCGACGTTGAACACCGGGAAGTACTGCGCATCAGGTCCGAACACGGAGACGAAGTCGACGACGTGGCCGCGCAGGAACCCGGGCGCGCGGAAGAAGCGATCGATCAGGTTACCGACCGCGCCACCGAGGATCAGCCCGAGACATGTTGCCCACCAACCCGATCGGAGCCGGGAGGCGATCCGCACGATGACCACGACGATCACACAGGCGACGATCGCCAGGATCCAGGTCATCCCGGTGCCGAGCGAGAACGCGGCTCCCGGGTTGCGCAGCAAGGAGAAGTAGACGACGCCGCCCAGGATCCGCGGCGAGACGCCGGGTGTCAGCGTGGCGACCGCGATGATCTTGGTGATCTGGTCGGCCACCAGAATCACCACCGCCAGGATCAGCACCAGCGGGAGCCGGGACGCCCCGGCCGTAGCAGTTCCCGAAGTGTGCGAAGGGTCCGACGACTCGTCAGCGGCGTGGGCATCGGCGACCGGTCGGTCCGCCGGTGTCCCCGGGTGCGCGTCGGCTACAGAGCCGACGGCGGCAGCGTCGTGGATACCTGCGTCCGCCTGGTCGGGCGTGTCGGCCGACACCGCGTCATCGGCGGCAGCCGTGCGCGCGTCGGGCCGGTCTTCGGGGAGGTTCACCCCGACAGTCTCTCAAACCGTGGGCGGACCGTCTCCCACGTCGCGGGTCGATCCCCGGCGGGGACGCAGCCGGGGCCGACGGCGGACCGAGGGTTCCTCGCCGACCGCCGCGTCCCGCACGACGGGTCGGGTGAACCAACCGGCCAGTGGTCCTGCCCGCCCGACCGCCCTGAGTCGCCGTTCGGTGGCGGCCCGGACGTTCTCCGGCGCCACGACGAGGAATTCGTCGCCGTACTGCAGACGTACGGTCGGTGCGACCTGCAGCGGTGCCCCGTCCCGCAGTACCAGGGCGATGGTGGTGGACGGCGGGAGGCGCAGCTCCGACAGGTACACGCCGTGCAATTTCGAGTCCATCGGGACCGCGATCTGCAGGACGTGCGCCTTCATCCGGTCGAGGGTCGACGCCTCGATCTGCACCTCGTGCGGCGCGACCACCTCCAGCACCCCGAGTTTGCGGGCCAACCAGGCGAGGGTGGTGCCCTGCAGCAAGGTGTAGACGATCACCACGACCAGCATCAGGTCGACCAGATCCTGCGCGGTGTCCCGCCCGTAGACCAGCGGGATCATCGCCAGCACGATCGGCACCGCCCCGCGCAGACCCGACCACGACAGGAAGACCTGTTCGCGCCAGGGAATCCTGAAGGGCGCCGTCGCGGCGAACACCGACAACGGCCTGGCCACGAGCAGCAACCACAGCCCGATCAGCAGGCCCGGCAACAACATCTCGGGCAACCGGTTCGGGTCGGCGTACAGCCCCAGCAGGACGAACAGACCGATCTGCGCGAGCCAACCGAGACCCTCCGCGAAGCCCAGGGTGTTGGCACGGTGCGGAAGAGCGGAGTTGCCGAGGATCAGTGCACAGACGTACACGGCCAGGAAGCCCGAGCCGTGGATCAGGCCGCCCGCGGTGTACGAACCGACTATCAGCGCCATCGTCGCGAGGGGGTACAGGCCGCCGGCCGGGAGCGCGATCCGGCGCAACCACCAGGCGCCGCCGAACCCGATCGCCAGACCCACCGCCAGACCCGCGAACAGCTCGTAGAGCACCAGCAACGGCGCCGTCCAGGTGATCTCCTCGGTGCCGGCCAGCAGCAGGACCGCGAGCACCACCGGCGCATCGTTGAGTCCTGACTCGAGTTCGAGGCTCGCGGCGACCCGGCGCAGCACCGGCACTCCGCGCAGTACCGAGAACACAGCAGCGGCATCGGTCGAGGACAGCACAGCACCCCACAGCAGGCTGGTCCGCCAGTCGTAGCCCAGCAGCAGGTGGACGCCGAGCCCGGCCACCGCGATCGACACGATCACTGCCACCGTGGCCAGCGAGACTCCCAGCCCCAGAGCCGGTCTGACGTTGGACCAGCGGGTGGTGAGACCGCCCTCGGCAAGGATGAGCACCAGCGCGCCGAACCCGAGGTACTCGGTGAGCAATGCGTTGCTGAAGTCGATCCCCAGGCCGGCATTGCCCAACGCCATCCCCATGAACAGGTACAGCAGCATGGAGGGCAGGCCGGCCTTCTTGGACACCCGGATCGCCATCATCGCGACCAGCAGGACGACGGCGGTCAGCCCCAAGACCTTCTCGAGGCTGTTCATGTCCGCTCAGCCGGCCGGATCGCCGTACGGGCGCGCACAGGCGAAACCGGTCCTGTCCGCACCGCCCCGCCGCGTCCGCATGGGAGCAAGTCTAGGGAACGAGGACCCCCGCGCCGACGACCGGCGTCGCATCCGGGTAGTCGGGCAGCTCGATGGCTGTGGCCGCGGTATCCACCCAGTGGTCCTGGATGCCGCGCTCCGGATCGATGGACCCGTCCTCGTCGGGCCGACCGGAAGCCGTCGCTCCGACGGGTGCCGTCCCTGCCTGCATCGTGGGGTCGGCGTCGGCGCGCAGATCAGGAGCATCCGGGTCCCCGAGCCCGAACATCGCCCGCGATCGCTGCTCGTTGACCAACGCCAGGTGCTGGTTGGCCGCGACGAACGGGCGCATCAGGGTTTCGAAGCCCGCCAGGGCACACGCGACGTCGCCATCGGCTGCGGCCAGCTCGCCCGCGAGGACGTAGCCGCCGACGATCGCGAGGCTGGTGCCCTGACCCGACAACGGAGTGGTGCACCAGGCGGCGTCGCCGAGCAGCACCACCCTGCCGAGCGACCAGCTGTCCATCCGGATCTGCACCATCGGCGCCAGGTAGAAGTCCTCAGCCCGGTCCATCCCGTCCAGCATCCGCGGCGCCCACCACCCGAAGTCCGCGAACGCGGTTGCGATGACAGCGCGCTGCGCGTCCAGGTCGTCGTACCGGTAGTCGGCGGCCCCCCGGTATCCCATCGTCACCCTGACCTCGGTGTCCTGGCGGGCGGTGTAGACCCCGCACATCATCGGGCCCCGCGCCGCGAACACCTGCCATTCGTGCAGATCGAAGGTGTTGGGCATGGTGAACACCGACAGGTGGGTTCCGAGATCCAGTCGGCCCACCGCAGCCTCGGGGAAGGCGAGCCGGCGGACTCCGCTGTGCAGGCCGTCCGCGCCGACGACCAGGTCGGCATGCACCACCTCACCGCCGGTGAGCGTGACGTCGACCCCGTCGTCGTGCTGGCTGAGCCGCTCGATCCTGGTGCCGTGAAGCAGCCGTACCGACGACCCGCCGGCGCTGGGACCGAGGTCGAGCGACGAGAGCAGGACGGCGGCGAGATCGTCCCGCAGGATCTCCACGTCCGGGTTGTCCAACGGACCACCGGTCAGTGTTGCCGTGGTGCTGCTCATCAGTTCGCTGCCGTCGGACGGGTCGATCACCGACATGCCGCGCATCCGGGTGCGGGCTGCGCCGACCGCGTCACCGATCCCCATCCGGTGGACGACCTCGAGGGCCGGGCCCCGCACGTCGATCGCCTGGCCGCCCTGGCGGGGGGCCTGGGCGGCTTCGACGACGGTGACGTCGAAGCCGAAGCGCTGCAACCAGTGTGCCAGCGTCAGACCGGCGACACCTGCTCCGGAGACGAGCACGGTGCGGACCGGGCTGGAACCCTCGGCAGCCCGCGGCAGCACCGGAGCCAGGTGCCTGGTGGCGGAGGGAACGGACGTGGCAGCGGGCATGGTGGTCTCCTGTCGGGTGGGCCGCCGGTGCTGGTCACTGAGCGACCCGATCAGATTCCGCGACGAGTGCAGGCGGCGGCACGGCTGCCGCAGTACAGACGCCGTAGGGTGCGGAAGCTGTAGCAGCACAGGAGCGGGGTGACGATGACGGAACCGGCGGCGTACCGACGGATCGCGGCGTCGGTACGCGCCAGGATCTCGAACGGCGAGCTACGAGCCGGTGATCGTGCTCCGTCCACCCGCGACCTCATGCGCGAGCACAGCGTCGCCTCGGCCACGGCTGCCAGGGCACTGGGACTCCTGCGCGACCAGGGTCTGATCGTCACTGTGCCGCGATCGGGCAGCCTGGTGGCGGATCTGCCGCCGGCAGCGTCGAGCCGGCGCCCCGGCGGCCTCACCCGTTCCGGCAGCGCTGTCCGGTCGGCCCGCGTCGATCCGCGGAACCCGGCCGTCGCCGCAGCGACGGCCGCGGTCGCACTGGCCGACGCCGAGGGACTGTCGGCCGTCACGATCCGCCGGGTGGCTGCCGAGCTCGGCGTGCCGACCCTCGCGCTGAGCCGACGGTGCGCGGCCGGGACGAGCTGATCAGAGCGATGATCTCCACGGCCCTGGAGTCGGTCCCCCTACCGCCCGCGGTCGGTTCGTGGCGTGATCGGCTCACGGCCTCGGGCCGCCGTCAGTGGCAGCTCTACCGGCGTCACCGATGGCTGCCGCACGTGGTGTCGCTGAACCGTCCGCAACCCGTCGGCGCGCTGCTCGAACTCGGCGAGTTCGATCTGGCCGCCCTGCAGGACGTGGAGCCGGACCCGGTTGCGCGGATGGACCTGCACATGGTGTTCACCGCATTCGTCCGCGGTCTGGCAACAGATCTGGCCGCCGAGGAGCAGGCACGGGCCGACACCGGTATGGACTCCGATGCGTGGACCAGCGTGGATCCTGTTCTGGCGCAGGTGTTCCGGCAGCACGCCGGCCCGGCGCTGCGCGCGATCGGCGAGTACCCGCAGGACGTCGATCGGGTCTTCGAACGGGGGTTGACCGCCCTGCTCGACGGGTTCGCAGCCCGGGCAGCGCGATCACGCCCGGGAGGCTGACGGAACTCAGACGCGCGCCGGGATCATGTCGAGCGCACGGAGCACTTCGGTCACCGCACCCGCGCGGTTGAAGGTGTAGAAGTGCAGCGCGGGAACGCCTTCGTCCAGCAGACGCCGGCACAGGTCGATCGCGTGGTCCATCCCCACCGCCCGGGCTGACGTCGGATCGGTTGCGGCGCCGAGCTTCTCGGCGAGATCCCGCGGCGTCGACTGACCGGACAGTGCGCAGATGCGCTCGAGCCTTCGGAGACTGATGATCGGCATGATGCCCGGGAGCAGCGGGACGTCGCCACCGGCGGCGAGCACCCGGTCCCGCAGGCGGAGGTAGTCGTCCGCGGAGAACAACATCTGGGTGATGCCGTACTCGGCGCCCGCACGGATCTTGTCGAGGAAGAAGCGGGTGTCGGTCTCGATGTCGGGCGAGCGCGGGTGCTTCTCCGGGAAAGCCGCAACACCCACCGAGAAGTTGCCGAGCGAGCGCACCAGCCCGACCAGCTCGCTGGCGTACGACAAGCCCTGCGGATGAGCGGTCCACTGCCCCGTCGGGTCACCCGGCGGGTCACCCCGCAGCGCCAGGACGTTCGTCACCCCGCCGGCCGCGTACGAACCGATGACGTGCCGGAGTTCCTCCACCGAGTGCCCGACAGCCGTCAGGTGGGCCACCGGGAGCAGGGTGGTCTCCTCCGCGATCCGCTCGGTGATGCGGATGGTGCGGTCCCGTCGGGATCCGCCGGCCCCGTAGGTCACCGAGACGAACGCCGGACGCAGCGCCTCGAGCCGGCGCACCGCCAGCCACAGACCGTCCTCCTCGTCGTCGGACCGCGGCGGCATGAACTCGACGGAGAACTTGCGCTCGGGTCCGAGCAGGGTCTCGGCGACGGTGGGCATGGTCGCGAGCGTAATGCGTATCGGTCTCATCGACCGCCTCGGCGTCATCGCACGGGTCGCCGCGACTGCCGGGCCACTGTCGGGGTCCCGTGCCATGCTCGGGCCCATGACAGCTGATTCCGGTGGGGACCTCACTCCCGAGACCGTGCGTACCGCGCGCCTGCGTCGTGCGCTGCTGGTGGCGAACGAGGCGTTGGTGTGGAAGTTGGACGGCCTGTCGGAGGGCGACCAGCGGAGACCGCTGACGCCGACCGGCACCAATCTGCTCGGGCTGGTGAAACACGTCGCCAGCGTGGAGTCGGAGTACTTCGGCTTCGTGATCGGGCGGCCCTTCCCCGAGCCGCCGAGCTGGCTGGCCGAGGAGTCGGACGACGACCGGGACATGTGGGCGACCGCCGACGAGAGTCCGGAGTTCATCGTCGCGTTCGCCCGGCGGGTCTTCGCGCACGTCGATGAGACCCTGGCGGCACTGCCGCTCGACACACCGGGACGGGTGCCGTGGTGGGGGCCCCAGGGCGACGTCACCCTGGAGCAGGTCAGTGTGCACACCCTGGCCGAGGTCAATCGGCACCTCGGGCATGCCGACATCCTGCGCGAGCTGATCGACGGCTCGGCGGGTCTGCGCGCCGACGTGTCGAATCTCGCCGATCGGGACGCCTCCGCCTGGAGCGACCACGTGCGGATGCTCCAGGCGATCGCCGATCGCTTCGACGGGCCAGGATCGGGTGCCGACGCAGCGGCCGGCGGATGAGTGCCGTCCGCAGGGTCGTCCCGATCGTCGGGGTGTCCGACATCGCGGCGTCCGCTGCGGCCTATCGCGACGTTCTCGGCCTCGTCGAGGTGATGAACCACGGTTGGATCGCGACGTTCGCCGATCCCGACGGCCGGCACCAGGTCAGCCTGCTGACTCGGGACGCCACGGCAGCGGTCGACCCGCAGCTCTCCGTCGAGGTCGACGACGTCGATGCCGCGCACCTCCGCGCACTCGCCGCCGGGTTGGAGATCGTGCATCCACTCACCGACGAGACCTGGGGTGTCCGCCGGTTCTTCTTCCGCGACACGGGTGGCACCGTGGTCAACGTGCTGTCGCACCCGCCCGGCACACTGGACGGGTGAGCCTCTCCACCGCGGCACCTCTGATCGATGCGGTCGACGCGCGACTGGACGCACTCTTGCAGGATCGGGACGTGGAACTCGCTGCGCTGCACGAGGATCTCGGCACCGGCGCGCAGCAACTGCGGGCATTCCTGCAGGGCGGCAAACGACTTCGCCCGCAGTTCTGCTGGTGGGGTTGGCGGTCGGGCGGTGGTCGCGACGCGGTGCACGACTGCGCGCCGGTGATCCGGGTGGCGGCCGCGCTGGAGATGCTGCAGGCGTGCGCGCTCATCCACGACGACCTGATCGATCGGTCGGACACCCGGCGAGGTCGTCCTGCGATGCACCGGGCGGAGGCGAAGCGGCACGCCGACGCTGGCTGGTCGGGCGACGCGGAACACTTCGGCGTCGGGATGGCGCTGCTGCTGGGCGACCTGGCGCTGGCCTGGTCGGACGACGAGTTCGTCGAGGGCGCCGCGCAGCTGGGGGCGCTCACCCGTGCCCAACCGGTCTGGCGGTCGATGCGCACGCAGGTGCTAGCCGGGCAGTGGCTGGATCTGCAGATCAGTCAGCGGGACCTGCACCTCGTCGATCCGGCGGCCGCGCTGCACACCGCCGAGACCGTCATCCTGTTGAAGACCGCCGGCTACACCGTCACCGGCCCGCTGCTGCTGGGCGCCGCGCTGGCAGGAGCTCCCGCACCCGTGCTCGCCGGCCTCCAGCGGTACGGCACCACGATCGGCACCGCCTTCCAGTTGCGTGACGATCTGCTCGGGGTGTTCGGCGCACCGGAACAGACCGGCAAACCCGCCGGGGACGATCTCCGCGAGGGCAAGCGCACCGTGTTGCTGGCTCGCACCCGGCAACAACTCGCTGCCGACGGTGACGCGGATGCGCTCGACGCCCTGCAGGAGGGGGTCGGCATCGTATCGTCAGCGGCGCAGGTCGACGCTATGCGCGACATCATCCTGTCCACCGACGCCCCGCAGAGCATCGAGCAGCAGATCAAGGACCTCGTCGCCCGGGCCCGCAAGGAAGTGCGCAGCCTCCCGGTCGACGACACAGTGCGGGCCGGCCTGGACGAGATCGCCGACCGCGCCGCCCACCGCACCACCTGAGCGAGGTTTCGACCCCTCGGGCAGTGGATCGGCGATCTGATTTGCACCTCCTACTGTGAGGACAGGTGATCGGACGCGGCGGTTCCCAGGGTCAGGGATTGGCTCGGGCGTGGGCGGGACACCGCGGGAGAGCGTGCGAACCCGCGGAGCGCGCCGGGCGGGACCCTGGGATCCGCCGCGGCCGACACACTCAGAAACCTGCTGCCTGGGCCCGTCGATGCACCTCACGGCCGCGGTTCTCCCGCAGCGCAGTGATGGGGGCTCCCGGCAGCGAGTCGTCCTCCCGGAAGAGCCACTCGACGATCTCCTCGTCCGAGTACCCCCCGTCGGTGAGCAGGGTGATGGTGCTGGGCAGACCCTTCACCACCACGCCCTCGGCGACGAACTCCGCGGGGATCCGGACGGCGCCGTTCCGACGTACGGCGACCACCGTCCGATCACGGATCAGCTGGTGGACCCGGGTGACGACGAGTCCCAGGGCTTCGGCGATGTCCGGGACGGCGACCCACGTGGGGGTGGCCGGACCGGTGACTTCAGAGACACTCACCGGTACAGCTTGCCGCACTTCTCCCTCACTCCACCACCGGCCGAATCTAGACTGGCCAGGTTCGGCCGACCGGCCGGAGGTTCGCGCACCGGCGCGGCCACCCGAAACCAGGAGACCAGTGACCACGGTGCGGACCCAGTCGGGGCAGGGCGGTGCGGGCGATCCGCGGCACCGCGGCGGCCTCTCCGGCAGTCTGCTCGACGGCCGGTACCGGATCGGCTCGGTGATCGCCCGCGGCGGCATGTCCACCGTGTACCGCGGTCTGGACACCCGCCTCGACCGGCCGGTGGCTGTCAAGGTGATGTCAGCCCAGTACGCCGACGACCCGGCATTCCTGACCCGGTTCTCCCGGGAGGCACGGCTGGCGGCCGGCCTCTCGCACAGCGGTGTGGTCGCGGTCTACGACCACGGCCGCGACGGTGACCACACGTTCCTGGTGATGGAACTCATCGACGGCGGAACGCTGCGGGATCTGCTGCACCAGCGTGGGCCGCAGGGTGTCGCAGTGACGCTGTCGATCCTCGAAGCGCTGCTGGATGCGCTCGCCGCCGCGCACCGAGCCGGCCTCGTGCACCGCGACGTCAAGCCGGAGAACGTGCTGATCTCCGCCCGCGGGGAGTTGAAGGTCGCCGACTTCGGCCTGGTCAGGGCTGTCACCTCGCAGACGATGGCCACCGGCGACGTGATCCTCGGCACCGTCGCGTACCTGTCCCCCGAGCAGGTGGAGCGGGGTACCAGCGACACCCGCTCCGATGTGTACTCGGCCGGCATCGTCGGCTGGGAGCTGCTCGTCGGCGAACCGCCGTTCACCGGCGAGAACGCGATGTCGGTGGCCTACCAGCACGTGCACTCGGACGTCCCACTGCTCGGCGACGAGGTGGACGGGGTGCCTGCTGCCCTCGAGGACCTGATCGGCGACGCGACCCAGCGGGATCCCGAGATCCGGCCTCGAGACGCCGGGGAGTTCGCCGCCGGGATCCGGCAGATCCGCCGGGATCTGGCCATCCCCCGGGTGCCGATTCCCGTTCCCACCCGGCCGCAGCCCGTGGCAGCCACCGACGACCCGGATGCCGACGTGCCGTTGGCCGGGCGCACGGACGGCCGACCGCGGCCGACCCGGATCGCCGGAGCGGTCCTGGATCCGGTCGCACCCCTCGCGCCAGACGAACGGGCGACGTTCCGCACGTCCGCCGCCACATACGGGCCCGCTGCCGGCGCCGGTCACCACGGCACCCGAGTGATGACCGATCCGCCGAGAGCCACCGCGCACGCGCCCCGCGGCGCCCCGACCACCCGCACCCCGGCCCCGCAGGTCGCCCCCCTCCGGCGACGGCGCGTCCCCCGTTGGCTGATCATCCTGCTCGCAATGCTGCTGCTCGGCGCTGCCGTGGGCGCAGGCGGTTGGTGGCTCGCCGACGGTCGCTGGGCCTACGCGCCGGCGACCGAAGGACTGACCCAGCAGCAGGCGGAGCGGGTCGTCCGGGCAGCCGGGCTGATACCGCAGGTCTCCGTGCACACGGACGACTCCGCCAAGGTGGGCACCATCGCGGACGCCACCCCGGGCGCCGGCGCCCGGATGCTGCGCGGGTCGGCGGTCGCGCTGGTGGTCTCCACCGGTCGGCCGACGGTGCCCGAAGTACTGCCGGGTACCGCGCAGGCGGTGGCCGAGGCGCTCCTCACCGATGCCGGGCTCCGGGCCGAGCTGGCGGGCGAATCGGAGTACTCCAGCGACGTCCCCCGGGGTTCGGTGCTGCGCACGGATCCGAGTGCCGGCAGTCCCAGCACGCCCGGGATGACGGTGAGCATGGTGCTGTCCCTCGGGACGGCGCCCGCGCCGATCCCGGACGTCGCCGGCAAGTCACCGGAGGACGCCACCAACAAACTGATCGTCGCCGGTTTCCGCCTCGACGGCGCCGTCGCAGGCTACGACGCCACCCTGCCGGACGGGGTGGTGGTCGGCACGAAACCTGGTGCGGGACAACGCATCACCCCTGGATCACGGGTCGCACTGGTGATCAACAGCAGCGCGGTGGTGCCCGACCTGCGCAGTCGCTCGCTCGCCGAGGCGACCGAGTCCCTCGCCGCGGACGGCTGGACCGTGACCGCCGGGGAGCCGGTGTTCGACCCCGCCGTCACCGGCGGTGCAGTGGTCGGCAGCAGCCCGGCAGCAGGCGGCAGGGTCGACCCCGCCCAGAAGGTGATCGCCCTGACGCCCTCGTCGGCCGTGACCGTCCCCGATCTGTCCACCGGAACCATGGCCGACGCCGCCCGGACCGCGCGGACGGTCGGTCTCGCGGTCGACGTCCGCGGGTGGTGGGTGTTCGCGTCGTCGCAGGTCCGCGGCCAGGAACCGGCCGCCGGATCCCTGGTGGCACCCGGCGCGACCATCGTGCTGTCGGCCGGGTTCTGACCGCAGCGCCCGAGAACCTCAGCCGCGCAGCATCTCCGAGATCAGGAACGCGAGCTCCAGTGACTGCTGCGTGTTCAGCCGCGGGTCGCAGGCCGTCTCGTAGCGACCGGCGAGGTCCTCGTCGGAGATCTCCTGGGCGCCGCCGAGACACTCGGTGACGTCCTCACCGGTGAGCTCCACGTGCACCCCGCCCGGGTGCGTGCCGAGCGCGCGGTGCACCTCGAAGAAGCCCTGCACCTCGTCGACGATGCGGTCGAAGTGGCGGGTCTTGTAACCGGTGGACGATTCGTGGGTGTTGCCGTGCATCGGATCGGACTGCCAGATCACCTTGTGGCCGGTCGCCTCGACCCGCTCGATGATCGCCGGCAACACTTCGCGCACCTTCGTGTTGCCCATTCGCGCGATCAATGTCAGCCGACCGGGCGAGTTGTCCGGGTCCAGCCGCTCGACGTACTCGGCAGCCAGCTCGGGGCTGGTCCCCGGGCCGATCTTCACCCCGATCGGGTTGGACAGCAGCTCGGCGAACGCAATGTGCGCATGGTCGAGCTGCCGGGTGCGCTCCCCGATCCACAGGAAGTGACCGGACAGGTCGTAGAGCTTCGGTTTGTTGCCGGTGACGTCCAGCCGCAGCATGGCCCGCTCGTAGTCCAGCAGCAGCGCCTCGTGCGAGGCGAAGATCTCCACCGAGTGCAAGGAGTGCGAGTCGACGCCGCAGGCATCCATGAAGCGCATGGCGCGGTCGATCTCGCCGGCCACCCGCTCGTAGCGTTGGCCCGCCCGGGAGCTCTCGACGAACTCCTGGTTCCACTCGTGGACCTTGGCCAGGTCGCCCATCCCGGCGCTGGTGACGGCCCGCACCAGGTTCATCGCGGCCGAAGCGTTGGCGTACGCTCGGATCATCCTGGACGGATCGGGGATGCGCGCTTCCGGCGTGGTCGCGATCGAGTTGATGATGTCGCCCCGGTAGGAGTGAAGGCCGAGCGCATCGGTGTCGGAGGAGCGTGGCTTGGCGTACTGACCGGCGATCCTGGCGACCTTCACCACCGGCATCGACGCACCGTAGGTCAGCACGACGGCCATCTGCAGCAGGGTGCGGACGTTGGCCCTGATGTGCGGCTCGGTGTTGTCGACGAAGGTCTCGGCGCAGTCGCCACCCTGCAGCAGGAACGCCTTGCCGTTGGCCACGTCGGCCAACTGATCGTGCAACCGGTCGACCTCGGAGGCGACGGTCACCGGCGGCACCGACTCGAGCACGGCCCGGACGGCCAGCACCTGCTCCGGATCGGGCCAGGCCGGTTGCTGCAGCGCGGGCAGCGCGAGCGCGGTGGCCAGCTGGTCACGCATGTTCTCGGGGAGCGGTGGGAGGGTCGGCAGGATGTCTGCCGGGATGTCGACGGTCCAGTTCACATGGTCAAGCGTAGGCAGTGCGGTGCAGTGCTCTGTCAGCGACCTGCCACCGCGCCATCGCCAGCCGTGCGTCGGCCAGCGCTTCGTGCCGGTCCCCGGTGTGTGTCGGCAGCTCCGGTGAACCGGCACTCTCCCAGAACTGTCGGATCTCCCGGGTGAAGCGCGGGATGAAGCGTGGCAGCGCCGGCATCGCTCCCCACAGCTGCGCCAGGGCCACGTGGTCGTACGCGGCGACCCACGCCCACAGCTCTATCGGGGTGACACCGGCGGCGAAGAACTCCTGAAGGTCGTCGCGGATGCGTCGGCGGCTGCGCCAGGCCTTGTCCGCGGGCGAGGGCAGCTTGTCCAGCACGTGCTGTCGGACGAAGGAGTTGGCCCGGCCGGGATCGAAGTCGGTGCTCACCGCGTAGTACTCGCGCCCGTCGTCGGCGACGATGCCGATCGAGACCAGCTCGATGGTCAGACCGTCCTCGATGAACTCGCAGTCGTAGAAGTAGCGTCCTACGGCCGTGCCGGGAGCCCGCGACGTGGGCTGTCCGGCCGCTCTGGGGCTTGCGGAACGGGGACCGTCGGGACGGGTGGGGTTGCCCGACGTGGCGGCAGGTTCGGTCAAGGAGGCGCGCTCAGCTGGCCCGGGTACCCGGGAGCCGGGTGACAGTCCCGGGACCCCGACCCTCGGTGATGCCCTTCTCCTGCTGCTGGGCCAGGTCTTCCTTCATCTTCGCGGCATACATGTCGACGTACTCCTGGCCCGAGAGCTCCATGATCCGGTACATGATCTCGTCGGTCATCGAGCGCTCGACGAATCGATCACCCACCATGCCCTCGTAGCGGGAGAAGTCCAGCGGACGGCCGATCACGAGAGTGATCCGCCGTGGACGCCACATCTTGCTGCCGATCGGGTTGACCTTGTCGGTGCCGACCATGGCCAGCGGGACCACCGGCACGCCGGCGGCGAGCGCCATCCGCGCCACACCCGTCTTGCCCTTGTAGAGGCGGGCATCGGGTGAGCGGGTGCCCTCCGGGTAGATGCCGAGCACCTTGCCCTCGTGCAGCAGCCGGATGCCGGTGTCGAGCGCTGCCTGCGCTGCGTTCGCACTGCCGCGGTCGATGGGCACCTGACCTATGCCGGTGAAGAACATCTTCTTCAGCCGACCCTTGATGCCCTTCTCGGTGAAGTACTCGCTCTTGGCGAGGTAGGTGACCCGGCGCCCGACGTGCAGCGGCGTGAAGAAGGAGTCCGCGACGGACACGTGGTTGCCGGCCAGGATGACGCCGCCCGATTCGGGGATGTACTCCGCACCGATCACCTTGCACGGGAAGAGGAGCCGCAGCAACGGACCGATCAGGACGTACTTCATCAGAACCCAGACCATGCATAGACCGTACGCTGCCGGGCAGCGGATCGCCCGCCCCGACGCGGCGCCCAGGCGCCTGCTCTCCCCGCAGACCCGACACTGCGGCGTGGGACGATGGAGGCGTGAGCAACGAGGCAACCGGCCCGGACGCCGCCGCCGGCACGGTGCGGGAGCAGGCGCGCCCGTTCGCGGTGGACGGTGATCTGACCGGGCCGATCGGGCGAGGACGGACCGGAGTCGTGCTGTGCCATGGCTTCACCGGGTCGCCGGTGTCGATGCGCCCGTGGGCGGACGCCCTCGCTGCCGCCGGGTTCACTGTCCGACTCCCCCTGCTCCCCGGCCATGGCACGCGCTGGCAGGACATGAACGACACCGGCTTCGACGACTGGCTGGCCGAGATCCTCGCCGCGGTCCGAGAGCTGCAGACCCGCTGCGAGAAGGTGGTGCTGTGCGGCCTGTCGATGGGCGGAACGCTCGCCCTGCGGGTGGCGCAGCTGCATCCGGAGCTGGTGGCCGGTCTCGTCCTGGTGAACCCGTCGGTGATGTCGACCCGCTTCGACGCGAAGATCGCTCCCCTGCTGCGAATGATCCAGCCGCTGCTGCTGCGAGTGCTGCCGTCGTCGCCGGGGATCGCCGACGACATCCGCACGCCGGGCGTGCGCGAATACGGCTACGACCGGCTGCCGGTGGCGGCCGGACTGTCGTTGCAGGCAGCATGGAAGGTGGTCCGCCGAACTCTGGGAGAGGTGAGGGCACCCGTGCTGCTGTTGCACTCGATCGTCGACCATGTCGTCGAGCCGGAGAACTCCGCCATCGTGCTGGCCGAGATCTCCTCGACCGACGTGCGGGAAGTGTTGTTGGAGAACAGCTTCCACGTGGCGACCCTCGATCACGATGCAGAGCTGATCGTTGCGGAGTCGGTGCGGTTCCTGGACAGGATCGCGGTCGGATGACCACCGGTGGCGCGCGCTGGGATCCCGACGAGATCGACCGACGCTTCGAGGACATCATCTCGGGCATCGACCTGTCCGACTCCGGGCCCGATCGCCTGACCCCTGCGCGGGAGGGCACACTGTCCCGGGACGACGACGTGCCGGCGCCACCGATCCCGTCGGACCCGTGGTCGACCGCGATCCCCCCGGTTCCCTCCGAACTGCTCACCGACGACGAGCTGCGACGGCGGCGGCAGGCGCAGCGTCGCGCGGAACGTCGGGAGCGTCGAGCCGGTGAGGTCGCGGATCTCGCTGCTCAGAACGCCCGCAAGGAGGCGGAGTACGCACAGGACGAGGAGCATTTCGTCCCGCCCGATCCACCACCGTTCCCTCGGCCGCGGGTGCGCACGATGATCGCCGTGCTGGTGATGCTGCTGGCCGTCGCCCTGGTGGTCGGACCGAACGTCCTCAACGTCTCGGCCAACACCGTGCTGGTCCTGGCGATCGCGTTGTTCGTCGGCGGCGGGGCCCTGTTGATCGACGGGATGCGTTCCCGGCGCGGCGACGACGAAGCGGACGGGTGGGACGACGGGTCACGGTTGTGACCGCTGGGATCTGAAGAGGTCGGCGGGACCCCGGGACCACCGATCAGCCGGGCAGCAGCTGCTCCCTGGCCAACAATCCAGCACCGATCGCTGCAGCACGGTCGCCGAACGCGGCGACCTCGACCCGCGGATGAGGCCGATGGGCACCGCCGGTGATCTCGGCGCGCATCACCTTCAGTGCCTGCGGCAGGTAGAGCCCGGCGGCACCCGAGACGCCGCCGCCGATGACGATCACCTCGGGGTCCAGCACATCGGCCGCCAGCGCCAGACCGATCCCGAGCCAGTGCCCCATCTCGTGCATCGCGGCCATCGCCTCCGGATCGCCGTCGGCGACGGCCGCGGCCACGACCGTGCCGGTGACGTCGGCCACCGGGATCCGACCGGGAACCGCGCGGCCGGCCTGGTGCCAGCGGTGCACAGCGGTGGCAGCGAGTGCGGTGCCCGAGCAGTAGCGCTCCCAGCAGCCACGCTTCCCGCACGGGCAGGGCCGGCCGTCGGGAACGACCGTGAGATGTCCGAGCTCCGGAGCGATCCCGTGCGCGCCGCGAAAGATCCGGCCGTCCAACAGGAGCCCGGCTCCGATCCCCGTGCCCAGTGCGATCAGCAGGGCGACCGACGCGCCGGCAGCGGCGCCCAAGCAGTACTCGGCCCAGGCCGCCGAGTTCACGTCGTGGTCCATCATCACGGGCAACCCCAGGCGCTCCGACAGCAGCGCCGGTACGGGGGTGTCGCGCCAGGCCAGGTGTGGAGCGAACATCACCCGCTGTTGATCGGCGCTGATGAAGCCCGCGACGGCGAGGCCGACCGCAGCCACCGGTAGTTCCGCGGTCAGCTCGGTGACGAGCCGGACGAGCAGGTCTTCCGTTGCCGCCGTGGTCGTCGGGGTCGAGCCGCGGCGGGCCGCCAGGATGGTGCCGTCGCCGTCCACGACCACTGCGCGGACGGAGGTACCGCCGATGTCGATACCGACGGTCAGGAGTTCGCCGTTCACGAGATGCGGATCCGTTCAGGAGGTGGTCGCTGGGCAGCAGCGGGGAGCGCGGGTTCCGGGGCCGGAGCAAGGGGGGTCGGCGGGTCGGCCGCAGCGCCCTCCGGATCGGGCTGTGCGGACTGCTCGGACTGCTCGGACTCGGACACCAGGGTGCGGACCAGCTGCAGCGCCGTCACCGCGCCGTCGAGCAGGGCCGCGGCCAGCTCGGGTCGTTCCCCGCGCACCACGGCCAGCACCGTGCACAGCGGGCAGCCGGCCGTGCCTTGGTGCTCGGCATGGGCCGCGGCCGGATGATCGCCGGCGGAACCGGCGGAACCGGCGGGGTCGGTGACTCGGGCGGTCGGCCCCGTGCCCTGAGCGGCCGGGTCGGTGGCCGGAGCGGCCGGGTCGGTCGCTGGAGCGGCCGGGTCGGTCGCCGGAATGAGCGATCTCCACTCCAGCAACCTGTCCTCGACGGTCTGCAGGAGCAACCGGGCCTCGGTGCGCAGCTCACTCATCGCCGACTCCGGTGGCCGCCGGCTGGCGCGCCCAGGCCGGCCAGCGGGACGGGTCGGGGACGAAGCCGACGGTCAGCACCCCGTCGGCGAACCGGGCGGAGCCGACCGAGCAGCGCTGCAGCACCGACGGCAGCTCGAGCCTGCGGACCACCGCGCCGACGCTGATCAGCAGTGCATCGTCATCGCGTTCGAGGTCGAGCTGGTCGCGGTGCACACCAGGTACCGGGAGTGGCCACTCGTAGCCGTCGTCGACGGCGACCACGGTGTCGTCGGCGACCGCCGACGATTCCGTGTGGTGCTGCAGCAGTGTGGACAGATCCGGTGCCTGCGCCGACCCGGTCGGCCACGGGATGGTCAGGGTGCCGTCATCCGTTCCGGCGGCGACGTCGTGACGGTCGGTCCGGTCGACGAGGCAGCGGGTGCCGATCCCGAACAGCGACAGTTGGGCCGGCAGCAGACGCGCGAGCGACGCCCGATGGGGCTCCGCAGGTACCACCACGACTGCCGACGCGCTCGACACCGCCATCGCCCCTGGAAGCGCGGCATCCAGGATTCCGTCCCAGACGGCGAGGCCCCCGCCGGAGGTCCTGGCCGTCACCCGACCGAGGATGCGCAACGCCTGCGGTACGAGGGCGTCGGTGAATCGGGACAGCCGCTCCAGGACGCCGACCAGCTCGATCGCGTGTGCACCGGCATCGATGACCAGCTCGGCGGACGGTCGCGTCCGCAGCGTCTCGGCGACGGCCGACAGGGTGGCGAGCAGGTCGACACCGGGCAGAGCCGCGATCTCACGCGGCAGCACGGCCAGGTCGTCGCCGGTCTGCGCATGGTGCTCGACGAACGCTCTGGCATCCGGCCGGACCACGGTCACCGGAGTCGTCCCGGCCGCAGCCGGCAGGGCGGGTGCAGCAGTGATCAGCACCGTCTCGACCGACGTTGCGGCGAGCGCGAGCGCGATGGTGGTGCTTCCGGAGCCACCGGGACCGGCCACCAACGTCACCGTCATGCGTGGTCCGCCGCAGGTGTTTCCACCCGCTTGCGGAGCTCCTCCAGAGCGGTGTCCATGATCTTCTTCTCCGCGGTCCGGCGCAGCGGTCCGATCAGCGGGATGGTGAGCTGCACCGTCAACGAGTAGGTGACCGTCGTCGAGGTGGCTCCCGGCTGCAGGACGTACGAACCCACCTGGGCTTTCTGCAGCTTGCCCTGGACCAGCGTCCAGGACACCGACAGACCGTCCGCCGCCCAGGTGTACTCCAGCTCGTAGGTGTCCTTGAAGGCACCCGCATCCAACTCGAAGCGGACCCTGCGGGGACGGTCAGCAGACGTCCCGGCCGCGGTCACCGTCACGGTCTTCACCGCACCGGTCCATTCCGGATATGCCGCGACGTCGGCAATGGTGTCCATGATCGCCGCCGGATCGGCGGCCATCTCCACGGACTTCGTCGACGCATCAGCCATGCGCCGAGGTTACCCGTCCCGGAACGACCGTCGTGCTGCGCCGGTGCCGGCAGCGGCCACCGGCCATCGACGGTGTCAACAGATCACCAGCGGACCTCGAACGGGGTCGACCACCGGGCGAAGTGCCCGACGTTGACGCATTCCGTCCTGCCTCGTCGCGTCCGTTGCACCAACGGCTGGTGGACGTGCCCGGACAGGGCCAACCGCGGGTGGTGCTCGTCGATCGACTCCAGCAGTCCGGGGCCGAACATCTCCGCCCTGGCCGGCACCCGGTCGTAGCGCATCAGCGTCAGGTCGGGCGGAACATGACTGCACAGCACGTCGACCGCGCCGAGCGAGGCAACGGTGCGGGCGAAGTCGGCGGCCGGCTTGATGAAGGGACGCCACGGACGGTCGTCGGTGGCCGGGTCGGGGGGCGGGCCGGCCTTGCGGCTCGCTCCGCCGGCCGCGAAGCCCAGACGTACCCCGTCCAGCTCGATCACCTGGCCGTCGACCATGTCGATGCTGCCGTCGGCCACGGCCGTCCACCGGTCGAGTTCGTCGACGTTGCCGAGGATCAGCAACGGTGGCCGGGACGCTCGAGCCAGGGCATCCACCACCAGCCGGTACTTGGCGTCGACGATCGAATCGAGAGTGCCGCGCGGATCGGCGAGCGTCTCCCAGAGCGCGACCGACAGCACGTGCATGCCGGCGAAATCACCGTTGGTGCGCAGGTCGATCAGCTGTTGCACCGAATCCCGCCCGAATGCAGCGCCGACGATCCCCGCACCGGGATCTCGGTAGTCGATGTAGTCGAGCAGGTCCCCGAGCACCACCAACTGCTCGGCACCCGCGGCGAGGTCGGCCAGGGCAGCGGTGTTGCCGTGGATGTCCGAGACGAAGCTGACGCGCACACCGACACGCTATCGGCTCCGCTGCCGACGCCTGCCGCTGCCGGTACCGTCGCGGGCATGTGGTCGATGCCGGAACCGGTGCGGCGCTGGGCCGTCCATGGCGTCCGGATGCTCCGCTCGCGTGGACGTGCTGATCGGATCCGGTCGGAACCGCCCGGCGCTGACGGCCTGCCGGTGATCCCGACCCGGATCCGACCGGAGACGGAACAGGACGGACCGACGATCGCTGCCGGTCTGACCGCGTTCGGTCTGGGATCAGGATCCCGGATCGCGGTGATGGGCCTGGCTCCGGACGGCGACCGCGCGGCTGTCGACGCGATCGAACTGCTGGGCGCCGAGGCCGTGCTCGTTCCCGATCATGCGCACGGCCCGCGGCTGCGACTGCGGCTGCGCGGGGTTCGCGCAGTGCTGACGCAGAGCCCGCACGTTCCGCAGATCGCCGCGGTGGTCGGTGATCTGCCGGACCTGCAACACCTGTGGTCGTGGGACGCCGGTGGCCGGGACGAGCTCATCGCCGCCGCGCACGGCAGGATGCCGGCCTTCCAGGAATGATCCGGCCGCAATCGATCCGGCTTCGTCGATCCGTCCCGCGACCCTGCTGCCGTCAGCGACCGACGGCGTGCGCGACCGGGTGGTCGTCCATCCGCTTGCTCAACGAGGTGACCATCAGCGGCGCGCCGGTGTGCGACGCGTGCACGAAGAGCCCGTCCCCGATGTACATGCCGACGTGGCTGGTCGGCCGGTAGAAGGTGATCAGGTCGCCGACCTGGACCTCGGACATCGGGATCTCCCTGAGCCCGGCTGCCTGCTCCGAGCTCGACCGGGGGATGGGAACCCCGGCCTTCGCCCATGCCCAGAGCATCAGACCGGAACAGTCGAAGGAGTCCGGACCGGTGGCGCCCCAGACGTAGGGCAGTCCGACCCGGCTGAGGGCCGCTTGCACGGCGATAGACGCCCCCTGGTTCGGCGCCTGCTGGGCCGCGCGGACCGAGAGATCCTCCACCGAGATGGAGCGGCTGCCGCTCTCCCCGTTGCGGACGGTGACACCACCGTCGGTCATCTGGACGGCGGCGTCCCGGTCTGCGGCGGACAGCCTGGCGTAGGTCCGCTGGTACACAGCGACCTTGCCGGCGAGCCGCTGCTTGTCGGCCGCCAGCGCATGGGTCGCCGCGACCGCGCGGCGTTCGGCAGCGGTAGCAGCGCTCGCCGCGGCCGCCGCATCCCGTTCGCGCGCCCGAGCGGCGTCCCGCACCGCTGCGATGCCGTCACGTTCGGCGGTGGCTTTCTGCTGGGCAGCGGTGAGTTCGCGCTGGGCAGTCTTCGCTCCGCTGAGCAGCTGGGCGTTGTCGTCGGCGACGATGTCCAGCGACGAGGCTCGTTCCAGGAAGTCGTCGGGCGACGTCGCGGTCAGGAACGCCGACATCGAGCCGGTCCGGGCGCCGCGGAAACTTGCATCGGCGAACGCATCGATCTGCTGCTGGTAGCCCGCGGTGACGCCACTGGTCCGCGCGAGATCCGCGTCCGCCGCATCGACCCGTCGTTGGGCGGCCGCGACCCGCGCGTTCTCGCTCGCGAGCTGCTGCTGTGCCTGTTGCTGTCGTTGACGAGCGGCCACCGATACAGCAGTGGCCCGGTGCGCTGCGGATTCGGTGGCCAAAACCCGCTCGCCGAACGAGGAGTACTCGCGGGCCGCATCCAGCCAGGCCTGCTGCGCCTGATCCGGAGTGCTCGGCGCCGCGGCAACCGGAGCCGCAGGAACCCAGGCAGCCGTGGTGGCTCGGGTAACTGCCGGGGCGCTCGCGGACGCCGTTCCGGGCGTCGCGAGAGCGGTCCCTGCCAGCACGGCAAGACCGAGTGCGACCCTGCCGAACCTCTGCCTGAACTCCACCGAACTCACTCTCGCTCTTCTCATCGACCTGACCGACCCGCTGGAACCCCGACAACCTATGGCTCGATGGCTCAGCACCGACATCGCACGGACCTCGATGTGGACCACTCCGTGCGGTGTGGACACCTGCGCTCGACGTCGCTCATCCGATCAGCTCCGCGAGTCGATCCGCCGAGTGCTGCCAGTCCCAGTCGTCCTTGACCCAGGAACGGCCCTGCGTCCCCCAGCTGCGGGTCTTCGGATCGACCAGTGCGCGGATGCAGGCCTGCGCAACGGCACCGACGTCCCGACCGTCGACCACGAGACCGGTCTGCTCGGGCTTCACCGTCTCGGGTGCGCCGCCGGAATCGCCGGCCACCACCGGAAGACCGGAGGCCGAGGCCTCCAGGAACACGATCCCCAGGCCTTCCACGTCCAGCCCGTTCCCCCGGGTCCGGCAGGGCATCGCGAACGCATCGCCGGCCAGGTAGTGGGCAGGCAGTTCGTGCTCCTCGACGGCACCGGTGAACACCACGGCATCGCCGAGTCCCGCACGCTCCGCGAGGCTGCGGAGGCGGTGTTCGTCGGGCCCCGAACCGACGATCAGCAGCGCGGTGTCCGGCACCTCGGCACGGATCCGCGGGAGAGCTTCGATCAGCACGTCCTGGCCCTTGCGCGGAACCAGTCGCGACAGGCAGACGAGCACCGGTCGTCCTGCGAGGCCCCAGCGTTCCCTGATCCGGTCGCCCGCGGCCCGATCGGGACGGAACCGTTCGGTGTCGACCCCGGGCGCGACCCGTTCCAGAGCTGCCCGCGGTCCGAAAGCGCCGGCGATCCGGTTCCTGGCGTAGGTGCTGATGTAGGTGAGCACGTCCACGCGGGAGCCGATCCGCCGCAGCGCCTGCCTCGAGCCGGGCAGCATCGACCAGCCGACCTCATGGCCGTGGGTACTGGACACGACGCGCTCCGCACCGGCCCGACGCAGGGCGGGCGCGAGCAGCGCCAACGGAGCGGTGGCACCGAACCAGACAGCGGAAAGCTGGTGCTCACGGATCAACCGCGCCGCGGTCCTGGCAACCTGCGGCACCGGCAGCATCAGCGAGGTCGGATGCCGCACCACCGGGAAGGGCTGGGCGGCGTCGAAATCCTCCGCACCCCGCCAGGCGGGGGCGTAGACCACCAGATCATCCGCCGGCAGACGACGCGCCAGAGCATGGACGTAGGACTGGATACCGCCGGAACGAGGCGGGAAGTCGTTGGTCAGCAACAGGGTGCGACGCACGGGCAAGACCGTCTTTGGAGTGGTCTGCGGAGATCAGCCGACGACGCGGTGGCCGGTCGGGTTGTTTCCGTTGTAGTCCACCGTCGTGACGTAGACCGGCTTCGAGGAGGTCGAGGCTTGCACGATCTGGCCGTTGCCGATGTACATCGCCACGTGGTGGACGGGCGAGTAGTAGGTGACCAGGTCACCGGGTCGTAGCTGATCGAGCGGGACGTACTGCAGTCCCGCCTGTCCGCCGGACGTCCGGGGGATGGTGATCCCCGCCTGGGCGTAGGCCCAGGACGTCAGACCAGAGCAATCGAAGCTGCTGGGGCCGGCCGCGCCGAAGACGTAGGGCGAACCGACCTTGGAGAGAGCAGCCTGGACGGCGACCTCGGCAGCGCTGCTCGGGGCCGCGTCGGTCGGGGCGACCTCGGTCGGGGCAGCCGTAGCGGGGGCAGCCGCAGCGGGGGCAGCCTCAGCGGGAGACCCAGGCGCGGCCGCGGCGGCCGACGGGTTCTGGTCGGCAGGAGCGTCGGCCGCTGGCGGTGCGGCCGGCTCGGGTGCCGCCTGCTGCTGAGCAGCGGCGGCACGGTTGCGATCGGCGCGGGCCTGGGCCTCAACCGCCTGGGCTGCCTGCCGAGCAGCAGCGGCCTGCGCTGCGAGCGCAGCCTCTCGTTCCTGCTCGCTCAGCCGATTCTGCAGGGTTTCGAGGCGACCGGCCTCGATCTTGAGCTTCGCCTGTTGGTTGCGCACCTGATCGGTGGCGACGTGGGAGGCCTTGAGCGCAGCTTCGGCGTGGGTCTTCGCCGCAGCTGCGTCGGTGACGGCAGCGTCGGCCGCGCTCTTGGCGGCAGCGGCGCTGTCGGCGGCCTGCTGGGCGTCGGTCCGGGCCTGGGCCGCAGTGGCCTTCGCTGCAGCGGCGCGGTCGAGAGTCTGCGCGGTGTCGTCGGCGACCAGATCCAGGGTCGACGCCGTCTCGAGGAAGTCCTCGGGCGAGTTGGCCGTGAACATGGCGGACATCGACCCGAAGCGAGCCCCTCGGAAGCTGGCGTCAGCGAACTCGTCCACCTTGTCCTGGTACGACGCTTCCGCAGCAGACGCGAGCGCGAGTTTCTTGGCCGCGGCCGCCGAAGCGGTCTCAGCGGCGGCGTTCTCGGTCTTCGCGGTGCGGAGCGCCTGCTCCTTGGCGGTCACCGTGCGAGCGGCACTCTCGACCTCGGCCCGCGCCTGGTGCTCGACGTCGATGGCGACGAGCACCTTCTCGTTCATCGACTCGGCGGCTTCGGTCGCTTCGAGCCAGGCGGTCTGCGCCTCGTCGGCCGTGGTCGGATCCCCCGGATCGGCGAGCAGTCCGTCCGACGTCGGCACCGCGGTACGTACCTGCGGCGCTGCGACAGCGGCAGGTGCGAGCACCACGCCGGCCATCAGGACGCCGACGGTGACGAGAACGCGGGGGGTACGAAGGGAGTGCTGGAGCGCAGCGAAGGTACGGCCGCGGGTCGAGTGCAAGGTTCCGGTGTGCCTTTCTTCCTTGCCGCCTACCGAGTTAGCTGACGGATTCGGGCAGGAAGTGCCCTACTGCTCCGGCCGGATCACTCCGGCTGTCGCAGATTCACCCCAGTAACTGTGGGTCCCCGGTTCGGCCACCCCGACGGGCCGATTCGGCGGTGATCTCCAGGAACGCCGTGGTCGGCGAGGTGAGCTGAAGGTCTCGGTCAGGTTACGAGATGGACACGGACACGTCTAGCCACGTCACTCCGGATACCACTGCATTTCACCCGTACGCCGCCTTCGAGTGACCCATCTCACCGCTACGAGGACATCGCGGCGAGCAACCACGCCGACCGCCGTCATCCTGCCCGCACCGATCGCGTCACGATCTCCGGACCACTGATCAACAGCGGGCGGATCAGACCGGACTCCGCGAGTACTTCCAGGGCGGCCTGCTCGGTCTCGTCGAACTCCACCCCCTCCGGCGGTGCACCCAGGAGCATGGTGATGACGCAGCCCGAGCAGCCGAACCCTCGAATGGAGCAGGTCTCGCAATCGATGTGCATGGGGATTCCTTCCTCGGGGGCATGCATACGCCCCACGGATCGGCCACCTGCCGTTCGACCAGGTGTTCGAACTCTCACGCTAGGTGCGGGGTCCGACAGAGGGGTCCTGCGCCTCACCGACCGAGCGCGGCGAGCAGGACTTCCGATCGGGCGACCCTGGCACCTGCGGCACCGACATCCGTCATCACCGCTCGGTCGGAGGTGACGACGACCACGGGCCGCCCGGTCGGCTCTGCGTCCACCAGGTCCCTGATCACGTCGTCGGCGATGGTTCCCTCGGGCGAGAACAACACCCGCACGCCGCGTTGATGACCGGCCGGGGCCACGACAGCGGCGCCGTCGAACACCACCGTGACCTCGGCTCCCGAGCGGGCGGCCAACACTGCGAGGGTCCTGATCAACCGCTCGCGCTGCTCGGCGAGGGTCAAGTGGCCGAAGCCGTTCTTGCTGACGTTGTACCCGTCGACGATCAGGTGGGCCCGGGGCAGCCCGAGTGCCTCCGCGAGCCGTGCGGTGTCGGCGATCTCCGGCAGACGGGGTGCACCCGGTCGGACCAGCCGACGGGCGACCACGTCCGCCGGGTCGACGGGCGCCGACCCGGGACCGGACGGGGCACCGGGCCGTCGTCTCCCGCCGGGGTCAGGGGTCCATTCCGAGCGGAGGCCCTCGATCGCACCGGTCGCGGTCTCCAGCAGCAATTCCACCCGTCGGGTCAACGCCCGCTCCCGGTACTCCTGACGCGCCTCGGCAGCCTCCTCCCCGGCCTGCAGCGCGGACACCTGGGTCGCCAGGGCCGCGGCCCGCTGTTCCGCGGCGGTGCGGCCGCGGGTCATGATCTCCAGCGCCCGGGCGGCCTCGCGAGCGTGCGCGTCCTTCTCCTGCTGCAGGTGTGCGACCGCGTCCAGCGCCTCCCGCAGCCGACTGCCCTGCTCCCGCAGCCGAGTGGTCAACCGCTCGATCCGGGCGGTCGGCCCGCCGTCGTCGTCCTGGCTCCCGGCGACCTCGGTCGGCGTGCCGCGACCGGCCTGGTCTCGCTCGACAGCAGCCCGCAGTTTCACCAGCTCGGCTTCGGCAGCGACGAGCCTGGTCCGCAGTTCTGAAGTCTCCTCCGCGGTGCGCAGCCGCTCGAACACGCCGGGTGGCGCTGCGGCGGCCCGCAGGTAGGCCAGCGCCAGCAGGTCGATGTCGGAGACCCGTGCGGCGTCTGCCTCATCCAGCCGAGGGGCATCCACCGGAGCAGCAGCGCTCTCGACGTCAGTGTCGAGTGCACTCGGGTCCGCGGCGTCCGCGTCACGGGCGTCGTCAGGTGCGGTTCCGGCTGTCAGCGACGTCAGCACGCCGTGCGGATCGAGACCGGCCGCCCGGTGCGCGACCAGCGCCCGGAAGGCCGGATCACTATCCAGCGCCCTGGCCAGCGGTACCGCCCCCCGGCGTGCCCGCCGGGCCGGCGCGAACCTGGCCACCGCCACGAGCTCACGTGGGATCTGCAGCGCGGTGGCACCCGTCAGTGACCGGGCCGCCAGGTTCAGGACACGGCTCTGCACCACCGCGGGAAGATCGGTGAACTCCACGGTCCCATCATCCTCGGCACGCCTGCCGTGCGCTCCGCTGCCCCGCAGCCCCGCCCGGCGTCGAGCGGGCACTGCTCGTCCCGGGAGCGTCGATCCGCAGCACTGTCGGACCACTCCCCTAACGTCCCGCCCATGAACACCGACCGGCCGATCGCCGTCCAGGCATCGTTCGACGAGCTCTCGGAACCGTTGCGCGACACGACGTTCGTGGTGGTCGACCTGGAGACGACCGGTGGCTCGGCGACTGCGGACGCGATCACCGAGATCGGTGCGGTCAAGGTCCGCGGCGGGGTGGTGCTCGGCGAGTTCGCCACCCTCATCGACCCCGGCAGGTCGATCCCACCGCAGATCACCATCCTGACCGGGATCAGCGACTCCATGGTCTTCGATGCACCCCGGATCGACGCTGTACTACCGGACTTCCTCGAGTTCTCCCGGCACTGTGTGCTGGTCGCGCACAACGCCCCGTTCGACATCGGCTTCCTGCGGGAGAACGCGCGCCGACTCGGCCTGCCCTGGCCCACTCCTCGAGTGGTCGACACCGTCCGGCTGGCCCGAGCGGTGCTGAGCCGCGACGAAGCGCCCAGTGTGCGGCTCGGTCTGCTCGCCCCGCTGCTCGGCTCCCCGGTCCGCCCGGATCACCGCGCGCTCACCGACGCCAGGGCGACCGTCGACGTGCTGCATGCGCTCTTCGAGCGACTCGGGCCGCTGGGCGTGCAGAGCATGGACGAACTGGTCGGCGCGACCCGTCGGGTGTCTCCCGAGCGACGGCGTAAACGCGTTCTGGCGCAAGGACTCCCGCAGGCTCCGGGGGTGTACCTGTTCCGGGGCGCCGACGACGAGGTGCTGTACGTCGGCACCAGCAAGAACCTGCGTGACCGCGTGCGCAGCTACTTCGGGGCTGGCGAGCAGCGTCGGCAGATCCGCCACATGGCCAAGATCGCCGAGCGGGTCGACCACGTGGTCTGCGCCCACGCGCTCGAAGCACACATCCGCGAGCAGCGGTTGATCGTGGCGCACCAGCCGCGCTACAACCGGCGCAGCCGCCGACCGGACAAGCACAGCTGGGTGGTGCTGACGGACGAGGCATTTCCCCGGCTGTCGGTGGTCGCGGCGGGGTCACCGACCGCGGTGAACACGACGGCCTGCCTGGGTCCGTTCCGGTCCCGGGAGGACGCGGCCATCGCCATCGAAGCGCTGCACACGGTCGTCCGGATCCGCCGCTGCAGCCAGCGCATCCGGCGCACCGGAGCCAACGGCACCCCGTGCCTGCTGGCCGAGTTGGGCAAGTGCGGCGCGCCGTGCTCGGGCGCCGAGGACGTCGATTCCTATGCCGTGCACGGCAGGCGGATCGCCGAGTTGGTGGACGGCGGGAGCGACGAGATCCTGCGGTTGTTGCAGGAGCTGGTGCACGAGCTCGGCGCCGCCGGCCGGTTCGAGGAGGCGGCGGTCGCCCGCGATCGGCTGGCGGTGCTGGCCGGCGCGCTCGATCTGCGGCAGCGACTGCGGTCGTTGACCAGCATCCAGGAGTTGGTCGCCGCGCGGCCCGACGGGTCGGGCGGATGGGAGCTCACCGTGGTGCGGTCCGGACGGTTGGCCGCAGCCGGAGGCGCCCCCCGCGGGGTCGATCCGATGCCGGTGGTCGCGCTGCTGCAGGCCTCGGCCGAGACGGTGATCCCCGGACCGGGGCCGTTGCCCGCGGCCAGCGCCGAGGAGACCTCCACCATCCTGACCTGGCTGGACCGTCCCGGGACCCGGCTGGTCAGCACCTCCAGCGCGTGGGGGGTCCCCAGCAACGGCGGCGGCAGGTGGCGCGCGTTCGCGGACGCCGCAGCGGTCGCCCGCGGCCAGTTGCGGACGGCCGATCTGCGCCCCGGCAACCACGAGCGCGCAGGACGACGGGATCGACACCGCTCGCGTGCGTCGCCGTGACGCCGGGACGCCGGGACCGAGCGGTTGGTGAGCGAGCACAGTGGTCCGGGACGATGCGCGCTCTTCCTACCTACGAGCTCTCCTGGAGCATGGCGGTCATGGCTCGCAGCTTCGCGAACATGTCGTGCTCGATCGCCGACAACGAGCGCTCCTCGCCCGGAGCAACCCACCGTTCGAACGACAGTCGGAACAGCATCACGCCCGACTCGGCAGCCAGCGACGCCGTGGGCTCCGCCACGCCACGCTCACGCAGGGCGGCACCCATCGCTCGCGCGAGCGAGTGCATCTTGAGCAGCTCGCGCTCCTGCAGCTCTTGATGAGCGAGGATGACCGTTTGGCGCAGGCGGGAGTACGGACGCCGTTCCTCGGTGAACGGGCCGAAGGTGGACGAGACGTCGCTCAGCGCTCTCCCGACGGTGTCGAAGGGATCGGTACTCCCCCGCGTCTTCGCCAGGGCGTCGAGGAACATCTGCTCGAACTCACCCTGCGCGGAGAACAACACTTCGCGCTTGTCCGCGAAATAGCGGTAGAAGGTGCGCTCGGTCAGCCCAACGGCGAGCGCGATGTCCGCCACGGTGGTCTCGTCGAACCCCCGAGAGGCGAACAGCTCCAACGCGGCCTTCTGAAGCCGCTCGCTCGCTGCGGGTTGCCACCTGACCATCGATCGATGCTAACGGACAACAGCCTCGATGACAGATGCTGACATCATCGCTACAGTGATGTCAGATCCTGACACCAGGACTCGATACCACCATCTCCGTCGCACGTCCACGGAGTAGAAGGAGCGACCCCATGCGTGTTTTCGTCACCGGAGCGTCCGGCTGGATCGGCTCCGCAACTGTCGATGAGCTCCTCGGAGCGGGCCATGACGTTCTCGGCCTAGCACGGTCGGACGCATCAGCGGCCGCGCTCGAGGCACGCGGCGCCGCGGTACTCCGCGGAGACCTCGATGACCTCATCAGCATCCGCACCGGGGCGGCGGACGCCGATGCCACCATCCACCTGGCCAACAAGCACGACTTCGCCCACCCTGCCGTGTCGAACAAGGCGGAGCGGGATGCCATCGAGACGATCGGCGAAACCCTGGTCGGATCGAACCGCCCGTTCCTGTTCGCGTCGGGCGTCGCCATGCCCGTGCCGGGCCGGGCACTGACCGAGTCCGACGCTTCTCCGTTCTCCGGCCCGGACGCGCCACGCGGCGGTGGGGAGAATCGCGCGTTCGACTTCGTGGACCAGGGAGTCGGCGCGGTCAGCCTCCGATTTGCGCCGACCGTGCACGGACAGGGCGACCACGGATTCATCGCGACGATCGCGGCAGTGGCGCGTGAGAAGGGCTTCGCCGGCTACGTCGGTGACGGTGGGAACCGGTGGCCGGCCGTGCATCGTTCCGACGCCGCGCGCGCGGTCCGGCTGGCCCTCGAGCAGGCAACCCCCGGTACGATCGTGCACGCGGTCGCCGAGGAAGGGGTTCCCACGCGAGTCATCGCGGAGGCCATCGGACGCAGCCTCGGCCTCCCTGTCGCCTCGGTGCCGCCCGAGGCGACAGCGGAGCACTTCGGGTGGATCGGCAGCTTCTTCGCCCTGGACGTTCCCGCTTCGTCCACCGCCACCCGGGAGCTGCTCGGCTGGACACCCTCGGGTCCGACCCTGATCGAGGATCTCGACGCAGGCGCCTACCTCCGCTGAGCGAGCAGCGCGGAATTGGTCGCCGCCCGACCCGAGGGGTCGGGTGACTCAGCGGTCGACGGCAGGGCGTCGGATCAGCTGTTCACCGCCGGCGCGGGCCACCAACGCAGCCGCCACCAGATCGTGGTCTGCGCGGAACTCTTCCGCCGGGCCCAGCGGCAGCAGATCGGACCAGTGCGAAAGGAACGTTCCTCGCAGTTGGAGCTGACCGGTCGGCCGGGCGAACAGCCACCAGTGCAGGTGCTCGCTCCCGTCACCCCACCGAGCCACCTGGACCCGGGGCACCGCCAGCACGGCCGTTGCCGCGCGCTCGATCAGTGTCAGCAGCTCGCCCTGACGTGCCGCCTCCTGTGTCGTCAACTCAGCCAGGTCAGCGTGCCGACGTGGCATGAGGTAGCAGGCGAAGGGCAGCGCGCTGCCCTCCCGCGGAAGACCGATCATCCACAGATCGTCGCGCCAGATGAGGTACTCGGCTGCCGCGTTCCCGATCGACTCGGCGCAGATGGAGCATCCGGACCCGTCCGCGCCGCCTCGCTCGGGTTCCTGCTCGGCGGGCCGCTCCAGCGGCTTCGGAGTCAGCTCCCCGGTCCACGGCCAGCTCGACCACTGCTGCAGGTCAGACTCCCGATGTCCTCCGGCAGCAAGAGCGGTTGCGGTGCGTTCGTACCACTGCGAGGGTGTCTCCGGCATGAGGCGCCTCCTGCTGCTCGACGGGTGCGGGTCGTAGGCTCACCGTCATGGTGACAGCGATCGTCCACATCTTCGTCGATGCCGACCGCATTCCGGCGGCCGCCCAGGCAATAGCCGACCTGCCGGACGTGTCAGAGGTGTTCTCCTGTGCCGGCGACGTCGACCTGATCGCGGTGGTCCGATCCGTCGATCACGAGCGCATCGCGGCGATCGTCCCCGAGCACATCTCCCAGGTCCAGGGCGTCCAGCGCACCGTCACCCACATCGCGTTCCGCTCCTACTCGAGCAGGGACGCCGACGACGCGTTCTCCATCGGCATGGGGTCCTGACGCGCGGCTCCCCCGCGTGGTCAGGAGCCGGCCAGCTCCGTTGACCGTTGTGCCCAGGCCTGCGCCAGATCCGCTGCCGCGCCGGAATCGATTGCCGCGGCTGCCCGCTGCATCCCGGCCGCGACCTTGCGGTGCAACGCTTCGACGCGGTCGCGCTCCTCGAGAGCAGTGAGGTCGACGAGCCCGTCGAAGGCCGCGATCGCCGCTCCGGCATTCAGCAGCACCGCATCCCGGACGGGCCCCACTCGACCGTCGAACAGCGCGCGGGCGGCGGCGACGTTCGTCGCCACGTCCCCACCGAGCAGGTCGGCGGGTTGGCTGGCGGCCAACCCCAGGAGCTGCGGATCGAGTCGGGTCTGCCAGACCTGGCCGTCGGTCACCACCCAGATCGTCGATGTGGTGGTGGTCGTCAGTTCGTCGAGCCCGTCGTCGCCCCGGAACACCAGCACGTCGGCGTTCCGGCGGGCGAACACCTGCGCCATCACCGGCGCCATCACCACTGATCCGCAGCCGATCGCCCCGGCGGCCGGCTGGGCGGGGTTGGTCAGCGGCCCGAGGAAGTTGAAGACCGTCGGGATGCCCATCTCTCGCCGCGGCGCGGAAGCATGTCGGTAGGAAGGGTGGTAGACCGCCGCGAAGCAGAAGCCGATCCCCACGTCCTTGAGCGTCCGCGCGATCGCGTCCGGTCCGAGGCTGATCGAGATCCCTAGCCCCTCGAGCAGGTCCGCGGAGCCGCACAGGCTGGAGGCAGCGCGGTTGCCGTGCTTGATCACCGGCACCCCGGCGGCCGCGATGATCACCGCAGCCATCGTCGAGATGTTGACCGTGTTGGAACGATCGCCGCCGGTGCCGACGATGTCGACCGCTCGAGCTTCGTGCTGCACCCGCACCGCGTGGCCCAACATCGAGTCAGCCAGTCCCTGGACCTCGTCCGCCGTCTCCCCCTTGGCCCGCAGAGCGACCGCGAAGGCCGCGAGCTGGGCAGGCGTCGACTCCCCCGTCATGATCCGATCCATCACCCAGGTGGTGTCGTCCGCGGAGAGGTCGTCACCGTCCAGCAGCTGGGTCAACAACGACGGCCAGGATCGGGTCACGTGGATCGGGGCTCCTGCGCTCAGCGGGTGGTGGCGACGGCCATCCGCAGCCGCAGCAGGGCAGCGATGCTGTCGGCGGTCGTCACCGGGTCCAGGGGATGGGTGAGGACCTCGTCGGCCCGCGCCCAGGTGGCCAGCCATCGGTCGGCGGCCCTGGCCACGACCAACGCGATGGGTGGGATCGGCACGCCGTCCTGGCCGGCTTCCTGGTGGATCTGCCGGCACAGTCCGATGCCCCCGGTGGGCTGCGCCTCGCCGTCCAGCACCAAGACATCAGCGGTGTGGCCGTCGACCGCCATCAGCAGTTCGGCGACCCCGGAACACTCCAGGAAATCGATCCGACCGACGTCGGGAGCGGGACGACGACCGATCGCGCCGATGATCTCGGCACGGATCTCGGGCCGATGGCTGTAGACCAGCACCACCGGCCGACGGGCCTGGGGAGCACTCATGGCTGCAGCCTCTCTGCTCGCGTCCTGCTGCTCTCGACGTGCTGGTGGAACACGCTCCCGTCGAGACTAAACGCAGGGCTGTGCAACGGCGTCGGCAGCACCGCCGAACGGCAGTGTCCGCACCCCGTGCGACCTTGGACGACGAGGTGGATACGGTCGATCTGGACCTTCGGGACGTGACGTGCACGTCGTCCGGAAAAAACTTCGACAAGTTGTAGAGGCAAAGGCGCAGTTCACAGCCTTTCCCCACCTCCGATCCGCAACCCGCTGGGCACCCGCGGGTACAACCTGCAGTGCCAAGGGACATAATCGTGGTGTGACGACAGCGACCTCGCCCGGCTCAGCCCCTGGTCCCGCGCAGCCCCAGCGGTCGACGGGCGCCGGCCAGGGGGCCTTCGCCCCCCGGATCCACACCCTCAACCGGCCCAACATGGTCAGTGTCGGCGTGATCGTCTGGCTGGCCAGCGAGCTGATGTTCTTCGCCGGTCTGTTCGCGATCTACTTCACCGCCAAGGCCACCTCGGATCCGGCTCTGGGCTGGCCGACGCCGCCGACGGAGCTCAACCTGGGCTATGCGCTGGTCTTCACGATCATCCTGGTGGCCAGTTCGGCCACCTGCCAGCTGGGGGTGTTCGCGGCTGAGCGCGGCGACGTGCTCGGGCTACGCCGGTGGTACCTGATCACCCTGGTGATGGGCCTGATCTTCGTACTCGGGCAGGCGAACGAGTACCACACGCTCGTGACCGAACACGAGACGACGCTCTCCAGTTCGGCCTACGGCACGGTCTTCTTCCTGACCACCGGCTTCCACGGCCTGCACGTCATCGGCGGCCTGGTGGCATTCGCCATCCTGATCGCCCGCACCAGACTCTCGAAGTTCACCCCGGCTCAGGCCACCAGCGCCATCGTCGTGTCGTACTACTGGCACTTCGTCGACGTCGTCTGGATCGGCCTGTTCTTCACCATCTACATCGTCAGATAGCTCCACCGAAGGTCTGCCGCAGAACTGCATCGCCCCACCAGCTCGAAATCCCGGTTCCGTCCCGACAGACGGGTACCGGGAAGGAGTGTGATCCGGCCCCCCAGCCGGGTACTGCACCCCCAGAAGACCCAGGTCAGTGACCACCAAGGAGAAGAGCATGAGCAGCGGCGACAACGCTCGACGTACGCGCGGACGTACCGACAGCGATCGACCCGAAGCCGGCCGCGCCAAGCGCGGTCCGGCCGCTCGACGCAGCAAGGTGCGCTTCGGCAAGGGCTCCAAGGCAATGCGTCGGGTGTCCGGCGGCCTCGCTCTGTTCGTTGCGTTGCTGACGGTCGGTTTCGCCTACGCGGCACTCGCCCCGTCACCGCAGATCGCCCAGGCCGCCGAGGTGGACCAGCAGCAGATCGCCGCCGGCGAGGCCTTGTACAACAACTCCTGCATCACCTGCCACGGAGCGAACCTGCAGGGCGTCAAGGACCGCGGCCCCTCCCTGGTCGGCGTCGGACAGGCAGCCACCTACTTCCAGGTCGGCACCGGTCGCATGCCGGCCGTCGAGAACGCCGCCCAGATGCCGCGGAAGAAGCCGGTCTTCAACGAGGAGGAGATCGCGCAGCTGTCCGCGTACATCCAATCCGTCGGCGGCGGCCCGCAGGTCCCCACGCTGCTGCGTGACGATGCCGAGGTGGCCAAGGGGGGCGAGCTGTATCGCCTCAACTGCGCTTCCTGCCACAACTTCACCGGCGGCGGCGGCGCCCTCTCGCAGGGCAAGTACGCCCCGCCGCTGGACGAGGCCACCGACGCGCAGGTGTACAGCGCCATGCAGTCCGGTCCGGAGAGCATGCCGAAGTTCTCCGATGCTCAGCTGACCCCGGCGGAGAAGCAGGCGATCGTCTCGTTCGTCCAGCTCAACAAGGCCACCATTGATCCGGGCGGACTGCCGCTCGGTGGCTACGGTCCGGCCCCCGAAGGTCTGATCGCTTTCCTCGTCGGCATGGTCTCCATCGTCGGCGTCACGTTGTGGATGGGGGCCAGGGCATGAGCGGCGGAACGGTCGAGAACGTCCCGGGTGGCGACGAGCTGAAGGCGATGAGCCGCGAAGAGCTGGCTCGCCTCGGTGCGCGTCTGGACGGCGTCGAGCTCGTCGAGTACGGCGAGCGCTACGAACCGGGTTCGCCGGCAGACAAGCGCGCCGAGAAGAAGGTCGCGCGCTGGTTCTTCCTGGCCGCGATCCTCGGACTGGCCTTCGTGGTCGTGTTCATCGTCTGGCCGTCCGAGTACGCCCCACCCGGTTCCGGGAGCGATCAGGTCTGGTATTCGCTGTACACCCCGATGCTCGGCCTCACCATGGGCGGCGCAGTCTTCGCGTTCGGCATCGGCGTCATCGCGCTGGCCCGCAAGCTCGCCCCGCACGAGGTCGCGGTCCAGCAGCGACACCAAGGACTGTCGGCCGAGGTGGACCGTCGCACCCTGGGCGCCGAGGTCTTCGACGCGGTCGACAAGACTGGCTTGAAGCGGCGCGGGATGCTCAAGGGCTCTCTTGCCCTCAGCGGCGGCGTACTCGGCCTGCTGGCCGTGGTGCCGGTGCTCGGTGGATTCATCAAGAGTCCGTGGTCCAAGGGCGCCAAGTCCGACCTCTGGGTCACCGGTTGGAGTCCGGTCGGCGGCAAGAAGGTTCGGCTGACGCAGATCGACGGCACCCCGGTCCGCCCCGAGGACATGGAAGCCGGCGCGCTCACCACGGTCTTCCCCGGTCTGCCGGGCGGCTCGAAGATGTCTGATTCTGCCGTCATGCTGGTCCGCCTGCGGGCCAACGACCCGGTCCGCATCCGCCAGGGTCAGGAAGGCTTCGAGTACGGCGACTACTACGCCTTCTCGAAGGTCTGCACCCACGTCGGTTGCCCCACCTCGCTGTACGAGCAGCAGACCGGGCGGATCCTGTGCCCCTGCCACCAGTCACAGTTCGACATCTACAACGCGTGCAAGCCGGTCTTCGGTCCGGCTACCCGGCCACTTCCCCAGCTTCCGATCGAGCTGGACGACGACGGCTACTTCGTCGCCAGGAGTGACTTCATCGAGGCCGTCGGTCCCGGGTTCTGGGAGAACGGCGACCACCCGAAGTTCGTCACCAACCCCAAGGGAAGCTCGACATGAGCAGAATCACCACGGCGACAGCGGTGCCCGGCGGCGGCGTCGCCGCCAAGGCACTCGACGAAGCCGACATCCGCTACCACGGTGCGCGCCCCCTCCGCACGGCGATGAACAAGGTCTTCCCGACGCACTGGTCGTTCATGCTGGGTGAAGTCGCGATGTACAGCTTCCTCGTGCTGCTGTTGTCCGGCGTGTACCTGACGCTGTTCTTCGATGCGTCCATGGGCGAGACCGTCTACCAGGGCGTGTTCGACAAGCTGCGCGGCGTCCCGATGTCGCGGGCCTTCGCCTCCACTCTCGACATCTCCTTCGAGGTCCGCGGCGGCCTACTGATCCGTCAGATCCACCACTGGGCAGCGCTGCTGTTCCTCGCCTCGATGATGCTGCACATGATGCGGATCTTCTTCACCGGCGGCTTCCGCAAGCCGCGTGAGGCGAACTGGATCATCGGTGTGCTGCTGCTGGTGCTGGGCATGGCAGAGGGCTTCCTCGGCTACTCCCTCCCGGACGACCTGCTCTCCGGTACGGGCCTGCGGGCGGTGTCCGCGTTCATCCTGTCGATCCCGGTGATCGGTACCTGGATGCACTGGGCGGTGTTCGGCGGCGACTATCCCGGCGAGATCATCATCGGCCGGTTCTATTCATTGCACATCCTGCTGATCCCCGGCATCATCCTGGCCTTGATCGGCGTCCACGTGGCGCTCGTCTGGTTCCAGAAGCACACCCAGTTCGCGGGTCCTCGGGCCACCGAGAACAACGTCGTCGGCGTCCGGGTGCTGCCGACCTTCGCCTCAAAGGCCGGCGGCTTCTTCGCCGTCGTCTTCGGCATCATCGTGCTGATGTCCGGCATCTTCCAGATCAATCCGGTCTGGAACCTGGGGCCGTACAACGCTTCCCAAGTCTCAGCGGGCGTCCAACCTGACTTCTACATGGGCTTCCTGGACGGCATGGTGCGGGTGTTCCCGTCGTGGGAGGTGCGGAACCTCTTCGGTCACTACGAGATTCCCGCGGTCTTCTTCCCCTCGATCGTGGGCGCCACGTTGCTGATGATCCTGGTGATCGCATACCCGTTCATAGAGAAGAAGTTCACCAAGGACAACGCGGTCCACAACATCCTGCAGCGGCCGCGTGACGTCCCGGTCCGTACCGCTCTGGGTGCCGCATTCCTGGCCTTCTACATCCTCATGCTGATCAACGGCGCCAACGACCTGTTCGCGTTGAAGCTCGACATCTCGTTGAACGTCATGACCTGGATCGGGCGGGTCGGCGCTCTGCTGTTCCCGCTCATCACGTACGTGATCACCTACCGGCTCTGCCTGGGTATGCAGCACGCGGACCGGGCGGTGCTCGAGCACGGCATCGAGACCGGCCACCTCAAGCGCCTGCCGTCCGGTGAGTTCATCGAGATCCACCAGCCTCTCGGCTCGGTGGACTCGCACGGCCACCCGATCCCGCTGGAGTACCAGGGCGCTCCGGTGCCCAAGCGGATGAACCAGCTCGGCTATGCGGGCAAGGCGATCGTCGGTGTGCTCAAGGTCAAGGACACCTCGGGCGACGTCGATCACCACTCCTCCAGCGACATCGGCGGGGCCGACAACACCGTCTCGATCGAGGGCAAGGGCGGCGAGAAGATCGTCGACGAGCCAGACCAGGACGAGTCCAAGAGCTGATCCACCTGCGCTGACGAAGGCCCGATCACTTCCCGGAGCGGTCGGGCCTTCGTCGTGCCGGCACCAGAATGACCCGCGCCGCAAGCATTCCCGTTCGACAACCCGGCGAGGCCCACGACAGACTCGGTGCATGGCCGACCCCACGCTCGCCCCCACCCCGATCACCGACTCCATCCTGGTCGGCGCCGCCGAACTCGAGGACCGTGACGGAGCCGTCGTCCCGCACCGGCTCCCCCGGTGGGCGAGGGAGCAGAACCGGGACGACGCGCAGCTGCTGATGGCGCAGAGCCACTGCGCCGGCGTCCGGCTCCGGGTGCGTACCGGGGCCACCGTGCTGGAGCTGGCGACCCGGCGGACGACGACGATGCTGCGCGGGCTGCCGCCGCGACCGGCCGGGATCTTCGACCTGCGCATCGACGGCACGCTCGTCGAGCAGCGGACGGCTTCCGGTGGCACCACCGTCGTGGTCGACATGACCACCGGCGAGCGCGAGGTGCAGCACACACCGACGCCGATCATCTCCTTCACCGGACTTCCGGCAGATCCGAAGGATCTCGAGCTGTGGCTGCCCTGGAACGAAGCGGTCGAGCTGGTCGAGCTGCGCAGTGACGCCCCGCTGGAGGCGATCCCCACCGACGGCCGGCCGGTGTGGCTGCACCACGGCAGTTCCATCAGCCACGGTTCGAACGCAGCGAGCCCCACCGGGACCTGGCCGGTGGTCGCGGCCGACCTGGGCGGTGTCGAGCTCGTCAACCTGGGCTTCGGCGGGAGCGCTCTGCTCGATCCGTTCCTCGCCAGGACGATCCGCGACGCCCCGGCAGATCTGATCAGCCTGAAGCTGGGGATCAACCTGGTGGGCGCCGATCTGTTCCGGCTGCGGGCGCTCGGCCCCGCGGTGCACGGATTCCTGGACACCATCCGCGACGGACACCCGGAGACTCCCCTGCTGCTGATCTCCGCGCTGCACTGCGCCATCCACGAGCAGACGCCGGGGCCGGGCTCCTTCGACCCCCTGGCGGCCCAGCAGGGGCAGATCCGGTTCATCGCGACCGGCGACCCGGCCGAGGTGCCGGCCGGCCGGTTGACGCTCGAAGTGATCCGCGAGCAGCTCCGCCTGATCGTCGAACAGCGGTCAGCGACCGACCAGCACCTGCATTTCCTGGACGGGTTGCAGCTCTACGGCGCTCAGGACGAGCAGGACCACCCGTTGCCCGACAGCCTGCATCCGGATGCCGCCAGCCACGCCCTGATCGGTGAGCGGTTCGCCAGGGCCGCCTTCGGGCCCACCGGGATCTTCACTGTGCACCTCTGATCGCACACTCCGTCGAGACGTGACGGGATCTCGTCTCGATCAGCGACAGCTGGGGGGGTGGAGCGAAGAAGGGCCCTGACCTGGTGGTCGGGGCCCTTCTCGACGAGCGGTGCGGGGCGCGTCAGTGAGCGGCAGGTCCGCGGTGGTACTCGAAGATCAGACCTACGACGCTCATCAGCAGCAGGCCGGCCATGATGATCATCAGCCAGACCAGCAGGAATGCGGTCGCCACGGCGAAGACAGCCGCAGACGCGGCCAGGGTGAACGGCCAGTAGGAACCTGGCGAGAAGAACCCGAGATCGCCTGCACCCTCGGCGATCTCCGCGTCATGGTCCTCCGGCCGCGGGCCGTCCAGGCGTCGGCCGGTGAACCACAGGAAGCTGCCGATCAGGAACGTCAGACCGGCCGTCAGGTACAACGCGACGATGCCGACCTTCTCGCCCGGCGCGAGCACGTTGTAGATGATCCCGGCCACGACGAAGAATCCGGTCAGCGCCAGGAAGATGATCGACTCGACGCCCAACCCCTTCGACGTGTCGCTGGCCGAGAGGTCACCGTTCTGCTGCTCGTAGTCCTGGTCCTCCTCGTGCACTGCGGGACCCACCTTGCTGTCGTCGGACATCAGTTTCCAGCGTTCTGCGGGGCCGAACGGGCTTGCCGGTCGGTGTTGAACGGGTACGTCGTCGTGGCCAGCGGCGCGCACAGCTCGCCGCACGACGGAACCGTCGCCTGCACCTGGGAGAGAGCTTCCGCAGCCTTGAACGCAACACCGGTGGCCGGGTTGATCTGGCTGCGGATCTTGACGTACGCCTGGTACGCGTCCTCGGGCACACTGCGGACCTCGAAGTTCATGGCCGAGTGGTAGGTGCCGCAGAGCTCCGCGCAGCGGCCGACGAACGCGCCGGTGCGCTCCAGCTTGACCTGGAACACGTTGCCGCCGTCCGGCTGGTTCTGGGCCGGGAAGGGGAAGACGTCACGCTTGAACAGGAAGTCGGGCACCCAGAAGGAGTGGATGACGTCCTTGCTGCGCAGGTTGAACTGGATCGTCTTGCCTGCCGGCAGGACCAGCAGCGGGACCTCGTCACTGGTGCCGACGGTGTGCACCTCGGTGTTGTTGTACCAGTCGGCGTTCTTCGAGGTTGCCGGCAGCGCCACGGCCCCCGGGACCTTGGTGCCCTGGTACCCGAAGTCCCAGTTCCACTTGAACGCGGTGACGTCGATCGTGACGTCCGGGTTGGCGGTCTTGGCCAGCACCTTGTTCTCGGTGGTGACGGTGAAGTAGAACAGCACCGCGACGAGCACGAACGGGATGGCCGTACACACCAGCTCGAACGGCAGGTTCTCCTTGGTCTGCTTGGGATACAGCGGCGAGTTCGGGCGCTGGCGGTACTTCGCGAACGCCCAGAACATCGCGCCCCAGACGATCACGCCGACGACCAGCGCAGCGATGAACGCCGCCGACCAGAAGTACTGCATGTTGCGACCCTGCTCGGTAGCGCTGACCGGCCACCCGAATCGGGGGAGGTCCGACAGCGAGCAGCCGCTCAGCAACACACCGGCGAGCACCAGCAGGCCGGTGAGTCCGAGCCTTCGGAGCGCCTTGGAGCGTGGCACGTGATTCCGCCTTCCCTACGCGTTCCGCACGTTATCGCGTGTCCTGGCTCGCGTGTTTCTGATCAGTCGCGCAGCACCGCCACACGACGCTTCCGAGGTTACTTCACCCACGGGCCCTTGCGGATACCGGGATCCCGGCGCGTTGAGCACATCACGGCGGCGCACGCCGACCCGCCCGGCGGTCCGTGGATCACCTCGACGGTCGGAGTGGTCGGGGATACTGCACTGGCGGTCGTCGTCCCCCGGCGTCCGCGGACAGGGTGCTGAAGGCGGCGGGCCGATGGCGCGCCGAGCAACCCTGGAGACGAGAGCGGTGGAGTACACGTGTGTGGATTGATCGGTTTCCTCTCGACGGCCGGCCCGGAGGGCGCGGCCAGGCGCGTCGCCGATGTGGCCGCCGGACTGCCGCTGTGCCGTCACCGGGGTCCCGACGAGCCGGGGACGTGGCATGACACCGACGTGGTGTTCGGCTTCAATCGGCTGGCGACGATCGACATCGAGCACTCCCACCAACCACTGCGCTGGGGCCCACCCGAGTCTCCCGATCGCTACGCCCTGGTGTTCAACGGCGAGATCTACAACTACCTGGAGTTGCGGGCCGAACTCGCCGCCGATCACGGCGCGGTGTTCGCCACCGAAGGTGACGGTGAGGCGATCGTCGCCGGCTACCACCACCACGGCGCCGGGTGGGTCTCGCGACTGCGCGGGATGTTCGCGTTCCTGATCTGGGACACCCATGACCGGGTGCTGTTCGGTGCCAGGGACCCGTTCGGGATCAAGCCGCTGTACACGGTGAGGACCGAGGACGGCTTCGGTTTCGCCTCGGAGGCCAAGAGCCTGCGGGCGTTGTTGGACCGGCCGGCGGTCGTGGATCCCGTTGCGCTGCAGCACTATCTGGTGCTGCAGTACGTGCCGGAGCCGGAGTCCATGGACGCCCAGCTGCGGCGCGTCGAGTCGGGGACCCACTTCACCGTGCGGCCCGGTGATGCCACTGCGACCGCACTGCCGACCGTGCGCTACTTCAAGCCGAAGTTCACCAGCGTGCCGGTCAACTCCGACGGTGATCGCGCCGACCTCTACAAGCGGATCGCCGACGTGTTGGACGACTCGGTCGCCAAGCACATGCGGGCCGACGTGACCGTCGGCTCGTTCCTCTCCGGCGGGATCGACTCGACGGCCATCGCGGCGCTGGCGAAGCGCTACAACCCCAACCTGCTGACCTTCACCTCCGGCTTCGAACGCGAGGGGTACTCGGAGGTCGACGTCGCTGCCGAGTCGGCCGCCGCGATCGGTGTCGAGCACATCGTCAGGGTGGTCAGCGAGGAAGAGCTCACCAGCACGCTGCCGTTGATCGTCTGGTACCTGGACGATCCGGTCGCCGACCCGGCGCTGGTACCGCTCTACTTCGTGGCGAACGAGGCCCGCAAGCGGGTCAAGGTGGTGCTCTCCGGCGAGGGCGCCGACGAGCTGTTCGGCGGTTACAACATCTATCGCGAGCCGGCCAGCCTCAAACGGCTGACGGCGCTCCCGTCGCCGCTGCGCAAGGGGCTGGCCGCGGTCGGGCGAGCATTGCCCCAAGGCTTCCGCGGCCAGGACATGCTGCGTCGGGGCTCTCTCGACCTGGAGGAGCGCTACTACGGCAATGCCCGGATCTTCCGCGAGGAACAGCTCTCGGGGATGTTGCGCAGCTACTCCCCAGCGGTGTCCTTCCACGACGTCACCGACCCTGTCTACCAGCTCTCCCGCGGCACCGATCCGGTGTCCCGGATGCAGCACGTCGACCTGTTCACGTGGCTGCGCGGCGACATCCTGGTCAAGGCCGACAAGGTGACGATGGCCAACTCGCTCGAGCTGCGGGTGCCGTTCCTGGACAAGGAGGTCTTCGAGGTCGCCAGAAGCATCCCCGAGAACGAGAAGATCACCCCCCGCACCACGAAATCGGCGCTGCGCAAGGCGATGGAGCTCATCGTCCCGCCGCACGTGCTGAACCGTCGCAAGCTCGGGTTCCCGGTGCCCATCCGACACTTCCTGGCCGAGGGCTCCTACGAGTGGGCCCGGCAGGTGATCCTGGACGCGCAGACCGACGAGTCCCTGGACAAGGCGGTCGTGCTGGCCCTGCTGGATGCGCACCGCGCCGGCGAGGCCGACCACTCCCGGCGACTCTGGACGGTGCTGGTGTTCATGATCTGGCACGGCATCTTCGTCACCGGCGCCATCACCCCGACGGTGCCGAAGCCGACCTACCCCGTCCGGCTCTGATCCGCGCCGCACTGACCCGCGCCGCACTGGCCGGAGCAGAGCCGCCCCGAGCACCTCTGACCCCGAGCAGCTCGGCCCGGGCGGGGTGATCTGATCGGTCGCGCGTCACCAGCCGATGGCGGTGGCGATCTCCGCAGTCGCGTCGTCGCCGTAGGCATCCGCCAGGCGCTGTTGGGCGACCGCGGCGTCGAAGGCGTATTCCTGGGTTCCGGTCGTCTCCAGAACCAGCACCGCCATCAGTGATCCGAGCTGGGACGAGCGCTCCAGGCTCAACCCGGTGGAGCGGCCGGCCAGGAAGCCTGCCCGGAACGCGTCGCCGACACCGGTCGGGTCGACCTTGCCGTGCTCGGGCACGACCGGGACGGTCAGCGAGGTCACCGCCGGGTCGTCGGTGATGTCGCCGTGGATGCCGGCGATCTCCACGCCGGCGGCACCGTGCGTCGTGATCCGGTAGTGCACGTGGTCCAGGATCTGCTCCTGGGACAGCCCGGTCTTGCCGGTCAACAGCCCGAGTTCGTAGTCGTTGCTGAACAGGTACTCCGCACCCTCGATCAGGCTGCGTGCCTGCTCCCCGTCGATCCGGGCGAGCTGCTGCGAGGGATCGGCGGCGAAGGTGATGCCGAGCTCCCGGCACTCCCGGGCGTGCCGGACCATTCCGGCAGGATCGCCGGCGCTGATCATCACCAGCTCGACGCCACCGAGCTGCTGGACGATCGGGGCGAGGGCGATCTCCCGGGATCGCGACATCGCGCCGGCGTAGAAGGAGCCGATCTGGTTCATCGCATCATCGGTCGTGCAGACGAATCGGGCGGTCTGCACATCCGTGCAGCGCAACACATGGGAGCACTCGACGCCGTGCCTGCTCAGCCAACCCTCGTACTCGTCGAAGTCCGCGCCCACGGCGTCCACCAGCACGGGCCGGCGGCCCAGCACACCCATCCCGAAGGTGATGTTGCCGGCCACTCCGCCGCGGTGCACGACCAGATCGTCCACCAGGAACGACAGCGACACCCGCTCGAGCTGATCCGGCAGCAGCGACTCGGTGAACTTGCCGGGGAAGTGCATCAGGTGATCGGTGGCGATCGAGCCGGTGACGATGATCGGCTGGGCGGCAGGAGAACTCGACACGAAACGGCTCCGGGGTTCGGGTGCATGGGCGAGCGGACTGACCGGCTGATGCGGCCGGGCAGGTGCGGCGAGAGGACCACCAGGCAACGGGGCGAGACTACCCGTTCCGCGGCTTGGGTAGGTTCGCCACGTGCGCACTCACCACCGTGGCCGTCCCGTCCGCCTGCGGGTCGGATGGCTGGTCGTCGTCCCGCTCGCGTTGTCCGCAGCATCTCTCGCCGCCGCTCCGGCCGGTGCAGCCGCGCCGACGACGGCGGTGATCACCCGCCTTGCCGAAGCGCCCGCACCGGCCACCGCACCGACGATGCTCGCGGCGCTCGGCAGTGCCGCGGCCGCCACCACCCCGCAAGCAGCGCTCAATGCAGCCGTCGCACAGGCTGCGGCCCGTGGGGTGCGCACGGCGGCGGTGATCGCCGACCGGTCGACCGGTGCAGTGCTGGCCTCCGTCAACCCGGACCAGCAGATCGCCTCCGCGTCCCTGGTGAAGCTGTACACGGCGGTCTACTACGGCATCCGCAACCCCACTCTCATCCCGTCCCTGGCCGACATGATCCGGGTGTCCCGTGACTCGACCCAGTCCTCGCTCTGGAGCACCTCGATCGTTCCGTGGGTCGCCGCCCGGTACGGCCTGACCGGTTCGGCCAACAGCGCCGCCAGCGCCTCCGGCTGGTGGGGCACGGTGCGGGTGACGGCACGCGACCTGGTCAGATTCCAGTACCGGATGGAGCGCGACACTGCGGTCAACGGGTTCCTGCCGCAGGCCATGCAACAGGCCGCCGACGTCGGGTCCGACGGCTTCGACCAGAACTTCGGCGTCAATGCGCTGGCCGGTTCCGGTTCCAAGCAGGGTTGGACGACGATCGTCAACTACCCGTCGAGCGACGTATACGGTCTGCATTCAGTGGGCTTCACCAGCAAGTACTACATCGCCATCCTGCAGACCGCGAGCAGTGCGGTCGGCTACCAGCCCATGCGGGAGACCATCACCGCGACCGCTCGCGCGCTCGCCGCGTCGTCGGTCGCACCGCCGCGCACTCCGTATCCGAAGCTGGTGCGCACCGAGGCGACCCGGTTCGTCGCCAGCCTGTACTCGCACGTCCTGGGCCGCTCCGGTACGGACGCGACCCTCATCGAGCGGTTGGCGAAGGGTCTGATGTCCCGGGGGCAGGCAGCGAACGCCATCGTCCGCTCGAAGGAGCGGTACACGCAGCTCGCACGCTGGTACTTCCAGGCATGCCTGGGCCGGTCGGGCGGCGCCGAGTACGCGGCGACGTTCGCCCGGCAACCACACCTCGCGGCAGTCCAGTCGATCTGCGGAGGTCAGGGAGCGTGGGACGTCGCACGACGGGACAGCAAGACCTATCTGGGCCGCATCCTGCGGGTGCTCTGGCAGCAGACGCCGAGCAGCAGCGATCTCGCGAGGTACTCCTCGATCCTGGCGCAGCAGGGTCGGCCGTCGGTGATCAACACCGCGACCCAGGATCCACGGTTCAAGAAGCAGTGGGTGAACCGGGCCCACCTGCAAATGCTGGGCCGCCCGGCCGATGCCGGCGCTGTCTCGCGGTATCCGTCGGCCAACGTCCGGATCCACGGCCTGGAGGAGATCTACGCCGGCATCCCGACGAGCGGCGAGTACTGGAAGAAGTGGGTCAGGCCCTGATCGCGCTGCGCTGAACGGGACCCCTACGCGAACCCGAACGGCGGGCTCCGCATCACCGAGGTGACGCGGAGCCCGCCGTCGTGTGCGACGTGGGACTCGAGATCAGTGGAAGCTGTCCCCGCAGGCGCAGGAGCTGCCGGCGTTCGGGTTGTCGATGGTGAAGCCCTGCTTCTCGATCGTGTCGACGAAGTCGATGACCGCGCCATCGAGGTAGGGCCGGCTCATCCGGTCGACCGCGAGGCCGACGCCCTCGAAGACGACCTTGGCGTCACCGTCCAGGCTGCGGTCGTCGAAGAAGAGCTCGTAGCGCAGGCCCGAGCAACCGCCCGGCTGGACGGCGATCCGCAGCACCATGCCGGGAGTGCCGTCCCGGTCCAGCAGGGCCTTGGCCTTCTCTGCGGCGGGAGCCGTGAGGGTGACGCCGTGGGCGGTTTCCGGAGGTGCTGTGGTGGTCTCGGTGTCGGTTCCGATGGGAGCGCTCATCTGATGTGAACCCCTGTTCCTCTTGCTGGGGGCGGCCAGCTGGTGCGGGCAGGCCGTCGGGCCATCCGCCGTATTCGAACCGGCGCGAGCGTCGTGCAGTGCCGCGGTCGGTGCCACTGCTGTAGGTGATGTCCACTGCGGCGTCAGACCTTCACCACGGCCGTCGCTGAGGTGCTGAGTGCGGTGTTGCTCTGTTCGATGATGCGGTGCTGCTGAACTCGATACTGCCACGCCTGCCACCGCGTTCGGCGCTGCTGACCCGCGATGTGCAGCGCGCCACTGCGTGAGAGGTGCCACCCGCTACAACCACCGCCGGCTCCGGACGATTCCCGACTGCGCAGCGACGCGGTCCGCTGCAACACCGTGAACCGGCCAGGTGCAGCTCATCAGCGGTGACGGCATAGCCGGCTGCCGGTAAGCTCCCGAGGGTGAACCTGCTGCGCCGCTCCGCGAAGACCAACGATGCCGACGAGGGCGTCTCGATGTCGAAGGGCGCGCCGGCACAGGCCGGCGCTGCAGCCGCGGCCGCGGCCGCGGCGACAGTTGCCGCCAAGCAGGTGGGCAAGGGACGCCCCACGCCCAAGCGCAGCGAGGCCGAGGGCCGCCGCCGCGGCCCGGTCGCTCCCCCGCCGAAGACCCAGCGGGAGGCGATCAAGCGCTCGCGTGCCGGTACCAAGTCGCTGTCCAAGGACGAGCGGCGCGCACTGTCGGCCGAACGGCGGGAGAAGATGGCCCGCGGCGACCAGGCCTTCCTGATGACCCGGGACAAGGGCGACATCCGTGCGTTCGTCCGCGACCAGGTCGACCTGCGTCGCAACTTCGCCGGTCTGCTGATGCCGATGGCGATCATCTCCTTCATCATCCTGCTCATCCCCAATGCCTACCTGCAGACCTTCGGCCCGCTGGTGCTGTTGGTGTTGATCCTCGCCGCCGTCGCCGACACCACCGTGCTGGGCAGTCGACTTGCCAAGCAGGTGCGCGCCGAGTTCCCGAACGGCGACGGCACCACGCTGTCCCGCACCGGCCGCGCTCTGGGCTTCTACGCCTTCAACCGCGCGATCATGCCGCGCCGCTGGCGGGTCCCCAAGCCGCGTGTGAAGCGGTGACCGCGGGCTCGTCCGACCTCGGGGCCGTGCGCCCCGCAGACGCGGCGAGCACCATCGATCCGCCGGCATCGCCCCCTCGCCGGAGTGCCCTGCGGCGGGAGCAGATCATCTCCTCCGCGGCGGAGCTGTTCTCGCGCAACGGGTATGCCGCTGTCGGGATGAACGACATCGGCGCGGCCAGCGGCGTCACCGGACCGGCCATCTACCGCCACTTCGAGTCGAAGGCCGCTCTGCTCGCCGCAGTCATCGACCGGGTGATCGATTCGGTGATGGTCCTGGAACTACCCGACGAGGGCGGCCCCGCGCTCCAGCAGCTGGACGCCTCGGTTGCCCGGTACGCAGCGGCCGTCGCCCGCCAGCGCTCGGTGATGGCGGTGTTCGTGCGGGAGGTCCACCACCTGCCGGCCGCGCAACAGGACAGCCTGCGCCGACGGCAGCGGGAACTGGTGCGGAACTGGCGGACACTGCTCGGTGCGAGCCGGACCGACTGGGACAGCGAACAGGTGCGTACCGCGGTGCACGCCGCCTTCGGCCTGCTCAACTCCGTCGGCCTGTTCTCCAGTCCGCTGCCGGACGGCGAGCTCGCCCGCCAGCTGGTCGGCCTGACCCGCGCGGCCCTCGGTCTCCCGCAGACCTGACCCGACCTCGAGAACACCGCCGCCGATGGCGTCGAACCCAGCGCCACTGAGCTCGACCGGCTGAACAACCTCACGCCCACCGGCGGCGGAGACTCAGAGCGAGTCGCGAAAGGACGCCAACCGCGTCAGCGTCTCGTCCTTGCCCAGGATCTCCATCGACTCGAACAGTGGCGGGGAGATGCGCACCCCCGACACGGCAACCCGGATGGGGGTGAAGGCCACCTTCGGCTTCAGCTCCAGACCGTCGATCACGGCGGCCCTGATGGCACCCTCGATGTTCACGGTCGTCCATTCGCCCACCGGCTCCAGGGCAGCGACCGTCGTCGTCAGCACCTCGGCGGCGCCGTCCTTGAGCTGGGCGCGGGCATCGTCGGCGATCTGCAGGTCGGCCGCAGCGGTGAAGAACGGGCGGACGTAGCCGGGCGCCTCGCTGAGCAGCACCAGTCGGGTCTGGATCAGCTCGGCGATGGCCGACAACTTGTCCCGTTCTGCGCCGTCGGGAGCCTCCGGGAAGACACCGTCGCGGACACAGAACGGGATGATCGCGTCGATGAACGTCTCGCGATCCAGTTCGCGGATGTAGGTGCCGTTGAGCCAGTCCAGCTTCTTCAGGTCGAAGATCGGGCCGGCCGAACTGACCTTGCTCCAGTCGAAGCGCTCCGCGAACTCATCGAAGGTCTGCAGCTCGCGCTCGGTGACGACGCCCTCGTCGTCGGTGGTGATGACCGGCGGATACCCCAGCAGCGCCAGGAAGTTCACCAGCGCCTGCGGCAGGTACCCCTGCTCGGCGAACCAGGTCAACCTGGCCGCCGGGTTCTTGCGCTTGGAGATCTTCGACTTGTCGGTGTTGCGCAGCAACGGCATGTGCGCGAAGACCGGCGCTTCGAGCCCCAGCCACCGGTACAGCAGCAGGTGCTTAGGGGTGGAGGAGATCCACTCCTCCCCACGGACGACGTGGGTGATGCCCATCAGATGATCGTCGACCACCACGGCGAGGTGATACGTCGGGAAACCGTCGGCCTTGAGGATCACCTGGTCGTCCGGCATCGGTGCGTTGACCTCACCGCGGATCAGGTCGGTGAAGCGGATCGGCGCATTCTTCGGCACCAGCATCCGCACCACGGGGGTCTCGGAGAAACCCGGCAACGTCGCGCGCTGCTCGGCGGTCTTGCCGTAGCAGAGCCGGTCATATCCGGTGGGACGCTTGGCCTTCTGCTGGGCCTCGCGCATCTGCGTCAGCCGCTCGGGGGTGCACCAACACAGGTAGGCGTTGTCCTGCTCGATGAGCTGCTCGACGAACGGCCGATAGGTCTCCAGCCGCTCCGACTGCCGGTACGGCTCGCACGGTCCGCCGATGTCCGGACCCTCGTCCCACTGCAGCCCGAGCCAGTGCAGCATGTCGTACAGCTGCTGCTCGGAGTCCTCACGGAAGCGCACGCGGTCGGTGTCCTCGATCCGCAGCAGGAAGCGGCCGCCGACATTCCGGGCGAAGGCCAGGTTGAACAGCGCCATGTAGGCGGTGCCGACGTGCGGGTCGCCGGTCGGCGAGGGTGCGACGCGGACACGGACGGTGCCGGGCAGGGTCCCGGAATCATTCTCAGTCATGACCCGTCGATCCTATTCGTCCCCGCGGCGCCTGGCCCACACAGCAGAGGGCGGTGGTGTGCCGGGTCCCGCCCGGCGGGCCACCACCCCTGTCTCGATTCTCGACCAGCGTCGGACCGCCAGTCAGCGCCAGGCGCCGCGCTCGTACTGGGGCGGGTAGGGCAGGTCGTGGTGCCCGACGCCCAGCTCGTGGCCGGCCCGGAGCGGCCAGGACGGTTCCCGCAGGCCGGCCCTGGCGACGAAGATCGCGTCGGCGTCACCCCCCTCGAGGATCTGCTCGGCCTGCGCGGGCTCGGTGATCATCCCCACGGCAGCCACCGCAACGCCGGCGGTCGCGCGCACCTGCCGGGCGAAGGGCACCTGGTAGCCGGGCCCGACGGTGATCTGTTGCTCGGCCACGGCGCCGCCGGACGACACGTCCACCAGATCGACACCACGCTGCGCGAGTTGCTGGGAGATCCGGGCGGTCTGCTCGACGTCCCAGCCTCCCTTCGCCCAGTCACTCGCCGAGAACTGACGAACAGCAGCGCCTCGTCGGGCAGCACGGCGCGCACCGCGTCGACCGTCTCGACCAGCAGCCGGGTCCGCCCGGCGAAGTCGCCGCCGTAGCGGTCGTCACGATCGTTCACCAACGGCGAGAGGAACTGGTGCAGCAGATAGCCGTGCGCTGCATGGAGTTCGACGGCATCGAACCCGGCCCGCATCGCCCGCTCCGCCGCCGCCGCGAACTGGGCCGGGATCGCCGCCACCTCGTCGGTGTCCAGACGACGCGGCGTCGCATACCCGGTGAACGCACTGTCGGTGGATGAGACGGTCACCCAGCCGCCGTCCTCCGCGGGCACCGATCCGGTGTGGTCGTCGAACGGTCGATAGGTCGAGGCCTTGCGGCCGGCGTGGGCGAGCTGGATCGCCGGCACCGCGCCCTGCGCGCGGATGAAGGTGGCGATCCGCTGCCACTGTTGCTGCTGCGCCTCGTTCCAGATGCCGGCGTCCTGCGGGCTGATCCGGCCCTCCGGGACGATCGCGGCCGCCTCGGTCATCACCAGGCCGTAGCCGCCGCTGGCATGAGCACCGAGGTGCACCAGGTGCCAGTCGGTGGGGATGCCGTCGCGGGCGTCGCAGCTGTACTGGCACATCGGCGCCAGCCAGATGCGGTTGCGGGCGGTGACGCCGCGCAGCGTCAGGGGACGGAACAGCGCGGGGGTCGTCGATTCAGCGGTCACAGTCACCCCAGGGGCAACTCGACGACCCGACCCGATGTTCCGAGCGCGCGGCGAACGGGCTCCGGGCGGACTTCAGCGGGACGGAGCAGGCACCGGGATCGACGGGGATTCACCGATGTAGGCCGCGCTCGGGCGGATGATCTTGCGGCCGCGGGCCTCCTCCAGGATGTGGGCGCACCACCCGATCACTCGGCTCACGGTGAAGGTGGGGGTGAACATCGTCCGCGGAATGCCGCACTGCTCCATCACGACGCCGGCGTAGAACTCCACGTTGACCGGGAGCGACCTGCCCGGTTTCAGTTCGGCGAGCGCGGCCAGCACCTGTTTCTCGACCTCGGTGGCGAACTCGATCAGCTCTCCCCCGAGCCCACGGCCGATGTCGCGGAGCATCCGGGCCCGCGGGTCCTCGGTGCGATAGACGGCATGACCGAACCCCATGATCCGGTCCCCCCGGCCGACGGTGTCGCGCACCCAGCCGCGGGCGCGGTCGATGGTGCCGATCTCGTCCAGGCCTTCGAGTGCCCGGTCCGGTGCCCCGCCGTGCAACGGGCCCAGGAACGTGCCGATGGCCGCGCACACTGCGGAGGGAAGGTCCGAGCCCGCTGAGGCGACCGTCCGGGCGGTGAAGGTGGAAGCGTTGAAGCCGTGGTCGATGGTCGCGGTCAGATAGGCACCGATGGCGGCGACCTGGGCTTCCTGCGGCGCGTCCCCCGTCACGGCCCGCAGCCAGTAGTCGGCGGTCGACAGCGACGGATCCACCTCGACGACGGGGAGTCCGAGGCGGTGCCGGTACAAGCGCGACAGCAGGACAGGAGTGACGGCGCAGACCCGCAGTGCAGCGGCCGGCCGGTCTGCCTCGTCTGATCCCCACAGCGGGACGGTGTCGTCCCACGCGGCGAGATATGACAGCGCGGTCCGCAACGCTGGAAGTGGGTGGAAGCGTTGTCCCGCAGCAGCAATGGTGGGAAGCAACGCCTCCAGTTCGGCCGGGAGCTCGCGCAGCGCTGCCACCTGCGCCAGGAACGCCATGGACTCGGCGGCATCCGGCAGACGGCCGTGCACCATCAGGAACCAGACGTCCTCGAAGCTGCGTGATTGCGCGAGCTCGATCGCCGAGTACGGGCCGTAGTGATAGAAACCCTCGGCGCCACGCACGTCACCGATCTCGGTGGTCGCCACCACCACGCCGGCCAGACCTGCTGGCACGTCGAGGGTCCCACTGCCGACCGCGGCGCCGCCGGTGCTGCTGCCGGGGTCCGTCCGGGGTACTGCCTGGTCTGTCTTCGTCATCGGGATCGACCTCCTTGTCGCCTCCACCGTGCGCCAGACATTGATCGGGTGTCAATGTTGATCAAATCAACCTACGATCGCGGGGTGGACATCGCACCGGCCGCTGAACCGCCTCCTGATCATCTGAGCACCGCGCAGGTGGCGAAGCTGCTCGGCATCAAGCCGGAGACGCTCTACGCCTATGTCAGCCGCGGGTTGCTGCCCCGGGTCACGATCCCCGGTCGACGCGGCTCGTGGTTCCGGAGTGACCAGGTGGAAGCGTTGCAGCACAATGCCTCTCGCCCTGTGCATGCGGGTCTGGCCGAACGCATCAGAACCCGGATCACGCTGCTGACGGACGACGCGCAGTACTACCGCGGGCTGGACGTGCGCGAGCTCGCCGACACCCGATCCTTCCCCGAGGTCTGTGCGCTGCTCTGGGAATCCGGTGCCGTGCACATCCCGGTCTTCGCTGTCGACTCGCAGCCGTCCGCCGGCCCGATGATGCGTCCGATCGATGTGATCCGTGCCGCACTCGGGCGCGGCGCTGCGCGACAGACTGTGCGCGGGGATCTCAGTCGCGACGGTGTGGTCCGCACTGCGGGCGAGCAGATCGGCGCCGCCGTCGCCGCGCTCCCACTGCTGGGCCGACCGCTCGGACGACGACAGCACCAGTTCGATCCGGTGACCTCCGGTCTGTGGCCCCGGCTCACCCGGCAGCGCGCGGACCCACCCCGGCTGGCCCTGTTGAGGGCTGCACTCGTCCTGCTGGCCGACCACGAACTGGCAGCCTCGACGACCGCCGCCCGGGTCGCCGCCAGCGTCCGCACCGACATCAGCGGGGTCATGCTGGCCGCACTCGGCGCCATGGACAGCCCGCTGCACGGTGGCGCCCCTGCCACGGCGCGCCGGCTGCTGCAGGAGGCCGTGCGCGATCCCGACGCGGTGATCAGCACTCACCTCGCCGAGAACCGCCGCCCGGCCGGCTTCGGACATCTGGTCTACCGCCAGCAGGACCCGCGTGCCGAGCACCTGATCACCAAGATCCGGGTGCTGCCCGGGATCGATGCCCACCTGCTGTCGGTGTCGACACGCCTGATCGACCAATGGCGGACCAGGCGAGGCTGGTTCCCGAACACCGATTTCGCGCTCGCGCTGTTCGCCGAGGCGACCCATCAGCGGGACGGCGCCGGCGAGGCGGTCTTCACCATCGCGCGACTGGCAGGCTGGACGGCGCACGCACTGGAGGAGTACCAGGAGGAGCCGATGCGCTTCCGCCTGCACGCCGTCTACGTCGGTGTGCGTCCCGGCGATCGTTGAGCGCCCGGCAACCGGGACACCCCGGCCTGGGTGGCGGCGAACACGGACGCGCCCGGGCGAGCAGGTCAGAGCGAGAGGTAGCGCTTCAGCTCGTACGGCGTCACCTGACGGCGATAGGCCTCCCACTCGGAGCGCTTGTTGCGCAGGAAGTAGTCGAAGACATGCTCCCCCAGCGCTTCTGCGATGAGGTCGGAGTCCTCCATCACCGTGAGTGCTGCTTCCAACGAACCGGGCAGCTTCGCCAACCCCATGGCACGGCGCTCGACGTCGGGCAGCGAGGACACGTCGGATTCGATCGGGTCCGGCAGTTCGTAGGACTCCCGGACTCCGCGCAGACCGGCCGCGAACACGACGGCGAACATCAGGTAGGGGTTGCAGCCGGCATCGGGCAGTCGGAACTCGATCCGCTGACTGGCGGAGCGTCCCGGCGAATAGTTCGGCACCCGGACCAGCGCCGAGCGGTTGGCCTGGCCCCACGAGACGACGGTGGGTGCTTCCTCGCCGATCACCAGCCGCTTGTAGGAGTTGACCCACTGGCAGCTGACCGCGGTGATCTCCGGCGCGTGCTTCAGCACGCCGGCCAGGAACGCCCGACCGGTGGCCGACATCTGGTACTCGCCGTCCGGATCGTGGAACGCGTTCGTCTCCCCCTCGAACAGCGAGAAGTGGGTGTGCATCGCCGATCCGGGCTGGTCCGGGAACGGTTTCGGCATGAAGCTGGCGTGTACGCCCTGGGTCAGCGCCACCTCACGCACGACGTACCGGAACGACATGATGTTGTCGGCCATCGTGAGCGCGTCGGCGTAGCGCAGGTCGATCTCCTGCTGGCCGGGCGCACCCTCGTGGTGGGAGAACTCGACCGAGATGCCCATCGCCTCGAGGGTCTCGATGGCGCGGCGACGGAAGTGCGGCGCCGTGTCGTGCGACGCCTGGTCGAAGTAACCGCCGCGGTCGGCCGGCTCGGGAGCCGTCCCGTCCTGCGGCAGGTCCTTCATCAGGAAGAACTCGAGCTCGGGGTGCACGTAACAGGTGAACCCCATCGCGGCGGCGTCCTCCATCACCCGCCGCAGCACGTGCCGGGGATCTGCCCAGGAGGGCGTTCCGTCCGGCATGGCGATGTCGCAGAACATCCGCGCGGAGTACGACTTGCCGTCGGCGGTCTCCCAGGGCAGCACCTGGAAGGTGGACGGATCCGGCTTGGCGACCATGTCGGACTCGTGCACGCGGGAATAGCCCTCGATGGACGAGCCGTCGAAGCCGATGCCGTCGGCGAAGGCGCCCTCGAGCTCGGCCGGGGCGACCGCCACCGACTTGAGGTAACCGAGCACGTCGGTGAACCACAACCGGACGAACCGGATGTCCCGCTCCTCCAGGGTGCGCAGGACGAACTGTTGCTGACGATCCATGGCTCAACAGTAGAGCGCCGGGTTCGCGACGAGAACAGCGCGCCACCGCGCGCTTCCTCACCCCTGCAGCTCATCCCCGAGCGGCAGCACCCTTCCAACGCTGGGTGGCGGTCGAGGTACCCGCGCCGACGCTCTCGACACCGATCGCCTTGCCGAGCCCGAAGGCCGGCATGTTGACGTAGACGACCTCGTGCGGGCTGGGCTGGATCTGGTACGTCTCGTGCCAGACGCCCACGTCGCCACCACTGCCCACCAGCTTGTTGAAGGCGCGCCAGGCCGGGAGGTGCATCAGGTCGGGATCGCGGGCGAAGCGGACCAGGTCCTCCTGACTGCGCCAGTAGCTCAGCAGCATCGTGGTGCGTCCGAACCAGTTGTGGAAGGACAGCAGACCCGAGTCGGGGTTCTGCGCCAGGTGCGCCAACATCCGACCCATGGCGGTGAACGTCCTGGCCCACTGCCATGGTTTCCACCAGCGGTTGACCCGCATCCCGATCAGGAAGACCGTCATCGGTTGATCGGTCGGTACCGGGGCAGCAGTCCATCTACCTGCATTGATCGCCATGGCCGGCTCATCTCGTCTCGGGGTGGGGGTGGGAGATCGGTGCGACGGCGCCTCCGAAGCGTTCCGTAACACTGTTACGTAACAGTGTTACACAACCCCGGGCTGCGCGGAAGAGGGTTAGTCTCTGGCCCATGGCACGACCCCGCGTCCACGACGACGCCCTCCGCGATCAACTCCTGGACCTGGCCGGTCTCCAGGTCGCCGGCCGCGGCCCCGATGCGCTGAGCCTGCGCGGTCTGGCGATCACCGCAGGTACCTCGACCAGGGCCGTCTACACGCTCTTCGGGGGCAAGCCCGAGCTGATGGCCGAGCTGTGCGACCGGGCGTCCACGGACCTCGGGCTGTCCCAGCGCAGCGTCGCTGTCACCGACGACCCCGCAGCAGACCTGATGGAACTGGGCCGCAACTACCGCCGGTGGGCGCTGGCCAACCAGCACTCCTTCGCAATTCTCTTCGGCGGAGCGGTCGATTCGATCCTGCCGCCCGACTTCGACGGCTCGCCCCGCTTCGACTCGATGGCACCGCTGAGTGAGGCGGTCGGTAGGCTGCTGACCCGGCTCGGATCCGCCGCCGATGCCGACACGGTCGTGCTGTCGTTGTGGGTGGTGGTGCACGGGTTCGTGACGCTCGAGCTGAACGGCCTGATCCCTGCCCCTGACGACGTCGTCACGCAGCTCTTCGAGGCCAACACCCGGGCGACGTTGAGCGCCTGGACCTCCGGTGCCGCCGGGTAGGTTGATCGGATGTCCGCGCCAGAACACGAGTCGAGCGGTCCCCTGATCACCCCTGAAGCAGCAGTGCTGCGCATCCCCGCCGGTCTGTTCGGCGACGATGTCACCGCGGTCGATCTCGAAGTCGACTGGGTCCTGGACGGGCAGGGCACCTCCTTCGCCCGCGACGGCAGCGACTGGTTGCTGCGGGTCCAGCGGCCGCTCGCTCACCGGTTCGAGTACAAGGTCATCGTCCGCCGCTCGGAGGGCGATGAGTACCGCACGGATCCGACGCATCCGCGCGCCGTTCCCGGCCCGTTCGGCGACAAATCGGAGATCGCCTTCGACGACTACGCCGCACCGGCGTGGCTCAGCACACCCCCGCTGGACCGGGAGGTCGAACTACCCGCCGCGACCGCCTTCAGCGTCACCCACGCCGTCACCGTCACCGACACCGTCACCGACGCTGACGCCGCCGAGGTCGACGTGGTCCCGGTGCGGCTGATCACGCCCGCCGAGCTCGCGGACGACGTCGCCGCGCCGTTGCTGCTGGTGCACGACGGCTCCGACATGCTCGAGCGCGGATCGCTGGCCCGCTGGGCAGCCGCCCAGCCGCAGCCGATCCGGCTGGCCCTGCTCGATCCAGCGCTCGGTCGACGCAACGACTGGTACGCGGCCAACGACGACTACGCCGGCCATCTGGCCTCGGTGGTGATTCCGATGCTGCGCGAGCAGGTTGCCGTCAGCACCGTGATCGGCCTGGGCGCGAGCCTGGGCGCCCTGAGCATGCTCCACCTGCACCGCCGCCACCCGGAGGCGGTGGATGCCCTTGCGCTGCAATCGGGTTCGTTCTTCATCGCGGAGCTGGACCCCCAGGAATCGCAGTGGCCGCTGTTCCACCGGGTGTGCACGCAGGTCGCCGAGATCATGGCCACGCTCCCTGGCCAGGCCCGGCAGATCCCAGTGCTGATGACGGTCGGTGCCATCGAGGAGAACCGGTCGAACAACGAGCAGATGGCCGGCGCGCTGGCTTTCCAGGGGTACCCGGTGGATCCGCGCATCGTTCCCGATGCCCACACGATGATCGGCTGGCGGGACGCCTGGTCACCCGGTCTGGACGAGCTGCTGGCCAGCGTGAGTCCGGTGGCGGCACCGGCGGAGGACCCGAACAGCCGCAAGGGATCCTCGTGACGCAGAGCCGCTTCCTGCAGCTGCCGGCCGGACGGATGGGCCAGGAGTCGGCGGAGATCGTCGTCCACGGTCACTACGGGCGACCGGTGTTGTGGTTCCCCTCCGAGGCCGGCTCCCCGCACGACTTCGCGAACAACGGTCTGCTGGACGCTGTCCGGGAGCCCGTCGATGCGGGCCGGATCAAGATCTTCTGCGTGCCCAGCTACGAAGAGCAGCCGTGGTCGGCGTCCTGGAAACCGTTGCGAGACAGGGCCCGTGCGCATCTGGCGTACGAGGACTGGATCCTCTGGCAGGTGGTCCCGTTCCTCGTCGACGACTGCTCGGGTCGGCGTGACATCGTCACCTGCGGGACGTCGATGGGCGCGTTCCACGCAGTGCTGTTCGCGTTGCGTCATGCCCACCTGTTCCCGCACGCACTCGCCATGTCCGGCAACTACGACCCCCGGTCCTGGCGCGGGTGGGGCGAGTCGAGCTTCGAGGAGCACGTCACCAACCCCACCCAGTTCGTGCCGGGGCTCGGTGACGGGCACCTGGACTTCCTGCGGTCGGCGGTCCGGATCAGCCTGGTCGTCGGATCGGGCCAGTGGGAGGACACCACCGGCGCCCACTCCTCCACCCTTCGGTTGGCAGAGATGTTGCGCGACAAAGGAATCCCGCACGATCTGTTCGTCTGGGGACATGAGTGGCCGCACGACTGGCCGTCCTGGCGGGCGCAGGCAGCCACCTATCTCCGCGACCCGGGCTGATGATCCGGCCGCACCCTCCGGGCAGCCAGATTCCGACGCCCGAATGCCCACCCCTTCCGCCCGATGTGTGAGGATCGTCGCATGAGAATCGGCGGCACGGACTCGACCACCAAGCTCATCGGCCTGCTCCTGGGTACCGAGAACGACTGGCCACAGGCGTTCGAGACGCTGCTGCACCGGTTGGGGCCGGTTCCGCACTCGGGTCGCGACTACACGATCGAGACGGAACGGCTCACCATCGAACCGTTCGACCTGCGCGCCCCGGTGCGCCAGGACGTCGTCATCGACCGGCTCGCCTGGTGGTACTTCCATCCGCGGGAGTGGCTGAAGAAGGCCGCCCTGGTCGACGACACCTATCTGCTGAACAACCCCTTCACCTTCCAGGCGATGGAGAAGCACTCGGCGTACTGCGCGATGATCCGGCTCGGGTTCGACATCCCGACGACCGTGCTCGTGCCGTACAAGAACCCGGTCGACAGCGAGAAGTGGACCTACACCGCAGAGACGTACAACCTGCCGTTCGACCTGGACGAGGTCGCCTCCCGGGTCGGGTTCCCGCTGTTCATGAAGCCCTTCGACGGCGGCGCCTGGCGCGGAGTGTCCCGGATCGACGACACCGCCGAACTGCACCACGCCTACGACGCCAGCGGCCAGATGCTCATGCACCTGCAGGCCGCCGTGTCGCCGTTCGACGCCTTCGCCCGGTCGCTCACCATCGGTCCGGAGACCCAGGTGATGAAGTTCCGCCCGGAGCTGCCGATGCACCATCGCTACGAGGTGTCGCACGATTTCCTGTCGCCGGAGGCCGGCCAGGAGGTGCTGACGCTGTCCCGCACCATCAACGCCTTCTTCCGCTGGGAGTTCAATTCCTGCGAGGCGCTGGTCACCGGCAATCGCGTGCAGCCCATCGACTATGCCAACGCCTGCCCGGACATCGCGATCACGTCGTTGCACTACTACTTCCCGTGGGCGATCCGGAACCTGTTGTCCTGGAGCGTGTTCTGTGCCGTCTCGGATCGGCGCCCGAAGGTCGACACCGCCACCCGCACCTGGTACGACGTGGCCGACGATCCCGACCTGTCGTGGCACGACAAGCTCGGCCGCTATGCCGAACTCGCCGACGACTACTTCCAGGCCGACCAGTACCGCGAGTTCTGCAGCACCAGCCTCGCCTCGCTCCCGGAGATCGTGCACACCTGGGTGGGCAGCAGTGACTTCGACGACCTCCTGGTCCGCACCGTCCGGGCGACCTACCCGCCACACGAGCAGGACGAGTTCGTCGCGCACTTCCGCGGACTGCTGAAAGCCTGGTACGACGACGACGCAGCCGGAACGACCGATTGAGGTTTCCCGAGTCGGGCCGCTCAGCTGCAGGTGGCGTCCGTCGAGGGAAGCGTCAGCTCGGTGAGATAGGCGTCGCCGATGTCGTCGACGCAGGAGATCTGCGCGTTCAGGTAGGCGGTGTGCCGGTCGCCCTTCACCGTCAGCAGGGACGCGCCGAGGTCCCCGGCCAGGTCGACACCCGCCTGGTACGGGGTGGCCGGGTCGCCGGTCGTCGAGATGACGAGCACCTTCGCCAGACCGGGTGCCTTCGGGGTGTGCGGCGTGTAGGTGGAGGGCACCGGCCAGTAGTCGCACACCGACTTCGTGTGCACGACCGGGTCACCAGGGTCGGTGAACGGCGCGGCCGCGTTGTACTCCTTCTCCAGCGACCCGTCGGCGGAGTCCTGGCTGGGACGATCCACACAGTTGATCGCCGTGAAAGCGTCCTGCAGCGGCGAGTAGGTGCCGGTCTCGTCGCGGTCCTCGTACTGATCGGCCAGCGCCATCAGCCCATCACCCTTGCCGGCCGCGAGCTCGCTGAGCGCTGTGCGCAACTGGGGCCACAGAGCGTCGGAGTACATCGCCTGGATGGCGCCGGTGACGGCGTCGTTGAAGGTCAGCTTCCGGCCGTCCGCGAGGGTCAGCGGCTTGGCCAGCAACGGGCGGACCAACTTCTGGAACGCTGACGTGGCGTCGTCGGGATCGGTGGCCGCCGCGCCGAGAGCACAGGCAGAGGTCTTCGCACAGGAGGCTGCGAAGGCCTCGAAGGTCTTCTGGAACGACGTGGCCTGGGCGATGAGGCTCGTCCGGGAGTCCTCGGTCGGGTCCACCGCGCCGTCCAGGATCATCGCGCGGACGTTTTCGGTGAACTTCTCGGCGTACTCGGTGCCGAGGCGGGTGCCGTAGGAATAGCCGACGAAGGTCAGCTGCCGGTCCCCCACCGCGGCGCGCAGGACGTCGATGTCGCGGGCGCTGTCCCGGGTGCCCACGTTGGCCAGGAAGCTCTTTCCGTCGATGCCCTGGGGCTTTCCGGTACGCGCGACACACCGTTCGGCGGTCTGCTTCGCCTGGTCGTTCAGGGCGTCGATGCCGGCCCGGGTGGTCGTGCGCAGGTTCGCCGCCCTGGCAGCGTCCCGCTCGGCATCGGTGTTGCACTGCACGATCGGCAGCGAGGCGCCGGTGCCGCGGGGGTCGAACCCGACCAGATCGAAGCGCTGCTGCAGGTTCTTGGCCAGTCCGATGACCGCGAACTGGCCGACCATCGACATCCCGGACCCGCCCGGCCCGCCCGGGTTGAAGATCACCGAGCCGATCCGCTGCGCGTCCCCGCCTGTCGACTTCGCTCTCAGCACGCCGATCTGCGCGACTTCGCCGTCGGCATTCGCGTAGTCGACCGGCACCTTCATCCGTGCACATTCGAGGCCCGGTGAGGCATAGACCTGCTTGTCGATGTCGCTCACCGCGTACTGCTGGCAGTCTCCCCAGGCCAAAGTCTGGGTGTAGTACGCCTCCAGCCCCGCGGGGACCGGTCCGATGTCGCCCGGCCCGGTGGACGTCGGGCCGGGAGCTGCAGTGCCGGTGGCCGTCGTCGCCGCACCGGTCCCGTCCACGGCGACCCCGTCGACGGAGGCGCACCCCGCGACCAGCAGGACGGCGACAGCCGCCGGGACGAACCGTCGGGATCGGGGCAGCATTCTCACGGCAGTGTCCTCACAGCAGGCGGCTTCACGGACGTACTCACAGCGGGTGTGCTCACGGCGGGTGGCGTCAACCGCTGGTGCCGACGAGCGGTCGCTCTCCGACATCGACCACGGCCGTCGTGCGGCTGCGAGTTTCGTGCAGCGAGAGCGCGGTGACAGCGACGACGATCAGCGCCACGCCGATCCACTGGGATTCGTCGAGCACCTTGTCGAACCACAGGATGCCGATCACCGCAGCCGTCAGCGGGAAGGCCAACTCGGCCAACGTCGCGCGGGACGCAGCGGTGTTCCCGAGACCCCGGTAGTAGAGCAACATCGCCACCAGGCCGACGACGAGGGCGAGGGCCGCCACCGATCCGGTCGACTTCAGGTCGGCAACCCACCAGGGCGATCCGGTCGCCGCCACCATCGCGGCGCTGGCCGGGAGCCCGAACGCGAAGCGCAGGGTGGTGAGCTCCAGCGGACCGATGGTGCGCGAGGCGAGCCTGCCCAGAACCGTTCCGGCGGCCCACAGGGTGGCAGCACCCAGGGCCAACAACGCGACATTGATCCGGTTGATGCTGACCTGCGTCGGGTCGGGGAAGGCGAGCAGCCAGGCGCCGATGAGCGCCGGGACCGCGAACAACGCGAACCGGGGCCGCAGTCGCTCGCCGAGCAGCAGCGCAGCCCCGATCATGGCGATCACCGGTTGCAGCTTCTGCGTCACCACCGGGGTGATCGGATCGCCGGAGCGGAACGACAGGGTGAACAGGACCGTGGCGATCGCGGAGGCACCCACCCCGATCCCGATGGCGGCCAGCTTGATCGAGAGCGGCGAAGCACCGAACGCCCGGAAAGCCCTGAGCAGGAACGGGCTGAGCGCGAGCACCAGGATGACGTGTTCGGCGAAGACCACCGTCGAGGCCGCCGTGTTCTGGGCGAGCGGCAGCCGGAAGATCGCATCGGTGCCCCAGAGCGCAGCCGCGATCGCGACCAACCAGGTCGCATCCCGCCGCGGACGGGTGGTTCCCGGGCCGCGGCCGGCGAGGTCAGTCCTGGTCACGACCGGCCCAGGACTCGTCCTCGGACTTCAGCCGTTCTTCCCGTTCACGCACGGCCTGCAGCGCGTTCGCGGCTGCTTCCTGCGTCGGGTACGGCCCGAGCAGATCGGCGGAACGGCTCTGACCCTCCTGCTCGGTCTGGCCGGTGCGGACGTTGAAGAACCACTGGGTCTTGCGACCGATCTCGTCTCCCATGCCGACAGCCTGCCACGCTGGCGGACCGGCGCGGCGTCAGGCTGCCGCGACGACTTCGACGCTGACCGCCTCGCCGGTGACGCCGACCAGCCGGACACGTACCCGCGCACCCTCCTGCAGGCCACGCGCGGATGCTCTGGCCTGCACCGGAGGATCGGCGAGGGTGATCGAAGCGCGGTCCCGTTGCGCATCGATCTGGGTGACGACACCGTCGAGCTCGCTGCCGATCCTTTTCGCCAACAACCCCGCGGCGATGGCCGCGACCCCCCGTCGGTCCAGGGCGTGCGCCTGCCGGTCGGTGCGCTGCATGGTCTCGATGACCTGGTCGACCTGGTCGGTGACCCACCTGGGTACCGGCTCCCCGGTTGTGTGGGCGAGGCAGTACTCGGTGGCGAACCGGTCGATCAGCCGCCGCAACGGTGCGGTGACGTGCGCGTACGGCGCACCGACGCCCGCGTGGGAGATCTCGTCGGCGGGCGGGGCGCCGCCGTCGAACGCGCGGTAGCCGGCGCCCCGCAGCAACGTCACGGCATCGGCCAGGAAGGCCGCGTCCCTGGGTCGGTCGGCATGCAGGCCGGCGATCACGTCGCCCGCTTCGACCCCGGCCGGCCAGTCGATGCCCAGTGCCTTCGTCTCGGCGCGCAGCCGTTGGACCGACCGTTCGTCCGGGGCGGGCAGCACCCGCAACAATCCACTCCCTGCCTCGAGCATGATCTGTGCGGCGACCATCCCGGTGAGCAGACTGATCTCGGCGTTCCACTGCTCGACCGGGGACATCGCCCGCAACACCAGTTGCCACCCACCGGCCGGATCCGGCTCGATCTCGACGTCGGGCAGGTCGAGGGTGATGGCGTGGCGCGCCCGGGCCGCCGCGAGTCGCTGTTCACCGACGACGCGGAGTGCGGCAATCGACGGATGAATGTCTCGACCACTGTCGAAACTGGCCTGCACACCCGGATAGTCCAGGCGCGCAACGGATCTCATCACGCAGCGGGCCACCGTCCAGCTCGACGGGAGACCCTGGGCGTCGAGGTCCACGGTCCACAACACGGCGCGGCGTACCTGCTCGGGGAGCAGGCTCACCGCTCCTTCCGACAGGTTCGGCGGGTAGAGCGGATCTCTGCGGTCCGGGCTGTAGAACGTCTGACCGCGGCGCAGCGATTCCGCTTCGAGCGCGCCGCCGACCCCGATGACGCTGCCCAGGTCCGCGATCGCATACCGCACGCGATGTCGACCGGCGCCGAGATCCTCGAGATGAACTGCCTGGTCGAGATCCATCGAACCGGGTGGATCGATGGTCACGAACGGGATGTCGAGCGCGTCGACCACGCCGGGCGGGTCGGGCTCCGGTGCGGGCCGGGCAGCGATCGCGTCCGCCTCGGCGATGGCCGCGGGAGGGAAATCGTGTGGGATGGCGAGTTCGGCACGGAGGGCGTCGAGGTCGACGGTTCCGGCAAGGGCGGCAGCGCGGGCACCGACGATCCGCTGGGCTGGCATGCGGCCAGCGTAGAGCGGCGGCTCGCGCGGGCTGCGACGGGGACGGACGGTGCCGTCGGGGTCAACCCATGGATCGACCCCGACGAGCAGAGTCCCCCGACCCCACAGGTGCCCCTTCGGCCGGTCCGTCGTGCATCGACCGTTCCCGCACCTTCT
>JBBJML010000011.1:0-95261 GCA_037720195.1 Nakamurella sp. | reverse complement strand
TCTGCTGCTCGCGCAGGGTTATTACGGGCAGTCCCCACGTCTGTGGGGTGTGGTCATGCAGCGGGTCCGGTCGGGGAGGTGATGGTGATCGCGCCGCCGGTGGTGCGGTGGTGTCTCTGCGTGTTCCTGAGGTGGCCGGCGTGCCGGTTCCCGCACGACCTGGGCGACCCCGCCGACCCTGACGAACCGCACCGAGTTCGTCAGCCCCCGAGTGCTTGGGATCGATATCCCTTCAGCCCTATGATCGGCGTCACAGTCACGCCGCACGAGGCGGTGCGGCCAATGATCCGCCGGTGTCCAGGACCCAGGGAAGTGCGCCATGTCCGCAGGCCCCCGACCGGTGACGTTGTCGGACGTAGCGGCGGTCGCGGGGGTGTCGCTGTCCACCGCGTCGAAGGCACTCAACGGCAGTACCCGGATCTCGGCAGCCACCAGGGCCAGGATCGAGGACGCGGCGCAGCGACTCGACTTCCGTCCCAACGCGCGTGCCCAGTCGTTCGCCAGCGGACGCAGCCACACCGTCGGAGTGCTCGCCCACCGGGCGGCGAGCACCTTCTCCCATCCGGTCCTGATCGGCGCGGTGCTGCGATTGGGCGCCCGGGAGCTGGCCGCCCTGGTGTACGACGGCGATCGCCTCAATCGCAATCGGCTGGGTGAATCGATACGCCAACTCGGGGCCCGCCGGATCGACGGCGTGCTGGTCGTAGGTGACGGGCACGAGCAGCGCACCCGGTCGTTCACCGCAGATTTCCGGGCTCCGGTGGTCTACGCCTACACAGCGACGGACGACCCGGACGACCTGTGTTTCCTCCCGGACAACCTGCTCGCCGGCAGCCTCGCCGGACGCCATCTGATGGGCCTGGGCCGGACCAGGATCGCCCACATCACCGCGATGCACGAGAGCATTGCCGTGCGCCGCCGAGAAGCAGGTTTCCTCCGGGCGCTCGGAGCGGCGGGCCTGACTCCGGCAGGTCCGACCCGGCACGGCACCTGGACCGAGGAGTGGGGCGCTCGAGCGATCGACGAGCTGCTGGTCGACCAGCCGTCCGTCGAAGCGATCTTCTGCGGCAACGACCACATCGCATTCGGAGTGCTCGGGGTGCTGGAGCGGCGCGGTGTCCGGGTTCCCGATGACGTCGCCCTGATCGGGGTGGACAACTGGGAGGGCGTGATCCTCGACCAGGGGACCCGCCGGTTGACCTCCGTCGACCCGCACCTGTCTGCGATCGGCGAGCGGTCGGTCGATGCGCTGCTGGACGAACCAGGACTCATCGGCCCGCACTACCAGGAGCCGTCCGTCGTGGTGGGTGCGAGCACCGGCTGCTGAGGCGCACTTGACAGAGCTCGGCTGACGTTGCCGGGAGGGTGGGGCGTACCCGGCGCTGGAGGACGCCGTCGAACTGATCCTCACCGGGCTACGAGCGCCACTGACGGGGGCATGTGGTGTTCGCGGCAACTGTGGACGTCCTGCCGGATCGTCCGACCGAGGAGTTCGTCGCGCAGTACCTGCCCGGTGCCCCCGACGACGTCGGGATCCCTGCTGTCCGCGCGGTTGTCACTGCGCCCGAAGGCAACTACGGCGCGCCGTCACTGCCGGCCGGGTCAGCGAGGATCAGGGCGGCGGCTTTCTCGCCGACCACGATTGACGGGGCAGCCGTATGCCCCCGGATGATCCGCGGCATCACCGATGCGTCGGCGACCCGCAGTCCGGTGACGCCGCGGTCCCGCAGCTGCGGGTCCACGACCGATGTCGCGTCCGAGCCCATCCTGGCGGTCCCGACCGGGTGGTAGAGCGTGTGCGACATCTGTTGCACGGCCAGCTCGGCACGCTGCTGCTGGGAGCCGGCTCCGTCCAGCGGGGCGATGAATCGCCCGGTGTGTGCGCCGGCCAGCGAGGGCGCGGCGAGGATCCGTTCGCAGATCTGCAGACCTGCCAACAGGGTTGCGCGATCCTGACCACCCGGATCGCTGAGGTACTGCGGGTCGATCAGCGGCGGGTCGAGCGGGTCGGTGGTGGCCAACGACACGGTGCCCGAGCTCTCCGGCTGCAAGAGGATCGCCCCGACGGTGATGCCGTGTCCCGGATGGGCGACGAGCCCTTCGCCGACATAGGCGACCGGCGCGAAGATCAGCTCGATGTCCGGCAGTTCCAGCGCGTTGCGGGTCTTGACGAACCCGTAGGCCTCGGCCACGTTCGAGGTGAGCATGCCGCGGCGACGGGCCAGGTAGTCGACGAGTCGGTGCGGCTGCTCAGCGTGGAAGAGGGTGTCCCCGAAGGCCTCCACTGCCAGTCCGGACAGCAGATGGTCCTGCAGGTTCGCGCCCACCTCGGGGGCGTCCACCAGGACATCGATACCCAGCGCGTGGAGTTGGCGACCGTCCCCGATTCCGGAGAGCATCAACAGTTGCGGGGTGTTGACCGCCCCGCCGCTGAGCACGATGTCGCCGAGAGCCGTTGCGGTGTGATGCTTTCCGTCACTCAGGTACTCGACGGCACAAGCGTGGTGACCGTCGAACAACACCCGGGTGGCCTGTGCGCCGGTGCGGACCACCAGGTTCGGGTCGGCGGCGGCCGGACGGAGATAGCCGTCGGCGGTCGACCAGCGCGCGCCGCGGTGTTGGCTCACCATCGTGCGGCTGACGCCGAGCGGAGCCCGAGTGTTCGGATGGACAGTCGGCACCCCGATCTCGTTCGCCGCTGCGAGGAACTGCGCGGTGAGCGGTCGCGGGCTGCGCTGCGGTTCGACGTGGATGGCGCCGTCGAGCCCGAACTCGCTGCGGTCGGCGTCCGGACCTGCGGGGTCCGTTGGATCGATCATCACCTGCTCGATCTCGCGGAAGAACGGCAGCAACGACTCCCACGACCATCCGGCGCCGACCACCTCACCCCAGTGGTCGTAGTCGGCAGCAAATCCACGCACCCACATCATGGCGTTCATCGAGGTGGAACCGCCGAGCATCCTGCCGCGCGGCCAGTAGATCCGCCGCCCGTCGAGGGTCGATTGCGGTTCGGTGTCATAGTTCCAGTCCCATGACGTCCGGAACAGCTTGGCGAAGGCGGCGGGGATGTGCACCTCCACCTTCGTGTCGACCGGGCCCGCCTCGAGCAGCAGCACCCGGCGGCCGCCCGTCGCCAGGCGTGCAGCGACCGCAGCACCGGACGCCCCGGCGCCGACCACGATGTGGTCGAACTGTTCTGCACCGGGTCGGCAGGCCCGGAGCGGTCTCGGTGGTTCCGGCTCATCGTCGAGCTCCTACTGGTCGGGTTCGGGATCCGGCACGGCGTGCCGATCCGGGTCAGCCGCGGAACGCGGAGGCGAACACCGGGATCATCCGCAGCAGTGAGGGTTTCGCCGCATACCGGGTGAGTGCCCGTCCCGTTGACGCAGCTGTCCTCGCCGTGACGAACCACGGCGGCTTCGGGAACAACGAGAGCTCCCGTCCGGCAAGAGATCTGGGGAAGGGACGGAACGGGCCACGGATCACCGTCCGTTCAGGGTCTTCCAGCAGCAAGGTGTTGTGGACGCTGCCGATCCCGCTCTGCACGTCCGTGATGCGCTGACCGGGAAACGCACCCCACGGTGCACGGGTGGTGAGGAAACCGAAGCCGGTCCAGGCATTCACGCCGATCGTCCCGTACTGCAGACCGACCAGTGCGTCCTCGAACCCGGATCCGAGTGTCCGGAGCGTTCTCGGATCGCACACGATGTTCGCGCCGAGCGTTCCGGCGAGCGCAGAGTTGGCATGTGCCACAGCAGCTTCCAGGAACCCCTGGCCGGTTCCGGGAAGCTCGCTGACGCCGAGAACCGGAGCGAAGTACTCCGTCCGTTCGAACTGCTCGTGTTCTTCGGTGGACTCGACCAGCAGTCGCGCGCCACCGCCCAGCGTGCGTGCGGCGGGATACTCCTTGACCGCCAGGGCCAACCGGTCGTCGCTGCCGGGATACCAGGCCCGCCGCTCGGGGGTGCGATCCATCGCAGCGGCCAGCTCGGTGAGGAAGGCCTGCTTCTGCGGCCACGCCGCGCTGATCAGCACCACTTGACCGGCGATGCAGTTGTAGCCGCCGTTGTGCAGACGCATCGTCGCGATGTGCTCGGCCTGGAAGCGCAGGTCGCGTTCCGACCACTGTCCCGGGACCACGATCATGGGGGACACCCCACCCAGCTCGCTGGTGATCGGCTTGTCCAGCAACGGATCTCCGGCAGCTTTCCGTCGTGCGCCGTCGGCGCCCGCGCCGAACACGACGAGGTCATGGGTGTGGGCGCTGCCGGTGATGTGGACGTGCCTCACCTGCGGGTGGTGCGCCAGCCGGCTCCCCACCTCGCCGCCACCGACGACGATCTTCAACACGCCGCGGTGGATCAGCGGGGCGAACGCCGTGCGGTACGGGGTGAGCATGGCGTCCATCACCGGATTGAGCTTCAGGATCACCACCCGGTTGTGTTCGAACAACTCGGTCAGCACGTCCAGCGGCGGGATCGAGGTGATGTTGCCCGCGCCGAGCACCAGGCCGATTCCGCCGGTGCGGGGTGCGAAGCGAGCGGCAGCTCCCGCACGCGTGCGCACGGTGCTCTCGGCGACGCCGGGCCGCATCCACACGTCAGCCCGGAACCCACTGAGCAACAAGCGATCAGACACGCCGGCTGGAAGTACTCGGACCGTCACCCGCCTCCCGGGAGCACTCCCGCAGGACACACCGTCCAGCGGGCTGCGTCGGTCCGCAAGAGCGCGGAGGGTGGCCGCGAGCTCGGTGGTCGCGGTCAGCATCGCGTAGGGGCCGGACATCCACTCCTCCCCGACCAGGGGTGACCGTGCTTCCAGGCCCTTGATCGTGGTCGCGGTCTGCACCCACTGCTCGGCAGCCGCTGCGACGCTTCTGTGCACCTCGTCGAGCAGATCGGCCCGCTGGGACAGCGAGGTGTCCGCCCAGCGGCTTTCGGCAGCCGAGAGCGCAGTGAGGTCCGCGTCGAGCGCTGCCACGTCGACCGCCGTGCTGGTATCCGTCGACCGCGCCGCAGCTGTGCTGTCCGTCATCCGCCCATCATGCACGCGCGTCCGGGCGCCTGTCAGCTGACTCGGCGCCGCGGCGCCGGCGCACCCCACCGGCGCCAGAGCGCGCCGAGCCGGAGTGCGCAGATCCCGGCGGCCGCGACGAACTGCACCCAGAGACTGTCCTGTCCGAGCTCGTGCGCGACCGCGACGAACACACACCCCGTCAGGGCGGCGACCGCATACAGCTGGGTGTCCCGCCTGAGCACCGACGGGATCTCGCCGGCGAGCACGTCCCGCAGGATGCCGCCCCCGACTCCGGTGATGAGACCGATCACCACCGCACCCAGCGGTCCGAGGCCGGCAGCGATCCCCTTCGTCGTCGCAGCAGCGCAGAACACGCCCAGACCGATCGCGTCGAAGACCAGTACTGCCCGCCTCAGTCGCGCCACCACCGGGTGGAAGAAGAAGGTCAGGGTCGCCCCGGCGAGCGGGACGACCAGCCACCACGTGGTGCGCAGCGCCACCGGCGGGGTGTCGCCCAACAGCACGTCCCGGACGACGCCGCCGCCGAGGGCGGTGATCGCGGCGAGCACGACCATCCCGATGACGTCCATGTCCTTGCGCACCGCCATCAGCGCGCCGGACAGCGCGAACGCGATCAGGCCGATCAGGTTGAGGGCCACTTCGACCGCCTGCTGCGTCACCCGACCAGTCTCACACCCGTGGTCGGTGGGGCGCGGTATGCCCGGCTCGGTACGTTTGAGGGGTTCGGGGGGAATCGAGGAGGAACGCAGTGTCTTCAGCAGTGCAGCAGATCCGTGGGTTCGCGACGCGCGGCTGGGCCGGTGTCCGGCACCTGGGCAGCACGGCGAAGTCACGCCTGATCGGGGCGGTGGCCAGACGGGCGCTGGCCTTCCAGCAGAAGCGGGGCAAGTCTGCGCTGTCGCTGCTGCCGGCCTCGGTCACCATGCCGCTGCGCCGGGACGGTCTCGACCCGTTGCCGGAGCTGCGGAAGCTCATCACCGACGCGCCGGTGAGCAAGCTGCCGGTGCCCTTCGGCGGGGTCACGATCCATCTGGTGACGGGCTACGAGGCGGCCAAGGAGGTGCTCGTCGACTCGGCAAGGTTCTCCAACGACTTTGCGAACATCAGCGCCGACCCGGCACTGCTGGCGGCGATCGGCGGTGACGTGGGGGAGAAGGACCCCGGCGGCCTCGGCATGGCAGACGCGCCGGATCACACCCGGTTGCGCAAGATCCTCACGCCCGAGTTCACCATGCGCCGACTCAACCGTCTGATCCCGCGACTCCAGGAGATCGTCGACGCCCAGCTGGATGCGATGGAGGCCGAGGCGAAGCGCACCGGCAAACCGGTCGACCTGTGCGCGCTGTTCTCGTTGCCGATCCCGTCGCTGGCCATCTGCGAGCTGCTGGGTGTGCCGTACTCGGACCGGGACGCGTTCCAGGCCCTGTCGGTGGCCCGGTTCGACCTGTTCGCCGGCGCGAGCGCCTCGCTCGGTGCGATCTCCGAATCGCTCGACTACCTGATGGGGGTCGTCGCCCGGCAACGCAGCAACCCCGGCGACGGACTGCTCGGGATGATCATCCGCGAGCACGGCGACTCGATCTCCGACGAGGAACTGGCCGGTCTGGCCGACGGGATCCTGGTGGGCGGGTTCGAGACCACGGCCAGCATGATCGCCCTCGGCGGCCTGCTCCTGTTGCAGGACAAGGACACCCGCGATCTGATCCGCGACGACGACGCGGCGATCGGTCCGTTCGTGGAGGAGCTGCTGCGCTACCTGGCCGTTGTGCAGGTCGCGTTCCCACGTTTCGCCCGCGAGGACACCGAGGTGGCGGGTGTGCCGATCAGCAAGGGCGACATGGTGATGGTCTCGTTGTCGGCCGCTGATCGTGACCAGGCGATGGCCGACGGCGACCTGGACCACTTCGACCCGCGGCGCGAGCCGACCAAGCACCTGGCCTTCGGCTACGGCGTGCACCGCTGCATCGGCGCCGAGCTCGGCCGGATGGAGTTGCGCGTCGCGTATCCGCGGCTGGTCCGTCGGTTCCCGAACCTCACGCTGGCCAAGCGGCCCGACCAGCTGAGCTATCGCCAGACGTCCATCGTGTATGGCGTCGAGGAGCTGCCGGTGCTGCTGGGCTGAGTCGCGGGCGCTCCCGGGCAGGGTGCACGATCGGATCCATGAGCACACGCAGCTATGAGGACTTCGTCGTCGGCGAGACGCTGGCACTGGGCAGCACTGTCGTCGATCATGACGAGATGCTGGCCTTCGCCCACCGGTTCGATCCGCAACCGTTCCACACCGACCCGGTGGCGGCGAAGAACTCGCTGCTCGGTGGACTGTGCGCCAGCGGCTGGTTCACGGCGTCGTTGTGGATGCGCGCCTGGGCGGACGGGGTGCTGGCCGGATCGACGTCCCAGGGATCACCCGGTGGGCGGGAGATCGCCTGGCCGCGCCCGGTGTTCGCCGGCGACGAGCTGCACTTCACCGCGGACGTGTTGTCCGCCAGGGTGTCTGCGAAGCGTCCGACCCTCGGGCTGATCGAGATGACCGGCCGAGCCCTGCGTGGTGGCGATCCGGCGGACGAGGTGCTCAGGCTGACGTTCATCGGGCTGTTCTCGACCCGGGATGACAGCGCGATGCGGCACTGACGAGGGCATGGCCCTCGATCGTCATTCCGGCAGGTGCACCTGCCGGAACTCGGGTCGAGGGCCATCTCCTGGTCACCTGATGGACGGACCCACCGGATCAGAGCCGCACCCGCGCCGTGCAGGTCTGGCCCGTCCTGGTGTTCCGGGCGCTGCCGACGAAGCTGTCGGCGCCGGCGCGGTTCGCCGCCCGCAGTTCGACCTCGAACGAGCCACTGGGGGCCTGGGTGGTGCGGGTGCCCGAGAAGATGCGGACGGTGTTGTCGGTGATCCCGACGGCCCACGCCTGCCCGTTGCGGGGCGTGTCGATCTCCAGCTCCAGCTCGATCCGGCCGTTGTCGGGCTTGGCCTTGAGCTTCCAGACACTCGACGCGGAGCAGTGGCCCGAGGCGCGGACCTCGCCGGCGCCACCGCCGCCGCCGTGGGACGCCGCCGCGGGGAGAGCGGAGGTCAGTGCGAACGCACCGGCGGCAAGGCAGATGGTGGCGATGCCGGTGAGACGGGACAGGTTCATGGTTTCCTCCGAGGATGTGGCCGACCCCGTGTGGCCGGTGTGATCACTCTGGAAGGTGTTGGGTAGCAACGGCCATCGGACCTTGGCACTAGTACCCCCACGAGTCAGGGCCGGTACCGAGGAATCGGTACCGGCCCTGATGCGGAAATCTGTGCCCCCGGCAGGATTTGAACCTGCGACCCCCGCCTCCGGAGGGCGGTGCTCTATCCCCTGAGCTACGGAGGCGGCGAGAACAAGACTACCGCATCGAGGTCCGGGATCTCGACCCACTCCGTTCGCTCGAACGCCGAGAACTCCGGTGGTCGAGCGACGAAGGAGTCGAGACCCCGTCGCGAATCTGTGGGGATCTCGACTCACTCCGTTCGCTCGATCAGCGAGAACTGGGTCAGGGGGCTGGGAGCGGCTGCGCGCCGCGGGCCTTCAGCATCTGCGTCATGACCGCGACCTCGCCGTCCTGGGTGTTGGCCATCTGACCGGCGAAGTTGGTCACGATCGGATTGCTCGCGTGGGTCTCGGCGTACCGCATCATCGCCGAACCACCCTGATGGTGCCGGATCATCAGCTGCAGGAAGAGCACGTCCGAGGCACTGCCGCGGAGCGTGCTGAGCTGCTCCATCTGCGCGTCGGTGGCCATCCCCGGCATCAGTGCGCCGTCCGCGGACTGCCCCGAGGTCGCCGCGGCCGCCGTTCCCGAGCCCATACCACCCATGCCGTGTCCGGCCATGTCGCTGCCCATCCAGGCCATCCGGGGGACGTAGACCTGCTGTGGCAGCTGCCACAGCATCAGCCAGCCGCTCATGGTGCCGATCTGACCCTGCTGCGTGGTCAACAGGTCGTAGGCAGTGCGTTGGATCTCCGGATCGGTCGAGTGGATCTCGGCATCGTGCGCCATCACGACCGCCTGGTCGTGGTGGGTGATCATGTCGCGCAGGAACCCGGCTTCCACGGAATCGCCGGCCGGGACCGCGATCGCGAGGGCCTGGTTCGAGCGGTCGCCACCACGGTTGAGGGCATACCCGACCAGAAAGCCCAGGGCCAGCAGCGCCACCGAGAACAGCACCCCGATCAGCACGATCCGTCGACGATCGGTCGCCGGCGAACTGGATGCGGCCGACTCGGCGCCGACGTCGGGCTGCTGACTCATCGACTCGACGGTGCCGCCGTCGACGACGCAGCGCCGGACGAGGTGCCCGAAGACGCTGCGATGGACGAGGTGCCCGAGGACGCTGCGGTGGACGACGAGGCATCACCCGACGACGGCGCACCGGAGGATTCGGTACTGGAGGACTCTGCACCGGAGGACTCTGCACCGGAGGACTCTGCACCGGACGACTCCGACACGCCGACCCCAGCCTCATCGGTGGCGGCAGCAGCGCCCTTGCCGTCCATCTGGACGTCGGCGCCGGAGCGCGGGGAGGCGTCGAATGCCGGCGGGTTCGCCGAGTCCCAGCCGGGGGAGTCACACCGGGCGCCGGTCTCCGGGTAGACGTACTGGTTCTGTCGGAGCGCCGTGATGAACTGCGCGATCCGTTCGTCGCTCGCGGAGGAGACCTGCAGCTGATGGGCCCAGGCCTGCAGGGAGATGTTGGCCTTCAGACCCGGGTACGGCGAGATGCTGATGTAGTTCTGCCCGGAGACGTAGGCCTTGAGGGCGTCGAGCTCGGCGCCGGTGACGGTGTCCGGGTTGTAGGCGATCCAGACGGCTCCGTGCTCGAGGGTGTGGACCATGTTCTCGTCGCGTACGGCCTGGGTGTAGACGATGCCCTGGCAGTCCGCCCACTGCTGGTCGTGCGGACCACCCACGGGTGGGAAGCGGTCGTAGGCGACACGCTGGTCGGAGGTGACGTGCTGGCCGACCGTGTACTTGCCGTACGAGTACGCGCTGTCGACGCCCTTGTCGGTCCGCGCGCCGACGTAGATGCCCGGGATCTTGGTGGACGGGTCCCGGTTGTCGACCGTCGGCTCCCAGGGTTGGAGCTTCTCCGACTCGGCGCTCCTCGCGCTGGACTTGTCGACGATCACCCAGGTGATGCCCGCGGCCAGCAGGACGACCACGGTCACCGCGGCGATCGTCATCCACGGGAGGTTCTTGCGAGCCCCGGTGGAGGGCAACTTCGGGGGAGCCGGACGTCTGTTGCTGGAGCCACTGGCCATCATCTTGTTCTTCGAACCTCGTCGTCAGGTGCGCGGGGCGCCGCCCGGATCGTGCGGTCGCGGCTCCCGGGGGAGCCTCAGCGAGTGTACGGGCGCCAGATGGGACACATCGGACGGCGGACGCCCACCACGGTGCACCCGCCGGCACGCCCGACCTGGGGACCGCCGGTGGGTGCGTCCGGTACCGGCTGAGACAATGAACGCCGGGAGCCGATCGCGCGGCCCCACCTTGGTCCGGGCCGGCAGCCTGGACCCGAACACCGGCAGAGGAAGTGGCGCAGCGTGCGGTTCGAGGGAGTCCTTCAATGAGGGCGCATCCGGCGGGGCCCCGGCACGCGGACGTCCAGGCGCCGCACACCCACCTACGCGAGCCGGCCGACCTGAATGCGATCGACCCCAGGATCTTCTCCCGCAGCGCCCGTCGGGCCGACTCCGGCGCCCTGGCGGTGGCCGGCCTGGACGTGCGGGACCTGGCGATGAGGCACGGGACACCGCTGTTCGTCACCGACGAGGCTGATTTCCGGTCCCGCTGCCAGGACTTCGCCGACGCCTACGGCCACGCGGACGACGTGCACTACGCCGGGAAGGCGTTCCTGTCCGGTCAGGTCGTCCGCTGGCTGGCTGAGGAGGGGCTGTCACTGGACGTCTGCTCCGGCGGTGAGTTGGTGCTGGCGCTGCGCGCCGGATTTCCGGCAGAACGGATCGCACTCCACGGCTCGAACAAGTCCGAGGCCGAGTTGACCGCGGCGGTCGAGGCCGGCATCGGCATCGTCGTGCTCGACTCGTTCGAGGAGATCGCCCGGCTGGCCGCGATCGCCGAGGCCCACGACACCACGGCAGCGGTGATGATCCGGGTGACCGTGGGTGTCGAGGCACACACCCACGAATTCATCGCGACCGCCCACGAGGACCAGAAGTTCGGCTTCTCACTGGCCAACGGTGCCGCAGCGGAAGCGGCCCGTCGGGTGGTGGCCGCCGGCGATGCCCTCGCCCTGGTCGGCCTGCACAGCCACATCGGCTCGCAGATCTTCGACCCGTCGGGCTTCGAGGTCGCGGCGCACCGGGTGGTCGCCCTGATGGCCGAGGTCCTGGCGCAGCACCCGCAGCTGGCGGGCACGCTCACCACGCTGGACCTCGGCGGCGGGTTGGGCATCGCCTACGTCGCCGGGGACGACCCGCCCGCCCCGGACGAGATGGCCAAGTCGCTGATCGAGATCGTCACCAGCGAGGCACAGCGAGCGGGGGTGCCGGTGCCGCGGATCGCCGTCGAGCCGGGCCGCGCGATCGCCGGGCCAGGCACGCTCACCCTCTACGAGGTCGGCACCATCAAGGACGTCGAGCTGGACGGCGGACTGGTGCGGCGCTATGTCTCCGTCGACGGCGGGATGAGCGACAACATCCGGACAGCGCTGTACGACGCGGAGTACACGGTCGTGCTCGCGTCGCGCACGTCCGACGCGCCGCCCGCCTTGTCGCGGGTGGTCGGCAAGCACTGCGAGAGCGGCGACATCGTCGTCCGCGACTGCTACCTTCCTGCGGACCTCGCCCCCGGCGATCTGCTGGCGGTGGCCGCCACCGGCGCCTACTGCTACGCGATGTCCAGCAACTACAACCGACTTCCGCGTCCGGCCGTGGTCACGGTGACCGACGGCACGGACCGGGTGATGCTGCGTCGGGAGACCGACGACGACCTGATGCAACTGGAGAACTGGTGACCGACCCCACCCCGGCCCGACCGGGAAACAATCGTCAACCCTCGCTGGTGCCCGGCACCGTGCTGCTCGCTGTGGCTGCCGTGCTGATCGTCGTGGTGCTGATCAAGCCGGCCATGCCCGACTGGCTGCGGACCACGATCGCGATCGCCGCCGTGGTCGTCGTGCTGGCACTGCTGGTGGTCTCGTTCCGGGTCTTCCGCTCCACCACCCGACGGTGACCGTGGCGACCGGCCCGGCGGCCGATTCCGAGCGCGTCGTGCGGGTGGGCCTGCTGGGCGCCGGGGTGGTCGGATCGCAGGTGATCCGGCTGCTGCAGGAGCAGAGCACGGAGCTTGCCAGCAAGGTCGGCGCCCGTCTGGAGCTGGCGGCGATCGCCGTCCGCGACCCGGCCAAGCACCCACACCTGCCGGCTGGGCTGATCACCACCGATACGGCGGCCCTCGTCGCGCGACCGGATCTGGACGTGATCGTCGAGGTGATGGGCGGGATCGAGCCCGCCAGGGAACTCCTTCTCACCGCGCTCCAGCGCGGTGCGGGCGTGGTGACTGCCAACAAGGCGCTGCTGGCTCAGGAGGGTCCCGCGTTGTACGAGGCGGCGGACGCCGCCGGGACCGACCTCTACTACGAAGCGGCGGTTGCCGGGGCGATCCCGCTGATCCGTCCGTTGCGGGAATCGCTGGCCGGGGACCGGATCTCGCGGGTGATGGGGATCGTCAACGGCACCACGAACTACATCCTGTGGTCGATGACAGCCGGTGGCGACAGCTACGACCTCGCGCTGAAGGAGGCCACCCGGCTCGGGTATGCCGAGGCGGATCCGACCGCGGACGTCGAGGGCTTCGACGCGGCCGCCAAGGCCGCGATCCTGGCCTCGATCTGTTTCCACACCCGGGTGGCCGTCAGCGATGTGCACCGCGAGGGCATGTCGTCCGTCACGGCCGCCGACGTACAGGCGGCCGCCAGGATCGGCTGCGTCATCAAGTTGCTGGCGATCTGCGAGCGGGTGGTCACCGAGGACGGTGAGAGCGTCTCGGCCAGGGTGCATCCGGTGATGCTGCCGAGCGGGCACCCGTTGGCGGGTGTCGACGGGGCGTACAACGCCGTCTACGTCGAGGCCGAATCGGCCGGCCGGTTGATGTTCTCCGGGCCCGGGGCCGGTGGTTCACCGACCGCCTCCGCCATCCTGGGCGACCTGGTCGCGGTGGCGCGCAACAGGATCGCCGGTGGACACGGTCCCCGCGAATCCTCCTACGCCGACCTGCCGATCCGCTCGATGGGCGACGTCCCGACGCGGTACCACGTCAATCTGGACGTCGAGGATCGCGCGGGAGTGCTGGCTGCTGTCGCCACCGAGTTCGCCGCCAGGGGCGTCTCCATCGCCACGGTCCGCCAGGAGGGCGCCGGCGACGGCGCATCCCTGGTGATCGTCAGCCATGAGGCCAGGGACGCCGCCCTGGCCGAGACCGTGCGCAGCGTGGCGCAACTGCCCGGGGTACGAGCCGTCACCTCGGTGATGAGAGTGACGGGAGAGCTGTCGTGAGTGACGAGAACCAGCAATCCGCCGGCCCGGTACACCAGCGCTGGCCAGGACTGATCGAGGCGTACCGCAGCCGCATCCCGCTGCCCGAGGGCACCGAGATCGTGACTTTGTTCGAGGGTGGGACGCCGTTGTTGCCCGCACCGGCACTGTCGCAACTGGTCGGCGGCGAGGTCTGGCTCAAGGTCGAGGGCGCCAATCCGACCGGCTCGTTCAAGGACCGAGGTATGACGGTCGCGGTGACGGCGGCGAAGGCGTCCGGCGCGCGGGCGGTGCTGTGCGCATCGACGGGCAACACTTCCGCATCGGCAGCGGCCTACGCAGCTCGGGCCGGTCTGACCGCTGCCGTGCTGATCCCGACCGGCCGGATCGCCCAGGGCAAGCTCGCCCAGGCCGTCGCCTACGGCGCGCAGATCCTGCAGATCGAGGGTAACTTCGACGACTGCCTGGAGTTGGCCCGCAAGACGGTCGTCTCCACCGAGGGCATCGAACTGGTCAATTCGGTCAACCCCGCGCGGATCGAGGGCCAGAAGACGGCGTCGTTCGAGATCTGCGACGTGCTCGGCGACGCGCCCGACATCCACTGCCTGCCGGTCGGCAATGCGGGCAACATCACGGCCTACTGGAAGGGCTACACCGAGTACCACGGCGACGGCACCAGCAGCGTGCTCCCGCGGATGTTCGGCTTCCAGGCCGCGGGCGCGGCGCCCCTGGTGCTCGGGCACCCGGTCAAGGAACCGGACACGATCGCCACCGCGATCCGGATCGGTGATCCCGCGTCCTGGGGCGGTGCGATCGACGCCAGGGACAGCTCCGGCGGGCTGATCGACTCGGTCACCGACGGCCAGATCCTGGCCGCCTACCGGCTGCTGGCCATCTCGACCGGAGTGTTCGTCGAACCGGCGTCGGCCGCGTCCGTGGCCGGGCTGCTCAAGACCGCGGAGGACGGCCGGTTGCCCCGCGGATCGCGGATCGTCTGCACCGTCACCGGCAACGGGCTCAAGGATCCCGACACTGCGCTGATGACGATGGGGACGCCGGAAGTCCTCCCGGTGTCGGTGGAAGCCGTCGCCGGAGCACTGGGACTGGCATGACCCGGCCGGCACCCCTGCGCGCGCCCACGCCGGAATCGATGGCCGGACCGGGGGAGGGTTGGGTCGCCGTCAGCGTGCCGGCGACCTCGGCCAATCTCGGGCCGGGATACGACAGCCTCGGACTCGCGCTGGACAAGCGCGATGTCGTGTGGGGCAGACGATCCGACTCCGGTGTCCGCATCGAGGTGCAGGGCTGCGGCGCATCGACCGTGCCGCGGACGGCCGACAACCTGGTGCACCGCAGCGCGCAACGCGCTCTGGCGGCCCTCGACGAGCCGCTCGCCGATCTGGAACTGTTGTGCCACAACATGATCCCGCACGGGGGTGGTCAGGGCTCGTCGGCCGCGGCGATCGTGGCTGGGCTGGCAGTTGGCCGGGCTCTGGTGCCCGACGGGTCGATGCGGATGTCGGACGGCGACCTGCTGGACATCGCGGCGGGCATCGAGGGTCACCCGGACAATGCTGCGCCGGCGGTGCTCGGCGGGTTCACGTTGTCGTGGATCGAGGAATCGGGCCGGACCAGGGTGGTGCGCCCGGTCGTCCATCCGGAGGTGAGCGTGCTGCTGTTCTCGGCGGATCGCGGTGCGTCGACCGAGATGGCCAGGACCTTGTTGCCGGACACGGTTCCGCATCGCGACGCCGCCATGAACAGTCGGACCTCCGCGCTGTTGATGTATGCCCTCGGCCACGCTCCCGAGTTGTTGTTCGAGGCCACCCACGACTGGCTGCACCAGCGCTACCGGGCATCGGCGATGCGGCCGACGGCCGACCTGGTGCTGCGCCTGCGGGATGCCGGGTTCGCCGCGACCGTCTCGGGCGCGGGACCGTCGGTGCTGGTCCTGCTCGACCCGCGCTCCCGCCGGGACTTCGACCGCGACGCGTGGCAGGTCGACGGTTTCGAGGTGGAGACGCTCGCCGTCGACACCCGCGGGCTCGTCGTCGGACCCGGCGCGCAGGCCTGAGGAGACGCTGGATGGGGATCTGTGGCGTGCCGTGTTTGCCGCGCGTCAGCCGCAGGGTTAGGCTGGAGGAGATCAGCGGACTTGCGTTTGCAGGTTCCGCACATCTCACCCGGACCCCATCAGTACTGTCGTTCCGGGAGATGTGGGTCCAGTCCGCGGGGGACAGCGTGTCCATGACATGGACACCGCACCGTTCCCGTCGCCCTTCACAGTTCCGATGAGCCCCATTCCGGGTGCATGGAACGGGCCCGTCGGACGCATCCGGATCAGCACCACCTCAGTCGGACGCACCCTGCCATTGGTGTGATCCGTTCCCGCCGGCCAGACGGTCGGCGACGTCCCGCACCGGATCGCATGGCGACCGGACAGGAAGGAACTTCGTGAGCGACACCACGGAGCTGTTGGACACCACCACGCGCGGTCAGAAGGCCCCGGGGAACGCATCGCGTTCCTCCGGCGGACTTTCCGGCATGGTGCTGCCCGACCTCAAGGCCATGGCCTCCTCCATGGGCATCAAGGGAGTCTCCGGTCTGCGCAAGGGCGATCTGATCGCCGCGATCAGCGCACACCAGGGCGGCTCCCAGCCCGCAGTGGCAACCCGCGCCGGCTCCCGCCGCGCGGCCCCCGCGGACTCGACGGGTCCCACTGACCCCGCTCCCGCGGCGTCGGCAGCACCCGCGACCTCGGCGGCATCCCGCAACTCTGCAGCACCCTCGACCTCGACGGCCCCGTCGAACGACAGCGCTCCGTCGAACGACAGCGCTCCGTCGAACGACAGCGTCGGCACGACCGACGGTCAGGCCGACCAACCTCGCTCGCGCCGTCGTGCGGGCCGCGCCGCCGGTGCCCCGAACGCAGCCGACGGTGCGTCAGCGACGCTCTTCGACGCCGACCGGCCCGCCCGGGCCGGCGACACCGACCGCCCGTCCGGCGACCGTTCGGCGGAGGATCGTCCGACCGGTGAGCGACCGGCCGACGACGGGGACTCCCGGTCCCGTCACCGCGAGCGCACCGGCAGCACCGACGCGAACGGCGCCGGCAACTCCGACACCAAGCCGTCGCAGGCCGAGCGTCAGGGCGGCGGTGACCGCACGGAGAACGGTCGTCAGACCGACCAGCAGAACGACCGTGGAGGCGACCGTCAGGACGGCGAGCAGGGCGAGCGCAGCAGCCGCCGCAACCGACGCAACCGGCGTGACCGCGACCGCGACGGTCAGACGGGTGGCACCCAGAACGGCCAGGGCGGCAACCAGAACGGGCAGGGCGGTTCGCAGAACGGCCAGGGTTCGGGCGGCCAGAACGCCGGCGGCCAGAGCGACCAGGGCGAGGGCGACCGCCAGGATCGCCAGCGCGACAACCAGAACCGGCAGAACACCCGCAACGACCGCAACGACCAGAGCTCCTCGCAGGACGAGGACGACGATCGCGGCGGCCGGCGCAGCCGGTACCGCGACCGCGACCGCAGCACCCGCAACCGTCGCGGGAATGCCCGCACCGATCGGCTCGGCGGCGACCCGGACACCGAGATCCGGGAGGACGACGTCCTGTTGCCGGTCGCCGGCATCGTCGACGTGCTCGACTCCTACGCCTTCGTCCGCACGTCCGGCTACCTGTCCGGTCCGAACGACGTCTACGTCTCGCTGAGCCAGGTCCGCAAGCACGGTCTGCGGCGCGGCGACCATCTGGTCGGTGCTGTCCGTGCACCGCGCGAGGGTGAGTCGCAGCAGCGGCAGAAGTTCAACGCGCTGGTCCGGATCGACACCGTCAACGGCCTCGACGCCGAAGCCGCGAAGAACCGGCCGGAGTTCACCAAGCTCACCCCGCTCTACCCGAACGAGCGGCTGCGCCTGGAAACCGAACCGCACCTGCTGACGACCCGTGTCATCGACATCGTGATGCCGGTCGGCAAGGGGCAGCGCGCGCTGATCGTCGCGCCGCCCAAGGCCGGCAAGACCATGGTGATGCAGGCCATCGCCAACGCGATCGCGACGAACAACCCGGAGTGCCACCTGATGGTGGTGCTGGTGGACGAGCGTCCCGAAGAGGTCACCGACATGCAGCGCTCGGTGAAGGGTGAGGTCATCGCCTCGACCTTCGACCGGCCGCCGGCAGACCACACGATGGTCGCCGAACTGGCGATCGAGCGGGCCAAGCGACTGGTCGAGATGGGCCGCGACGTCGTCGTGTTGCTCGACTCGATCACCCGACTGGGCCGGGCCTACAACCTGGCGGCACCGGCGTCCGGCCGAATCCTGTCCGGTGGTGTCGACTCGACCGCGCTGTTCCCGCCGAAGCGGTTCCTCGGCGCAGCGCGGAACATCGAGAACGGTGGCTCGCTGACGATCTTCGCCTCCACCTTGGTGGAGACCGGCTCGGCCGGCGACACGGTGATCTTCGAGGAGTTCCAGGGCACCGGCAACGCCGCGCTCAAGCTGGACCGGCGGCTGTCGGACAAGCGGATCTTCCCGGCGATCGACCTCAACCAGTCCTCGACCCGCAAAGAGGACCTGCTGATGAGCCCGGACGAGCTCGCCGTCGTGGTGAAGCTCCGCAAGGTGCTCGGCGCGCTGGACACCCAGCAGGCCCTGGAGCTGGTGCTCGACCGGCTGCGCAAGACGCGCACGAACATCGAGTTCCTCATGCAGGTCGCGAAGAACACGCCCGGCCAGGAGTGATGACCGGGTCCGGACACGGGGATCGGCCGACACCGCTGCAGGCGTTGGCCGATGCCCGCTTCACCCTCCTCACCACGTTCCGCAAGTCCGGCGTGGCCGTGCCGACGGCGGTCTGGGCAGTGGAGCTGGACGGCGACCTGTGGGTCTGGACCAATCCGACGTCGGGCAAGGTCAAGCGGATCCGCAACGACGGCCGGGTGCTGGTGCAGCCCTGCAGCGTGCGCGGCGAACCGGTGGGTGAGCCCATCGAGGCTCACGCGGCGATCGGTGACGATGCCAGGGTCACCGACGTTCTGGCGGCACTACGCCGCAAGTACGGCTTCCAGGCCCTCATGACCCAGGTCGGCATCTGGATCGGTGCCAGGATCGGACGACCACGTCCGCCGGGCGTGCTCGTGGTGACGATCCCCGATCCTGCAGTGGGTTGAGCTCGGACGGCTCGCAGCCGGGAATACCCGACAGTGATCCGTGTTGTAGGCGGAGTCAGCGGATGGGGCCTCCCGGATCGTGGTGGAGCCCAGCTCTTCGTCGTCCTGTGGTTCCCGCCGTGGTCCGGCAGGACCCCTCCGATCTGGCAGAATGGTCAGGTACACCCGGCTCCGGTTCCCGACTCCCGTGCATCCCGCACCTGGATCGACCCGGCGGCCACTGAGAAGGGAACCAGCACAGATGAAGACCGGTATCCACCCCGAGTACACCGACACCACGGTCACCTGTGGTTGTGGCAACTCGTTCACGACCAGGAGCACCGAGACCCGCGGCAACATCACCGTCGAGGTCTGCTCCCAGTGCCACCCGTTCTACACGGGCAAGCAGAAGATCCTCGACACCGGCGGCCGCGTCGCCCGCTTCGAGCAGCGGTACGGCAAGCGCACCCGCTAGTTCCTCCGCACGGCGCCCACCCGCTCATCGTCTCGATGAGCCGGGTGGGCGCCGTTTCGCGTTTCCGGCCACCGTCCCGGTGGCTGCCCTGCGGTGAGAGATGAGCGACCTGGTGAGTACCACGAACATCCCCGCCGTGACGGGCGTGCCCGAGCTGGTCGGTGAGTACCGGGAGCTGGAGCTGCGCCTGTCGGAGTCGGCGGTGCACGCCGACCAGGCCTTGGCTCGCACGCTCGGACGGCGGTACGCGGAACTGACGCCCATCGTGCGTGCCGCCACCGAACTGGAGACGGTCCGCGGCGATCTCGGTGCCGCCCAGGAACTCGCGTCCGAGGACGCGACGTTCGCCGCCGAAGCCGCAGAACTGACAGTCCGGATCGTGCAGCTCGAATCGGCGCTCGCCGAACTGCTCGCTCCACGTGACCCGGACGATGCCAAGGACGTGATCCTCGAGGTCAAGGCGGGGGAGGGCGGCGACGAGTCGGCCCTGTTCGCCGGGGATCTGCTGCGGATGTATCTGCGGTACGCCGAGCGACGCGGCTGGAAGACCGAGATCCTCTCCGCGGCCGACTCCGATCTGGGTGGGTACACCTCCGTCACGGTGGCGGTGAAGGCGCCGGGCAATCCGGCGCCGGCCGACGGTGTGTGGGCCAGGCTGAAGTTCGAGGGTGGCGTGCACCGCGTCCAGCGGGTGCCGGTGACCGAATCGCAGGGTCGCGTGCACACCTCGGCGGTCGGCGTCTTCGTGGCTCCTGAGGCCGAGGACGTGGAGGTCGATGTGCTGCCCGGCGACCTGCGGATCGACGTCTTCCGGTCCTCCGGACCCGGCGGGCAGTCGGTGAACACGACAGACTCGGCGGTCCGCATCACCCACCTGCCGACCGGCATCGTGGCGAGCTGTCAGAACGAGAAGTCCCAACTGCAGAACAAGGAACAGGCGATGCGCATCCTGCGCTCCCGGTTGCTGGTGGCCGCCCGTGAGCAGGCCGCATCGGCCGAGGCGGACGCCCGCCGCTCCCAGGTGCGCACGGTCGACCGCAGCGAACGGGTGCGGACGTACAACTACGGTGAGAACCGGTTCGCGGATCATCGGGTGGGCTTCAAGGCCTACAACCTGGACGCGGTACTGGACGGCGATCTGGATCCCGCCCTGGACGCGCTCGCGTCCGCGGATCGCGCCGAGCGGCTCGCGCTCGCAGCAGGAGGACCGTCGTGAAACGCCAGCCGTTGCGGGTGGTGATCCGGCAGGCCGCGCAGGAACTCGAGGCGGCCGGTGTGCCCACCCCGCAGGTGGACGCTGAGGAGCTGGCCGCCTGGATCCTCGGAGTGGGGCGGACCAGGCTCGGTCTGCAGCCGCTGGTGGAGCCGGAATGGGTGGAGCACTACCGCACGGTGATCGCGCGACGTGCGCAGCGGATCCCGTTGCAGCACATCATCGGTGAGGTGCAGCTCGGTCTGGCGACGATCCAGGTCGGGCCAGGAGTCTTCATCCCGCGGCCGGAGACCGAACTGCTGGTCGACTGGGCGCTCCGCGCGGTGAAGGGCGTCTCCGCGCCACTCGTGGTGGATCTGTGCTCGGGGAGCGGGGCCATCGCGCTTGCGGTGTCCGCTGCGCGGCCGGACGCGAGAGTGGTTGCCGTGGAACGGGATCCGAACGCACTGGCCTGGGCCAGGCGCAATCTGGAGCGCCACCTCGAACGCGGGGGGACGTCGATCGACCTGCGCGGTGGCGACATCGCCGACGAGCGGGTGACCTACGACTTGGCCGGGCAGGCCGACCTGGTGCTCAGCAACCCGCCCTACGTTCCCGACGCCACCCCGGTGGAACCCGAGGTCTCCCAGCACGATCCGGCCGCTGCCGTGTTCGGGGGAGCGGACGGGCTCGACGTCATCAGGGTGCTGGTGCCGATCGCCGCGGGGCTGCTCCGCACCGGTGGCCTGCTGGGCATCGAGCACGACTACACCCAGGGCGAGAGCGTGCCGGCGATCCTGCAGCAGCGCCGGGTCCTGGCCGACGTGCAGGACCACACCGACCTCGCCGGTCGACCGAGATTTGTGACCGCGCAACGGGTGTCGCTGGGGATCGACCCGTCTCGCTCCCTCTGAGGCCCGGGCCTCTGAGCCTCTGCGGAGATGCTGTTTTGACGCTGATCGAGCGAACGGAGTGAGTCGAGCTCCCGCCAGATCAGGATAGGTGCCGTCTCCTTCGTTGCTCGACGCCGCACTCTTCGCCGATCGAGCAAGCGACGAAGGAGCGCGTCGAGATCCCGTTGCCGCACGGAAGCTCTCGGCTACGGCATCGCTCGACCGCCACACTCTTCGCTGATTGAGCAAGGGAGGAACGACCGCGTCGAGATCCCGTCACGTCAGGATCTGTGCTGTTCAGGCCCTCGCTCGATCACCGCGCCCGTCCGCCGATCGAGCAAGCGACGAAGGAGCGCGTCGAGATTCCGTTGCCGCACGGAAGCTCTCGGCTACGGCATCGCTCAACCGCCACACTCTTCGCTGATCGAGCAAGGGAGGAACGAGCGCGTCGAGATCCCGTCACGTCAGGACCCGGGGGCATCACGCACTGAAGTGACAACCTGCAAAGTCCGCCAGGATCGTGACCTGATCGTGATCACAACCGTTGCTCCACAGCTACTTCCAGAAGGTGGACTGTCGGACCCACTGAGTAACGTCGTACCCATGAACAGCACTGGTGGGGCGAGCGTCGCGGACATCCGCGAACTCACCGCTGCGATGGGTGCCGGGCTGAAAGCACTGCACATGAACATCTTCCAGTGTCCCACCGGTGAACTGGGCGGGTTCCTTGCTGAACTCGCCGAACTCCGCGCGCTGGCCGGCGCTGCCAGCGTGATCGTCACCGCCGACGCCGAGGCCCGCGGCGTGGTGGAGGTCTCCCAATCGGCATCGACCCGCGGCTGGGTCGCCGAACACGGCTGGCACTCCCGCCGCGAAGCAACCACCATCGCGAAAGCCGCGCACATCCTGCGCCGACCGGACCTCGCCGAGATCACCGACTCCATCCGCACCGCCGACCTCGACCTCACCACCGCAGTGGTCGTGCAGGGCGAGTACGACAAGCTTGCCCCGGAGCTGCTCCCAGGTGCGCACCCGATCGTCCTGAAGCAACTGGTGCACCACGGCGTCGAACACGGCCCGCGCGGTGTCCGGGAACTCCGGCAATGGATCATCGCCCACCACGGCAAGCCCGACGAGTTCAGCAACTTCCAGGAACGCTGCCGCCGCCACATCTCCCTCTCCTCGCCGACCGAAACGTCGACCGGGCTGCACGAATACCGCTTGGTCGTCGACAACGAAGGCCTCAGCATCCTGGAAGCAGCCATCCAGGCTCTGTCCGCACCGCGACTGAATCCGGACACCGGCGAAAGCGACGGCCGGCCCGCAGACCGGCGCCGCGGCGAAGCACTCCTCGAGGCGCTGCGCCGCTCCGTCCTCGCCCAAGGACAGGGGGTCACCGCAGCACCGACTGCGACCCTCAACGTCACCATGAGCCTCGACGACCTGCAGCAACGCACCGGCGCCGGCACCTGCGTCGGCACGATCGCCGACGGCACCCTCCTGGCTCCGGACACCGTCCGCAAGCTGGCCTGCGAGGCAGGGATCATCCCCACCGTCCTCGGTGCTGACGGCGCGATCCTGGACTGCGGCAAGGAACAGCGACTGTTCACCCTCGCGCAGAAACGAGTGCTGTGGCAGCGGGATCGGCACTGCACCTTCCCCCGGCTGCGACATTCCCGCCCAGTGGGCGGACGCTCACCACCTGGTGCACTGGGTCGACGGCGGACCCACCGACCTCGACAACGCTGCCCTGCTCTGCCCGTCCCACCACACCATCGTCCACCGGGACGAACTGAACGGTGAAGTCGCTGCAGGACAGGTGGTCTGGGACCGCCGACCCGGCAGCTACCGACCCACCCGCCGACCGAAGCAGGCCGACGACACCTCACCACAGCGCACCCGACTGCCCAGCCAACGTTCGACGTCGGCGCCGCCGCGCAGGTGAGTCGACTCGCAGGTTCCGAGCGCGCAGGGGATGGTGTCGTAGGTGAGGTGTTCCAGCACCCGCGTGTGCCGACGGGGTCTCGACTCCTGCGTCACTGCTCTCCGTCCTGAGCGAAGAAGGAGTCGAAGGATACCGCTGTGGTTGACGCTCGACCACCGTGACTCCGATGGTCGCGCGATCATGCATCGCGTCAGCGCGCGTCGGCCAGCCCGGAGGCGAACTCGGCGCGGACAGCCTGGATGCTGCCGTTGTTGCGCGAGGGGTGCACCCGGTTGCTGAGGAAGATCGCGAACGAACGCTGCGCCAGGTCGATGGTAATGGTTGTTCCGGTGTAACCGGTGTGGCCCACCGTGTTCGGGCCGGACAGCCGACCCATGTACGCCGGTTGGTCGATCTCGAACCCGAGACCGTGCGCGTGACCGGGGAACTCCTGATTGCGATCGGTGGCCAGCAGTGCCACTCCTGCCTCGTCGAGGATCCGGGCCTGGCCGTAGCGACCACCGTTGATCAGGGTCTGGGCGAGGACCGCGAGATCGTCCGCCGTGGAGAAAACCCCGGCATGACCGGCCACCCCATCCAGGCTCCAGGCGTTCTCGTCGTGCACCTCGCCCCACACCAGACCGCGAGCCGGCACGGCCTGGAACTCGGTAGCCGCGATCCGGTGCCGCAGGCGGGCCGGAGGGTTGTACATCGTGTCGCGCATGCCGAGCGGCCGGGTGATGCCGTCGTGCACCAACACATCCAGCGTCCGGCCGGTGAGGTGCTGCAGCACCAGCTGAATGCTGATCATGTTCAGGTCGCTGTAGAGATACGTGCTGCCGGCCGGGTTCGCCAACGGGGCATCCAGCACCGCCTGGAATCGCGCTGCCACATCGGGATATTTCGAGTACAGCGGCAGCCAGGAAGTGAACCCGGAGGTGTGCGTCAGCAGCATCTCGATGGTGACGTCCTGCTTGCCGTTCGCCGCGAAGGCAGGCAGATAGCTGGCGACGGTGGCCGACAGGTCCACGTGGCCGGCTTCGATCTGCTGGACGGCGACTATGGAGGTGAACAACTTGGACAGCGACGCCAGGTCGAAGATCGTCGACCGGCGCATCGGGATCCGTTCCCGTGGCGGCAGCTGCTGTGTCGCATCCCCGTAGAGCCGGGCGAACCCGCTGACGTCGGTCCCGACGATGCGGGCGTGGTGGGCATAGAGCCCGACCGCTCCCGGGAGCAGCAGGGTACCATCCGGCCGCGGAACCTCGTACGTGCGCACCTTGGCCAGTGCCGCGGCAATGACCGCCGGATCCAGACCCACCGAGCGCGGTGAACCCGGTCGTAACTTCTCCTCCCGCCCCGGACTGCCGTGGCCTGGACCGCCGTGACCCGGGCCGCCGCGTCCGGTCGTGTCGTCCACTCCGCCTGCCTCCGCTGTCGCCGTCCCCAGTCCGACCATCGTCAGGCCTGCTGCCGCCGCTCCGGTGAAGCTCCACCGCAGCGCGGTGCGCCGGTCGACCGACCTGGCCGCGCCCGTGCTTGCCTCGTTCATCTGCCTGCTCCCGCTCAGCCGCGGGAGCCGCGGTAGATGAAGTACTGACGACGCGTTCGGTCGAAGGCCGCAAGCTCGCTCTTCCACGCGCCCAACACGGTCTCGACGGAGGCGCCGGCGGAGATCTGCTCCCGCAGCCGGGTGGACCCGGTCAGCTTGTCGATCCAGTAGGGACGAACCGGGTCGTAGCTGTCGTAGCGCCACGCGAACGCGGGGTAGAGGGCCTTGGCGGCCACCAACATCTCAACCGCGACCCGGATCGGATCCAGTGCGTTCCGGTCGGTGATGTGGACCTGCACACCGCCGCAGACCTCACCGACGAACTTGTTGAACGTCGGGGTGAAGTAGGCCTCGCGGAACTGCACGCCCGGCACCTTGCGCGCGGCCAGCGCTGCGGCCCAGCGGTAGTCGACGCTCGGGGCTCCGATGATCTCGAACGGGCGGGTGGTGCCGCGACCCTCCGAGTAGAGGACACCCTCGAACATCCCGGTGCCCGGGTACAGCAGAGCGGTGTCCGGCGTCGGCACGTTCGGGCTCGGCGGTACCCACTGCAGCCCGGTGTCGGCGAACTTCATGTCGGGTGAGTAGTTCTCCATCTCCACGACGGTGATCGAGGCGTGCTTCTTGCCGTTCTCGTCCGACGGCAGGATCTCGGAGTTCAGATACCGGGCAAGCTCACCGACGGTCAGACCGTGGGCCTGGACGATGTTCTCGGCGCCGACCCCCGAGGTGAACGCGGACGTCATCATCGGACCGCGGGCGATGCCGCCGGTCGGGTTGGGACGGTCGAGGACGACGAACCTCGCCTTGGTCCGCAGTGCCGCGCGCATCGCCGTGTACATGGTCCAGATGTAGGTGTAGAAACGCGCGCCGGCGTCCTGGATGTCGAAGATGATGGTGTCCGCGCCGGACGTGGTGAACAGTTCCGTCAGCTTGTCGGCGTTCGCGCCGTAGGCGTCGTAGACGGTGATCCCGGTGCGCTCGTCGACGTACGTCTCCTCGGCCTCGCCGGCCTGGGCAGTACCGCGGAAGCCGTGCTCAGGACCGAACACCCCGACCACGTCCACGTTGCCCGAGGCGTACATCGCGTCGACGATGCTGACGAGGGAAGCGGTGACGCCCGTGGGGTTGGTGACGATGCCGACCTTGCGACCCTTCAGGGCGCGGAACCTGTCGGCGGCAAGGACATCGGCGCCGGTGACCACACCCCGCCGTCCGCCGTGACCGTGCGTGGCGGGGTCGACGCCGGCGGCGCGGCTGTCGTCAGCGAGCGCGGACGCTGCGGGGAGCAGCGGCACGGCGGCCGCCGAGATCCCGGCTGCGCGAAGGAAGGAACGACGGTCGACTCCGGACATCAGTCCTCGTTTCTGACCCGCGATCGCGGGGGTGAAGGATTTACGGGGGCGCTGTTCAAGGGGGAACTTACCTACCTGTGGCGGGTCACACAATGGCAGCGTCCGGCGAGACCGGGGCGTGGTCTGACGGGATCTCGACTCGTTCGTTCCTCGCTCGCTCGCTCGATCGGCGTGGGTGGGGAGATCGACTGGTTCGTTCTTCACTCGCTCGATCGGCGTGGACCCGGTGGCCGGTGCGGGTGGTGACAGACTGTCGGACGTGACGACCATCTATGACTGCGCTGATCCCGTCGAGCGTCGGGAAGGCCTGGATGCGGCAGCAGCCGCAGCCCGCCGAGGGGAGCTCGTGGTGGTGCCCACCGACACCGTCTACGGCCTCGGCGCGGACGCGTTCGACAGCGCTGCCGTCAACTCCCTGCTGGCGAGCAAGGGCCGTGGTCCGGACATGCCGGTGCCGGTGCTGATCGGCAGCTGGTCGACCGTGGACGGACTGGTTACGGACATGCCTGCGGTCGGCCGGCGGCTCGTCGAGGCCTTCTGGCCGGGCGGGTTGTCGCTGGTCGTCGAGCACGCGCCGTCGTTGCGGTGGAACCTGGGCGACACCGCCGGCACCGTGATGCTGCGGATGCCGCTGCACCCGGTGACTCTCGACCTGCTGCGGATGGTCGGTCCGATGGCCGTCAGCAGCGCGAACCGGAGCGGATCACCGGCCGCACAGACCGCGCAGGAGGCACACGACCAACTCGGCGATGATGTGCCGGTCTACCTGGACGGTGGCCCGGCGGCCCAGGGGGTCGCGTCTACCATCGTCGATCTCACCGGCGAGCTGCCCCGGGTGCTGCGCCAGGGTGCGGTGTCCCTGGACGCGATCCGCGAGGTCGCCGGCACTGTTGCCGCGGACGAGTGATGCGGAGCATGCTGCACGAGTAGTTGCCGCAGGCATGCAAGGGAGGGCTCGATGACCAGCATCCGCAGGTGTCGGAGCAACGCCGTCGTGCGGGTTGGAGCACGGGTCCTCGCTGTGATCGTGATGGCGTCGGGCGTGGCCGCCGCGGGCGCTTCCTGCGGTCCGCACACCGAGCCCGGGCAGATCGTCACCAGCACCTCGACCAGCGCATGAGGATCCGGGCGCGATACGGGGTCGGCGCCGGGCTGATCGCGTTCGTCGCCTTCCTGTACAGCGGCGCGCTGGCCGGCAGCGCTTCCTCTCCCGATGCCAACGGTTGCGCGACGGTGGTGTCGGTGGACTACATCGACGGCACCGGGGTGACCGTGACCGGTCCGGGCCCGGGTATCGGGCAGATCCGCCACTACGGCGCGCCGGACGACGGGGCGCTCACGATCATCGCGCCGTCCGACTTCGTGCCCGCGTCGGCCACCGACCGTGAGCTGGCCGTCTTCGGGTATCCACCCCGTCCGAGCGGTGGCGACGAGCGGGCACAGTGGGAGAAGACCTACGGCCACAGTCATTCCGGCGACCCCGGGGCGATGTGTCCGAGTGGGCGGCGCAACTGAGCGTTTCCGGGGTCACCCTGCAAGAACGCGAACCCGGTGCCGCAGCCAGTGCCGGGCACGGTCACCGAGCAACCCGGCCTCGGCCAGTGCGATGCCGGCGACCACCAGCGCGCCCGCCCAGACCAGTTGTCCCGCTTCAGTTCCCGGGTTGCGAAGGAGCGCGGCCACGCCGATGACGAGGGCGATACCGACCAACACGGGGGAGCGTCGACGGATGCCCCAGACGGCGGCGATCAGCATCAGCGCTGCATAGACCCGGACGTCCAGGGTGAATCCGGGTGCAGCCGGCGAGTGGTACCCGGCCCCGATGAATCCGGGATCGCAGGACACCGAGCCATAGCCGTTCGCGTCGTAGGTGGTCGTGCAGAAGCCCGGTGAGTAGTCGCCGGGAACGGAGTACTCGGTCGTCCAGGGAAGGCCGAGCGCCAGCAGCGCGAGCGCCCCGGCCGGCAGCAGTCGGCGCCGGAGCGCCGGGTCGATCACCAGCGCCGCCCGGGCGCCAGCAGCATCCCGCCGATCGCCGCTGCGGTTCCGAACGTCAGACAGAACCCCGCGTTCGAGCCCACGTTCGGCAGCGCGATCAACAGCCAGTGCAGGGTGAGCGCTCCGGTGGCCACTGCGCCGATCAGCCACGAGCGCCGGATGTCCCAGCCGAACGAGCCGCCGGCGGAGGACACCAGTTGGGTCAGAGCCGCGACGATCGCGAAGACCGCCCAGGTGGTGCGGGCGACCCAGTCGCAACTGGAGTCGAACGGGATCGAGAGTCCCAGCGCCACCAGCACCAGGGCTGCGGTCCGTAGCACGACCACCCACGGCCGGGCCTTCGGTGCAGCCGGGTGTGCGCCGAGCGGGCTGGACGGTCCGCCGGGATGCCCGGGCTGCTGCAGCCCCGGCGGGTACGGCCCGGGGCCGTAGATCATCGGACCGTTGGGGCCTCCCGGGTGCTGGCCGCCGGGTGCACCGCCGACCGGTCCGCTGAAACCCCGAGGATCCCAGGGCGGTGGGGCCTGCTGCCCGAACGGGTTGGGCTGGCCGGGAGGGCGGGGAGGAATCGTCATGGGGAACTCCTGCAGTGGCGGACGACGAGCGCTGGGACCAGATACCGACCGGCGAACGTATGCGGGCCCGGATCGCGGCGTGCGATCCGGGCCCGTTCCCCGGCGTGGGGGACTCCCTGGGAGACGGTCTCGGCTGCGGATCCGGCGTGGATCCCTGATGTGCCCGGGCATCTCCTGGGTGGTTCATCGGCTGGGACGAGCTCGCTCATCCGTCGGTTCCGCTCTCATCCGTCGCACCTGTGGAAAGAGTTTCATCGTGCCGAGTGGGGTTCGTTGCACGGAGGCCCGGGGACTGCCGGACGGGCCCGGCGCACCACGGGATGCCAGGGACAGAGCCCGGCGCGACTACCCTGGCCAGGTGCTGTCCCTCATCCCGGTACGCGAGTATCTGCTCGTGGTCGCGACGTCCGCGCTGGTGACGTACCTCGTCACCGGGGTGGTGCGGGTGGTTGCTCGGAGGCTGGGCGCGGTGACCGCGATCCGGGACCGGGACGTCCACCAGCTCCCGACCCCACGGATGGGCGGCGTCGCAGTCTTCATCGGCGTCACGGCAGCGTTCGCGGTGGCCTATCAGCTGCCGGAGCTGAAGCAGGCGTTCGGCAACAACACCGAGATCGTCGGCGTGCTCGTCGCCGGCGCTGTGATCTGTTTCGTCGGCGTGCTGGACGACCGGTTCGACCTGGACTCGCTGACCAAACTCGCCGGCCAGATTCTCGCCGCCGGGGTACTCGTCTACTTCGGGGTGCAGTGGACCCAGATCTGGTTGCCGATCGGCGGATCGAGTGACGGTGGTGGGTTCGGCACCGCCGTCACCCTCGACCAGACCCAGGGGCTGCTCGTCACGGTGTTGATCACCGTCGTGCTGACGAACGCGATGAACTTCATCGACGGTTTGGACGGACTGCTGGCCGGTGTCGCGCTGATCTCCACCGTCGGGATGTTCGTCTTCTCCATCCACCAGTACGGCGACTCACTCAACCCCGAGGCCACCCAGTCGCCGTTGATCGCCGCGGCGCTGTTCGGGGCCTGCCTGGGCTTTCTGCCGCACAACTTCTATCCGGCCAGGATCTTCATGGGCGACTCCGGCTCGATGTTCATCGGGCTGGCGATGTCCGCGGCCGTGATCAGCACCAGCGGCAAGCTCGACTACTCGACCTTCGGCCCGCGTTCGACGATCGCGCTGCTCGCGCCGCTGATCGTCATGCTGGCCGTCGTCTTCATCCCGCTGCTCGATTTCCTGATGGCGGTCGTCCGCAGGACCCGCAAGGGCAAGCACCCCTTCACCGCCGACAAGCAGCACCTGCACCACCGGATGCTGAACATCGGCCACACCCACCGGCAGGCGGTGCTGGTGTTCTACCTGTGGGCCGCCGTGCTGGGCGGCAGCGCCGTCTCGCTGGCCTTCATGACCTGGCAGTGGGCGCTGGTGCCCACCGGGATCGGTCTGGTCGTCGCCTCGATGGCCTCGATCTGGCCACGGATCAGAGCCCGCCGACTGAGCGAGCGCCGCGCCGAGGTGACGGCGTGACCGACCGCCGCTCCGAGCCTCCGACCTCCCGACAGAAGGACACCGCCATTCAGGACAACATCGTCATCCCCGCCGCTCCGAAGTCTCCGCTGCCACCCCTGCCACCCCTGCCACCGCTGAACCTGGACGCCGTCGAGAAGGCTGCGCGTCGCTCGGCGAGCGGGGGAGCGTGGTCGCTCGGACATCTGCGGATCTGCTGGGCGGTACTCATCGGGTGTGCAGTGCTCGAGGGAATCGCTGCCGGTCTGATCACCGGCGGCCGCGGGATCCTCGGCGTGGCCATCGGATCGGCGATCGTCGGCGGCTTCTTCACTGTCTCGACGGTGATCATCGCCAGGGTCGGTGCCAGGAACCCCAAGAACGTGATGAAGGCGGCGCTGATCAGCTATCTCGGCAAGGTGATCGGGCTCGGCGTGGTGCTGGTGATGATCCCGCGGGACGGCGCTGTCGACACGAAGTGGATGGCGGGATCGGTGGCCATCGGCGTGTTCGCCTGGCTGGGCGCGCACATGCGGTACGTGTGGACCACCAAGATCTTCTACGTCGATCCGACCTGACCCCGGTGCGGAACAGGTTCGAACTGCTGTGACATTCTTTGACGATTCGTAGAACTTGGCTCGGCCCCGGTTCGAGCGGGGGCACGCGGGCTGATACATTCTGTTTGCCATGAAGAGCAGGCCACGGAGACCGGGAATCATCCCCGATCCGGCCCGCGTCAAGGACCGAAAAGGTGCTGACGAAGGGTGGGCTGTCGTCTCCACCATGCTCGGCGGATTCGCCGTGTGGGGTGGGATCGGTTGGCTCCTTGACCAGTGGTGGGGCACGAAGTTCGCCCTCCCGGTCGGAGTGATCGTCGGAATGGTCCTCGGGATCTATGCAGTGATCGCGCGAGTGATCCACAGCGAACCCGCGGTGGCTCGACCGACCGACCCAACGACCGGGCCGCCTCCGGCCAGCACCCGAAGGGAGACCGAGTGATTCCGCTCCTGTCAGCTCAGGAAGCCATGATCATGGCTGCCGCTGCAGAGGACGACGGGGCCTTCCACGCCCCCACCGTCGAACACTCCTTCTTCTTCGACCGGTTGGGTGACGGCACCGTCATCGCCTCCGTCAAGGCGATGGTGCTGCTGATTCTTGGCACCATCCTGATCATTGCCTTCTTCGTCGCCAGCGCCCGCAAGGCCGCCGTCCGGCCCGGCAAGTTGCAGTTCTTCGGCGAGTCGATCTACGGCTTCGTCCGGAACGGCATCGCCATCGAGGTGCTCGGCGGCAAGGACGGCCGCAAGTGGGCCGGCTTCCTGACCACCATGTTCGCCTTCGTGCTGGTGATGAACCTGTGGGAGCTCGTGCCCGTGGCCCAGTTGCCGGTGACCTCGCACTTCGCGATCCCGGTGTTCCTGGCGGTGCTGGTCTGGGTGCTCTACAACGCCGTCGGGATCAAGAAGCACGGCATCGGGGGCTACTTCAAACTGCAGTGCTACATCCCCGGAGTCCCGGTGGCCATGCACCTGTTGCTGATCCCGATCGAGTTCCTCTCGAACATCATCCTCCGGCCGTTCACCCAGGCCGTCCGGTTGTTTGCCAACATGTTCGCCGGCCACATGCTGGTCGGCGTTGCCTCGGTCGGCACGATCTTCCTGCTCGAGAGTGGCGGCGCCGGCTATGCGTTGTTCGTGCTCCCCGGCGCGGCAAGCATCTTCCTGGTCTTCTTCGAGCTGCTGATCTGTGCGCTGCAGGCGTACGTGTTCACCCTGTTGACCGCCATCTACCTCGAGAGCTCGCTGGCCGACTCGCACTGACCATTTCCGAAAGGCCGGAACTCCGGCCGCACTGACCGCAGCACCTGGCCCGTGCCATCACGGATCACCAGAACAGCATCATCGAAAGGGAGAAGCACCTTCATGTCCGCTCTGCAGAACCTCGCCGACGTCAACGTCGACATCTCGGGCAACCTCGGCACCATCGGGTACGGCCTTGCAGCGATCGGCCCCGGTATCGGTGTAGGCATCGTCTGGGCCAGCTACATCACCTCGACCGCCCGCCAGCCGGAGTCCGCCGGCCTGACGCGGACCTACGCCTTCCTCGGCTTCGCCGTGTCCGAAGCCCTCGCGCTGCTGGGCTTCGTTGTGCCGTTCATCCTCTGATCCACCCTCACCGACCAGTGAACTCATCGAAGGGTGCGGGTAAATGACCGTCATCAGTTATTTCGCCGCGGGTTGCACACCGGACCTCAACATCGAGGGCCTGACCAAAGAGCAGGTCTTCGCCGAGTGCGCCGAAGTGGACACGAAGCCCATCGGTCTGCCGTGGGGCGAGGTGCTCATCGCGGCCATTGCCTTCGCGGTGCTGGTCTTCGTGCTGCGCAAGTTCGCCTGGCCGATGTTCGAGAAGGCCTATGCCGACCGCACCGAGGCCATCGAGGGCGGTATCGCCAAGGCGGAGTCGGCCCAGCTCGAGGCCAAGGCTGCGCTGGAGAAGTACCAGCAGCAGCTCTCCGGCGCCCGTGAGGAAGCCGCGAAGATCCGCGAGGACGCGCGTTCCCAGGCGCAGGCCATCAAGGACGACATCCTGGCCCAGGCGAAACAGGAGTCCGAGCGGATCTCCTCCGCCGGCCGTTCGCAGCTCGACAGCCAGCGCGCCCAGATCGTCGCGGAGCTCCGCGACGACCTCGGCCGGATGTCCGTCCAGCTGGCCGGCAAGGTCGTGGGCGAATCACTCGAGGACGAGGCCCTGCGCCGACGGACCGTCGAGCGGTTCCTCGCCGATCTGGAGAGCTGATGCAGCACATCTCCAGCCGCGAAGCCCTCTCGGCGCTGAATGACCGACTCGTCTCCGAGACGTCGTCGGCATCGGTGGACGAGCTGGAGAAGCTCGGCGACGAGCTGCTCGGGGTGGCCGGCGTGCTCATCGCCAACCCGGTGCTCCGGCGCACGTTGACGGAGTCCAGCACTGAACTCGACGGGCGTGCCCGCATGGTGCATTCGATCTTCGACGGCAAGGTCTCCAGCCAGGTCGTCGAGTTGCTCGACGACGCGGTGCGGCGCCCCTGGGCTTCGGGTGCCGACCTGCGGGAGGCGGTCCAGCGACTGGGCCGCACCGCGCTGTTCCTGTCCGCGGAGCGCGAGGACCGACTCGACCGGGTCGAGGACGAGCTGTTCCGGTTCGGCCGCATCGTCGAGGGATCTCCCGAGTTGTCGGTCGTCCTGGACGATCCGGCCGGCGATCCGCAGGCCAGGGTCTCGCTGGTGACCCGACTGCTCGACGGCCGTGCTGATCGCCTGACGATCGCCCTGCTGAACTCCTCGGCCGGCGAGGTGAACGGACGGTCCTTCTCCCACCGCATCCGTGACCTCGTCGACCAGGCAGCCGAGCGTCGCAACGAGCTGGTGGCCGATGTGACTGCCGCCGCAGGACTCGACGAGTCCCAGCAGCAGCGGTTGTCCGCGGCGCTGCAGCGGATCTACGGCCGGCCGGTCGCGGTGCACATCGAGGTGGATCCTGCCCTGTTGGGCGGCATGCGGATCAAGGTCGGCGAGGAAGTGATCGACGGCAGCGCCGCCGGCCGCCTCGCCGCGCTGGGACGCTCCCTCGGATGAGCAGCAGGACAGCAGTATCTGCCCACGAGCCGCTGACGGTTCGTGGCCGGAGCATCGACACGCAGACCATGGACACGCAGTGCACAGCAACACCGACAGATGAGGGAACGCGATGACCGAGTTGACGATCTCCACCGACGAGATCCGCTCCGCGATCGAGAGCTACGTCTCCGACTATTCGCCCGAGGTGACCCGCGAAGAGGTCGGGATCATCGCCACCACCGGTGACGGTATCGCCAGCGTCGAGGGCCTGCCGTCGGCGATGGCCAACGAGCTGCTGCAGTTCGAGGACGGCATCCTCGGCGTGGCACTGAACCTGGAAGCGCGCTCGATCGGCGCTGTCATCCTGGGTGACTCCGGCAGCCTGGCCGAGGGTCAGCAGGTCAAGCGGACCGGCGAGGTGCTGTCGGTGCCCGTGGGCGAGGGCTTCCTCGGTCGCGTGGTGAACCCGCTCGGCCAGCCGATCGACGGCCTGGGCGAGATCGCCGCCGAGGAGCAGCGTCCGCTCGAGCTGCAGGCGGCGTCCGTGGTGCAGCGCAAGGAAGTCCGCGAATCGCTGGCCACCGGCATCAAGGCCATCGACGCCATGACGCCGATCGGCCGCGGCCAGCGCCAGCTGATCATCGGTGACCGCAAGACCGGCAAGACTGCCGTCTGCGTCGACACGATCATCAACCAGAAGGCCAACTGGGCCTCCGGTGACCCGACCAAGCAGGTGCGCTGCATCTACGTCGCCATCGGCCAGAAGGGCTCCACCATCGCGGGCGTGCGCGCCTCGCTGGAAGAGTCCGGCGCGCTGGAGTACACGACGATCGTGGCTGCTCCCGCGTCCGACTCGGCCGGTTTCAAGTGGCTCGCTCCGTACACCGGTTCGGCCATCGGTCAGCACTGGATGTACCAGGGCAAGCATGTCCTGATCGTGTTCGACGACCTGACCAAGCAGGCGGAGGCCTACCGCGCCATCTCGCTGCTGCTGCGCCGCCCGCCGGGCCGCGAGGCCTACCCGGGTGACGTCTTCTACTTGCACTCCCGGCTGCTCGAGCGGTGCGCCAAGCTCAACGACGAGCTGGGTGCGGGCTCGATGACCGGTCTGCCGATCATCGAGACCAAGGCCAACGACGTGTCGGCCTACATCCCGACGAACGTCATCTCGATCACCGACGGTCAGTGCTTCCTGGAGTCCGACCTGTTCAACTCGGGTGTCCGGCCGGCCATCAACGTGGGCATCTCGGTGTCCCGCGTCGGTGGCGCCGCGCAGACCAAGGCCATGCGGTCGGTCTCCGGCACGCTGCGCCTCGACCTGTCGGCCTACCGCGAGCTCGAGTCGTTCGCGGCCTTCGGCTCGGACCTCGACCCCGCGTCGAAGCGAGCACTGGCTCGTGGTTCAAGGCTGGTCGAGCTGCTCAAGCAGCCGCAGTTCGCCCCGTTCCCGATGGAGGAGCAGGTCGTGTCGGTGTGGACCGGCACCACCGGTCGCCTCGACGCCCTCCCGCTGGAGGACGTGCGCCGGTTCGAGAAGGAGTTCCTCGAGTACCTGCGGCACGTCGACAACTCGCCGCTGACGAGCGTCCGCGAGTCCGGACTGCTCGGCGACGACACCACCGAGACGCTGACGAAGTACTACGAGGAGTTCGGTTCCTCGTTCACCACGTCGGAGGGCACGACGCTGCTCGGCAACGAGAAGCAGGCCGACGCGATGGACGAGAGCGAAGTGGGCCGGGAGAAGCTCCAGGTCCGCAAGGCCGCACCGCGCAAGTGATGGTTTCCGACGTGTGTGCTCGACGAGATGGAGGGAGGTGACCTGTGGCCGCACAGGCACGCGTGCTCAAGCAGCGCGTCAAGAGCGTCAGATCCACCCAGAAGATCACCAAGGCGCAGGAACTGATCGCGACCTCACGGATCGCCAAGGCCCAGGCAGCGGTCGCCGCATCGACCCCGTACGCGGAACAGATCACTGACGTGCTCGGTGCGCTGGCTGCGGTGTCGAGCCTCGACCACCCGTTGCTGGTGGAGCGGCCGGAGCCCAAGCGCGCCGCGATCCTGCTGGTCACCTCCGACCGGGGACTCTGCGGCGGCTACAACGCCAATGCGATCCGCACCGCCGAGGAACTTGCCGCGCTGCTGCGCGAGCAGGGCAAGCAGCCGGTCCTGTACGTCATCGGACGCAAGGGCATGGGCTACTTCACCTTCCGTCAGCGGGCGGTTGCCGACTCGTGGACCGGTTTCTCCGAGCGGCCCACCTACGCCGATGCCGAGCGTGCGGCGGATTCGTTGCTGCCGTCGTTCCTGGTCGGCAGTGACGGCGAGACCGAGGACGGCGAGCAGGGCATCGACGAGATCCACCTGGTGAACACCCGGTTCGTCTCGATGCTGACCCAGGAACCGCAGGCCCGTCGGCTCGCCCCGCTCGAGATCGAGTACATCGAGGCGGCCGAGGAGGCCGAGGGCGGCAAGGATCACGGTCCGTTGCCGTCGTACGAGTTCGAGCCCAGCCCGGAAGCACTGCTGGATGCGCTGCTGCCGAAGTACGTCACCACCCGCATCTACTCGGCGCTGCTCGACTCGGCGGCCAGTGAGTCCGCCGCCCGTCGTCAGGCGTGCAAGTCGGCCACCGACAACGCGAACGAGATCGTCAAGACGCTGTCCCGTCAGATGAACCAGGCGCGGCAGGCCCAGATCACCCAGGAACTCACCGAGATCATCGGCGGCGCCGACGCTCTCGCAGCTGCGAACACCGAAGAGGACTGACCCATGAGCACAGCCGTTAGTGACACTGCGACAGCATCCGATGCTTCCACGACGGCGGGACGCGTCGTCCGGATCATCGGCCCGGTCGTCGACGTCGAGTTCCCGCGGGGCCACGTCCCGGCGCTGTTCAACGCGCTGCACGTCGACGTCGCCGGCGGCGGCATCGAGCGCACCCTGACGCTCGAGGTGTCGCTGCACCTCGGCGACGACGTCGTGCGCTGCATCTCCATGCAGCCCACCGACGGTCTGGTCCGGGGGGTGCCGGTGCGCGACCTGGGCGAGTCGATCACCGTCCCGGTCGGCGACCAGGTGAAGGGGCACGTCTTCAACGCCCTCGGCGCCTGCCTCGACGAGCCCGGCAAGGGTGAGGACGGGGTCCGGTGGAGCATCCACCGCAAGCCGCCGCCCTTCGACCAGCTCGAGGGCAAGACCGAGCAGCTGGTCACCGGCATCAAGGTCATCGACCTGCTGACCCCGTACGTGCAGGGCGGCAAGATCGGCCTGTTCGGTGGCGCCGGTGTCGGCAAGACCGTGCTCATCCAGGAGATGATCACCCGTGTCGCCAAGAACTTCGGCGGCACCTCGGTGTTCGCCGGGGTAGGGGAGCGCACCCGCGAGGGCAACGACCTGATCGCCGAGATGACGGACTCCGGCGTCATCAAGGACACCGCCCTCGTCTTCGGTCAGATGGACGAGCCGCCGGGCACGCGCATGCGCGTCGCGCTCTCGGCGCTGACGATGGCCGAGTACTTCCGGGACGAGCAGAACCAGGACGTGCTGCTGTTCATCGACAACATCTTCCGGTTCACCCAGGCAGGCTCCGAGGTCTCCACGCTGCTCGGCCGGATGCCCTCCGCCGTCGGCTACCAGCCGACGCTGGCCGACGAGATGGGCGAGCTGCAGGAGCGCATCACCTCCACCCGTGGCCGCTCCATCACGTCGCTGCAGGCGATCTACGTGCCGGCCGACGACTACACCGACCCCGCGCCGGCCACCACGTTCGCGCACCTGGATGCCACCACCGAGCTCGACCGGGCGATCACCGAGAAGGGCATCTACCCGGCCGTCAACCCGCTGTCGTCCTCGTCCCGGATCCTGGATCCGCAGTTCGTCGGCGACGAGCACTACCGGGTGGCGCAGGAGGTCAAGCGGATCCTGCAGAAGTACAAGGAGCTGCAGGACATCATCGCCATCCTCGGCATGGACGAGCTCTCGGAAGAGGACAAGCTCGTCGTCGGTCGCGCCCGCCGGATGGAGCGCTTCCTCGGCCAGAACTTCTTTGTCGCCAAGCAGTTCACCGGCATGGACGGCTCCTACGTCGAGCTCGACGAGACCATCCAGGCCTTCGACGACATCGCCAAGGGCAAGTACGACAACATCCCGGAGCAGGCCTTCCTCAACGTCGGTGGCATGGACGACGTGCAGGCGAAGGCCAAGCAGCTCGAGGGCTGAGCACCAGGGGTCGGCCGGTTGGGAAGTCTTCCGGCCCGCACCCGCCGTCCACCGTCGCAGTCGCGGGCGGCGGACGGCGGTGCAGTCTTTTAGGTGCACTGTGCAGGGTCCCGAGGTCTCCACGACGAGGCCTACACTGAGCGTGCGGGGTCGTTGATCCCCGAACAGCCTCAACCGATGAGTGCGGAGTGAACACGTGGCGGAGATGCAGGTCGAACTGGTGGCGGTCGAGCGTCGGATCTGGTCGGGTGCCGCCCGGATGGTCGTGGCACGCACCACCGACGGTGACATCGGCGTGCTGCCCGGGCATGCTCCGCTGCTGGCCCAGCTGCAGGAGGGCTTTGCCGCCCGCATCGTCGAGGCGGACGGCACCGAACTGAGCGTTGCCGTGCACGGCGGATTCCTGTCCGTCACCAAACAGAAGGTGTCGATCCTCGCCGAGGGCGCTGAACTGGCCGACGAGATCGACATCGCTGCGGCGCGCACCGCCTACGACGAAGCGGTCCGCGCCGGCGAGGAATCCGACGAGCAGCGTGAGACGCTGCGCCGTGCCCGCGCGCGCCTGCTCGCCGCCGGCCAGAGCGTCTGACCGGGTAGGACAGCGGACGAGGGTTTGGAACGGATCGGGTCGGTATGCCTCTCCTCGAGTGGATCGGGTTGGGGCTGCTGGTTGCGATCGTTGCGTCGATCGTCTGGCTCACCGCGCGCCGGATGCTGCTCGTCCGCAGCGGCGCGATCGACATCTGCTGGCGTGATCGGACCGCCGATGCTCCCGCGCACGGCTCCGGCTGGTCCTTCGGCCAGGCCAAGTACGCCGGCGATGAACTGCTGTTGTTCCGCTCCTTCTCGCTGATGCTCGGTGCTGCCCGCAGGCTCGACCGGGCCACCATCTCACTGGGGGAGCGCCGGGCCCCGCTCGGCGTGGAGTGCGACCTGCTACCGCCGGACTCCGTCGTGATCGATTGCAGCAGTGGCACATCGTCCGTCGCCCAGCTGGCGATCGACAAGATCGCCCTCACCGGACTGTCGTCCTGGATCGAGTCGGCACCCGCCACCCGGCAGCGCGCCGACCCCTGACCTTCGCTGGCTTGACGGTCGTTCTGGGGCCTGGTTCGCGGTCGTGGTGGTCGTTCTGATGCCTGGTTCGCGGTCGTGGTGGTCGTGTGCCCCACCGGTCAGCGTTCGCCGCCCGGTACCCACTGCACGTCACCCTCGGGGTTCGCGACCCGGCCCAGGATGAACAGCAGGTCGGAGAGCCGGTTGAGGTACTGCGCAGTGAGCGGGCTGGTTCGCTCGGGATCGGCGGCCAGCTGCGCCCAGGCACTGCGCTCGGCTCGCCGCGCGGTGGTGCGGGCCTGGTGCAGCAGCGCTCCGGCGGCGGTGCCGCCCGGCAAAATGAACGAGCTCAGCGGCTGCAGGTTCTCGTTGAAGGTGTCGCAGTCGTGCTCGAGCCGATCGATGTAGCCCTGGTCGATGCGCAGCGGCTCGTACTGCGGGTCAGCGACGATCGGGGTGGCCAGATCTGCCCCGAGGTCGAACAGTTCGTTCTGGATCCGGCGCAGCACAGCGGCCAGCTCGGGCGCCGGCGAGCCGAGCACCAGGACGACCCCGATCGCCGCGTTGGTCTCGTCGCAATCGGCGTAGGCGATCAGCCGCGGGTCGGTCTTGCGAACCCGGGAGAAGTCCGACAGGCCGGTGGTCCCGTCATCGCCGGTGCGGGTGTAGATACGGGTCAGGTGAACGGCCATCTCCGCAGCCTAGGTGTTCGCAGGTCGGCCTGCCGGACCGGTCCGGGGAGTTGAACGCACCGTCACGGTTGACCGGACGACCGGCGACCGCGCACTAAGCTCGGCTGCGTGAGCGAACGTTTCCTGGTGACCGGTGGCGCCCGCCTCGACGGCGAGGTCACCGTTGCGGGAGCGAAGAACAGCGTCCTGAAGTTGATGGCCGCGACCCTGCTCGCCGAGGGCACCTCGACGATCACCAACTGCCCGGACATCCTCGACGTCCCACTGATGGCGGACGTGCTGCGCGGACTCGGCTGCACCGTCACCCAGGACGGGAATCGCTGGTCGATCACCACCCCGGCCGAGCTCTCCTGGGAGGCGGATTTCGAGGCGGTACGCCGATTCCGCGCCTCGGTCTGCGTGCTCGGGCCGTTGATGGGCAGGTGCCTGCGCGCCAAGGTGGCGCTGCCTGGCGGCGATGCCATCGGCTCCCGTCCGCTCGACATGCACCAGGCCGGCCTGGAGGCACTCGGTGCTCGGATGCGGATCGAGCACGGTGCGGTGGTCGGCGAAGCGGATGCCCTGATCGGAGCCCCCGTCGAGCTCGCGTTCCCGAGCGTCGGCGCCACCGAGAACATCCTGATGGCGGCAGTGCTGGCCCAGGGCACCACGACCATCGACAACGTGGCCCGCGAGCCGGAGATCGTCGACCTGGTCGAGATGCTGCAGCAGATGGGCGCCCAGATCTCCGGGGCGGGCACGGCCACCATGACCGTCGAGGGGGTCGAGAAGCTGCACCCGGTGGAGCACGTGACCGTCGGCGACCGGATGGTGGCCGGCACCTGGGCCTATGCGGCGGCCGTCACCCGCGGGGCGATCCGCGTCCACGGCACCTCGATGAGTCATCTCTCGGCGCCGCTCGAGCGACTGGCTGCGATGGGCGTGAAGGTGCAGCGGGAGGACGACGGCTTCTCGGTGAACGCCCCCGACCGGCCGCGGGCGGTCGACTTCATCACCCTTCCGTTCCCCGGATTTCCGACCGACCTGCAGCCGATGGCCCTCGCGGTCGCGGCGGTGGCGGACGGACACTCGATGATCACCGAGAACGTCTTCGAGGCCCGCTTCAAGTTCGTGGACGAGCTGGTGCGGATGGGTGCCGATGCCCGCATCGACGGTCACCACGCCTCGGTGCGGGGACGGGAACGACTGTCCTCGACGCCGGTCTGGGCGACCGACATCCGGGCGGGGGCCGGGCTGGTGCTGGCCGGGATGGCCGCTGACGGCGTCACCGAGGTGAACGAGGTCTGGCACATCGACCGCGGCTACCCGCGCTTCGTCGAGGACCTGGTGGCGCTGGGCGCCCAGGTGGAGCGCGTCAGCGACTGATTGTCGCGGCGCGCGGCCGGTGCACGCAGATCAGCCGAGGCCGGTCAGGGCGGAATCAGCCGGAATGATCGCCCCGTCCACGGCCGGATCGGTGAGCAGCTGTGCCATCAGCTCCACCGGCCCGCCGATGATCGTGGAGGTCCAGTCGGTGTCGCAGACCAGCACCCAGGCCCGGTCCTCCGGCCAGAGGATCGAGGGCGATTGCGTTCCGCTGCTCGACCAGGGTGCCAGGGACACCCACCGGCCGAGGAACTCGGCGGCTCCGGCCTCGAAGAGCACGTACTCCCGGTTCGGGAGACGCAGCCGCGGTCCGTGGAACTCCTCCTCCCCGAGGCCCGGTATCGGATCGGGAGCTGGTCCGCCGGTGACCGTCCAGCTGCGGCCGTAGTCGTGGACGAACAAGTCCCCGAAACCGTCCCAGATCGCCGCGACACCCTGGTCCGGTGTCGTGGTGTGACGAATCAGGTGCGCTGCGATCGCCGAGAGCTGGTCCTCCTCGAGGGTCCCGAACCAAGGAGGGTCGAAGTCGTCCGCAGTCGGCAGCGGATCCTGATGCACCGGACCGGTGTGATCGACTTTGATCTCCTCCCAGCTCATCAGCGGATGGGCGGCCGCGCCGTGGCTCTCCGCGACCACGTGCCAGGGCACCGGGGAGACGTTCCGCGGCTCCGCGGCCGAGCGGGTCCGATGGAAGATGCGGGCGTACCGATCGAAGCCACGCGGCACCATCGTGTGCACGGTCCACGGATCTCCCCACACCTGGTCGATCCGCGCCCGCAGCCACTCACCCCGACCGACGTCCGGCTCCCATCGCATGAGGCCCACCGTAGGACGCCAAACTACGCTGGTCGCATGACTTCCCTTGCCGAGCGCGCCACCTCGTCCGACGAGCAGCAGCCCGGCGCCGTCACGCTCGTCATCGACGGCGCGACCGCGCGGCTGACGCTCACCAACCCGAAGCGGCGCAACTCGCTCTCGGAGACCACCCTGCGATTGATGCTCGCCGCGATGGACGAGGTCGTCGCCAGCGACGCCACCGGACTGGTGCTGGGCGCCGAGGGGCCGGTGTTCTCCAGCGGCCACGACTTCGCCGACGTTGCTGCTCGCGACGTGGTGGGGGTCAGGGCGTTGCTGGAGCTCTGCCAGAGCGTGATGGAGAAGCTGCAGTCGCTACCGCAGGTGGTGATCGCCCGGGTGCATGCGCTCGCCACCGCCGCGGGCTGTCAGCTGGTGGCATCCGCTGACCTGGCGGTCGCGGCGAGCACGGCCGGCTTCGCGCTGCCCGGTGGTGCGGGTGGCTGGTTCTGCCACACCCCTGCTGTCCCCGTCGCCAGGAACATCGGCCGCAAGCGTCTGATGGAGATGGCACTCACCGGTGACGTGATCGATGCCGCGACCGCGCTCGACTGGGGTCTGGTGAACCGGGTGGTCGAACCCGAGCAGCTGGACGCGGCGGTCGACGAGCTGCTGGCCCGCGCGACCAGGGGGAGCGCCGCCTCGAAGGCCTGGGGCAAGCGGGTGCTCTACGCCCAGCTGGACCGCCCTGCGGCTGATGCCTACGCGATCGCCGCCGAGGCGATGGCAGCTGCCTCGCAGAGTGCCGGCGGGAAGGAAGGCATGGCCGCGTTCCTCGGCAAGCGCCCGGCGGTCTGGACCGACTGACGCCGCCGCGCGGTCCGGGTGGTTCGCGAACAACACCCGAGGCTGGCTAGGGTTGCCGGGTGCGACTCGTGGTGGCGAAATGTTCCGTTGACTATGCGGGCCGGTTGACGGCCCATCTCCCGATGGCGACTCGGTTGCTGTTGGTGAAGGCGGACGGGTCGGTGTCGATCCACGCCGACGACCGTGCGTACAAGCCGCTCAACTGGATGTCGCCACCGTGCAAGCTGACCGCCGAGGACGACCGCTGGGAAGTGGTGAACACGGCGGGGGAGAAGCTCGTCATCACGATCGAGGAAGTGCTGCACGACTCCTCGCACGACCTCGGGGTCGACCCCGGCCTGGTCAAGGACGGTGTCGAGGCGCACCTGCAGAAGCTGCTCGCCGAACAGGTCGAGACGCTCGGCGCCGGCTGGTCGCTGGTCCGGCGCGAGTACCCCACCCCGATCGGTCCGGTCGATCTGCTCTGCCGGGACGCGACCGGTGCCGTCGTCGCGGTGGAGATCAAGCGGCGCGGTGAGATCGACGGCGTCGAACAGCTGACCCGCTATCTGGAGCTGCTGGGCAGGGATCCGCTGCTCGCGCCTGTACAGGGAATCTTTGCGGCGCAACAGATCAAGCCCCAGGCCCGCACCCTCGCCGAAGATCGCGGGATCCGCTGCGTGGTGCTCGACTACGACGTCATGCGCGGCATCGACAATCCGGAGGAGCGGCTCTTCTAGGTTCATCGGATGGAGCTCCTGTCGTCCACCGGGACCTCGTTGACGCCCACGATCGACGGCTACCAGTTCCCGGAGATCACCGGGGCCGGCGACCTGGGTGAGCTGGACGACGCCAATTGGTTGATCGTCGCCGGCCGGGTGAAGGCGGCCGACCGGGAATGGAAGTTCCGTGATCCCTGCCTGTTGACCGGGGAAGCGCGATGGATCTCGGAATGGTTCCGCGCTGTAGCTGAAGGGACGATGCCCCCCACCCCGATCGCCGAGCCGGACTACGAGAACCAGGACATGCTGAATTTCCTGGAGCCGAACCTGGGCTTCAGCTACGAGAGCCGAGTCGACGAAGAGGTATTGATCCGTGCCCACCTGTCACTCGAGGCGCTCCCGACCGACCTCGACGAGGAGGTGGATCTCCATGAGTACTCGGTCGACCTCGTGCTGACGCGAGCGCGGGTGGCGGCAGCGGTGGAGGTCTGGGACGAGGAGCGGCGGGCGTATCCGGCCCGCGGGTGGTCACCGAGACGGACACCACCGACGTTCCCTCGGCCGGCCGCTGCGGATCGGCTGTCCGCTCTGCGCGGAAAGCAGCGACCCCGCCCGGGGTGGGGGCACGGTGCGCACTAGCCTGGGTGAGCGAGCTGAACACAGTGACGATCCGCCGGCAGCACCGCAGCGGGTCGCGAATATGAGAAGAGGTGACCCGCGTGGAGGTCAAGGTCGGAATTGCGGACCACGGTCGAGAGCTGTTGGTCGTGTCCACGGCGGAGCCCGAAGAGGTCCAGGCCCAGGTCGACAAGGCGCTGAAGGACTCCTCCGGCAGCCTCGTCCTGGTGGACGAGAAGGGCCGGAAGGTCATCGTCCCGACCGCGCGGATCGCCTACGTCGAGATCGCGCCGTCCGACGCGCGCAGGGTCGGCTTCGGCTCCTGAACTGGTCCCATCGGCCCCGAGCCGCGGTGAGTGTCGTCACCCGGGGGCTCTCGGGCTGGTGGCAGTAGCTCTCCATGTCCTTCGATGGAGGGATGAGCGCTCCCGTCACCGTCGCGATCACCCGGCACCTCGAGACCGGTCATGAGGACGAGATGGTCAGCTGGTTCGCAGCGGGCATCTCGTTGGCCGAGAAGTTCCCCGGGTTCCTGGGCGGCGGCTGGGTGCGGCCCGATCTGGGTTCCGACACCTGGCACATGCTCTACCGCTTCGCCGACCCCGACTCGTTGGAGGTCTGGGAGAACTCGTCCCAGCGCGAGTGGTGGAAGGCCTCGGCGGCCGGGCTGGGGGTGGTCGAGGCCCGCGTCGAGCGCCGCACCGGGATCGAGGGCTGGTTCGACGACCCGATGACGACCGAGGTGGACGACGTGCGTCCGGGGGTCCCGGCTCCGCCGCGGTGGAAGCAGGCCTGCACGATCTTCCTGGTCTTCCTCCCGCTGAGCCTGCTGGCCAACTGGATCGCCCGGGAGACGCTGTCGACGATGGCCCTTCCGCTGCGGGTGTTGATCGTGACACTGGTGCTGACTCCTGTGATGACGTACGCCGGGCTGCCGTGGATCACCCGCACGTTGCACTGGTGGTTGCACGGCCGGCCCGCTCCGTGGCGCCGAGTTCGCTGACCTCCAGCGCTACGGCGCCCCGGTCTGGCTCAGCTCTGCGGGAAGCGGGAGATCCCGCGCCAGGCCAGCGTCGAGAGGAGCTCGATCGCCACGTCACGTTCGATGGGCGTCTGCTCGCTGATCCAGAACCGCGCGCTGACGTGTGACAGGCCCACCAGGCCGGCCGCCAGCAACCGGCTGTGCGACTGGTCCTCGCCGGTGTTCTTCATGATGGTCTCGGTGAGGGCCTGGACGCAGCCCTCGGTGGCCCGGTCGACGAGGGTCTGCACCTCGATCTCGGAGTGCAGGTCCGACTCGAAGATCAGCCGATAGGCCTGCTGGTTGTCCGCGACGAAGTCGAAGTAGGCGCGGATGGTGCCGCGCACGCGCTCCTTGTTGTCCTCGGCGGCGGCCAACGCCGACCTGACGCGGCCGACCATCTCGTCGGCCGAGATCTCCAGCAGCGCCACGTAGAGCTGCAACTTCGATGAGAAGTGTTGGTAGAGCACCGGTTTGCTGACACCTGCAGCCTCGGCGATGTCGTCCATCGAGCTCGCGTGGTAGCCCTGGTCCGAGAACACCGACCTGGCGGCTGTCAGCAGCTGGACTCGTCGATCGCTGCGCGACAAGCGCGTCGCGGGTCGGGCGGTCTCCGTCATCTGACCTCCTCCTCGGTACTCGTCGCCCGGATCGGGCACCCCCAGACCCTACGGTGCCGAGTGCTGCCGCACGGTGCCGTCAGGCTGAGGTGCCCGCCTACGGGGCGCCGGCGAGCAGTCCCGCTGCCAGGTCTCCCTCGGCCGCGAACCGATCCAGCACCACCTCGGGAGCCGGGTCGACGGGCATGCCCGCGGTCATCGCTGCGATCTCGTCGACCGTCACCGGCATCACCGCAGTGATGCCATCGGGGCCGTCCACCAGGCTGTAGGGCAGCGGGATCGGGGCCGCGGGGTCCAGCTCCACGAGCAGGGCGCGCCCGTCGCTGGCGGCAGGATCCACGGTGGCGATCTCGGGCGCGCGCTCAGCCAGCGCGGCTGCCGAGCCCCACTGCCGGGCGGCCGGCTGCAGGTAGAGCAGCAGCCCCACCGCGTTCTCCACCGCGGGGACCACCAGGATCCCGGCCTGCTCGAGTGCCTCGATGATGGCCAGAGCTGCGGTGGCCGCGGTGGCGATGTCAGCTCCGGTTCCGGCGGTCACCCGCAGGCACCCGGGCACGGTCGGTCCCTGACCCCACGAGAGCCACCGCGCACCGGCGAGCACGGCGCGTTCGAGGGAGTCCGGCTCATGGCCGAGTTCGACATCGGCGTCCCAGCCACCGGCGACCACCGGTCCCAGGGATCGATAGCGCCCGAGGGTGGTACCCATGACCGCGTAGTAGGCGGCGGGTGACGCGGCCGCGGCAGGCTTCATCGCTGCACGGTAGCCGCCCGTGGCCCGGGTCCGTCCCGGGTGTCGAGACGTTGCCGGTATCGGACGAACGGCTTCTCGACCAACCACCAGCTCAGGGTCGCGGCCAGCACGGTGAGCGGGATGGTGGCCCAGCGTTGGGGCCAGTCCAGGACACCGTCGTTCGCTGCAGTCAGCCACCGCACGATCGGGAAGTTCCAGAGGTAGGCGGCATAGGAAACGAGACCGAGAACGCGCAGCGGAGCAAGCACCGCAGGCAGAGTCGACCAGCGCTCGGCTTGGAGGATCATCAGCACTGCGCACACTCCGATCACTGGACCGACGACGAGGTACAGCCACGGCCGGTTCTTGGACTCAGGCAGGAAGGTCAGCGCGATGACCGTGGCCACCGCCACCAGTGCCGTGGCCTGACCGACACGGCCGGACAGGACCCGACGCAATCGGTCCCGGTACAGATGACCGGCAGCGCCGATCAGCATGATGACGGCCCAGCTCGTGGGGTACACGTAGACCACCTGGACCTGCGAGCTGTTCGCTCGGATCACGGACCAGCAGGCGACCAGGACGACGACCGTCCCCACCAGCAGCGTCGTACCGACGCGACGACGTCGCAGTGCGAACACCAACACCACCGGCCAGAGAAGGTAGAACTGCTCTTCGATCGCCAGAGTCCACAGGTGGGACACTGCGGCGCTCAGGCCATCCGTCCAGATGTCGGTGGTGTAGGTGACCGCACCCCAGAACGATCGCCACACCTTCGCCCGATCGTCGAGCAGATCGGTCGACAGCTCCACCGCGACGAAGATCGCCAACAAGGCCAACAGCGCCGGGTACAGGCGAATCAGGCGGTTTCGATAGAAGCGCCGAAACGACACCCTGCCCCGACGCTTCATCTCCGAGCTGAGGACGCCGGTGATCAGGTACCCGCTGAGAGCGAAGAACAGCACGACCCCCGTGATGCCCGCGTTGGGGAACGTAGGGGCGAAGGAGTGGCGCAGCAGCACCAGGGCGACTGCCAGACCGCGGATCACGTCCAGTCCAGGACGGCGAACCACTCCCTGGGTTCTCGACTCCGCCGCTGCACCCGGGTCGGCGCCGCCGGCTGGGGAGGGCTGGCTGGGACTGGAGAGACTCATCGGCTAGGAACGTAACGGACCGGATCGAGGTGGCGCTCGCGCAACGACACCCCACACGCATGGCTGAGGGTGGAGATCACGCTGCAGGGGAGCACCGAGCGGACGGGTTCGGAGTGCCCGATCGATGCGGCGCGGATGTCAGCGTCCCCGGGTGCGCGGTACGCGGGCGGTCCGGCCGGCCACCACGGCGCCGACGGCCACGAGCCCGGCGCCACCGAGGTAGCGCCCGAGCGAGTGCTCGGCGAAGGAGTACCGCCATCCGCCGCCGGGGTTCCAGAGCGGCGGAGGGGGAGCGCTGATCCGTTGTGCGCCGAAACCGGTCGACGCGGGATCGGTGCCGAACGACGGCCGGCCGGCGCCACCCGGTCCCGCTACCAGACCGGTGGCGAGCCAGCCTCCCAGGTCTGTGAACGAGCGGGTGACCGGGTCGCGGTCCGAGCTCAGGACGAAGACGTTCTCCGGCGCCACCCCAGCCAGGTCCTGTGCTCTGGCGTCGGGCCGGCCGACGCCGGGTGAACCGAGCAGGACGACGGAATCGGCGCCGATCGGCTCATGTGCTGCGCGCGCCGTGACGACGGATCCCATCGAGTGGCCGATCAGGGTGAGCGTCGCCGAATCCCGCATCGTCGTGCGGATCGCGGCGGTGTCTGCGACCAGCAGCGGTGCCCCTTCCGTCGCCGGGTCGGCGGAGGCTGCGGCCGTCAGGTCAGCCAATTCACGCACCAACGACGTGTGATTCGGCGACCCGGAGACCGGGATGTCGTAGCCGAACCAGAGCACCACGGCGGTGCGCTCACCGGGCGCAGTCTGCTGGGCAGCGTCGCGGAGGCCGGCCGCTGTCGGTACCGAGGCATCGAGATCGGCGGGGGAGTTCGCGATGCCGGGGGTCAGGATGGCCACGTGGTCGGCCCGTGAGACGTCTCCGACCGAGACGGCCACGCGCCCCTGACCCCCGAAGGCGTCGGGTTGATAGACGAGCAGTTGGGCCCGGCCGTCACCCCCGCTGGCCTCTGCCGCCCTGAGCGCGGCGAGGGTCCGGAGCGCGAAGGTGCGCCGCCACGGGGTGCCGCGGTGCAGGTCTGCCGCGAGTTGAGCCCGAGCGAGCCGGTCGATCCGGGTCGCGGCTCCGCTGAGCTCCGTCGGCCGGAAGTCGACGGACGGGTGCGCCGAACCGCGGATCGATGACACGGTCGGCGGTGTGATCGCTGTCAGTGACGCACCCGGATCGGTGGACAACGCGCCGCTGATCGACGACATCGCGGCAATGAGTTGCTGGCGTGACGAGTCGGCCGCGGCAGCGAGCATCCGAGCAGCTGCGGTGCGGGCCTCCGCCTCCGGGGTTCCCCACGGGACGTAGCCCGGAGACCAGTCGACCGCTGCATGCGCTCGCTGTATCGCGCCGGCCAGGGAACGTTGTGCGTTCTCGATCGCGTCGAGCGCGGTGCCGACGCGCCCGACGGTCAGGACGATCTCGGCGGCCAGCTGTCCCACGGCGTCTGCCAGTGATCGCAGGTACCGGGCAGGCTGCCGCGCCGACCAGGCAACGGCGAGTGAATCCGCCCATCCGCGGATGGACGGCGCGCTCGAGCGGGCGAGCTCGGAGTGCAGGGTCGCAGCGGACAACACGGATCGGACCTGTTGGGTGGCGACACCGTCGACAGCGCCGATCATCGGACCCAGGATCCCGGCCCCGCAGTCGGCCGCCCATCGCGCCAGATGCGGGTGGACCGGCGGCAACACCCCGGTCACCGCGGACCGCCTCCGCGTGAGCCGGCCCGGTCGAACTCGTCCAGGGTTCCGGCAGCGCGCCCCACCGCGGTTGCCGCCGCGGCGAGCAGCGCGCTGCCGCGTCGCCGGGCCTCCAGGGTCCGCGCCAGGAAGACCGGCAGTGCGGAGGACAGCTCGGCCCCTCCGGGGTCGGTGCCGAATGCGCCGGGCGTGGCCGCCGGATCGGTGGCCGATGTCAACCAGCGCAACGCCATTTCGTGAAGGTCGGCGGACACTCGACCGACCACGACCGGGTCGAAGGTCAGTCCGGTTTCCGGATCGTGCATCCGTCCTCCTCGTCCAGTCGGTGCGCGGCCCAGCCTGCTCGCCGGGTGGATCGGAGCCGAGCGGCAGTGTGAGTTCTGTGGATCCTCGAGTGCTCTGTGGACAACTCGGGGTGAACAACAGGCACCATGGACGGATGAGCGCGACACCCTGGCCGATGCCCGATCCGCCGGACCGGGAGCGATTCGCCCAGCTCAGCGATGCTCGACCCACTGAGACCCCCCTGCCGCCGGCAGCACCTGTCAGGGCCGTTCCGGCGGCGGGGCAACTGATGGTCATCGACGATCGGGGCGTGTTCGTGCGCGGACCGCACCGCCCGGCGCGCGCAGACGATCGCTCGGCGTCGGTGGAAACGGTGCTGGAAGGGACGGTGCTGGAAGGGACGGTGCTGGAGCAGACGGCGCAGACCTCTCGGACCGCGGAGCAGATCGACGGCGGCCCGATTGCGGTCTACGTCCACGGGCTGGCAGGAAACTCGACGAACTTCGACAGCGTCGGTTCGGTGCTCGCGACCTACGCCCGCGGATACGCGATCGATCTCCCTGGATTCGGGCGCAGCGATCCGCCGCCCGGTGAGCGGTACTCCCTGGACGACGATGCCGAGATCGTGACCCAGGTGATCCGGCGGCTGTCGCCGCTGCAGTCTGTGCACCTGGTCGGGAACTCCCTCGGCGGGATGGTGTGCATCCTGGTGGCGTCCCGTCATCCGGAGTTGATCGCGTCGTTGACGCTGATCTCGCCCGCGGTGCCGGATCTGCGGCTCACCACGGACCGGGGTGCTGATCCACGCCTCGGCCTGCTGTTGGCCCCTGGCACGACCGGGTTGGCGGTGCGGCGCCTCGGTGGGATCGATGCGCAGCAACGTGCCCAGGGGATGGCCGCGCTCTGCTATGGCGATCCTTCGTCGTTGACCGCCGAGGACGTGGCGGCGGCCGCGGTGGAGCTCCGGTGGCGGTTCCCGTTGCGGTGGGTCCACACCTCGACGATCGAGTCGATGCGCGCCCTGATGCGCAGCTACCTGCGGGTGGGCCGGCGATCGTTCCGCACCATCACTGCGTCGGTGACCGTCCCGACCCTGGTGATCTGGGGGACGAAGGACCGGTTGGTGGACTGTTCACTGGCTCCGGCGACGGCTGCGGCGTTCCAGCAGAGCCGGCTGCTGGTGCTCGCCGGTTGCGGTCATGTCGCCCAGATGGAACGTCCGGACGCCACGGCTCGCGCGGTACTGGCGCTCTGGGAGGACGTCGACACCGACGCCGCGGACGCAGGCGAGCCTCGATCGACCCGGGTGCCGATTGTGGCACCCTCGACCGCGTGACCCGCCCGAGCGACCCGCGTCGCCGTCAGAGCCCCCCAGGCGTCGGTCAAGGCGACCCCGGTGCTCCGTGGACCCCGCAACAGCGGACCGGCCAGGCAGCCGCCGGCCAGGGAGCCGCAGGGCAGGCCGGGCCGGAACGGGCACGTCAAGGACAGGCCTGGGCGCCCCCGCAGCAGCGCGACCCATCCGGGCGTTCCGGACGTTCCAATGCGCACGGTCGGCGCACCAGGCCCGTCGGTCAGTCGACGTTGTGGTCCGATCCGACTGTCGGTCCGCAGCCGCTGCGAGCCGCTTGGACGCCGATCCCCACCCAGGATCCGGAAGCGATCAAGACCCGGCTGCGGCCGCGTCGACCCGGTGCAGAGCCGGCAGCAGTGCCGGAACACGGAGACGGAACCCGTCGTAAGACGGCCCGCAGGCGCAGCGCACTCGGCTGGTTCGTGCATCGCTACGGTTGGCGCGCCTACGCCCTGCCGGTGCTGGTCGCACTCACCGTGGTGGTGATCGTGCAGGTGGCCAGGGGACCGGTCGGCCCCGTCCTCGCAGGCGGACCCGAAACCTCGACCTCACAGCAGATCCCGAACACCGCAGGTGCCGTCTCGGTGCCGACCACCGTCGTGGTGACCACGACCCAGCTGCGGACCTCTCCCGGCAGTGCCTCGGCGGCCCCGCCGGGGTCACAGCCGCCGTCCAGCGCGCTGCCGACTGCGCCCAGCGTGAGCGGCTCGTCCCTGGAAGGCCCGGATCCGAACGGCACATTCGCCAAGAACCTCAAGGCCGGTGCTCTGCCGATCGGTGCGGCGTTCGCCACCAAGGGGTCGGGGACGTACCACGTGGTGCCGGGCAAGACCGGGGCGATCGGAACCGGTCCGGAGAAGTTGACCTTCACCGTGGAGGTGGAGAACGGCGTCCAGACCACCGAGCAGGACAAGGAGTTCGCCGCTTCGGTGGTGGCGACCCTCTCTGACCCGCGTTCGTGGATCGCCGGCGGTGAGTACACACTGCAACGGGTGGACTCCGGAACACCGAGCTTCCGGGTGTCGCTGTCCAGTCAGATGACGACCCGAGCGATCTGCGGGTACACCATCAAACTCGAGGCCTCCTGTTACAACAGCACCCGCGACAACCGGGTGGTGATCAACCACTCCCGGTGGACGCGCGGTGCCATCTCCTTCAACGGCGACATCGGCTCGTACCGGGTCTACGCGATCAACCACGAGGTCGGTCACCGGTTGGGCTTCCATCATCAGCCGTGCACCGAGCAGGGTGGGCTGGCCCCGGTGATGATGCAGCAGAGCTTCTCGACGGCGAACAACGACCTGCACCCGCTGGACGTCCAGAACATCCCCGACGACGGGCTGGTCTGCAAATTCAATCCGTACCCCTATCCGCGGGGCAGTGCCGGCTGACCGACGGGCCCCCATCGGCGCGCTGGGCCCGGACGCCCACCCTGCTGATCCACAGCCCGCGCAGTCGCGGGGCAGACTGGTGTCATGAGCTTTCCCGCACTGGTCGAACCCGGCCCCGCCCTGACCGGGCCCGAACTGGCCCGGTACGCGCGACATCTGCTGCTCCCTGAGCTCGGTGAGCTCGGACAGCGTCGGCTCCGGGCGGCGCGGGTGCTGGTGGTGGGGGCCGGGGGCCTGGGATCGCCGGTCGTCGCCTACCTGACAGCTGCAGGCGTCGGCACCATCGGGATCGTCGACGACGATCGGGTCGAGCTGTCCAATCTGCAGCGCCAGGTGATCCATCCGGCGGATGCCGTGGGAGTGCCGAAGACGGTGTCGGCGGCCCGGACCGTCAGGGCTCTGGATCCCGCCACCGTGGTCGAGCAGCACCCGGTGCGCCTGACCCCGTCGAACGTCGACGACATCGTTGCCGGTCACCACCTGGTGATCGACGGGAGCGACAACTTCGAGACCCGGTACCTCGTCGACGCCGCCTGTGCACGTGCCGGCATTCCCGACGTCTGGGGGTCGGTGTTGCGGATGGAGGGGATGGTGAGCGTCTTCTGGGCGGGCCGAGGCCCCCGGTACATCGATCTGCACCCGCAGGCACCGCCGCCCGGCGCCGTGCCGAGCTGCGCCGAGGGCGGTGTACTCGGGGCGATGTGCGGCACCATCGGAACCCTGATGGCCACGCAGGCCGTGTTGCTCATCTGCGGGATCGGGAAGCCCCTGGTGGGTCGGTTGATCGTGCACGACGCGCTCGACGGTGAGACCCGGACCGTGCCGCTCGGCGCCAGACCCGGCAGCCATCGAACCCCGGCCACCGACGTGGCCGCGCAGGAATCGTCGCCGGCGCCGGCCGAGCAGGCGGTCCCGTTGGTACAGCCCGCCGCCCTGCGGGACGCGCTCCTGTCCAGCCATCCACCCCTGCTCGTCGACGTGCGCGAACCTGCGGAACGACTGATCGTGTCCATCGACGGGGCCGTGCCGATGACGGCCGATGCCTTGGTCACGTGGGCGAGAGACGACTCCGGCGGGGCCGACCGGCCGATCGTCGTCCTGTGCCGGTCCGGGGTGCGCTCGGCCGCGGCCGCCCGGCGGGTCGCGGTGGAAGCTGGTCGGTCGGCCTCGAGTCTGGACGGCGGCATCCTGCGATGGATCGAGGAGGTCGACCCGAGCCTTCCCCGCTACTGATCCGGCGGGGGACCCGATGGATCCGCATCGGAGGAGGGAGAGCCTGACGAGGGCGAGCCCGAGGACGGTGAGATTGCGGACGGTGAGCCCGAGGACGGGGACCGGAGTCAGGCGGTGCACGACACGGCCGGTGGAGCAGCGATCGCCGGACTGCCAGACGGTAGCGTCCGTGGGGTGTCCGTCCCGCCCCCCGAACATGTGCTCGCGGCGTTCGGCGTGCCCGCGGCGATCCCGGAACTGCTCGAAGGCGGTCAGCAGCAGACCTGGCGGTGCGCTGACACGGTCCTGAAGCCGACTGCAGACACTGCCGAGGCGGCGTGGATCGCGCGCACCTTCGAGACGCTCAGAGTGGACCTGCTGCGGCTCGCCCGGCCGGTCCGATCCTCCGACGGACGCTGGGTCGTATCCGGGTGGACGGCCCAGAAGTTCGTCGTGGGGCGTGCCGCCGCCCGGTACGAGGACATCCTCGCGGCCGGTGATCGCCTGCACGCAGCGCTGACCGACGAGCCGCGGCCGCGGTTCCTGACCCAACGGGACGACCTCTACTCGTGGGCCGATCGGCTCGCCTGGGGAGAGATCGAGGACGTCGACCAGCGGATCGGCACCGGTCACGCCGCGAAGCTGTACGACGAATGGGCCGGCGGTCGTCGGCCGGTCACGCTCAAGTCGCAGATCGTGCACGGGGATCTGTTCGGCAATGTGCTGTTCGCCGGTTCCGCCGCGCCGGCGATCGTGGACATCACCCCGTACTGGCGACCCCCTGCCTTCGCGGCTGCCATCGTCGTCGTGGATGCGGTCAGCTGGGGCGGAGCCGGCGACGAACTGGTCGAGAGCTGTATGGAGCGGGACGAGTTCGGCGAGATGCTGCGGCGCGCAATGCTGTTCCGGCTGGGCGTCAGCCTTGCCCATCCACGGTCCACCGCCGAATCGATGGTCGAAGTCATGTCGGCGGCGCAGATGCTCAGGCCCTATCTCGGAGAATGATGTGCACCCGTCATCCTGCCGACTCAACCGGAGGCCGCGCACAGTCCGTCCAAGCTGTCCGGCGGCAGCCCTGCGAACATGATGTCCAACATGAGCAGGGTCAGCCGGTGGCGTCCGTCGGTCTGCAACACCCGGTCCGCTGCCACCTGCGCCAACGCTCCGTCACCCGCGCGGTAGGCGACCACCACCAGCACTGAACACAGATCCACCGAATCGTCGGCCGGGACCCGGCGCAGCGCCGAAACCAGGACCGGGATCCAGGGCTCGGAGCGACGCTGCAGCATCTGGGCGAGCAACGAGTCCCGATCCCGCGGGTTCCAGCAATACACCGCGAGCCGGGCGGCGTCCCCCACGCTCACCGTGCCGTCGGCGGCCACCGTGCCGAGCGCATCCTGCAGGACTGCCGTCAGCAGCGGAGGGTCGAGGGGGCGGATCTCGCCGCTGCGCAGTGCGATCCGATCGAGTTCCTCCACGACGATCGCGACCGCCTGACGCCCGACCGCCTCGCCGATGCTCGCAGGGGCGGCGACGGATGCCGCCAGTTCCGCTCGGTCGGCGAGAACCCGCCGACCGTTGAGGGTGTTGACCGCCTTCAGCGCGGTCACCCCTTCGCTGTCCGGCACCTCGATCGGTTCCCGACCGACCACGGCGCCGTCCGCCGAGACCAGGAGGATCTCGTGAGCGTCCACCACCGCGGTCGTCAGCACACTGCGCCCATGGCCGCGCAGCAGTTCGCCGACGTGCGCTGCGAGTTCGATGCCCGACGGGTCATGCGAATAGATGACGACCAGGCACCGGTCACGGGCGGGATCGAGCTGCGCAGAGAGGTATGCGCTCATCTCGATCAGCTCGAGTTCGCGCTGCCACGGCTCTTCGGCAGCCGGGAGATCGATCCGCATCACCCGCGTTGCGGCGTTCCCCTCCAGACACTGGATGACGAGGCTCTCCGTAGGCATGAAACCCACCTGATAGGGCCCGATCCTGACCAGGTCGGTCACGTCGGCGATCCTGATGCGCGGACGGCTGTCGGGTTCGATCCGCCTGCGTCGGCGTGGGCCGCTCGGTGTCGGCGGCGGGAACGGGGACAGTGACGGCGGACTGGCCGGGCGGTTTTCGGAGACCGGGCGCTGCGGTGGGGTGTCGGGCATTCGTCCACCCAACCTGCGCACGAGCGTCCGCGCTTCGACTCCGCCGGGGTTGTGGACAGCTCTCGGCCTGTGGACAACCTGTCCTCCACCAGCCGTGCGCCGGGAGTGGATGTCGGTGGTGTGTGCACACCCCGTCAGTGAGGCGCCGCGCGCAGCGGGGAGGCAGACTCACCCGTCGAATCGATGACGGAACCGGGTGAGCGGCACGACCCGACCGTCCTCGACCCACACTCCCTCGGCGCGCAGCAGCGCAGTCTGGGTGTCTGCGAGATGCGCGGCGAAACGACCGTCAGCCTTCACCACGCGGTGCCACGGCACCGAGTCGTCGGCCAGCGCCGACAGCACCGTTCCGGCCAGTCGTGCGGAGGGAGAACCGGCGGCCGCCGCGATGTCCCCGTAGCTGACGACCCGGCCCGCAGGCACCGACCTGACCATCTCCAACATGCGTTCCGCGAGCACCATGTCCACGCGGCACAGTCTGCCCGCCCTGCACTGACGGGTCACTTCCCGCTCCGCCGGCGTCGCGACAGCTCGAACACTGTTGGGCTCGAGTACCGACGCGATCCTGGCGCGACAACCTGGACGGGCAGGGCAACCCGCGCCGGCCGCGTCGATGTCCAGACCCCGATCGGGATCTGGCCGGCGACCGCGCTACACCACGGTGCGGGACTCACGTCAGCCGCATTCCGGATGGTCGTTTCCGTTCCGCCAGACGGGTGTTCCCGACCAGCAAGAATGCGGCTGGGTGGGCAGGACGAGCGACCACGGCTGGGCCGGCATGCGCGGCCCACCGGCCAGCCCCGTCAGCTGCATTCCCGAATGATCGTTTCCAGGCCTGTCGTACTCGAGCACTGTCGGGGCCGGGTGGTTGCATTCAGGGATGACCTCGCCCGCCGACACCCGCGCCCGGATCGCGGCCGAGCAGCGAGCCGGCGGCGCATCAGGCACGTCCACCGGTGTCCCCGGGGCAGGGGTTCCCGGAGTGGGAGCTGGGGCGGAGTATCGGCTGACGGCGCCGTCAACCCGCCACTGGACGGGAGAGTTCTCCCCGTCCAGAGAGCAGCGGCAGGTGATCGAGAACCAGGATCGTCGTGTCCGCGTGCTGGCGGGACCCGGCACGGGGAAGACGGCAACGCTCGTCGAGGCGGCCGTGGAGCGGATCAGGGTCCGCGGAGTCGATCCGTCCTCGATCCTCGTGCTGACCTTCTCGCGACGCGCTGCGAAGGAACTGTCCGAGCGACTCTCCGGCCGTCTGGACGTGACCCTCGGCGAACCGATGGTGCGCACCCTGCACTCGTACGCCTATTCCTTGCTCAAGGCCGACGCCGCCCGCAGCGGACTGCCGGCGCCACGGATGTTGGGAGCGGCCGAGGCGGATCGGATGGTTGCGGATCTGCTCGACGGGCAGCTGCTCGCCGGTGCGACGCAGTGGCCGGGATCGGTTCGGCCGGCGTTGGGGTCGGCGGCGTTCGCCTCCGAGGTGCGCGACCTGGTCCTGCGGACCGGCGAGCGGGCCTTGTCACCGGCCAGGATCGCGGCCATCGGTCGCGCGCGACGACGCCCGGAATGGGTGGCGGCCGCCGGTCTGGCCCGGGAGTACCAGCAGGTGCTCGATCTGCGGATGGGCACGACGGGGCTGGGAACCGCACTGGATCAGGCGGAGCTCACCGTGGCGGCGCTGGAGGTGCTCGGCCGCGACGAGGTGCTGGCCGCTGAGCAGACGAGGGTGCGACGCGTCTTCGTCGACGAGTACCAGGACGTCGACCCGGGCCAAGCCGCGCTGATCGAACGGGTGGCGGCCGGCGCCGACGAGCTGGTGGTGGTCGGCGATCCCGACCAGGCGATCTACTCCTTCCGCGGGTCCGAGCCGGCAGCGCTCCGGGACGTGGAGGTCGATCGCACCGTCGTACTGAGGACCTCCCACCGCAGCGGCGTCGCTTTGTTGGCGGCCACCCGCCGGATCGCCGCCGCGCTCCCGGGTCCGCCGCGGCACCGGCAGCTGTCCGCGGCTGTCGATCCGCCGCCGACGGTGACCGCCGGTGAGGAGCGTGCGGCCGTCGAGATCCGCACGCTCCCGACCGCCGCCCGGCAGGCGGCCTACGTTGCCGACCGGTTGCGCCGCGCGCACCTGCAGGACGGGATCGCCTGGGCATCGATGGCCGTGATCCTCCGCTCGCCGGCGGCCTCGATGCCGCCGCTCACCCGGGCTTTCGCCGCTGCCGGGGTTCCGCTGGTGGCCCGAGGTACGGGGGTCCCGCTGGACGATCCGTTGGCGGCTGATCTCGTCACCCTGCTCGGGACGGGCCCGGATCGGACCACCATCGACGCGGAGGTCGTGGCGAGGCTGCTCGGGTCGGCGGTGCTCGGTGCAGACGCCTTGGATGCGCTCGCGGTACGACGACTGCGAGGGGTTGCGCGGCGGGTGATGAGCGAGCACCGCGGCTCCGGCCCGGCCGGCGGCACCGGAGCAGTGATCGCCGAGCTCGTCCGAGTACTGGCCGGGGTGGTGCGCGACCAGGAGGACTCCGACCCTGCTGCTGATCGGGTGGCAGCGGCCCGCGCTGTGCTGGCAGCGTTGCCGGATCCGATCGCCGCGGCGGTGCGGCGCCTGGTGCGGCTGATCCGTACGGCCGTCGCCGTCGCCGATGAGCGGGACGCCGAGGTGGCGCTGTGGCAGGTGTGGACGACCAGCGGGCTCGAGAAGGATCTGCTGGCGACGGTGGGGCGCGGTGGCCGGGCTGCCGCGAGGGCAGATGCTTCGCTGGACGCCGTGGTCTCCCTGTTCGAGGATGCCGCGGACCTCGCCGCCCGACTGCCGGGTGCTGGAGTCACGGCGTTCGTCGAACAGGCCAGGGCACGTCGGGTGCCGGACGAGCAGACGGCGAGCGGCGCCGCTGCGCACGAGGCAGTGTCCGTGCTGTCGGCGCACGGTGCCAAGGGGCTGGAGTGGGATCTGGTCTGTGTGGTCGATGTCCAGGACGGGCGCTGGCCCGACCTGCGGACGAGCGCCGGTCTGCTCCGGGTCGACGAACTGCTCGACCTCGCGGCCGGCGTCGATCCTGCGGTGTCGCGATCGGCCGAGCGGCTGGCGGACGAACGGCGACTGTTCTACGTCGCGTGCACCAGGGCGCGGCGACAGTTGTTGGTCACGGCCGTGGACGGCGACGACAGTGTGCCTTCGCGGTTCCTCGGCGAGCTGGCCGGACCGGAGCCGGTGGCCGCAGGCTGGCCCGGTGAGGCCCGTCCGCGGCGGGCGCTGCATCTGGTGGACCTGGTGGGAGAGCTGCGCCGGGTGGTCTGCGACGAGGGAACCGACTCCGAGACCGCTCAGGAGGCTGCCCGTCAGCTGGCGAGACTGGCCGCGGCCGGTGTACCGGGAGCGCACCCCGGCCAGTGGTGGGGGTTGGCGGGTCCGACCACCGAGGAGGATGCGATCCCGCCGGGAGCGCCGGTGCGGATCTCCCCGTCGGCCGTCGAGTCGTTGCAGACCTGCGAGCTGCGCGGGGTGCTCGAGCGGCGTGGGGCGCGCGGTCCGATGGGTGATGCCCAGACCCTGGGGGTCGCTGTCCATGCCGCCGTGTCCGGTCTCGCACGCGGGGTGCCCCGAGACGTGGTGGTCGCCGAGATCGACGCCCACCTCGCCGGTCAGGAACGGCTGCCCGACTGGCAGATCCGTCGATTGCGGAGGGCGATCGTCTCGATGACGGACGCCGCCGACCGGTGGCTGCAGGTCATCGGCGCGGCTGGCTGGTCGACGATCGGGTCCGAGCTGGCGGTCGACCTGCCGCTGGCGAGCATCGACGGGCACCCGGTCCATCTCACCGGACGGGTCGACCTGCTCTCCCGGACTCCGGAAGGCACCACCGTGGTGACGGACTTCAAGACCGGTTCGGCGAAGGTGACGAGGGCGCAGGCCGCCGAACATCTGCAATTGGCTGCCTATCAGCTGGCCGTGGCGGCCGGCGCGGTCGTGTCGGAGAGGCCAGGGCTGCCGGACGGGGCGGCGGTGCCGGCCCCGGATGAACGTCCGCGGGTCGCCGTGTCCGGCGGTGCGCAGCTCGTCTACCTGCGCACCGGCGAAGCGAAGGTGCTCGTCCAGGAGGCACTCGACGACGACCGCGCCCGCGACGTTGCCGAGCAGGCCGTGGTCGGCGCTGCTGCGTTGATCTCCTCGGCCGTGCGGGCGAGTGAGAACCCGGCCTGTGAACGCTGCCCGGTGCGGACCTGCTGCCCGCTGCAGACCGAGGGTCGGCAGGTGACCCGATGACCCGCAGTGCGGCAGAACTTGCCGAACTCCTCGGTCTGCCGCGACCGACGGACGAGCAACGCGAGGTCATCGAAGCTCCGCTGGAACCGTTGTTGGTGGTCGCCGGAGCAGGATCCGGCAAGACCGAGACGATGGCGGCCAGGGTCGTGTTCCTGGTGGCGAACGGCCTCGTCGACCCGGCCGACATCCTGGGGCTGACCTTCACCCGCAAGGCCTCCGTCCAGCTCGGCGAACGGATCCGCACCAGGCTGCGCAGCCTGGCAGCGGCCGCGCAGATCGGGCGGACGGAACCGTTGCCGACCTCCGCGACCCCGAACGATCGGTTCGGGCTGCGTACCGAGGGGGAGCCCGAGGTCTCGACCTATCACGCCTTCGCCGGACGCCTGCTCGGCGAGTACGGCCCGCTGGTCGGGATCGAGCCGACCGCGCGGGTGCTGACAGCCACTTCCATGTGGCAGCTAGCCAGACGGGTGGTGGGTCAGTGGGAAGGAGATCTGCAGACGGACAAGTCACCCGAGCAGGTCACCGAGATCCTGCTCGCGCTGTCCGGTGCGCTCTCCGACCACCTGGTCGACGTCGAACAGCTGAGCTCCCACCTGGCGGACCTGGAGCGTCAGCTCACCCAGGCGCCACCGAGCAGCCGACAGAAGGGTGCGCTGCACAGCAAGCTGCAGCCCATCGTCGGCTGGCTGCAGAACCGCCAGTGGGTGGTGCCGTTGGTGGCCGAGTTCGCCAGGGTGAAGCGTCGGGCCGGAGTGGTCGACTTCGCGGACCAGATGCAGCTCACCGCCCAGCTGGTGACGGGCGCGGAGTCGGTGGCCGCTGCGGTCCGCGACCAGTACCGGGTCGTACTGCTGGATGAGTACCAGGACACCGGGCACGCCCAGCGGGTGATCCTGCGCGCTCTGTTCGGGCACGGTGCCGGCAGCGGACACCCGGTGACAGCGGTGGGCGATCCGGTCCAGTCGATCTACACCTGGCGCGGCGCATCCGCGTCCAACCTGACCCGCTTCGGTGAGGACTTCGCGCTCGCCGACGGAACCCCGGCACGGCGGTTGACGCTGCTCACGAGCTTCCGCAACCCACCCGAGGTGTTGACCCTGGCGAACGCCATCTCGGATCCGGTCCGCCATGACGTGCCCGGGCTGCAGCCGCCCCCCGGTGCCGCGCCCGGAACGGTGGCCACCGCCCTGCTCCCGACACTCGCGCTGGAGAACAGGTGGCTGGCCGACCGGCTGGGTGAGGTGTGGGCCGCCGCCATCGCGGCCGACCGGCCACCGCCCAGTACGGCCATCCTGATGCGGAAGCGCCGGGAGATGTCGGACCTGGCCGAGGTGCTGCGGGATCGGGGGATCCCCGTCGAGGTCGTCGGCCTCGGCGGACTGCTGGACGAGCCGGAAGTGGCCGACCTGGTCGCCATGTTGCGGCTGCTGGTCGATCCGCACGCCGGTAGCGCCGCGCTGCGCATCCTCGGCGGCGTTCGGTGGCAGCTCGGGATGGCCGATCTGGCGGCTCTGGCCGCCCGGGCAGCTGCGCTGGCGCGTCGGCGGCGGGAACCGACGGCGGACGGTGTCGCCGCGGTCCGCGCAGCTCTTGCCGAGGCATCGGGAGCCGAGGACGGTGACGACGTCCCGAGCCTGGTCGATGCGCTCGGTGACCTCGGCGATCCGGGTGCCTTCAGCGCCGCGGGGTTCGCGCGGCTGGTCGCCCTCGCCGACGAACTGCGGCGGTTGCGCCGGCGGCTCGGGCAGCCACTGCCCGATCTGGTGCTCGACATCGCCCGCACCACCGGGATGGATGTCGAGATCGCGGTCGCCGGGCCGGAAGGGAGGGCCCACCTGGATGCCTTCGCCGCGGTGGTCGAGGACTTCGCCGCGATCGGAGGCGGGGTTCCTGAGCTGCTCGACTACCTCGCGACAGCCGACGAACGGGAGGACGGTCTGACACCCGGCGAGACCGAGGTCGTCCCCGGGCGGGTCCAGATCCTGACCGTGCACGCGGCCAAGGGCCTGGAATGGGACGTGGTGGCGATCCCGCACCTGTCCCAGGGAGTGTTCCCGGACAGCGGCAAGAAGACCTGGCTCACGGATCCGGCCCAGTTGCCGCCGGCGCTCCGCGGTGACGCCCGCGACGTCCCGGTACCGCCGACGCCGTTCGCGCCTGACCTCGACCAGGGCCGGCTCGCCGCCGAGCTGGGGGAGCACCAGCTCGCCTATCGCGACTGGCAGCTCACCGAGGAGCGCCGCCTTGCCTACGTGGCCGTCACCCGTGCCCAGCGGGTCCTGCTGCTGTCGGGCCACCACTGGGGATCGACGCAGATCAAGCCGCGTGGCCCCAGCGAGTTCCTCACCGAAGCGGTCGAGGTTCTCGGCTCGCTCGAGCCGCCGGTCGTTCCCCAGGTGTGGGCCGACCCGCCGGAAGCCGGCGAGGTCAATCCGCAGACGGCGCTGCCGCGCTCCGGCGGCTGGCCGACCGACCCCCACCATCGCCGTCGTGTGCGGCTCGATGCCGGTGCCGCTGCAGTGCTGGCTGCGGTGGCACGGCGGGACCCGGGGTCCGACCCGGCGCTGCCGGCGCAGGAGGACGACCCGTACGGCTGGGCCGCGGACGTCGACGTGCTCCTCGCCGAACGGGCGCGGGGCGATGACCGGCGGTGGGAGGTCAGCCTGCCGGCAAGCCTGTCGGTGACGTCGGTGGTGGACCTGGCCCGCGACCCCGCCGAGCTGGCCAGGCGACTGCGCCGGCCGGTCCCGATGCCGCCTGCGCCGCATGCACGGCGCGGAACGGCCTTCCACGCCTGGCTCGAGCAGCTGTTCGCCGGTGATGCCCTGCTCGCTGTCGACGAGCTGCCCGGCGCCGACGACCGGGACGCTGCGGCCGACCACCGGCTCGCCGACCTGCAGGCCGCCTTCCGCGGATCCACCTGGTCGGGTCGCACGCCGATCAGGGTCGAGGTCCCTTTCACCACGCGGATCGGCGGGCTGGCGATCCGGGGCCGGATGGACGCGGTCTTCGCCGACGCCGACGGTGGATTCACGGTCGTCGACTGGAAGACCGGCCGTCCGCCGACCGGCGCGGCCGCGCGCGCGGCCATGTTCCAGCTGGCCGCGTACCGGCTCGCCTGGGCGGATCTCGCCGGGGTGGACGTCGGGAAGGTGCGCGCCGCCTTCCACCACGTCGCGGACGACGTGACCCTGCAGCCGGCCGATCTCGCCGACCGCGATGCACTTGACCGGCTCGTCCTGGGCTGGATCGAGCAGAGCACCGCCGGCTCCGTAGGCTCGCCGACGTGACCGGACGCCCAGCCGTGGTGCTGCGTGGTCGCGCGCTGCGCGCGGACCGGGCAGCAGTGATGGCGATCGTGAACCGCACACCCGACTCCTTCTACGACCGCGGCGCAACCTTCGGCGACGAAGCGGCGATGGCCGCCGTCGATCTCGCCGTCCGCGAGGGCGCGGACCTGGTGGACATCGGGGGAGTGAAGGCCGGGGTCGGTCCGGTCGTCGACGTGACGCAGGAGATCCATCGGGTTGTCCCGTTCATCGCGGCGGTACGAGCGAAGTACCCGGATCTGGTGATCAGCATCGACACCTGGCGCACCCCGGTCGCTATCGCGGCCTGCGAAGCGGGGGCCGACCTGATCAACGACACCTGGGCAGGCCACGACCGGGGTCTCGCCCAGGTGGCCGCACGGTTCGGCGCCGGTATCGTCTGCTCCCACACCGGCGGCGCGGTGCCGCGGACCAACCCGTTCCGACCCGAGTACCCCGACGTCGTCGCGGCGATCATCGAGGAGACGGTCGCGGCCGCGCGGCGGATGGAGGCCGCGGGCGTACCGCCCGATGGCATCCTCATCGACCCGACCCACGACTTCGGCAAGAACAGCTACCACGGCCTGACAGCACTCGACCGGACCGCGGAGCTGGTCGCCACCGGGTTCCCGGTGTTGATGGCGTTGTCACGCAAGGATTTCGTCGGTGAGACGCTGGACGTCGCGGTCGGTGAGCGATTGGCCGGGACACTGGCCGCCACCGCGCTGGCCGCCGACGCCGGAGCGGCGGTGTTCCGGGCGCACGACGTCGGTGCCACCCGCCAGGTACTCGAGATGGTGTCCTCCATCCGCGGCGGTCGCCCACCCGCGAAACCCCATCGAGGTCTGGTCTGAGGGTCGCTCTCGCGGGTCCGGATGAGCGACGGCCGCCGACATGGCACCATCGACACCGTGATCACCGTGCTCCAGTACCTCGTCATCGCAGCCGCGATCGGCCTCGTGGTGTTCCTGGTGGCCGTGCTGGTGTTCGGCCGTGGCGAGCAGATGGCGCCGTTGCCGGCCAGGACCTCACCGGCCGAGCTGCCGGAGTCCGGCGTCCGGCCGGAGAACATCCGCACCCTGCGGTTCGCGGTCGCGGTGCGCGGCTACCGGATGAGCGATGTCGACTGGTCGCTGGAGAAGGTGGCGGAGGAGGTCGAGCAGCTCAGGGCCGAGGTCAGCAGGCTGGGCGGGGACCCCGACCGGTTGCCGCAGGTGCACCGGGACCCGGTGACGACCCCCGTCTTCGACAACGGCACCGGCGAACCGACGGATCACCCAGATCAGTCACACCAGATCGATCACGTCGATCCGGTCGATCAGGCAGATCAGGTCGACGACCCGGACGGCGCGCCGACCACCGTGCTGCAGAAGTGAGCTCGTCCGCATCGGGCCTGGTGCGCTGTGCCTGGGGCGACAGAACCGACGACTACCGTCGCTACCACGACGAGGAGTGGGGCACCGTCCTGCACGGTGACGATGCGCTGTTCGAGCGGATGTCGCTGGAGGCCTTCCAGTCCGGGCTTTCCTGGATCACGATCCTGCGCAAGCGGGAGAACTTCCGTCGTGCGTTCGCCGGCTTCCGGATCGCCGCCGTCGCCGCATTCGACTCCACCGACGTCGATCGTCTGATGCAGGACGCGGGGATCGTGCGCAACGGCGCCAAGATCCGCGCGGCGATCGGCAATGCCCGCGTGATCGCGCGGGAGGGGTTGTCGCTGGACGAGCTGCTGTGGTCGTTCGCACCGCAACCCGGCGACCGTCCGCGACCACGCACCCTCACGGAAGTCCCGGCCGTCACGGAGGAGTCCAAGGCGATGGCGAAGGCGCTCAAGAAGCTCGGCTTCGCCTTCGTCGGACCCACGACGGCCTACGCCCTGATGCAGGCGACCGGGATGGTCGACGACCACGTTGCCGACTGCTTCCGGGCCACTGCCCGTTGAGTCGAGGGAGCCGAGCGGTCCGGCAGGATCAGGCGGGGGGCTCGTCCGACGACGTGCTCTCGGCGATGTCCAGTGCGTCCTGGTCGACGTCGTCGTGTTCGCTGACCCCGACGTGCTCGACCCGCTCGGGCGATTGCCCGCTCTCGGCCAACGGCTGATCCCGCCCGGTGACGTCCGAGCCCTGCTCGGTTTCCGCGCTCTTCCCCGGTTCGGTGGTCTGCTCGGGTTCTGGGGCCTGCTCGGCCGCGGGGGAGTCAATCATCGTCGCTGTCCTGTCCGGCTGAGGTCTGATCGGTGCGGGCGGTTGCAGCGGAGCGCTGCTCGGTCGGATCGGCCTCGTCACCCGGGGCGATGGGCCCGTTCTTCCCCAGGGCGATCACGGCCACGCCGGAGAAGAGATCGATGCGCAGGTCGCCCGGGTCGCTGTCGCCCTCTTCCTCGCGACGGAGCTCCTTGGACTTGCGTTCCTCGATCTCGTGTCGCATGCCGGGGTTGAACAGTGCCCCGAGTTCTCCCATAGGTCCCACGAGAATCAGGTTACGCGAACGGGTCGGCCGGGGTGACGCAGCGCACGGACGCGGCTGTTCACCGTCCGCTGAACTGCGGGGGACGCTTCTCGACGAAGGCGGTCAGCGCTTCGCGATGGTCTGCGGAGGCGAAACAGACCCGTTGCGCCTCGTCCTCGAACGCGAGCGCAGCCTGCAGGTCCCCGGACCCGCCGATCTGCAGGGACCGCTTGATGAACCCGTAGGCGGCGGTCGGTCCGGCGGCCAGTCGGCGCGCGACGTCCGCGGCCGCGGTGGCCAGGACGTCGTCCTCGACGAGAAGCCGTCGACCGCGCCCCACTCCAGCGCTCTCGCCGCGTCCAGAGGCTCGTCCAGGAGCATCAGTCGGCGCGCCCTGCCGGCCCCGACGAGCGCCGGCAGGGTGACCGACAGGCCGGAGTCGGCCGACAGGCCGACCTGCGCGAAGGACGTCCGGAACACAGCGGACCGGGCTGCGATGCGCAGGTCGCAGGCATAGGCGAGCCCCGCCCCCGCTCCGGCGGCGACGCCGTTGACTGCCGCGATCACGGGTTTCGGCATCGAGGTGATGAGCCGGATGAGCGGGTTGTAGAAAGCGGCGACGGTGGTGGCGGCGGTAGCGGGATCGTCCGCCATCAGGGCGAGGTGTTCCTTGAGGTCCTGCCCAGCGGAGAATGCCCTGCCCGACCCGGTCAGCACCACTGCCCGGACGGCGTCGTCGACAGCTGTCCTTTGCACCGCGGCGAGCAGGGCCTGCTTCAGTTCGCCGGAGAAGGCGTTGAACGTTCGGGGCCGCTGCAGGGTGATCGTGCGGACCCCGACGTCCTCGCCGGTGCCGTCGACGACGGTCAGCGGCGCGGCATCAGCGCCGGACGTCGGAAGCGGTTCTGCCCGCTGTCCGGACGGCGATTCCGTGGTGGCGGAAGTCTCGGGGAATTCGCTCATCAGCCCAGCATCGCACCTGCTCCTGCTCCCGGTTGTGACGTGCAGTACCGCGGCGTGGGACAATGGACGAAGTCGATGCGGGCGCGAGCGCCGGATCGACGCAGCCATCGCTGCGGTCACAGCAGTCCGTCCATGTGAATGAAGGAGTCGAGAATGGCGGCCATGAAGCCCCGAACCGGGGATGGTCCTCTGGAGGTCACCAAGGAGGGGCGCGGCATCGTCATGCGGGTGCCCCTGGAGGGCGGCGGCCGCCTGGTCGTCGAGATCACGGCTGACGAAGCCTCCGCATTGTCCGAGGCTCTGCAGGGCGTGGTGCCGAAGTAGGTGCAGCGGATCGTCGGGACCAGCGCCCGGACGATCAGCTCACCGGCAGTGGAAGGCCCGGACATCGTCCGGGCCTTCCTGTGTCAGAGCACGGAGCGGTAGAGCGCAACGGTCGTCTCGGCGACAGCTCCCCAGGAGAACTCCCGCACCGCTCGCTCCCTACCTGCCACACCCCAGGCGGCGGCCCGTGCAGGATCGGCGATCACCCGGTTGACGGCGTCGGCGATCGCTCGCTCGAACGTCTCCGGCTCCGCTCCGTCGTAGTGCACCAACGACCCGGTCTCACCGTCCGCGACCACCTCAGGAATGCCACCGACGTCGCTCGCGACCACCGCGGTCTCGCAGGCCATCGCCTCGAGGTTCACGATGCCCAACGGCTCGTAGACGCTGGGGCAGCAGAACACCGTCGCCGCGGTGAGCACCTGTTTGACCTCCTCGAGCTGCAGCATCCCGTCCAGCCAGAACACGCCTGGCCGGGCAGCCTGCAGGGCGGTGATCGCAGCGGCGGTCTCTGCGGCGATCCCGGGGGTGTCGGGCGCACCTGCGCACAACACCAGCTGGACGCCCGGCGCGAAGTGGTGGGCGGCAGCGATCAGGTGCCCGACGCCCTTCTGCCGCGTGATGCGGCCGACGAACGCGACGATCGGCGCATCCAGATCGACGCCCCGGGAGGTCAGCACGTCCCGCTCCGCGACCGGCGCGTAGATCTGCGTGTCGATGCCGTTGCGGATCACGTGCACCTTGGCGGGGTCCAGCGACGGGTAGCAGTCCAGGATGTCGCCCCGCATGCCGTCGCTGACGGCGACCACCGCGTCGGCGGCCTCGTACGCGGTCCGTTCGGCCCACGAGGAGAGCCGGTACCCACCGGCCAGTTGCTCGGCCTTCCACGGCCGACGCGGCTCGAGCGAGTGCGCGGTGACCACGTGCGGGATGTCGTAGAGAAGTTTGGCCCAGTGGCCGGCCATGTTGGCGTACCAGGTGTGGGAGTGGGCGAGCTCGACGCCGCCGAGAGCGGCGGTCATCGACAGGTCGACGGCCAGTGTCGACAGCGCCGCGTTCCACTGCTCGGCCCCGGCCGGTGGTCGGTGCCCGCTGGCTCCGGTCCGATCGGCGCCGAAGGCATGCACGTCGACGTCGATCAGCGAACGGAGCTCGCGGACCAGGTAGTCGACGTGGACTCCGGCTCCGCCGTAGATGTCGGGTGGGAACTCACGGGTCAGCAGCGCGGTACGCATGCCGACATCGTGACACAGCCCGCGTACCGGACGTGACGGGGCGCACATTAGGCTGCGGGCATGGCTGCAGCTTCGCGGGTGCACAGCAAAGTTCTCGGGATCGTCCTCGCCGGCGGGGAGGGAAAACGACTGTGGCCGTTGACGGCTGACCGGGCGAAACCGGCCGTGCCCTTCGGTGGGAACTTCCGGTTGATCGACTTCGTGCTGTCGAACCTGGTGAACGCGCACTACCTGCGGATCTGCGTGCTGACGCAGTACAAGTCGCACTCGCTGGACCGGCACATCACCACCACCTGGCGGATGAGCCAGATGCTGGGCAACTACGTCACCCCGGTCCCGGCGCAGCAGCGACTGGGTCCGCGCTGGTACACCGGCAGCGCCGATGCGATCTTCCAGAGCCTCAACCTGGTCTACGACGACGATCCCGACTATCTGGTGGTGTTCGGCGCCGACCACGTCTACCGGATGGACCCGTCGCAGATGGTGGCCGACCACATCGCCACCGGTGCGGACGTGACGGTCGCGGGCATCCGCGTCCCCCGCCACGAGGCGACCGGTTTCGGCGTCATCGAGACCGATGCGGGCGGTCAGAAGATCACCCAGTTCCTGGAGAAGCCGGCCGATCCGCCCGCTGTCGCCGACGACCCGAACGTCTCCTACGCCTCGATGGGCAACTACGTCTTCTCCACCAAACCGCTCATCGAGATGCTCAAAGCGGATGCGGCGGACGAGAACTCGATCCATGACATGGGTGGCAGCATCATCCCGGCGTTCGTCGAGAAGGGCACCGCGAGCGTCTACGACTTCGCTCGCAATGACGTGCCAGGTTCCACCGATCGCGACCGTGGCTACTGGCGCGACGTGGGCACCATGGACTCCTACCGGGACGCCCACATGGACCTGGTCTCGGTGCACCCCATCTTCAACCTCTACAACAACGATTGGCCGATCCTCACCTACGACCGCCCGCTGCCGCCGGCCAAGTTCGTCGAGGACGGCATCGCGCGCGAGTCGATGGTCGGTGCGGGCACGATCATCTCCGGCGGCACGGTGACCCGGTCGGTGCTCTCACCGGAAGTACGGATCAGCGCCGGCAGCAACGTGTCCGACTCGGTGATCCTGACGAACGTACGGGTCGGCCAGAACGCACAGGTGCTCAACGCGATCCTGGACAAGAACGTCGTCGTCGAGGACGGGGCCACCATCGGGGTCGACCTGGAGCGCGACCGTGAGCGCTTCACCGTCACCGAGTCCGGCATCACCGTCGTGGGCAAGGGCGTTCGTGTCACAAGATGAGCTCAGCCGGCCGGGCGTCCCCAGGTGACGGTGGTGCGTACCGCTTCCGGAGCGGAGGCCGCCAGTGCCGGATCAGGGTGCGCACCCAGCGCTCCGTTGATCGTCGAGAACGCGATGCGCATCGCGACGTATCCGGTGATGGCAAAGATCTGACCGTCGGTGTACCCCGCGTCGCGGAGCTCGTCGACCTGGGCTGCGGTGGTCCCGCTCGGGTCGGAGGTCACGGCGCGGGCCCAGCGTGCCAGCGCACGTTCCGCGGAGGACAGCCCCTCGTCGGCGCCGCCCAACACCGAGGCGGCCTGCTCTGGGGTCGCGGTGCCGGCCAGTCGGCTTCCCCAGGCGAGAGCGCAGTAGGAGTCGCCCAGGGTGGCAGCGGTGGCGGTCACGAGGACGGCGCGTTCGCGGACCGTCAACGAGCTCGACACCTGCGTCACGGCGGCCCAGAACGCCTCGTGCGCGGCCGGGTCGTGGGCCCAGACCCGGGTCAGGTTCATGACGTATCCCTCGTCGGCGAGGTCTTCGTCGTACATCTGCCGGCGGGCGCTCGTGTCCGGTGGTTCACCGAGGAAGCTCATGGCTGATCCTGCTCCGCCGGGCCCCCGGCGCACCAGCGCCGAACGTGTGATCAATCGAGGTGGATGCCGTTGCGGCCCAGAAGCTCTCGCAGTCCGGCCACACCCGTCGCCGGGTCGTGCACCTCGGCCACCAGGCCGACCTCGCGGGCGGCGGCGACGTTCGGTTCGAGGTCGTCGATGAACAACAGCCGGCCAGGTGCGGCGTCGAGGGCGTTGCAGATGTGTCGGAAGTACTCCGGCTCGGGTTTGCAGGTCCGCATCTCGCACGAGTAGAACGAGCCGTCGACCAGATGGTCGAACTTCTCCCGCATCCCGTCACGGCGGTAGTCCTGCTGGTTGGTCGCCAGGTGGCAGGGGAGCCCGAGCTCACGCACCTCCTGCAGCACGGCCAGCGCATCCGGATCCAGCACGTACTCGTCCCAGATGCTCAGCACCTCGTCGAGCGGCAGGTCCAACTCGTGCGCGGCCAACACCCGGCGGACGGCGTCGGCGAGCGGCTCCTCCCCGCGCAGGGCAGGGAGCTCCTCCGCGAACAGCGTCGGCAGCACCTCGATGCCGACCCGCGCGGCCAGCTCGTCGAGTGCTCCGGCGATGCCGTGCTGCAGCACACCGTCGCAGTCCCACAGCACCGCGTCGAACGGACCGTCGAGCCACCGCGTCGTGGGACCGGACGTCGAGCTCGGAACGGGTTGCGCCGACGCCGCAGCGGCCGTCATCGCTGCGGCTTCGGCAGCCGGGCCGGGCAGCCCTGCTCGAAGTACTTCACGTCGTACTCGAAGTGCCAGGGTTCGTTGTCGTAGATCCGGCAGAAGCCCAGATCCCCCTTCGTGGCCTGCAACCACTGGTACGCAGCCTGCGGCTGCACGTCGATGGCATTGCCGATGACGTGCGCCGACTTGGACGGTGGCAGCACGAGTTGGTCGGCGACCTCCTTGCCGTACTGCTTCTCGTAGTCGTCGTACTGGGCCTGCTGCTGGGCCTTGCTGCGCTTGCCGTCGTTGAGGCAGACGATCACTCCGTCGGCGTTCGCGGCCTTCTCGATCGACCGCCAGCCGGTGATGACGTCGCTGCGCAGGCCGGTGGGGTCCTCGTCGACGTACTGGGCGTCGGTGGCGCAGGCTCGACCACCCTCGGGTCCCGGAGTGTCCGGCGACGCGTCGGGTGCGTTGGCCGTCGGGATTCCGGCAGCGGACGACGTGGACCCGCGCGTGCGCGAGGTGGAGGTGTCCGCGGGGCTTCCGAGGTCGGACGTCTCGGCCGGAGGCGCTGTCGGATCCGTCGAACCGGGAGCGCCGCCGGTGTCCTGGGACGTGCTGTCCTGGGACGTGGTGTTCGCAGCCCGGGAGGTCGGGGCAGTGCCGGCGGGCTGCGCGGACCGGGAGGTTGCCTCGACCACCTTCGTGACCGTCACGGGATCGTCCTGCGCCGCGGAGGTACAACCACTGACAGCGAGCGCCAGGCCGAATACGGCGAGGACCAGGATGCGCTGGGAACGGAGGGGGACGGCGGGGTCGGGCTGTCGGTGGGCACGGGGGAGGGCGATCGCGGATGGCACGTCAGCAGGGTACGTGCGCGGTACGGCCCGGACGTCGTCCCGCGCGGGGACGACAGCCGTCAGCGGGGACGCTTGACCGCGGCCAGCAGTCCGTCACCCAGCGGGATGAGCACCGGCACGAGGGACTCGTCCTCACGGATCATCCGGCCGGCTTCACGGACCGCGACGGTCTCGGCGTCCCGCTGCGTGGGGTCGGCGACCTTGTCGTGCCACAGGGCGTTGTCGACGGCGAGCACGCCGCCCGGGCGGAGCAGCCGGATCGCCGCGGTGATGTACAGGCCGTACTCGGATTTCGCCGCATCGACGTAGACCAGGTCGTAGGCACCGTCGGTGAGTCGGGGGAGCACCTCGAGTGCGCGTCCGTTGATCAACCGGGCACGCGCGCCGGCGATCCCGGCCTCGGCGAAGGCGAGCTTCGCGGCGCGCTGGTTCTCCGCCTCGACGTCGATGGAGGTGAGGATGCCGTCCGCGGTCATCCCGGCCAACAGTGCCAGGCCGGAAACGCCTGCGCCGGTACCGATCTCGACGACGGCCTTCGCCTGGACGGCGGCGGCCAGGAACGTCAGCGCGGTCGCGCCGCCGGCTCCGATCGGCGTGCAGCCGAGGTCGGCGGCGCGCCGCCGGGCGGTCGAGGCCTCCTCGGACTCCGAGATGAAGAACTCCGCGTACGACCGGCTGTTGGACACCAGGCGACGGTAGCGGATGGGCACCGCGATTCTCAGCCGACTCACACGGTGATCGGGCAGGATGATCGGCAATGACTACACGCAAGGAGACCCCGATGGCAGAGCGGGGCACATGGACCCCACCGGCCTGGGACGACATCGTCCGCGAGCAGGGCGATCGGGTGTACCGGTTGGCATACCGCCTGGCGGGCAACGCCCACGACGCCGAGGACATCACCCAGGAGACCTTCATCCGGGTGTTCCGGTCGCTGGACAAGTTCACCCCCGGTTCCTTCGAGGGCTGGATCCACCGCATCGCCACCAACGTCTTCCTCGACCTGGTGCGGCGACGCGGTCGCATCCGGATGGAGGCGCTGCCGGAGAACACCGACCGGATCGCCGGGCGCGAACTGTCGCCCGAGCAGACGTACCACGAGATGAACCTGGACCCCGATCTGCAGGCCGCGCTGGACGAGCTGCCCGCTGAGTTCCGCGCCGCCGTCGTGCTGTGCGACGTGGAGGGGTTGTCGTACGAGGAGATCGGGACGACGCTCGGCGTCAAGATGGGCACCGTCCGGTCGCGGATCCACCGTGGACGTCAGGCCCTGCGGCACGGCATCGAGCGCCGCCGGGCCGAGCACGCCGCCCTCGAGGCACAGTCCACTCTCCGGGGGGCGCAGCTGTGAGTTCCTTCTTCTCCGAAGCGTTCGCCGACCACCTGTCATTCGACGCGGTGGTGGCATTCGCCGACGGCGAGTTGAGCCTGGCGGCCTACCAGCGTGCGGCCGCGCACATCGCCCGCTGCACCAGCTGCGCCGCTGAGGTGGCCGAACAGACCCAGGCCAGGGAGTTGCTCAGGTCGGCGTTCGCCCCGAAGATGCCCGGCAGCCTGTTCGACCAGCTGCGGTCGATCCCGGTCGCCCTGCCCGTGAGCAGCGTCGAGTCCGTCGTGGACGTGGCGCACCGCTCGGCGAACCGGTCGTGGTTCGGGCGGCACTGAGCCCGCTGGTCGGCTGGGGGATCTTCCCTCGCCGGCGCTCGAGGAATGACCTGATCCGTTCGGCCGGGGCGCGACCCGAGGGTGTCGTAACCTGCCAGCAGATGGGGCTCGCAGTTCCGCCGACCCATCGACTCCTGGCACAGCGTCGAACGACGGTGTGGGCCGTGACCCACCAGGAGCCGCCAGCAGACCGGAAGGGGCCCGACCACCGTGCAGACCAGCGAGCCGGACCAGCGCCGACGCGCCGTTGATCCTGCCCAGGCGGCGGTCTTCGGGCGTCCGGGTCAGGTGCACGGGTCGTTCGCCCCGCCGGCCATGCGTCCGCCGGGGCCCGCACAGCAGTTACAGCAACGGCCCGTCGTGCCGGAGATGCTCGCCGACGCCTTCGGTCGACCCGATGGCGCCGCCGAGGGCCTGCGGCGTCCGCCGGGGAGCGAACCCGTCGCCCGTACGGTCGGCGAACCCCCGTCGCCGTGGCGTGATCCCAGCGCCGAGGTGCGGCTCGGTCGGCCCGCGGACGAGCCGCCCGACGCGCCGGAGACGTTGGGCGGCGACCGCACCGCCGCACCGTTCACCCTGCGGCAGGCGCTGTTCGATCACCGGCTGCGTCCCTCGGCCCTGATCGGGCTGGTCGTCCTGACCCTGCTGGCCGGGGTGGTCGGCGGCGCGGTGGTGCTGGGTCTCAAGTCAACGGATGTGGTGGCCGGCACCGATCCCGACTACACGCTCGCCGTCGTCGAGCAGTCGGTCGATCGTCCGGTCGGGTCGGTGGCGGCCATCGCCGCCCAGGTGACCCCTGCGGTGGTGTCGATCGAGGTGCGGGTCGGCGACGCGGGCGGGACCGGCTCGGGCGTGGTGTTCGACAAGGCCGGGTACATCGTCACCAACAACCACGTCATCTCCCAGGCGGCCACCGCCGAGGGCGCCGAACTCTCGGTGGTCTTCAACGACGGCAAGGGCACCAGGGTCCCCGCCAAGATCGTCGGCCGCGACCCCCAGACCGACCTCGCCGTGCTCGCGGTCTCGGTCGACAACCCGCGGGTGATGCAGTTCGGCGACTCGAGCAAGCTCGCGGTCGGCGATCCGGTGATCGCCATCGGCTCGCCGCTGGGGCTGCAGGGAACTGTCACCACCGGCATCGTGTCCGCACTCGACCGCCCGGTGCGGTTGTCGGGGTCGGGCAGCGACACCAATGCCGTCATCGATGCCATCCAGACCGATGCGGCCGTCAACCCCGGCAACTCCGGTGGTGCGCTCGTCGACGGCTCGGGCGTGCTGGTCGGGATTCCCACGGCCATCCGCACCCTCGGCCAGTCGGAGGCGTCCGGGTCGATCGGTCTCGGATTCGCCATCCCGGCCGACGAGGTCCGGCAGATCGTCCAGGAGATCGTCCGTACCGGCTCCGTCCAGCACGCCGACATCGGGGTCAACGCGCGGTCCGCGACCGATGGCACCACCCTCGGCGCCCAGGTGCAGAACGTCCGTTCCGGCGGACCCGCCGCGAAGGCCGGCATCGAGGAGGGCGACACGATCGTCGCGGTCGGTGAGCGTGCGGTCGGGAACGCCGACGAGCTGGTGGTCGCCGTCCAGGAACACGCCGTCGGTGAGGCCGTTCCGGTGAAGCTGGTCCGCTCCGGACGGTCCTTGACGGTGCAGGTGACCTTGACCGCCGGTTGACCGACCGCAGCACGCCCCTCCGTCCGCAGCTGGCCCAGAGAAGATCGGTAGGATTCACCCGTGTTCGGAATGTCGTGGACCCAGATCATCATGATCGTGGTGATCGGCGTCTTCCTGCTCGGTCCCGAACGGATCCCGACCGCGGTGCAGTGGGTCACGGGATCGCTCAAGAAGATGCGCGGAATGGCGCAGGGCGCCCAGCAGCAGCTGAACTCCGAGCTCGGTCCGGAGATCGCCGAGATGCGGCGGCAGATCGCCGAGCTGCAAGGGCTCAAGGAACTGCAATCACTCAAGGAGCTCAAGGACCTCAATCCGCGCGCGATGATCACCAAGACGATCTTCGGGACGGACGAGGCCAAGACGGCGGGTGGCGTTGCGGGGCTGCTCGGGCTCGACCCGAGTCTGCTCGCCGATCCGTCGGTCAAGCAGGTCTCCGCGGGCGGACCCGCGGAGGTGACGGCAAGCGCGGCACAGGCAGATGCGGTCTCCTTCGACAAGAACTCGACCCCGGGTCCCACCGTCTCCGATCCGCTGCCGTTGATCGGCGGATCCCAGGAGCAGGTGCAGCCGGCGTCCGAACCTGACCCGATGCCGCAGGTCGGGGCGACGGCAGAGCCGACATCGGAACCCGAACAGCCGCCGTTCGTGCAGCCCGCTCCGGCCGCGCAGGCGACCGAGTCCGATCCGATCCCGTCGCCGGCTGCGCCCGCGACACTGTCCGATCCGGTCCCGTCGCCGGCTGCGCCCGTTGCGCAGGCACCCCTGTCCGATCTCGTCCCGTCACCTGCCGCGCAGGCGCCCAAGTCCGATCCGATCCCGTCGCCGGCTGCGCCCGCGACACTGTCCGATCCGGTCCCGTCGCCGGCTGCGCCCGTTGCGCAGGCGCCCCTGTCCGATCCCGTCCCGTCACCTGCCGCGCCCGCTGCTGTCGCTGCTGTCGAGCAGCGTCCGGTGCCCAGGGAACCGGTCCAGCAGCCGCTGGTCATCGGCGGAGATCCGTTGCCGCGCACCAGGATGCCCGATCCGTTGCCCACGGCCGGTTCCTGACGGCGGACCAGCGGAGCGGGGTCAGCCGAACGGCGCCCGGTCGAGCAGGGTCAGCGCTGCGGCGTGATGCCCAGCGGTACCCCGGCCAGCGGCCGGGTCCGGGTGGCCAGATCGTCGGCCACCAGACGCAGCGCTGCCGCAGCCGCTGAGTGCGCGGCCTCCGGTCGCAGGATGAGCGGCAGGCCGCTGTCGCCGGCCTCGCGGAGGGCGATGTCCAGCGGGATCTGCGCGATCAGCGGCACCGAGGTACCGGTGATCGTCGAGAGGTGATCGGCGACCAGTTGCCCGCCACCACTGCCGAACAGCTCGAGTGTGCTGCCGTCCGGCAGCGTCAGCGCTGACATGTTCTCCACCACCCCCACCACCTTCTGCCGGGTCTGCAGCGCGATGGCGCCGGCCCGCTCGGCGACTTCAGCGGCGGCCTGCTGCGGCGTGGTGACCACCAGGATCTCGGTGGTCGGGATGAGTTGGGCGGTGGAGATGGCCACGTCGCCGGTGCCCGGCGGCAGGTCCAGCAACAGCACGTCCAGGTCGCCCCAGAAGACATCGGACAGGAACTGCTGCAGCGCCCGGTGCAGCATCGGTCCGCGCCAGACGACGGGCGTGTTTCCGTCGACGAACATGCCGACGCTGATCACCTTCACCCCGTGCGAGATGGGCGGCAGGATCATGTCGTCGACCCTGGTGGCCTGACCGGTGACGCCCATCATCCGGGGGATCGAGAAGCCGTAGACGTCCGCGTCCAGGATGCCCACGTTCATCCCGCGGGCGGCGAGCGCAGCAGCCAGGTTGACGGTGACGGTGGACTTGCCCACGCCACCCTTGCCGGAGGCGATCGCGTAGACCCTCGTCCGCGAACCGGGACGAGCGAACGGGATGTCCTTGGTCGCCCCGCCCCGCAGACCGTCACGCATGGCTCCCCGCTGCTCGTCGGTCATCACCCCCAGCGTGAGATCGACGTCCGCGACCCCGGGAACGGCGCGCACCGCGCCGGTGACGTCCCGCGTTAGGGTGTCCTTCATCGGGCAGCCGGCAATCGTGAGCAACACCCGGACGCGCACCAGGGCGCCGTCGGCGCCGTGCTGCACCACCACCTCGTCGACCATGCCGAGCTCGGTGATGGGTCGACGGATCTCCGGGTCCTTCACACCTGCGAGTGCGGTGCGGACGATGTCCTCGGTGACGGTGGTCGTATCGATCGGCATGGGTGCGGTGGTTCCTTCCGTCGCCCGTAGATCGGGCACCTCCCAGGCTAGCGCCACCAGGTGCGGGAGCATTCCCGCTGCCGGCCCGAGGTGCTGTGGGTCCCACCACCCAGGCCGCGGGCGCACCCGCGGGGCACAGGCCGTGCACAGACGTCCCCCACCCCTGTGTGCGAAAATGGGGTCTCACCAGATCAGGAGGTGTGTCCTCATGACGACGCCACGAGGGTTCGGTCCCGGCCAGCCAGCCGGTTTGACGGTTCCCACCCCGCCCACCGGCTTCACCGTCGCTGCCTATCCGACCTACCTGCAAGCACAGAGCGCCGTCGAACACCTCGCGCGCAACGATTTCGCGATCCGCGACGTGACCATCGTCGGGTCCGACCTGCAGATGGTGGAACGCGTCACCGGCAAGCTCACCGCAGGCAAGGTGGTCGGTGCCGGAGCCGCGTCCGGGGCCTGGATGGGCCTGTTCGTCGGTCTGCTGATGTCCTTCTTCTCCCAGGTCCAGGGCGGCGTGCTGATCCTGGTGCTGGTGGCGGTCGCGATCGGCGCGGTGTTCGGCTCCGTGATGGGGTTGCTCGGCTACAACGTGACCAAGGGCCGTCGCGACTTCACCTCGGCCAGCCAGGTGGTGGCCCGCCGCTACGACGTGCTGTGCGAGCCGCGTTCGGCGGAGGCGGCCCGCAACCTGCTCGCTCGGATGGAGCTCGGCAACAATGCCGGAGCCCCGGTTCCGCAGCAGTTCAGCCCACCAGCAGGTCGCTGATCCTCCAGTGCGCCCGGCTGCTGCTCAGAGCCATCCGCGCTTGCGCAGCATCCGGAACAGCAGCACGCACACCAGCACCATGAAGCCGACGGCCATCGGATAGCCGAACGTCCAGCGCAGTTCCGGCATGTGGTCGAAGTTCATCCCGTAGATCCCGGCGATCGCCGTCGGCACCAGGGCGATCGCCGCCCACGCCGAGATCTTGCGCATGTCCTCGTTCTGCCGCGTGGTGACGTTGGCGAGGCGGGCCGAGACCAGGGTGTTGAGCAGTTCGTCGAACGTCCAGACCTGCTCGACGACGCTCTTGAGATGGTCGGCGACGTCACGGAAGTACGCCCGGACGGCCAGCGGGAAGAGCGGGGAATCGTCGTCGATCAGCTGTTCCAGAGCAAAACCCAGCGGCACCACCGCCCGACGCAGTTCCAGGATCTCGCGCTTGAGCAGGTAGATCTGCTCGATCCGCACGGACGAGCGGGTGTCGAAGACCAACGACTCCATCTCGTCGACGTCGTCCTCGACCTCACCGATGACCGTCAGGTAGTGGTCGACGATCCGGTCGGCGATGGTGTGCGCGACAGCCGCCGGGCCGAGGGCGAGGTGTTCGTGGTCCTCCTCGAGGCTCGCCCGGATGCCCTTGAGCTCGCTGTGCCTGCCGTGCCGGACGGTGATGATGAAGTCCGGACCGATGAGCAGGAGGATCTCGCCGGTGTTGACGATCTCGACCGCGGTGGTGGACGACTCGTGGTCGACGTACTCGACAGTCTTGATCACCAGCACGCTGTAACGCTTGTAGCGCTCCAGCTTCGGCCGCTGGTGCGCGGTCACGGCATCCTCGACGGCCAGCCGGTGCAGGCCGAAGACCTCGGCGACTTCTTCCATGTCTTCGGCGCTCGGCTCGTAGAGCCCCACCCAGGCGAAGCCACTCCCGTGCTGCTGGACAGCGGCATAGGTGGCCGACAGACCGGAACAGTCGTCGACCCGGTGGCCGTCGACGTAGGCCGCGCAGTCCACCAGCGAGGGGACTCGTTCGACCTGCGTCGGAGCGGGCTTCTGGGGGTGACGCCCGTGCGGGAAGATCGGTGGCAGCGAGGGAAGCCGGGGCACGATGCCACGGTAGACCGCTCGCGCCGCCGACGGGTGTCGGCACTGCAGATCTTGACGGGGTTCTGACGCCGACGTCTCCGGCGAGAGCACGACGCGCCCGTCCGCAGGCGTCGGTGGTGCGCGCCCGGACGGCTCCACCGGCGCAGTAGCGTGGGAACACCATGCGCATCGATCTGCACACCCACTCCCTGGCCTCCGACGGCACCGTTGCTCCCGCGGATCTGATGGCCGCGGCGTCCGCGGCCGGCCTGGATGTCATCGGGCTCACCGACCACGACACCACCGCCGGCTGGGCTGCGGCCGCTGCTGCCCTCCCGACCGGTCTGACGCTGGTCCGCGGAGCCGAGTTCTCGACCTACGTGACGGTGCCCCGCAGCGTCGTCAGCGTGCACCTGTTGGCGTACCTGTTCGATCCACTGGATCCGGTGATCGTCCGGGAACAGGAGCGGTTGCGCGCGGAACGACTGCAGCGTGGTCTGCAGATGGTCGAGCTGATGATGGCCGACGGGCTGCCGATCACCCAGGAGCAGGTGCTGGCGATCGCGGCGGGTGCCCCGGTGGGGCGACCGCACATCGGTCGCGCGCTGGTCGAGAGCGGGGTGGTCGGGTCGGTGGACGAGGCGTTCGACGGCTATCTGGCCGGACGCGGGTCGTACTACGTGCCGAAGCTGGACATCGAACTGCTGCTTAGCGGTGCGGATGATCGTCGCTGCCGGTGGTGCGCCGGTCGTCGCGCATCCCCGGGGGCGGGGTGAGGGTCGGGCGCTGACCCCGGAGCTGATCGCCGAGCTCACCGCGGCGGGTCTGGTGGGTCTGGAGGTGGACCATCTGGACCACGACGATGCCGACCGCGCGGAACTGCGGGGGATCGCGGCCGAACTCGGCCTGCTCGTCACCGGCAGCTCCGACTTCCACGGGACCAACAAGAAGGTCCAGCTCGGTGCGAACCTCACGGATCCGGCCGCGCTCGAGGTCCTGGTCGCCCGGACGTCCGGGGTGACCCCGCTGGTGACCGCGTGACGAGCGCCGGCGACGGCGGTACCCGTCCGCTGCCGAGCGTGGGCGGGCCGAGCGTGGCTGGGCCGAGCGTGGGTGGGCCGAGCGTGGGTGGGCCGGGGGTCGCTGCCCCGCACGACCACCGCGCACGGCGGTCGCCGCAGGACGAGCAACCGACCACGGTCATCGGCCGGGTGCCTCAGCGTCACACCGTCGACCCACAGCCGCGTGCGCCGGAACCTGCGGGGCGGGGCCTGCGTGGCATCGAAATGATCAGTGGTCTGCTGGGCGGCGGCCTGCTGCTGGCCGGCGTGGTGCTGCTGGTGCTGCAGTTCGTCGCGCCTTCGGTGGTGACCGCCGGAAGCGGGCCCGGTTGGGCAGCAGTGACGGTCCATCTCGGCGTCGGGATCGCGGCCGAGGTGCTGCGGGCCCTGCGTGGGCGACTGGGCGTGCCCGTGCGCTGGGCGGTCGCCGGTCTTGTCATCGTCGCAGCGCTCGGGGTGTTGCTGCTCATCTGGTGGTGAGCGCCGCAAGCGACGGAGGGTTCTTCCAACCGCGGTGGTCGAGCGACACAGGCTGAAGGTGATCCCTTCGACTTCGTCGCTCAGGACAGGCGACCTGACGAGGAGTCGAGACCCCGTCCCGTGAAGATGAGCGCCGGATCGACGGGTTCAGGTGCGCAGGCGTGGTGTGGGCGCGGATCGCTGTCGGGGCAAGCGGGGGCCGGGTGGGATGGGTGTCTGCTCCGGTCGGGGGCGTGGAGTCGGTCGGTAGGTGCCGGGTCTGCGGTCCCAGACCACCTGTCCTGCAGTGACTTCGCCGTGGAGTTCGTCGCGGTGGACGATGGTGTGGTGGGCCCGGCAGAGCAGGGCTGCGTTGGCGAGGTCGGTGGGTCCGCCGTCGATCCAGTGCACCAGGTGGTGGGCGTCCGTCCACTGTGCGGGGATGTCGCAACCGGGGAACGTGCAGTGCCGATCGCGCTTCCAGAGCACGCGCTTCTGGGCGAGGGTGAACAGGCGCTGCCCCTTGCCGCAGTCCAGGATCGCGCCGTCGGATCCGAGGACGACGGGGATGATGCCGGCGTCGCAGGCGAGTTTGCGGACGGTGTCGGGAGCGAGGAGGGTGCCGTCGGCGATGGTGCCGACGCAGGTGCCGGCGCCGGTGCGCTGCTGCAGATCATCGAGGCTCATGGTGACCGTGACGGTCGCAGTAACCGCTGAAGTCGGGCCCTGGGCGAGGACCCAGCGGCTTAGGGCCTCGAGGAGTGCTTGGCCGCGACGCCGATCGGTGGGTCGGTCGTCGCGTTCGCCGGTTACTCGGTCGGGTCGGGGTGCGGCGAGGGTTTGGATGGCGGCTTCGATGATGCGGAGGCCTTCGTTGTCCACGACCAAGCGGTACTCATGCAAGCCCGTTGAAGTCTCCCGGGCCGGGGAGAGGGAGATGTGTCGGCGGCAGCGTTCCTGGAAGTCGGCGAGTCGATCCTGTTTCCCGTGGTGCGCGAGGATGTATTGCCGCAATTCCCGGACACCGCGGGGGCCGTATTCGGCGCCGTGGTTGACCAGGTGTTCCAGCACGATGGGTTCCGAGCCGGGCAGCAGCTCGGGTGCGAGTTTGTCGTACTCGCCTTGCACCACGACCGCGGTCGACAGGTCGAGGTCGGCGGTGCGGATCGAGTCGGCGATCTCAGCGAGGTCGGGTCTGCGCAGGATGTGCGCGGCTTTGGCGATGGTGGTCGCTTCCCGGCGGGAGTGCCAGCCGTGCTCACTGACCCAGCCGCGGGTGGACGCGGATTGGGAGGCTCCCACCACGCCGCGGGTCTCGGCGTCCGCGGTCACCAGCACGGCCCCGGCGCCGGCCAACGCGCGAAGTTCGGCGAGCTCGGCCAGGAACGCGCCGAGTTCGCCGGTGGGACACTGGAACACGTTGGTGTGCAGGGTTTTCAGTTCAGCGGCCAGTGCAGCGATATGGCCGCGGGTGTCCGCGACGCTCACTCCGCCGGTGCTGGTCATGGGTACGACGTTACTCAGCAGGTCCGACAGTCGAGATCCCTGAAGTGGCTGTGGGGCAACGGTTCTGGTCACGATCGGGTGACGATGTGGACGGACCATTCTGGTGATCGACGCGGGTGCAGAGAGCGGGCCCTTCGTCGAGGATCTGACGGGATCTCGACGCGGTCGTTCCTCCCTTGCTCGATCAGCGGAGGGTGCGGTACCGAGCGATGAGGCGGGGGCTTCGTCAGAGCGGGAGCTCGGGGGAGAACGTCGGCTGCTGCTTGCCCAGGAACGCCTGCACCGCTCCGCCGAAGTCGTTGCTGCCGTAGGCATCCCGGATGATCTGCTCGTCATCCACCAGGTCGCCCGGTGCACCGGCCTCGAGCAGGCCGAGGATACGTTTTGTCGACAGCTGGGTGGAGGGTGCCAGGCCGGCGATCCGTTCGGCGAGTGCGGTCACCGCGGCATCCAGCCCCTCGCGCTCCAGGATCGCCATCACCGCACCGCTGCTGTGCGCGCGGCCGGCGTCCAACAGCGTCGCGGTGAGCAACATCTCGCGCACCAGGGAGTCGCCGAACACCGCGACGCAGCGCCGGAGGACGGCCGCCGACAAGGTGTTCCCGAGGGTCGCAGCGATCGGGTATCCCAACCGCGCATCCGGGGTCACCACCCGCAGATCGCAGGCCGTCGCCAACGCCAGGCCGCCGCCGACGGCCAAGCCCTCGACCACGGCCAGCGTCACCTGCGGGAGCCGCTCGATGCCACCCAGCGCCCGGACCACCCCGGCCTCGTAGGCGACGGCGTCGTCGGTGCCGGTGAAGTGGAAAAAGGCGCCGATGTCGGCGCCGGCCGCCAATGCCTTGCCGCCGGCACCCCGGAACACCACCACCCGCACGGTCGGGTCCTGATGGAGAGCCTCGCCCAGCAGCTCGAGCGCGGTGAACATCGCCGGGCTGAAGGCGTTCAACTTGCTCGGGCGGTTCAGCGTGACCGTCAGCACGCGGTCCGTGCGGTCCAGCAGCACGGCGCCGTCGGCGACCACCTGATGTCCCGCGGGAATCAGCCCCGTCGCCGGGGTCACGGGCCGGCCGACCAACGCTTCAACTGACGCAGCAGGACGTGCAGCAGCGCGTCGGGGGCCTCGACAGCTGCGGAGTGTGCAGCGCCGGGGATCGGCACCAACGCGGTGCCCAACCGTCGGGCCATGTCTGCCTGCAGGTCCAGACCCCACGCGTCGTCAGCTTCGCCGGAGACCACCAGCACCGGCGTGTTGCGTCGCTCCAGCACAGCCGCCAGCTCGTCGGTCCGGTCTCGTTCGCCGAGCAGTGCCGATCCCATGCCGAGCAACCCGGCCGGTGACGAAGACACGAAACGCTGCCGGAAGTAGGCGGCGAGATCGGTGGGGGCCTCGTCGCGGGCGCCGCTGTTGGCCGCCAGCATCTGTTGCTGCAGCTCCCACGTGTAGGCCGTCCCCCTGGCCCGCAGGACGAGTGCAGCGACGGCGATCAGGGTCGAGCGCGGTCCCGGTGGCAGTGCTGCGGGGCCGGAGGAGAACAGCACGAGTCCCTGGACCTGTGCGCCGGCCAGCACAGCGGCCCGGACCACCAGGCCTCCGAACGAGTGGCCCAGCAGCACCACCGGACCAGGCAGCAGCTGCACCAACGCATGCACGACGGCACCCAACTCGTCGATCCCGTAGCTCACTTCGTCGGCTGGTCCGGCGGACTCGAACTGACCAGGAAGATCCACCGCAATGGCCCGGAAGCCATTGTCCGCCAATGGATCCAGTAGTGGCGCGAAGTCCTCCTTGGCGCCGGTGTAGCCGGGAACCATGATCACGGTGGTGTGCTCGCCGATGTCGCCGGCAGGCCTTCCGGCGCCGTGCGGAACGCCGGTGTCCAGGACGACCAGCGTGCTGCCGTCAACCACCAGCTCCCGGCGAGTGGCGTGGTGGACGGTCAGTTGCCGCGTGGCGGCGGCGGAAGGGGTCATCGGGCGATGCCGTAGACGGCGACCTGGTCGCCCCGCAGTTCGACGAGATCGGTGCCGATGACGCGTAGGTCCACCCGCGTCGGGTTGTTCGGGCGGGCGAGGGTCAGGCTGCGCACGGTGGTTCCTTCGATGCGGTTGGCGACGTCGATCCCGGTGGTGGTGGGGATCAGCACGTTCCCGCTGGCGGCGCCGGGCAGTCCGATGACGTCGGGGCGTTGCCAGGCGAGCACCGGTGTGCCGCGTTCTTCGTCGGTGACGGTGGGTGCGGCGCTGCTGGAGCCGGTGGGCAGCAGGTCTGCGCTGGTCGTGGTGGTGAGGGTGGCGGTCACCTTGACGGTGCGGTTCTCGGTGGTGAGGGCCATCAGGGTGGTGCCGAGCAGTGCGTACTGGACGTCGTCGAGGGTGGTACGGGGGGTGGGTCCGGAGGTGTCGAAAGCGCCGGCCGGGGCGGCCATCGGGGTGCGGGAGACGACGGTTCCGTCGGCGTCGTACACGACCAGTGCGCTGACGGGTGCGTTGATCAGCACGGCGACCCGGTCCGACGTGATGCCGAGGATCCTGGCAGCGGTCGCGCCGGTGTCGATGTCGGTGCGGGGCGCACTGCGCCAGGAGGACCAGCCGTCGTGGTTCTGGGCGCCCGGGTCGGCCCAGTTCATCACCAGCCGCAACGTCGGGCTGGTCTGTGGGCAGTTCTCGACGGTGGCGAACTGTTCGTCGGTCACGGCTGCGTCCAGGAACGTGCATCCGGTGTGACCGGAGTTGGATTCGGGGGAGGCCGGTTGGTTGCCGTACTGGTAGGTCCGGTACAGGTCGAAGCGCCACAGGTCGAGCAGGTCGTTCCCCAGCCAACCGGCGTAGGGGCCGCCGCTGATCATCGCGCCGTCGAGCTCGCCCGGCATGGTGCGTTGGTAGACGCGGTCGCCGGTCCGCGGGTCGAGGGTGACGACCTCCTGACAGCGGTTGCCGTGCCGGTAGATCGCAATGATGCCGCGTATGCCCGGACCTGCCGAGGTCTCGGTGCCCGCAGTGACGTCGCTCGAGTACACGGCGCACAGATCCCGGTTCGCCCGGGAGTAGACCCAGCGCTGTGCTCCGGTGGCCGGATCACGGCCGATCAGACCGTGCTCGTCGCTGGTCACCACGATGCCGCGGGCGGAGGCCACCGCACCGAGCGTGCCGTCGGTGGGCTGCGTCCAGAGCGGCTTCAGCGACATCGGAGCGCTCGCAGCGTCCTTCGGCAGAGCCGTCTGGGGAGCTTCGATCGAGGTGACCGCCCGGATGTCGCTCGTCAGATAGATCGTCGCGGCGATCGCCCCGGCGACGACTGCGATGACCAGTGCGATGACCACGTCCCGGCGACGGCGTCGGCCGAACGTGGCGGCGGTGGTCTGGACGGGCACAGCGCGAGCTTACCGACGGTCCTGGGGTGAGGAGTCGGGGCTCGCGCCGCTCCCGGTGATCAGCTGGCGTCGCCGCCGGCTGCGGGAGCGTCGGTGGGGGTGCCGGTGGCAGCGGCGTCCACGGCCGAACCGCTCCGGGTACGCCGACGACGCTTGCGACGCGGTCGGGTGGCCGCCGCGTCACCGGCAGTGTCCGGACCGTGCTCGCCGGTGTGATCTGCCGCCCGATCCGCGGTGCGCTCCGAGGTCCGTTCGCCTTCTGCGGTGGCGGTGCGTTCGCCGCCCCTGGTCCGGCTGCGGGTACCGCTCTCGCGCGCACCCGAGGTCCGTCCGTGGTCGGAGCCGCCGTCGCGACCGGCACCCGCGGAACGGGTCCTGGAGACGCGGCCGGCCTTCTTGCCGCCGGTCTCGCCGACGTCTTCGAGGGTCTCCGCATCGAGGCCTGCGCGGGTGCGCTGGGCCCGGGGGAGGCGCCCGGTGACCGACTCGGCGATGCCGAGATCGCTCCGCAGGTGTGCAGAGGAGGAGTAGGTCTCCTGCGGATCCGGGTTGCCCAGATTGAGGGCCTTGTCGATGAACTGCCACTTGGGGATGTCGTCCCAGTCGACGAGCGACACGGCGACGCCGGTCTTGCCCGCGCGGCCGGTGCGGCCGATCCGATGGACGTAGGTCTTCTCGTCGTCCGGGCACTGGTAGTTGACGACGTGCGTGACGTCCTCGACGTCGATGCCGCGAGCGGCCACGTCGGTCGCGACCAGCACGTCGACCTTGCCGGCACGGAATGCCCGCAGCGCCTGCTCCCGCGCGCCCTGGCCCAGGTCACCGTGCACGGCAGCGGCGGCGAAGCCGCGCTCCTCGAGCTCGTCGGAGACCTTCTGTGCGGTGCGCTTGGTCCGGGTGAAGACCATCGTCAGGCCCCGGCCCTCGGCCTGCAGCACGCGGCTCAACAACTCGACCTTGTCCATCGCGTGCGCTCGGTAGACGAACTGCTTCGTGGTGGTGTGGGTGGCACCCTCGTCGGGTTCCTCGGCGCGGATGTGCAGCGGCTGGCGCATGAACGACCGGGCCAGGGTGATGATCGGGCCGGGCATCGTCGCGGAGAACAGCATCGTCTGCTTGACGTCGGGGACCATCCCGAGCACCTGCTCGATGTCGGGCAGGAAGCCGAGGTCGAGCATCTCGTCGGCCTCGTCCAGCACCAGGATCGATGCGGCGCCGAGGACGAGGTGGCCGCCCTTGGCGAGGTCGAGCAGACGGCCGGGAGTACCGACCACGACGTCGACGCCGGCCTGCAGGGCGGCGATCTGCGGCTCGTAGGCGCGGCCGCCGTAGACAGCGGTGACGATCAGTCCGAGGTGCTTGGCCGCATCGTGCAGGTCACGGGTGACCTGCACGCACAGTTCGCGGGTGGGCACCATCACCAGAGCGCGCGGGGCGCGACCGTGGGTGAGGGGTGCATCCGGCTCGTCGCGACGCCTGTCGGCGGCGGCGAGCCGGTGCAGCAGCGGGACGCCGAAGCCGAGGGTCTTGCCCATGCCGGTGCGGGCCTGGCCGATGAGGTCGGAGCCGACCAGGGCGACCGGCAGGGTCAGGGCCTGGATGGCGAAGGTGCGTATGATGCCGGCCTCGGTGAGTGCCTGCACGATGCGCGGGTCGACCTGCAGGTCGGCGAAGGTGGGCGCCTGGGGCGCGACCGGAGCGTCGGCGGCCAGCGGGTGGGATTCCGCGATGTCCTCCGGAGCGATCGTCACCTCGAGGGCAGTGACGTCGGTCGGGGTCGGGTGGGTGTCGTGATCTGCGGTGTGCTGATCGGTCATGTGGTGCTGAGGCCTCCAAGCCTGGTGTGAGCATCTCTCGCACGCGAACGGCTCGGAGGGCCGACCGGTGGGGACCGGCGGAGATCTCGTGGCAGGACCGGGACACTGCCCCGGTGGCGTCGCGCGCACACTGTCTGTGAGAGGCGGGAGATGGTGTCCGCCGCCCGGCGATGACACCCGCAGACTTGTGAGAGGCCTGCGGCGGACTCACCGGTGAACCACCGGCGGCCAGTCACCGCGGGCCCCAGTCTACCCGGTGGAACTACGCTGCAGGACGGAACCGTATTCGCGGCGGGTCCGGCGCGGACCGGGTGCCTGCGGGGCAGCCCGCCGAGCCGCAGAATATGCAACACGCCGAGCGAACAACGGAGGGTGATCGCACACGATGACGCGCAGCCAGGGCGACCCGACGGCAGACAGCGATCGTTCGGAGCAGGTCCATGACGAGGAATTCCGGAGCGCGGTGGCCACCGCGCCGCCGGAACCCGGCGTCGTCGACCTGATCGGGGTCCTCGCCTACGGCGAGCTGTCGGCCTTCGACCGGATGGCCGCGGATGCGCGCTACGCGCCGACTCTCGCCGGGCGGGTGGCGCTCGCCCAGATGGCCGCTGCCGAGATGGGCCATTTCCAGGCCCTGACCGGTTATCTGCGGGGTCACGGGATCGCCGTCGAGGACGTGATGCTGCCCTTCTCCCGGCCGTTCGACGCCTTCCACGATTCGACAGCCCCACATTCGTGGCTGGAGTCGCTGGTCAAGGCACACGTGGGTGACGGACTGGCTGCCGACTTCTACCGGGAGATCGCCGAATGGCTCGACCCGGAGTCCCGCGCCCTGGTGTTCGGCGTCCTGGGTGACACCGGGCATTCAGCGTTCGCGGTGCGGGAGGTTCGGCGCGCCTGCCAGCAGGACCCGCGGTTGACCGGCGCGCTGGCGCTGTGGGGTCGTCGGCTGCTGGGGGAGGCGCTCACCCAGGCCCAGTACGTGATCGCCGAGCGCGAGTCGCTGGCGGAGCTCATCATCGCCGGCTCCGGCGACCTGACCGGTATCGCGGCGCTCTTCCGCCGGCTGCAGATGGGCCACGGCGAACGGATGAAATCTCTCGGGCTGGCCTGAGCCGAATTCGTCCGGTCGCGATTCCTCCGGTCAGCTCGGAGTTCGACCGAACACGCTGTCTGCCAACGCTTCTCCACCGATCAGCGCCCAGTGCTGGGGGTCGTCGAGGGCCGCGTCGAGCGATCCGGCGAGCTCGACCAGGGTCGCGGTGGCGACGAAACCGTCCAACACCCCGGTGGTCTCGGTCGAGTCCATGACCCCGCCGGCCAGCAGCGCCACCGGGCACCGTGCACTCTCGACCACGTGCCCGACCACCTTGCCGCGCAACGACTGTTCGTCGAACCGACCCTCTCCGGTGATCACCAGATCGGCGCCGGCGAGGGCATCGGTCAACCCGACGATCTCCGCCACCGCCGGCGCGCCGGGCCGCAACCGAGCGCCCCAGAGCGTGGCGAGCCCGAACGCGCTGCCGCCGGCAGCGCCGGCTCCCGCTGCGTCCGGGTCGCCACCGATCACCGCCGCCAGCCGGGCGAGGGCCGCGTCCAGCACTGCGATCCGATCGGTGTCCGCCCCCTTCTGTGGCCCGAAAACGGTTGCTGCACCGTGGGTTCCGGTCAGCGGGGAGGTGACGTCGCTGAGCACCTCGATGCCGCCGGGCGGCGGCGCGATGAGCTCCGAGGTGTCCACCCGGACGAGTTCGGTGAGCGCTCCGCCGCCGGGAGGGAGGTCGGCGCCTGCGGCGTCCAGGAATCGCGCGCCGAGCGCCCGCAGGGCTCCGGTGCCACCGTCGGTGGCGGCCGAACCGCCGACGGTCGCGACGATCCGCCGGGTGTCGGGGTGCAGCGCTGCGGCGCGCAGCAGTTGTCCGAAGCCGGTCGTCTGGGCCCCCAACGGATCCGCGTGCGCCAGCAGCGGCAGACCCGAGGCGGCCGCGAGTTCCACCACCGCGGTGCCGTCGGGCAGCAACACCCACGCGGCCGTCTGGTCCCGGCCGTCCGGTCCGGTCACCGCGCACCCGATCGACCGGCTGCCGGAGGTCGCGTCGCGGATCGCGTCCGCGGTGCCTTCCCCGCCGTCCGCCAACGGCACGCATCGGACGTCGTCCTGCGGTCTGGCGATGTGCCAGCCTGCGGCGATCGCTGAGCAGGCCAGCGCGGCGGACATCGACCCCTTGAAGGAGTCCGGCGCGACGACGACCGTACGTGGCCCGGTTGCGGTGTCGGCATCGGCGTTCATGTGTGTGCGTCCGCGTCCGCGTCGAGGGTCAGGGGCGCACGACGCTCGACCATCGCCCTGGCCTCCGAGCCGAGCGTCGGGACGCGCGCCAGTTCGGCCAGCAGCTCCGGTCGGGTGGTGAACGCCCGGAAGGCCGTCCGCACCGTGACACCGTGATCGGGGCGCTCGAGCACGGTGACGCTGTCTCCGGCGCGCACCGGACCGGGAACCAGGACCCGGAGGTAGGTGCCCGTGGTGCCCGCCTCCGCGAACCGTCGCACCCAGCCACGTTCGCGCAGAAAGGAAGCGAAGGTCCGGCACGGCACCCGCGGCACCGTCACCTGCAACTTCAGCTCCGCGCCGATGGCCCACACCTCGCCCAGCAGGGCGTGGGTGATCTCGACGCCGATCGTCGTCAGGTTCTCGCCGAACTGACCGTTGCGCAGGTCACGCCCGAGCTGTGGCTGCCACCCGTCGAGATCTTCTCTCGCATAGGCGTACACGGCCTGGTCGCTGCCGCCGTGATGACCCAGGTCGCAGACGGTGTCATCGGCCAACCCGCTGCCGCCCAGACCTTTCCGGCCGGGATCCCGCACTGCGACGGCGACGGAGGTGGGGATCTTGTCGATGCCGGTCACACCCTTGCGGGACGCGGCGGACACCTCGGCGCGACCCAGGTTCACGGACAGGACGTTGGACACCGGCATCCCGGCAGTCTCCCAGCACAGGCGTCGACGTGTCGATCGGCTTCGGTGTCGGGCGGCGCCCGGGGGCACCGGCAGGCGCGGCACAGGGTGGGAATCAGCGAGTCGGGTGCCGCTCACGCCGGAGGCAAGATTGACCCGACCGGCCCGGGCGCACCGACTCGTCAGGCATGATTCCTGAGCACATCCTGCGGTACGGCGATCATCGCGACCGTGGGAGGACCGACGCGTGGACGAGGAGTGGGTGTGCCGATCCCTGAGAAGCCGGTCGACGACGACCTGCGTCTGGAAGCACTGCGCCGCTACGGCGGGATCGGACCCGCCGAGCGGCCGATGCTGGATGACCTGGCGGATCTGGCCAGGGTGCTCAGCGGCGCGCGCCACGCCGAGGTCAACCTGATCGAAGCCGATGTGCAGCGCACCATCGCAGTGTCCGGCGGCGAGGTCGGCGTCATGCCCAGGGCGGCCAGTCTGTGCACCCACGTCGTCTCGTCGAAGGCGTCGATCTACACCGTCGACGCCAGTCTGGACGATCGGCTGTCGGACAATCCGCACGTCACCGGCGAGCTGGCGACGATCAGGCTGTATGCGGGGGTCCCGCTGATCGATCCCGAAGGATTCGTGCTGGGCTCGCTCTGTGTCTGGGATCCTGCACCGCTGGAACTGCGGCCGGACATTCTCAGGTCCCTGGAGAAGCTGGCCGGCCAGGTGGTGGCGCTGCTGGAACTGCACCGTCGTACGCAATTGCTGACGGCGGCACTGGGCGAGGTCGATCGACTGGCCAGGACCGATGCGCTGACCCTGTTGCCGAACCGCCGGGCCCTGCAGTCGCGGTTGAGTGAGCAGCAGGAATCCCTGGCCGTGCTGTTCGCCGATCTGGACGGCTTCAAGTCGGTGAACGACCGGTTGGGCCACGAGGCCGGGGATCAGGTGTTGCTGGCGGTGGCCGGCAGATTGACCACCGGCGTCCGAGAAGGAGATCTGGTGACCCGGTACGGAGGCGACGAGTTCGTGGTGATCTGTGAGGCATTGGATGCCGAGTCGGCCCAGGCCCTGCCGCCCGCCTGGAGGTCGCGCTGTCGGCGCCGTACGACACGGACGCGGGCCCGGCCACCATCGGGGTCAGCATCGGGACGACGTTGTCGCGCTCCGACGAGTCGGCGTTGGAATTGATGCGCCGGGCGGATCACGCGATGTACATCCGCAAGCTGGACCGGGCCGGACGCGGCTGAGCCGGGCGGATCGCCCGAGGGACGTCCGCCTGCTGGACGTGACCAGGCGCGGCCCAGCGGGGCGGCTGACGCCGTGGACACCGCATGCCGGACCCGGCCGCGCGAGGCTGAGTGGGTGGAAGGGCATCGGGGTACCTTGCAGGTGGCGTCTCCGTCGCCGCGCGGAGCGCACGATTCTCTGCGGCGCGCAACGACGAAGTGCGACGCGAGGAGGACTCGGATGGACCCCCGCGGCCCCGTCATCGTCGACCTGCCGGACGAGGTTCCTGCCCGTCCGCGGCGCAGGGTTCCGGCCGGGTTCGGGATCGCGCTGCTGTTGGCGATCATCCTGGGGCTGGCCACGATCGCCGGGTCTCGTGACAGGGCGATCGGTGGGTCTGCAGCGCCCGGTCCTCGGGCTCAGCTGCCGGTCGAAGGCACCTGTCTGCGCTGGGACACCGATCCTGTGAGCCAGACCGTTCCCGTGCCGGGAACCGTTCGGATCATCGGCTGTGACGACCTGCACCAGGGACAGGTGTTACAGGCGTGGCGGATCGGCGCACAACCGTCGTCCTCGAGCATCGAGGCCGGCTGCTCCCGTCGGGACCAGTCCTGGAGCGTCTCGATGATGTCGACGGACTGGGACGGCGGCTCGCTGGCCTACTCGACCACGGTCCTCACCTCCGGAGTCGAAGGTGTGGACTTCCTGGCCTGTGTGGTGATCGCCCGAGGGTCCGATCCGCCACGAGCCCTGCTGTCCGAGTCCTCCGCGTTCGCCCTGAACCCGACGGCGGACGCCACCACCCAGCTGAGGTCCGCCCGCCAATGCCTGGACGCCGGCGGCCTCGGCGTCGGCTGCCATCAGCTGCACCCCGCCGAGCGCATCGGCACCTTCGCTCCCGGTGGCTCCGCGGGCCTGCGTGGTCCTCGCCGCAGCTGTTTCGACTACGCCGTCGCGGTGGTCGGGTCCGCCGGGGCGTTCAGCGGACCGGATGCCCTGACCATCCGCGAGGTCCGCACCGGGCAGGGAGCGCTCATCGACCTGCCGCGGGCGTTCTGCGACATCGTGGCGCCGGTGGGCCGGGCCCTGGTCGGAACCGTCGTCGGGTTGGGCGATGCACCGCTCCCGCTCGGCTGAGCCGCCCCCGGTCATCGGACCGCAGCCCCCCGGGCCCGGACAGGCGGTGTCTGCCTCCTGGTCGGGCGGGCGGGGAATCACCACGACAGGACCGGCGCGCCACATCGTCGACCTCCCGCCGGACGCCGAACTCGTGCCGGGCACCGAACCGGTGCGGGACGGCGCGCGGCGTCGTGCAGTCGGCCTCGCACTGCTGCTCACCGCCCTGCTGGGTCTGACCGGTGTGGCCGCGAGCAGACCGCGACACACGGCGGGACAGGGGAGCGCGGCCCCTGCCGGGGCCCTGCCCGCAGACGGCAGCTGTCTACGCTGGAGCGTCGACCCGGCAGCACCGTTGACACCCACCGCCGGAACGGTTGCCGTCGTCGACTGCCGACAGGTGCACCAGGGACAGGTGTTGTCCGCCTGGCGGCCGGGCACACTCGACCGCGCGGCGGAATCCGTCCGGTGTCCCAGGGTGTCGACGGTCTGGGAGGCCGGACACCCCGCAGCCGACCGGGCCGCGGAGGACTGGAGCGTCCCGGTGATCACCCGCTCGAACGTCGTCGTGGCCGGCGGGACGACGCTGCTGGACTTCACGGCCTGCTCGTCCATCCTGCGCTGGGACTCCGGTCGGTACAGCCTGTTGGGAATCGACCGAGCTCTCGTCGCCTACCGTGGTCAGCAGGCCGCCGACCTTCCCGAGGATGCGACCATCTCCTGGTGTCTGGACGACCGGCGCCGCAGCACCGGATGTCAGCAACCGCACACCTTCGAGCGGCTGGGGGTGTTCTCGACCGACGGACCACGGGTGACGCCGATGAGCAGCTGCCAGGACCGTGCCCGCACGGTGATCGGCTCGGACGCGATGGTGTCCGGGATCCCGGGCCCGGGGGTGCTGACGACCCACGTCGGCGCGACCACGGAGGAGACTCTGGGCGGGAGTGCGGACGTCACCTTCCTGCTGTGCGACGTGATCGCGCCGCGGGGTCGGCAGTTGGTGGACACCGTCGTCGGGTGGGGCGAACGTTCGCTCCCGCTGCGCTGATCGCGATCCGATGACCAACAGCACCGGCTGGCGGATCGAAGAGCTACCGGAACGGACACCGAAGCCGCGGCGGCGCATCCCACGGGGGTGGGGCCTGTCGATCCTGCTGGGGGTGGCATTGGTGGTCGCAGTCCCGGCGGGAGCACGGGAGCGGGCGTCGGCCGGGATCGGATCTGCACGCGTCGATCTGCCCCTGCCCGCTCCGGGTGAGTGCCTGACCTGGCAGGTCGACGTCGCCGACCCGCCGGCCGTGATCGCTGCCCTGCCGCAGTTCCCGCTGCCGGTCCTTCCGGGCAGCATCGCCCGCACCTCGTGCACCACTGCGCACCAGGGTCAGGTGGCGGATGCCTGGCGGCTGGCGGCGATCGACGACCGGCAGGCCCAGCAGACGTGCACTGCTGCAGCCGACCCGATGGCCGAGTTCTTCCCCGAGCAATCCCCGTCGGGCTGGACCACGATCCACGGCGACCGCCGCGCCTCGATGGTGCGCACGGGCGACGGCGCGCTCGACTTCGTCGCCTGCGTCCTGATCGAGGTGCCCTACGGACTCCCGCCCGCACTGTTCACGCTGTCGGACACGATGGTCCCGGCGGCGTCCGCGGCCCCACGATGGTGTCTCACCGATCGGCAGCAGGCGCTCGGCTGCGCACAACCGCACGGCAGCGAACGCATCGGCATCGCCGACGAGCCGCGGGGGGTTCCCAGCTGTACCGGCTTCGCCCACACCGTCGTCGGGGCGGGCCCCGACTCCGCAGCCTTCTCGAGCTCCGGCCTGTCGATCCACTCCGGCATGCTTCCGGGTCCGTTCGGCCCGACCTGGTTCTGTGACGTGGTGGCGCCGGCGGGACGACAGTTGACATCGTCAGTGGTCGGCCTGGGATCAGCGTCGCTCCCAGTGGCCTGACCGGCCGGGCAGCCCGATGGATTCCTCAGGGCCGGCAGTCATCTCGGTCGGCGCATCCCCGGCTGGGCCCATCGGTAGGCCGGCAGGTGGGTCGGCAGCGTCATCCGCGGTCCGCGGCGTGGGCCGGTGGGCCCCGCCCCCGCGTTCAGCCGCAGTACCCGGGGGCGATGCGGGGGCCCCGGGTGGTCCCGGTGGTGCTGCGTACCCTGACGCGGCCCGCCACCAGGGGCGGGCACGACCTGCCCGCGGGCGCAACGGTCGGTCCCTCGATCCTGATCGCGCACGCCCGCGCCGACAACCACCCCGACCCCGACGTGTTCAGGCCGGAACGCTTCCTCGGTCAGCACCCGCCCGCGTACACCTGGATCCCCTTCGGCGGCGGCGTACGCCGGTGCATCGGGGCCGGCTTCTCCCTGATGGAGGGCGTCGCCGTGCTGCGGGAGGTCTACGGCGCCGTGGACCTCGAGAGCCTCGGGCCCGAGGAGCCGAAGGTCCGCAACATCACCAGCGTCCCTCGCCGCGGAGCCAGGGTGCGCGTGACCCGCTGACCCGCTGACCCACCGACCACGTGCTCCCCCGCCGATCACGTGCTCCCCCGCC
>JBBJML010000055.1:0-27469 GCA_037720195.1 Nakamurella sp. | reverse complement strand
GGGTCTGCTCGACGTTGCGGGGGGAGAACTGCGTCCGCTGGCCACCGACTGGGAGCGCTGGCCGACACCGGGCGCGTGGTTCCCCGACGGGTCGGCGATCCTGGTGATCGCCGACGACAACGGCCGCGCACCCCTGTTCCGCATCGACGTCGCCACCGGCGAGGTCACCGCACTGACCTCCGACACGGCTGCGTACTCGGCTGCGCACATCCACCCGGACGGGACCACGATCTTCGCTGTCCGCAGCAGCTATGCCTTCCCGCCGGAGGTCGTCCGGATCGATGTCGCGACCGGGCAGGTGACGCGGCTGCAGAACCCGGCCGAGCGGCCGGCGTTGCCCGGCACGCTCACCGAGGTCGAGACCTCTGCGGCCGACGGCAGCCGGGTGCGGGCCTTCCTGGCCCTGCCCGACTCCGCGTCCGCGAGCGAACCGGCCCCGCTCGCCCTGTGGATCCACGGCGGCCCGCTCGGATCGTGGAACTCCTGGACCTGGCGCTGGTGCCCGTGGAACTTCCTCGCCCGCGGCTACGCCGTCCTCCTGCCCGATCCGGCGCTGTCCACCGGCTACGGCCAGGACTTCGTCCAGCGCGGGTGGGGACGCTGGGGGAGCGAACCGTTCACCGACCTGATGAGCATCACGGACGTCGTGGAACAACGCGACGACATCGCCGGCGACCGCACGGTGGCGATGGGCGGTTCCTTCGGCGGCTACATGGCCAACTGGGTGGCCGGCCACACCGACCGGTTCGCGGGCATCGTCACCCACGCGTCGCTGTGGGCGCTCGACCAGTTCGGCCCCACCACCGACATCTCCTCCTACTGGGAGATCGAGATGACGCCGCAGATGGCTGCCGACAACTCGCCGCACCTGCACGTCGACAAGATCGTCACCCCGATGCTGGTGATCCACGGCGACAAGGACTACCGGGTGCCGATCGGCGAGGGCCTGCGGCTCTGGTACGAGCTGCTGGCGAAGTCCGGGCTGCCCGCCGCAGCGGACGGCAGTACCCAGCACCGGTTCCTCTACTTCCCGGACGAGAACCACTGGGTGCTCAGCCCGCAGCACGCGAAGGTCTGGTACGAGGTGACGCTCGGCTTCGTCGACGAGCAGGTGCACGGGACGACGCCGAAGCTGCCCGCAGTGCTGGGTCTCAGCGCACCCTGACCCGGCTGTAGCCGGGCGCCACGTGATCGGCTGGTTGCCCTCGCCTCGGTTCAGCGCGGGCTGAGCCGGATCACCGGGATGGTGCGGCCGGACTTCTTCTCGTAGTCGGCGAAGCCGGGTGAGGCATCGGTGAACTGCTTCCAGGCCTCGGCGTGCTCAGGCCCCGGAACCTCCGCGGCGTGCACGTCGACAGTGCCCTCCGGCGTCTCGATGGTCACATCGGGGCGCGCGAGCAGGTTGTGGTACCAGGCCGGATCCTTCGGACCGCCGCCGGCGGAGGCGGCGATCAGTCGGGAGCCGTCCGGTTGCGGGATCGCCATCAAGGGCGCAATGCGTTCGGTGCCGGACTTCGCCCCGAAATGGTGCACGAGGACGAGTCGGTCGCCGAAACCGGCGGTGCTGACGGTGCCGTCGTTCGCCCGGAACTCGTCGATGATCTGCTGGTTGAAATCGCTCATGGGGTCCAGTGTGCGCCGCGGATGTTCGCCCGCGCTCAGCTGGTCCTGCAATCAGTTGAACAGGTCGTCCGGGTCGTCGGCGCGGCGCAGTGCCGGGTCGATCATCGCGGCCGCCAGCAGGAATCCGGTGAGCACGAGGCCCGCGACCAAACAGGTCCAGATCCCCCAGGCATTCCCGTTGCCGGGGATGGACGCGATCGGGATCCAGACCGCTGCGGTGCACAGCAACAACGGCAGCAGCGCGCCCACGGCCTTGTCCGCCGGCGGCAGCAGCCGCACCAGATGGAACGCCGCGGCGACGAACCCGAGGACGCCGGCCGGCCAGGTACCGGCACCCCACGCCGAGGGCGTGGTGCCGAAGTCGGTGCTGCCCCACGACAGCCAGGTCGAGACGAGCGTGACGACGCCGGCGATGCCGATCACCACGTCGCCCCAACCGATCCGACGCCATTCCGGCAGCGGCGGGTTGGGGTCCAGCACCACTGTCGGGTGGGCCACCGGCGTGACGGTGCGCTGGGCAGGGTCTGCCGGGCCGCCTGGCGGCGGTGTGCTCGGGGTGGCCGGGATGCGAGACCCGGACCGGGGATCACCGGTTCCGGGTGCTGCGGTGTGCTCGTCGCTCATCGACATCCCTCCTGCGGCGGTTGGTGCACCCCGCAGTCTGCCGCATGAGCGGCGCCGGGGTCGCAGCAACCGGGCCAGCCGCGGAAAATGCTCAGTGAGGCGGCGGAGACCGCACCAGGGGCGTCAGCCGAGCACCCGCCGAGCAGTGGTGACCACGACCGACAGTGGGCAGAACGCCCGCGGTTTGCCTCGAGCTCCGCTCCGTGGGTCGCGCCGCTCAGACCGTGGTCCGACGGCGGTGAGTGCGGATCGCCAGCGGCGCGAAGATCGCCACCAGCAGCAACGACCAGCCAACACTCACCTGGTGTGGTAGCTGCCGGTGTTGGTCTGGGGTCGCAGCGACGGTCGGTCGGCCTACTGTCAACGGGTGGCTCCTGCAGAAGTGACGGGCGTGGTCCTGGTCTCCGGCGCGACGGGAACGGTGGGCCGGCCACTGCTCGACCACCTCTTGGCCGCAGGGCACCACGTGCGCGCCGCTGTCCGCGATCCCGACACGGCGGACCTGCCGGCCGCGGTGGAAGTGGTCCGATTGGACTTCAACGACCCGGTCACCGTCGGTCCCGCCGTCGCCGGGGTCGACCGGGCCTTTTTGATGCGGCCACCGGCGATCAGTGATGTCGCCACCGCGATGGGGCCCTTGATCACCGCAGCGGCCGCCCAGCAGGTTCGTCGGATCGTGGTGCTGTCGGTGATGGGCGTCAACCCGGCGCTACCGCACTGGCGAATGGAACAGCTGGTCAAGGCCTCCGGCGTGCCGATGACGGCGTTGCGCCCCGCGTACTTCGCCCAGAACTTCCTCACGGCATTCGGCCAGGACATCTCGCTGCGTTCTGAGTTGCCGCTCGCGAGCGGCAACGGAAAGGTGTCTTTCATCGACACCCGGGACATCGCCGCGGTCGCGGCCGTCGTGTTGTCCGACCTGGATGCCCATGGCACCGACCCCCTCACCTTGACCGGTCCTCAGGCCTTGACCTTCACCGATGCCGCTGGTCTGTTCAGCGAAGAACTCCGCCGGCCTGTCCGGTACCTCAAGCAAGGTCTGTGGCAACGACGGCGCCAACTGCGCGAGCGGGGGATGGAGCCCGGTTACGTCAGGGTGCAGTTGATCATCGACATCACCACCCGACTGGGTCTGGCCGGCAAGATCACTCAGGACGTCCCGCTGATCCTGGGTCGGCCGGCCACCACCCTGCAACAGTTCATCCACGACCACCGCGACGCCTGGAGCTGACCGTCGCCCCGGAGTGCGAAGGATGCCGTTCAGCTCCGTTCGCGGAGGGCCGCAATGACTGGCCGGGGCGAATCGGGGCAGCAGGCTCGCAGTGAGCGATGCCCCTCGGATGTAGAACGGTTTCGTCCCGACGGCCGGCCCGAGTTGCTCGAACCCCGATGAGATCAGCGGGTCCAACGGTCGGCTGTCGGTGCTTGCGGTCAGACTGACCGGGACGCTCGTGGCGCATGCGCGCATCAACTCCGAAAGGCTCCACCCATGGCACGGACTCCTGCAGGTCTCACCGACGAGCAGGTCGCGGCGTTGCGCTCCGCGCTGCAGGAGAACAAGCGTCCGAAGGTGACGGTCGCCGGCCAGCAGTTCGGTGGTGAGACCACCGGTCAGGTGGTGACGGTCGGTGAACCGGAGACCGAGGGGCCGGAGTTCATCCATGTCCGGGTGAAGCTCGACGGGCTCACCGACGTACTGCGGTTCGCGCCGAAGGAGTTGCGGCTCCCCCAGCGGGGTCGCGCCGCAGCACTCGCGTCACCGGTCGGAGTGGGAGCAGCGGTGGCCAGCAGAGCCCCGCGCCGGGCGGCCACCCCGAAAACCGTGGCAACGGGCGCCGTGGCAGCTGCGCCGACCCCGCCGACACCCGCGAGCGCACCGCAGTCGGCTACGGCGTCAACAGCAGTCACCACAGCTGCGGCCGCGAACTCGCAGCCGGTCGCCAGATCGGCAGCAGCGCCGAAGTCCGCCGCACGCCCCAGGAAGGCCGCGGTCCGGCCGCCGACGGTGACGATCACCATCACGTCGTCCGGTACCGACTGGACCGTGTCGGCGAACCGCGGTGGCAAGTCGGTGCTCAAGGCCGCGGCGATCCCTCCCGGGGTCGTGGCAGCGGCGGTCGGGCTGCTCGGCGAAGCGTCGGTCAGCGCCGCGGTCGACGAGGTGAACGGCGCTGCGCTCAGCCTGGCCCAGCAACGTGCCGACGAACTACGCGCAGAGTTGGCGGCCGTCGAGTCGGTGCTGGCCGCACATCGCGCGCCCGGGCGCTGACCGGGCGCTGGCCGGTCGCCGACAACCGGCCGTCAGCCTCGCGGGATGTTGCGCAGGTTCGATCTGGCCATCGCGACTGCTTCTCCGGCGCCACCGTTCATCACGATCTTGCTCATCGCCGTGGCAAAGCCGAAGACCTGACCGGAGCTGATTTTCGGCGGAACCGACAGCGCGCGCGGATCGGTGACGATGTCGATCAACGACGGACCGCGGTGTGCGAGCGCTTCCGCGTAGGCGGCCGCCAGTTGCGTCGGCTGCTCGACCCGGATCGCGTGCCAGCCCATCGCCCGGGCGATCGCCGCGTAGTCGGTCGCGGGGACGTCCACCCCGAAGTCCGGGAGCTTGTCGACCAGCATCTCCAGCTTGACCATGCCGAGGGTGGAGTTGTTGAACAGCGCAACGGTCAGCGGCAGGTCGTACATGACGGGCGTCAGCAGGTCGCCCATCAACATCGCCAAGCCGCCGTCGCCGGACATCGAGACGACCTGGCGATCGGGGAACGCGAACTGGGCTCCGATCGCCTGCGGCAGCGCATTGGCCATCGATCCGTGCAGGAACGAGCCGATCAACCGGCGTCGAGAAGTGGGGTTGATGTAGCGCGCCGACCAGACGTTGCACATGCCGGTGTCGGCCGTGATGATCGCGTCGTCCGCCAGTGCCTCGTCGAGCAGGGAGGCGGCGTACTCCGGATGGATCGGCACCAGGGCGTCGGCCTTGCGGGTGTAGGCGCCGACCGATTTCGTCATCAGCTTGTCGTGCTTCTTGAGGGTCTTGTCCAGGAATCGGCGGCTCTTCTTCACCTCGACCTGGGGGATCAACGCGGCCAGCGTCGCGCCGACGTCGCCGTGCACCGGCAGGTCGACGGCAGTCCGGCGCCCGAGCACGGCCGGGTTTCGATCGACCTGCGCCGTGGTGACGTCCGGCAGGAACTGATCGTACGGGAAGTCGGTACCGAGCATGAGCAGCAGGTCGGCGTCGTCGATCCCGTCGGAGGCCGCGCCGTAGCCGAGCAGACCCGTCATGCCGACATCGAACGGGTTGTCGTACTGGATGAAGTCCTTGCCGCGCAACGAGTGCCCGATGGGTGCGCCGATCTTGCCGGCCAGCTCGATGACGGCGTCGTGGGCGCCCGCAACGCCGGCGCCGGCGAAGATGGCGACCTTCGATGCGGCGTTGATGGCGGCCGCGAGCGACGCGACCGCTGCCGGTGACGGGGCGAGCGTGCCCCGGTCGAAGGGCACGAACTCCGGGAGCTCGCCGACCGCCGGTTCGTCGGCGACGTCGCCGGGCAGGGTGATCACCGCGACGCCGCCGATGCCGACGGCGTGCTGGATGGCCGACCGCACGACACGTGGTGACTGGACGGGAGTGCTGATCAGCTCCGAGTAGACCGAGCACTCGGTGAACAGCCGATCCGGGTGGGTCTCCTGGAAGTAACTCTGGCCGATCTGCGCGCTCGGGATGTGGCTGGCGATCGCGAGAACCGGTGCGCCGCTGCGATTCGCGTCGTAGAGGCCGTTGATGAGATGCAGATTGCCGGGGCCGCAGGAGCCGGCGCACACGGCCAGTTCACCGGTCAGCTGGGCATCGGCGGAGGCGGCGAACGCCGCAGCCTCCTCGTGCCGGACGTGGATCCAGTCGATGCCGCCCTTGACCGATCCGCCGGTACGCCGCACTGCGTCCACGATGGGGTTCAGGCTGTCGCCGACTATCCCGTAGATCCGGCGGACGCCCGCCCGGCGGAGCTGTTCGACGATCTGATCGGCCAGTTTCGGCATGGGGGTGATCCTCCTGGGTGCTGGACTGCGGTCTGCTCGACCGTTACCCAGCCTGCCCGCTCGGCAGACCCGACGCACTTGTCGATGCTGAGGCGCTGATCACGCACGCACGCGGAAGGCCGCGAACACGGGTGCGTTCGCGGCCTTCCGGGTTGATGCGATGGGTGCTGACGACCGGGGTCAGCCCCAGGGCTGCTGGGTGCCCTGCTGCGGGTAGCCCTGCTGCGGGTACCCGCCGACGCCCTTCGGCTTGCTCTGCCGGGCGTACTCGAACGTGAAGTAGGCCAGGGCGAGCGCGGCGACGAGTGCGATCCAGAGACCCCAACCCGGACCACTGGAGACCTTGATGCCGATGTCGTCGAGTTGCTGCTGCGCTGCGGCGCTGTCCAGCGCGCCGGCCCCGGGAGGCCCGACCAGCGCGTGGATCACCACACCGACCATGGTCACCGCGACCAGGACTGCGCCGTAGAACAGCCACATCGGCTGCAGTTGGCGGGTGCTGACGATGTTGAACACGACGAGCGCGAGCGCCACCGCGAGCAGCAGCGCGAGAATGATCGGGATCCACCACCACAGGTTCCAGGCATTACCCGATCCGCCCTGGTCGGAGAGAGCGCCCATGTACTGGCGGTACTCGGCCTTGACGCCCGAGGTGTCGACGCTGGCCGAGTAGAACGGCAGGAACCCTGCGACGAAGACCAGCAGGGCCGCGCCGAACGCCGCCAGACCCGACCAGTGGGGTGGAGCTTTCGGAGCAGTGGGCTGGCCGTACCCCGGTGCGGCATAGGGATTCTGCTGGCCGTGACCGGGGCCTTGGTAGCCGCCGGCCGGGGGTTGGTACGCAGGTGGGGCACCCTGCTGCGGGTACCCGGGCGTGGCGCCCTGCTGGGGCTGGCCGTACTGGCCGGGCTGCTGGTACCCGGGCCGCGGGAATCCTTGCTGCGGGGGATGACCACCCTGCTGACCGGGCTGCTGGGGGTAGCCACCCTGCGGGGGCTGCGTCATGACGGGATCCTCCTGAGATCTGGTGCGCTGACGAGGTCGCGCCGGACGTGGCCGACCTTGCGACAGACAAGGTAACGCGACCGGCCGGGCCGATGGAGGGAAGCCACCAACCCGGCCGGAGCACGGATCACTGCTGTGGTGCTGCGGTACCGGTCACAGACCGGCGATGCTCGGAACCTTGAACGGGGTAGGGCCTTCCTTCTGCTTCACCAGCACCAGCAGGTAGGTGAGCACGACGGACAGGATCAGGTAGGCCCAGATGCCGAAGCCGGGGCCGACCGAGTACTGGTCGACTGCGCTCTGGCACGCGGCCATGCTCGCTCCGGTGAGTCCGTCGCACGCCCCGTCGCCGATCCCGCTGGTCTCCGAGAAGATCTGGATCAGGGCGACGATCGTGAGCACCACGATCAGTCCGGCGGCGGCGATCTGGGCGACCGCCGGGACCTCCTTGCGCAGCTTGCCGGCGAAGACCTGGGCGGCCCGGATGCCGAGCGTGACCAGCAAGAGCAGCTGGATGATCACCGGCCAGCCGCTCCACCCACCCTGGCTGGTGTAGCTGCTGCTGACCCAGCCGAAGAAGCTGAAGATCAGCATGAGGACGCCGACGCCGAAGAATGCCCAGTCGGCGTTGGTCACCTTGGAGGTGTCGAAGGAGATCTGGCCGCCGCCGGCGGGTGCCGGGGGCTGGCCGTAGGCGCCGGGGGTCGCGGGCTGGCCGTAGGCGCCCGGCGCTGCGGGCTGCCCGTAGTTCCCGGCAGGGGGCGGCGGCGCGGCCGGGTATCCCTGCTGGCCGGGCGGCGGGGGTGCCGCCGGGTAGCCGGCCTGCTGGCCGGGGTCGGAGGGCTGCGGAGGAGGGCTGGACGGATAGCCGCCCGGATCGTTCTCGGGTCCGGGGGGAGGTGCCTGGGTCATCGGTACTCCTGGCGTCTTGCCGGGTGGCGCGGCGGATGGGAAGAGGCGTACAGCGGATGCCTCGACCCGACGATCACCGCGCAAGGTCCCTCGGATCGTCGGATCGCATTATCCAACGGACCGAGCGCAGAAACACGCAGGTGGATACATTCCGGGCCATTTTCTTTCGCGGCCGGGACATCCGGCCGCAGCGGATCGATTGCCCGTGATCAGCCGCCGGCAAACGGCGGCAGGATGTCCAGTCCCGCCGCGGTCCCGATCCGGTCCGCACGGTCGACCCCGATGCCGTCCAGCAGGAACGAACTGTGGGCGACCACGCCGCCCAGCTCGGTGCCGTATCGCTCGGCGAGCGCGCCGAGCAGATCGTCGACGGTGGCGCCGGGTGCCACCGGGATCCGTGCCTCGCCGGTACCGGCGGCGGCCTTGGCCGCCGCGAAGAAACGCACGGTCAGCGTCCGGGTCGACGGTCCGAAGACGCCGTCAGCGGGACCCGCCGTGGGCTCAGCCACCGATCGCGCTCATCGGTCGATCGGGCTGACGGAAGTCGGGGTTGTCGATGCCGTGGCCGAACCGCTTGCCCCACATGGCGATCCGCCAGGTCTCGGCAATCTCCTCGTCGTCGGCGTCGCCGCGCAGCAGGACCCGCAGATCGGTCTCCGACGTCGAGAACAGGCAGGTCCGGACCTGGCCGTCGGAGGTCAGCCGGGTGCGATCGCAGTCACCGCAGAACGGCTTGCTCACCGAGGCGATCACCCCGACCGTGCCCAGCACGTCACCCCCGGAGCGGCTCCGGACGTCGAAGAGTTCGGCAGGCGAACCCTCGCGCGGGGCACTGTGCGGGGACAGTGCGAACCTGGTCGCCAGCGCCGCGTGGATCTCCTCCGCGGTCACCATCTCCGACCGCTGCCACTGGTGACCGGCGTCGAGCGGCATCTGCTCGATGAAGCGCAGCTGGTAGCCGCCGTCGACGGCGAACGCGAGCAGGTCGGCCGCCTCGTCGTCGTTGACCCCCCGCAACAGGACCGCGTTGATCTTCACCGGCCCCAGGCCGGCCTCCTGCGCTGCGACGAGCGCGCTCAGCACGTCGTCGAGCCGATCCCGGCGGGTGATGGCGAGGTAGCGGTCGCGGCGGATCGTGTCGAGGGAGACGTTGACCCGGTCCAGTCCGGCGGCGGCGAATTCCGCAGCCCGTCGGTGCAGACCCAGGCCGTTCGTGGTCAGCGACATCATCGGCCGGTTCGGCAGCGCTGCTGCGGCGCGGATGATCTCCGGCAAACCCTTACGCAGCAGCGGCTCACCCCCGGTGAAGCGGATCTCCTCGATGCCGAGGCGTTCGGTGGCGATCCTGATCAGCCGGCCGATCTCCTCGTCCGACAGCAATTCGGACGTGGGTGCCCAGTCGAGTCCCTCCGCCGGCATGCAATAGGTGCAGCGCAGGTTGCACCGGTCGGTCAACGAGATGCGCAGGTCGCTCGCGCGGCGACCGTACGAATCGATCAGACCGGGAGAAATCGGTCGGTCGGCGAGCGGGGGTAGTTCGCTGTCACCCGGAGCGCTCCGGATGACGGGCACTCCCAACGCGATCGCCGTCATGCTGCCAGGGTAGTCGCGTCGGCAGCCATCGCGTCGTCACCGGTGCAGGTCTCCCGGTACATCCTTGACCTCTCGCGCTGTTCAACTCCTACAGTCGCTGCGTGACCACCCGTGCATCCGATCCCGCGGCGATCGCCGACCGCCCACCGTCGCTGTTGTCGCGCGAGTACCGCTCGACCGGGATCGGCATCTTCGCCCTGGTCGCACTCACGGCGTTCGAAGCGCTCGCGCTCACCACGGTGATGCCGGTGATCTCGGCGGACCTGGACGGCGCTGCGCTGTATGCGGCGGCATTCGCCGGGACGCTGGTGGCCTCCGTCGTCAGCGTTGTGTACGGCGGCAACCTCGTGGATCGACGCGGACCGCGACCTGCATTCGTCCTGGGCCTGGCCTTCTTCGCCGCCGGACTGGTGCTCGCCGCGCTCGCCCCGGACATGGTGGTGTTCGTCGTCGCCCGGTTGTTGCAGGGGCTCGGCGCCGGTCTGACCAACACGGCGCTCTACGTGCTGGTGGTGCGCGTCTACCCGGAAGTGCTGCGGGTCAAGGTGTTCGCCGGGTTCAGCGCGGCGTGGGTGCTGCCGTCGATCTTCGGTCCGTTCCTGGCCGGCGTCATCACCGACACCCTGGGGTGGCGGTGGGTGTTCGGGGTGTCGATCATCATCCTGGTGATCGCCGCGAGCCTGCTGGTACGGATCCTGAAAGGCCTCGCGCCGGAGCGGACCGCTGTCCCGTGGCGGCGCACGGCGATCATCTCGGCGGTGGTCCTGGCCGTCGCCGTGATGACTCTGAACACGGTCGCCGAACATCCGGCGCTCGGCTGGATCCTGGGCGGGGTGGTGGCGCTCGCGATCGCTGCGTGGTGCGTCACCCGGCTGACCCCGCGCGGCACCCTGCGAGCCGGCACCGGCCTTCCCGCAGGCGTCCTGGCCCGTGGGCTGGCCTTCGGCTCCTTTGCGGGGGCGGAGATCTACATCCCTCGCCTGCTCACCGCGCGCGACGGCTACCCGCCGACGCTGGCCGGACTGGCGCTCTCGATCTGCGGCGTGACCTGGTTCCTCGGATCCACCCTGCAGGGCCGGATCGCCGACCGGATGACGGTGCGGACGGCGGGCGGTCTGGCCGGCCTCGCCGTTCTGGTCGGCATGGTCGGCATCGCGGCATCGGTCCTGCTCTCCGCACCGGCCTGGACGATCATCGCGATCTGGCCGCTGGTCGGCTTCGGACTCGGCTCCGCGTATCCACGGGTGACGGATTTCGCGCTGGCCCGCGCGGACGACGACGAGGAGGGGTTCGTCAGCGCTGCGTTGCAGATCTCCGATTCCACCGCTGCCGCAACAGCTCTCGCCGTCGCAGCCGTCGTGTTCACCCTGCTGTCGAGCCACGGATCCACGATCGCGACCAGTTTCGGCGCCGTGTTCCTGATCGCCGCGGTCCCCGCGCTGCTCATGACCCTGGTCTCGCGGCGGGTCCGCTGATCGACGTCGATCGAGCCGCGGCCCGTGCCCACGGATGAGGCCGTCGCTCCGCTCGGTTGTCGAGCAGCGAGGAACGAGCGTGACGAGACACGCTCGGTCGCACCGGTTCGCAGGCTCACCGGCGCGACCATCGCTGCAGAGGGCTGCGCAGCGCCCTCATCCGCGTCCCCCGGCTGCGTTGATCACCGATGATCGAGCGGCCACCCGCTTCGCCCAGGAGGAGGGAAGAACATCTCGCCAGCGCCGGTGTGTGCTCAGCCCTGCAGCGCCGGGATCACCGTGGAGGCGAACAGGTCGACGCCGGACAGGTCGAAGGCGGCCTCCGGGAAGTAGGTGATGAAGTACGACGCCCCGAGCGCGCGCGCCGCCTGCAGCTTCTCGATCACCTGGTCCGGGGTACCGCAGCCGGGTGAGCTCCGGTACGCGGCCACCACCTCGTCCGCCTTCTGCGCGTTGACGTAACGGGTGTAGCGATCGTGCAGCCAGGACAGGCGGTTCTCCACCTCGTCCTCGGTCTCGGCGATCGCCACGTCCACGTTGGCGGAGCGGGTGATCGCGTCGAAGTCGGTGCCGACGTCGGCGCAGTGCGCCCGCAGGATGTCCGACTTCTCCTGGAAGACCGGGATCCCGAAGTTGGTGTACTGGGCGTACTTCGCAGCAATCTTGAGCGTGACCTTCTCGCCGCCCCCGGCGATCCACAGCGGGATCCCGCCGTCCTGCAACGGTTTCGGCTGGATGATCGCGCCGTCCACCTGGTAGTGCTTGCCGTCGAGCGTGGCGATGCCCTCGGTCCAGCCCTGGCGCATGATCTGCACGCCCTCGTCCAGCATGCCCAACCGGACGCCGGCTCGGGGGAAGCCGTAGCCGTAGGCCTTCCATTCGTGCTCGTACCAGCCGCCGCCGATGCCCATCTCGGTGCGGCCACCGGAGACGATGTCGACGGTCGCGGCGACCTTGGCGAGGTAGGCGGGGTTGCGGTAGCCCATGCAGCTGCACATCTGGCCCAGCCGGACCCGTGAGGTGGAGGCGGCGAAGGCCGCCATCAGCGTCCAGGCCTCGTGGGTGGCGTCCTCGGACGGCAGCGGCACGGTGTGGAAGTGGTCGTAGACCCAGATCGACTCCCATGGACCCGCGTCGGCGTGCTGGGCGATGGTGGACATCGCGTGCCACTGCTCGTGGGGTTCGATGCCCGCCAGGTCCATCTTCCAGCCCTGGGGCACGAACAGTCCGAATCGCGTTGTCGCGGAGGCAGTCATGGCTTCGAATCTACGCCCGAGGTCCCGCGGTGGCGGTGGCGGGCAACTGGCGCGCGCCCGGGCGGTCGACGGTGTCCGGTGCCGGTGTCGGACACCTCTGGCACGCTGCTGAGGTCGGGCTGTGGGAGCCGACGCACGGAACTCGGGAGCAGGAGAATGGACGCGTGACGGACAGAGCACTGGGTCGCATCGCGGCACTGCTACGGCAGGCCGAGCGGACCGACAACGAGCACGAGGCAGCCACTTTCATGGCTGCGGCCCAACGGCTGGCGACGCTGGAGTCGGTCGATCTCGCCATCGCCAGGGCCCACACCGAGCGGCGCGAGCGGCGAGCAACTCCGGAGCAGCGCACGATCACCATCGGCGAACCCGGCAAGCGGGGCTTGGCGACCTATGTGCAGTTGTACGTGGCCATCGCCAGGGCGAACGGGGTGACGTGCGACATCGCCCGCAACTCGACCTTCGTCTACGCCTACGGATTCGCCGCCGATCTGGAGGTCTGTGAGGCGCTGTACTCCTCACTGGTCGTCCAGATGGTGGGTGCCTGCGAACGTTATCTGCGCACCGGCGCACACCGGGCCGAGGTCACCTACAAACGGGACGCTCGCACCGGCCGCGCGGTCCGTCGCCCGGTGCACGCCACCACGGCGCGGATCAACTTCCAGAACGCGTTCGCCCTCGAGATAGGCCGGCGGCTGGCGGCAGCACGTGAGGACGCGACCGCTGAGGCGACCCGGGCGGAGCAGCGCGAACGACTCCCCGAGCTCGAGCCCGGTGTCCCGGCGGCAGGTACCACCGGCGTTGCGCTCGCGCTCCGACAGAAGGAGCTGGAGATCAACGACTTCTACCGTCAGACATCCGAGGCGCGCGGTGCCTGGCGCGGCAGCAGCGTCGGCAGGGCGGAGGGCGCCCAGCGCGCGGGGAGATCGGCGGGACGGCAGGCCCAGCTCGGCGGCCGGACCGCGATCGGGGGTGCCCGGAGGGCCGTCGGACGTGGTGGCTGAGGGCGCCGGCAGATCGTCGACCCCGCCCCGGGACGCCGACCGGACTGCCGTCTACGAGGCGGAGGACCTGGTACACCGGTTGATGGACCGGTCGCTCGACCGACCATCGCTCCAAGTGGCCGGGTCGACGCTGACGCTGCCAGGTGAGCGCAGGTTCGCCTCGCTGGAATCCGTCCAGCGGTACGTCGATGCTGTGCTCTCCCTGCCGCGGGTGCGGGCCGAGTACCCGGAGCCGGCCGCTGCTGGGGTCACGGTGCGCCGCCGCCGCGGAAACACCCAGGCGCACTACGAGTTCGGCACTGCCACCCTGGCCCTCCCGACCGGTCCGGGCACGGCGGGGTGGGCGATGCGCGAGCTGGTGGTGCTGCACGAACTCGCCCACCACCTCACCGGTGATGCGGTGGCCAGGCACGGGACGATGTTCCGGCGGATTCTGCTCGATCTGATCGACACGGCGCTCGGTCCTGAGGTGCGGCTGCTGCTGTACGTCACCTACGTCGACGTCGGAATCGATCCGGTGCTCTGAGCTCTCAGGCAGTGGCCGGCAGGTCCCCGCCGGACAGGGCACGCAGCCGCACGCCGCGCCGTCCGTCGAGGGCCTCGAGTGGGGAACAGGTCTCCTCGACCACCTTCCGTGCCTGGTCCCGCACCGGAGTGTGTGGATCCAGGACAGCCAGGTACTCGTGGTGGGCGGCCAGCGAGTCGATCGCCGCGGCGAGGTGATCCTGAACGTCGATGAGCACCTGGCCGTGCGGATCCTGCTCGTACACCCTGATCCCGGTGCCCTGGAGCGCAGTGATCGAAGCCTGCCCCGCAGCGATGTGGTCTGGATGGTTGGGGGCGCCGGGTGCCCATTCCGCGCCGGAGAACTGGACGACGGCCAGCTCGGGAGAGCGCTCGGTCACTGCCGCGGCGATGCGCTCGACGAGGTCTGGCGCGTCCTTCAGCCCGCCGTCCGGAAGATCCAGGTAGACGATGTCGCTGACACCGACATGGACCCCGGCCGCACGTTGCTCCTCCTCCCGCAGTGGGCCGGCAATCTCGGGTGCCACCCCCTCGATGCCGGCTTCGCCGCGGGTGGCGAGAAGGTAGCTGACCTGCTTGCCCATCGACGTCCACCGCGCCACTGCTGCGGCCAGCCCCCATTCGACGTCGTCGGGATGGGCCACGATGAGCACCGCCCGCTGGAAGCTCTCGTCGAGGACGGTGCACGGGGAGTGGGCTTCGGCTGCTGGTTCGGACATTCCACCAACGAACACCCTGCACTGCGCATGAGGTCAAGGGCTGCGGGTGTGGATCGCGCACCTCGAGAGAATCTCTACGCTCGGGGGATGGCATTCTCCGGATTCCCCGAAGCAGCATTCGACTTCTACGACGACCTCGAGGTCGACAACAGCAAGTCGTTCTGGGAGGCCCACAAGCACGTCTACCTCGAAGCGGTGAAGGACCCGATCACGGCGCTGGTGGCCGCGTTGGAGCCGGAGTTCGGGCCCGCCAAGGTGTTCCGGCCCTACCGCGATGTCCGCTTCGCCAAGGACAAGACCGCCTACAAGACACATCAGGGCGCCTACGTCGAGGTGCGCGACTCGACCGGGTACTACGTGCAGATCGGCGCCCCCGGGGTGCGGGTGGGCGTCGGTTTCTACTGGGCGGAAGGCGAGGCGTTGCGGGCCTATCGGGACGCCGTGGCCGGTCCGGACGGCGCCGAGCTGGAGAAGATGGTCAAGCGGATGACGAAGGCCGGCTGGGAGCTCGGCGGCGAGACGCTCAAGACCTCCCCGCGCGGCTACCCGGCCGATCATCCGAGGATCGATCTGTTGCGGCACAAGGCGTTGACGTTCGGCAAGGACTACGGCTTCGACACGGTGGTGCACACGCCGGAGCTCGTCGACAAGGTCCGCCAGGACTGGCGGAAGGGGCGTCCGTTCGTCGAGTGGGCGCTGGCGCACCTGCACCGCGGCTGACCCCTGCACGCTCGCGTTTGCTCACGTTCGGGCACATCGCTCATGTTCGACCATGAGCATCGAGCCGCACCGTGAGCATCTGCCGCTCCGGCTGGGCCCGCAGAGCCCGCGATCAGCGGTTGAGCTTCAGGATCGCGGCGTTCAGGGTCGACGCGAAGACCGTCCACGCCGCGTAGGGCACCAGCGCGGCGCCGGCCTTAGGGTCGGCCGCCCAGGCCCGGCGGATCAGGTCGGCGTTCAGCACGTTGAGTACCCCCTGCGTCGCGAGACCGCCGCCGACGCTCCTCCCGCGGAAGAAGGCGACACAGAATCCGGCGTTGAGGACCAGGTTGGCGCCGAAAGAGATCGCCAGCGCGCGCCGGCGGGCCGGATCGTCCTCGGAGACGAGTGCCTGCCCGCCTGCGTAGCCGATCGCGGTGTAGAGCGGCGTCCAGACGACCGGGAACGCCCAGCCCGGGGGCTCCCACGACGGCTTCTTCAGCCTCCGGTACCAGGCGGAGTCGGGGTTCGTCGCGATCGTGCCGGCGATCATGGCGGTCGCAGTGCAGGCAGCGGCTGCGATCCGGGTCCGGGCGGCAGAGCTGAGAGACATGTCGCCATCCTGCACCGAATTGTCGTTGGGTGCGGCTCGCTCATCCGGTGACGCACGACCGACGAGGCGCCGGCATGGCGCTCACGACCACCGTCGCCGTGAGGAATCCGACAGTGCCCGACCGGGTGATGGATGCGCGCGGCAACGATGTGCGCCGGTAGCGTGTTGATCGGTACAGAAGCCCGACCGCAGTACTCAGCGGGGGCCTGACCATCCCGCCCGGCGGCGTAGCCGGTTCCACCACCGAGCACCGTGAAGAGCCCAACCATGCCTGCCAGCGCGTCCCGCGCCCTGTTCGCCCTTGCCATCGCCGCCTTCGGGATCGGCACCACCGAGTTCGTCATGATGGGTGTCCTGCCCGAGGTCTCCCGCGACCTCGGAGTCGACATCCCCACCGGCGGCTACCTGATCACCGCGTACGCGCTGGGTGTCGTCGTCGGCGCGCCGCTGATCACCGGCATCTGCTCCCGGCTGCCGCGCAAGACCCTGCTGCTGGCGATGATGGGGCTGTTCATCCTCGGCAACGGCCTGTTCGCGATGGCGCCCTCGCTCGAGCTGGGCATCGTCTTCCGCTTCCTCGCAGGTCTGCCGCACGGCGCATTCTTCGGCGCCGGCGCGATCGTCGCCGGTCAGCTCGCCGGGCCGGGCCGGCAGGGCAAGGCCATCGCCCGGATGTTCGTCGGGCTCACCCTGGCCAACGTCCTCGGGGTCCCGCTGGGCACCCTGCTCGGCCAGCAGTTCGGCTGGCGGATGACGTTCGCCGTCGTCACCGGACTCGGTGTCATCGCGCTCCTCGCGATCCAGCGCCTTGTTCCCTTCGCCCCGGCCCCCGCCAACGCGGGGATCCGCAGCGAGCTCGCCCCCTTCCGTAGCCCGCAGGTGTGGCTGGCGCTGGCCATCGTGATGTTCGGCCTCGGCGGCACCTTCGCCACGATGAGCTACATCGCGCCGATGCTCACCGACGTCGCCGGCTTCGCCCCGTCCAGCGTCACCCTGATCCTCGGTCTCGCCGGGATCGGGATGACGATCGGCGTCATCGTCGGTGGCCACCTCGCCGACCGGAAGCTGATGCCCGGCATGTACGGCGCGCTGGCGCTGCTGGCGATCGTCCTCGGCCTGTTCACCCTGACCGCCAACTCCAAGACCGGGGCGGTGCTGACGCTCGTCGCGATCGGCTTCGCGGGCTTCATGATCGGGCCGATGGTGCAGGCGCGGGTCACCCAGAAGGCCGGCGGCAATCCGTCGCTGGTGTCGGCTGCAGTGCAGTCCGGCTTCAACGTCGCCAACTCGATCGGCGCGTACCTCGGCGGCATGGTGATCGCCGGCGGCTTCGGCCTGCTGGCGCCCAACGTCGTCGGCTCGGTGCTGTCGGTGGTCGGTCTGTCGCTGGCAATGTTCTCCGGTCTGCTCGACCGACGGGCAGCACCCACCGCGAGCACGCCGGAAGCCCCGAGCACGTCACCCGTCGACCGGAAGCGGGCCGCCGTCCCGGTGACCGCCGGCGCCGAAGGCGTCTGACGCCTCCGGCGCCGCCGGGTGCCCGCCCGCCCCGACCACGAGCGGGAACCGCGAGCCGATCAGTCGGTCAGCGCAGCACCCGTACCGTCCTGGTGGCGGTCACGCGGGCACCCGAAGCGGTGGTCACGACCGCTGTCAGCCGGTACGACCCAGCCTTGAGCGCACGGGTGTCCCACCCGTAGCTCTGTACCCCGGCACGCGGTGACGCCACCGCCACCAGCGTCCGTGACCCGAGGGACCTCGGGTCCGCATCTGCGGTCTGAGGTCCATACCTGGAACCGCACCCGCGTGCCTATGATCGACCCATGAGTTCATCCAGCGGCATCAGAGCGCCGCGCTACCGCGTCAGTCAGGCGGCCGATCTGCTGGGCGTCAGCGACGACACCCTGCGCCGCTGGATCGACGCCGGGACGTTCCCCACGGAGACCGACGACGCGGGTCGCGCCGTGGTCGCCGGTGACGCGCTGGCCGTGGTCGCCCGCGATCTCGCGGAGAAGGCTCCGCACGCCGAGGACCCGTCCGGGGTCGGCCGGTCGGCCCGCAACAGGTTCGTCGGGCTGGTCACCGCAATCACCGCCGACACCGTGATGGCGCAGGTAGAGCTGCAGTGCGGTCCGCACCGGGTCGTCTCCCTGATGTCGTCCGAGGCCGTTCGTGAGCTCGACCTCCGGGTCGGCTCCTTGGCCGTGGCCATCGTGAAGGCCACCACGGTCATCGTCGAAACCCCCAGGAGCACCCCATGATCCGCACCACACGGCCCTTCCTGGCGGTCGTGGCAGCTGCTGCGCTCGCCGTCGCCGGGTGCGCCGGCTCGTCCGGGAACGCCGCATCGTCGACCCCCGTCGCCACGTCCGCTTCCGTCGGATCGGTGGGCGCGGCCCCGAGCGCGGAGTCTTCGAGCAGCACAGCTCCGAGCAGCAGTGACCCGAGCAGCAGCGACCCGAGCAGCAGTGACCCGAGCAGCAGCGACCTGAGCAGCTCAGTCCCGTCCAGCAGCTCGGCCCCGTCCAGCAGCACGGCCTCGAGCGGCGTCGAGCTCAACGGCACCGTCACGGTGTTCGCCGCCGCCTCGCTGCAGAAGACCTTCGACGAGCTGACGGCGACCTTCGAGAAGGAGCATCCCGGCGTCGACGTCCAGATCTCCTACGACGGCAGCTCCACTCTCGTCACCCAGCTCGCCCAGGGCGCCGAGGCGGACGTGTTCGCCAGCGCCGATCAGAAGAACATGACGAAGGCGACCGACGCCGGGCTGATCGACGGGACTCCGACCGTGTTCGCGACCAACACCCTGCAGATCGCGGTGAAGCCAGGGAACCCGAAGGGCATCACCGATCTCGCCGGCCTGGCGAAGAGCGGTGTGGCGACCGTGGTCTGTGCCCCGGAGGTGCCGTGCGGTTCCGCGGCCCGGACCGCGTTGAAGGCAGCCGGGGTCACCCTGGATCCGGCCAGCGAGGAACAGAAGGTGACCGACGTTCTCACCAAGGTCGCCGAGGGTGACGCGGATGCCGGCCTCGTCTACAAGACCGACGTCGCCGGCTCCGGGGGCACGGTCGAGGGCATCGACTTCAAGGAGTCGGCCGAAGCCGTCAACTCCTACCCGGTCGGCGTCCTGAAGGATGCACCGAATCCGGCCGCCGCGGCAGCGTTCGTCGACGTCGTCACCGGCGCCGAGGGGCAGAAGACGTTGGCAGCAGCGGGATTCGGGGCACCCTGATCCGCGCGGGCCGCCCGGTCGACAGCGCTCGGACCCGCGCGGCCGTCGGCACCGTCGGCCCGCCGCGCTGGGCATTGGTGCCGGCCGGGCTCGGCATCGCCCTACTGCTCCTGCCGTTGGTGGCGCTGCTGGCGAAGGCCGACTGGGCGCAGCTGCCCGCCGCTCTCGGCTCTCGACCGGTGCTGCTGGCCCTCTGGTTGTCGCTGCGGTGCGGACTGCTGGCGACAGCGGTCTGTCTCGTGCTGGGGATCCCGCTCGCCCTGCTGTTGGCGCGCCGCGAAGGTGGGTGGATCCGGCTGCTGCGCACCCTGGTGACGGTGCCGTTGGTGCTGCCGCCGATGGTGGGCGGTATCGCGCTGCTCTACCTGCTGAGCACGCAGGGCCTGATCGGGCAGTACCTGTTCGAGTGGTTCGGTACCCGGATCGCGTTCTCCACCTTCGCCGTCGTCCTCGCGGAGACCTTCGTCGCTCTCCCGTTCCTCGTGCTCACCCTCGAGGGTGCGCTGCGATCGCTGGGCGACCGGTTCGAGACCGTCGCCGCCACCCTCGGCGCCGGCCGCACGACGATCCTGTTCCGGGTGACGCTGCCGCTGCTGCGGCCCGCGCTGCTGTCCGGGACCGCGCTGTGCTTCGCCCGGGCGCTGGGCGAGTTCGGCGCGACGGCGTTGTTCGCCGGCAACAAGGAGGGCGTCACCCGCACCATGCCGCTGGCCGTCTACACCGAGTTCAACGGTGGCGGCGACGGAACCGACACGGCGGTGGCGATGTCGCTGCTGCTGGTGGTGGTGGCCTTGCTGATCCTGTTCGCCGTCCGCCCGCGGAGATCCGCGTGGTGACCGGGTCGGCGGACGGGCCGGTCGGGGACATGGCGGTCGGTGACGCGGCGGGCGGGACGAGTGGAGCCGTCGCGGGCGAGCCGTTCGTCCGGGCGCGCCTGCTGGTACCGCGTCCCGCGTTCGACGTGGTCGCCGACCTGACCGTGGAGCACGGTGAGATCGTCGCGCTGCTCGGACCCAACGGCTGCGGGAAGTCGACGATCCTGCAGGCGCTGGCCGGCCTGCTCGTGCCCCGGGAGCTGGAGCTGCGGGTGGCCGGCCGACAGATTGCCGGCGACGGTGTCTTCCTGCCGCCCGAGCGACGCAGAATCGGTCTGATGGGTCAGGACCCGCTGCTGTTCCCGCATCTCTCGGCTGTGGAGAACGTCGCCTTCGGCCCGCGCGCGGCAGGAGTGCGGGCGCCGGCGGCGCGAGCGGCCGCCCGGGAGTGGCTGGGTCGGCTCGGGCTGGCCGCAATCGTCGATAGTCGCCCGGCGGACCTGTCGGGCGGCCAGCGTCAGCGGGTGGCGCTGGCCAGGGCGCTGGCCGCCGAGCCCGACCTGTTGCTGCTGGACGAGCCGCTGGCGGCCGCCGACATCGGGACCGCGAACGAGATCCGGCACGTGCTGGGACAGCACCTGCGCGAGGCCGGTCAGACGACCGTGCTGGTGACCCATGAGATCCTGGACGCCGCGATGTTGGCCGACCGCGTGCTGGTGCTGGACGCCGGTCGGGTGGTCGACTCCGGCCCCACCCAGCGGATGCTGACGGAGCCGGGCTCACAGTTCGGGGCGGCACTGGCCGGCCTGAACCTGTTGCTGGGCACGGCATCCGGCGGAGACGGGTTGGTCGTAGACACCGGTCTGCAGGTGTTCGGGATCGCCGAGGAACCACTCCCGGACGGGGCCGCGGCGGCGGCGGCGTTCCCGCCGGCCGCTGTCTCGGTGAGCTCGATGCCGAGGGCCACCGGATCGGCGGTCATCAGCGATCCGGCGGCCACCAGCAGCGTCCGGAACCGGTGGACGGCCGAGGTGGTGGCGATCGAACCGGGCGCCGGAGCCGTCCGGATCCGCACCCGGCTTCCCGACGGGGTGATGATCGCCGCGGACGTCACCCCCGCGGCGGTGGCTGCGGTGCCGATCGTGCTCGGCGCCATGGTCACCCTCGGGGTGAAAGCGACCCAGGTGCGGTTGTTCGCCCGCTGACTCCGGCTGCGTCCGACGTGGGTCACTGGAGGACACTGGTGGGGTGAACGACTCCGACACCAGCCCCGACCCGACCGCCCCGGATCCCACCATGCAGGCGCAGGACCCGGCCCAGTGGTCGTACCTGATGGACATGGACGGCGTACTGGTGCACGAGGAGCACCTGGTGCCGGGGGCGGACGAGTTCCTCGCCGAACTCACCGAACGCGGCGTCAACTACCTCGTCGTCACCAACAACCCGATCTTCACCCGGCGTGATCTGGTGGCCAGGCTCGCCTCCAGTGGGCTGCACATCCCGGAGAACCGGTTGTGGACCTCGGCGTTGGCCACTGCGGAGTTCCTGAAGGCACAGCGGCCGCGGGGATCGGCGTTCGTGATCGGTGAGGTCGGTCTGACCACCGCGCTGCACGAGGCCGGGTTCGTGATCACCGACCGCGACCCCGACTACGTCGTCCTGGGGGAGACCCGCAACTACTCGTTCGAAGCGCTGACCACGGCGATCCGGCTGATCAACAAGGGCGCCAGGTTCGTGGCGACCAACCCGGATCCCACGGGGCCGTCGCGCTACGGCGTGTTGCCGGCCGCGGGTGCGGTCGCCGCCCTGATCGAGAAGGCCACCGGACGCACCCCGTACTTCGTCGGCAAGCCGAACCCGTTGATGATGCGATCCGCGCTGCGGTCAATCGGCGCGCATTCGGAGTCGACACTGATGATCGGGGACCGGATGGACACCGACGTGATCGCCGGTCTCGAGGCCGGTCTTGCGACCATCCTGGTGCTCACCGGGATCTCCACCCGCGAGAGCATGGAGCGCTTCCCCTACCGCCCGTCGCTGGTGATCGACTCGGTGGCCGATCTGGTCGGCCGCACCGAGTCACCCTTCGGGGAGAGCCGCCCGGCCCGCTAGATCCCGGTCGCCAGGGTTGTCGCCGGTGACAAGGGTTGTTGCTGGCGAGAGGGACGTCCTTTTCGCAAGCAAATGCACTTGTCGCTAGCGACAAGGCCCTGTGCGGACACACCGAAGCCCCCCGATCCGGCGAGGGATCGAGGGGGCTTCGGGTGGTTCAGGTGGCTGGTTCAGCCGAGGACGAGCTGCTGACCCGGGAAGATCATGTTCGGGTCGGAGAGCACGCCGCCGTTGAGCTTGAACAGGTGCTGCCAGCTGGTGCCGTGGGCGGAGGCGATCCGGCCGAGGGTGTCGCCGGCCTTGACGCTGTAACCACCGGTGGCAGCGGCCTTCGGTGCGGCTGCGGCTGCGGGAGCCGCAGCAGGGGCCGAGCCGGTGACCTTCAGGACCTGGCCGACGGAGATGACGTTCGGGTTGCTGACGGTGCCGCTGTTCAGGCTGAACAGCGTCTCCCAGCTGGTGCCGAACCGCGAGGCGATGGTGCTGAGCGAATCGCCCGAGGCGACGGTGTACGAGCCACTGGCGGTCGCGGTCGTGGCGGCGGCCTTCGGGGCTGCAGCAGCGACGGGGGCTGCCGCGGCGACGGGAGCCGCGCTCGAGCCCGCGGTGGCGTTCGGGTCGCCCGATCCGTAGGCGCCGGCGTTGTCGGCACAGGCCCACGCGCCCCAGCCCTGGCCTGCGAGGGTCCGCTCTGCGATGGCGATCTGCTGGGCCTTGGTGGCCAGGTCGGCGCGCGCGGCGTAGTCCTGGCCGCCGAAGGAGTCCCAGGTGGACTGCGAGAACTGCAGTCCGCCGTAGTACCCGTTACCGGTGTTGATGGACCAGTTGTTGGTGGACTCGCACTGGGCGACGGCATCCCAGACGGCGGCCGGAGCGGCCGAGGCATCGGTGGCGGCGAGCGCAACGGCGGGGCCGCTGACGAACAGGCCGGCGGTCGCGGTGCGGATGGCGATGGTCTTGGTGGTGGACGGCTTGCGGTGACGGCCCAGGTAACGGGTCATGTTCTGTTTCTCCCACGTGCTGCGCCTACGAAGTCAGCTGTCGGGTTCGAGCTGTGGGCAGCCCGGCCGGCTCTCGCCGGCTTCACCCCGAGGTGGTCTGGTGACCACCGGAGAACCTTGGGTCCCCCGCCACTGTCCTGGCATTGCTTGTGCGTCCCCGGGAGCGCGGACAGTGCTCGGCGCCGCTCCTGGGATGGTCGGAGGAGGTTCCTGCGACCTCGGCCGACGATACGGATGATGACCCTTCGTGGGTATCTGCTGGATTTTTGGTAACGAACGGGTAACTTTCGTGATGCAACCGAGATATACGTCATCACTGCAGGTGGGAGCGCATTCCGACGCTTCAGGTGGCACTCGCAACAGGGTGCGTGTAACAGATGAAGTTCACCCGATCGGGGGAGCCATGTCCTGGCTGTTATCCGCGTGTCGCAGTTGGCAGGTCACGCTACGGTCACCGTCCGGCGACCGGTTCATCTCGACGGCCCTCTCGATTCCATCGTTCACGGCACCGGCGCCTAGTGTCCGGAGCGTGAGTTTCACCGTCGGTTTCGACCTCGACATGACGCTGATCGATCCCCGTCCCGGGATGATCGCGCTGTTCGAGGTGCTCTCGGCCGAGACCGGGCATCCGTTGGACGGAGCAGCCTTTGCGTCCCGCCTGGGACCGCCGCTGGTCGTCGAGCTCGGCCGGTACGGGTTCGACGAGCCGACGGTGGAGGATCTGGTCACCCGGTTCCGTGCCCGCTACTGCGAGATCGTCATCCCGATGACGGTCGCGCTGCCGGGGGCCGCCGAGGCGATCGACACCGTCCGGGCGCACGGTGGCCGGTCGCTGGTGGTCACCGCCAAGAACGAGCCACATGCCAGGGTCCACCTCGAGCGGCTCGGCCTCGTCGTGGACGACGTCGTCGGTTCGGTGTTCGGTGCGGAGAAATCGGCCGCTCTGCGCTCGGCGGGCGCGGAGGTCTACGTCGGCGATCATCTGGGCGACATCAACGGAGCGCGCGGTGCGGACGCGATGGCCGTCGGAGTGGCCACCGGACCGATCTCGGGTGAGGATCTCGCCTCGGCCGGCGCGGACGTGGTCCTGGGGGATCTGACTGCCTTCCCGGCATGGCTCAGCAGCTACCTGCTGGCAACGGTGCACTGAGCGCCGGGCACTGAGCGCCGGGCACTGAGCGCCGGGCACTGAGCGCCGGGCACTGAGCGCCGGGCACTGAACCTCGGGCACTGAACCCCGGGCACTGAACCTCGGGCACTGATCGCCGGCGGGTGGCCAGGTCAGTCGACCGACAGGCCGGCCCGCCGGATGCGGAATGCGGAGATGCCCAGCCCGAGCGGGGCCAGGGCCACCACCAGCCAGAACCAGAGTGGGAAGTCGCGGGCGCCGGAGGCGAACAGCACCAGCAACACCAGCAGCGCGGACGCCCCGATGCAGAACGCCACCATCCCGATCCGCATCAGCAGCGGTGATCGACGTAGGCCCGCAGGACGCGCGGTGGTACCGGACACCTTCACCTCCGGGACCCTGGCCGGCCGAGGCGCAGGTCGGGCAGGGGCGGGTGCTGCCGGGGACGAACTGGTGGGAGCAGTCACGGACGGAGGCCTACGGCCGTCGGCCGGTTCGGCGGAGGGGTTCGGTGCGGTCACCAGGCCAGGATAGGCATCCTGCGGGGGTCGTCGGGATGCCCTCGGCCTGTTCCGGCGGGGAATCCGGGTACCGCTCACCAGTAGTGTTGACACCTCCGGTGACCGTGGTCGATTTGCGCTCGCGCGAGCCTCGACACCGGAGCACAGGCAGTTCCAGTACAGCAACCAGGAGCAGGTGGATCTGATGCCCAGCGGACGGGTGAAGTGGTACGACGCGGAGAAGGGGTTCGGTTTCATCGCCCAGGAAGAGGGACCGGACGTGCACGTCCGCACCTCCGCGCTGCCGAGCGGCACCGAGGCTCTCAAGCCCGGTCAGAAGGTCGAGTTCGGGGTGGCGGACGGGCGGCGTGGCCCGCAGGCCCTCCAGGTGGTGTTGCTGGAAGCTCCGCCGTCGATCGTGGCGGCCCATCGCCGCCCGGCCGAAGAACTGCACGGCCTGGTCGACGACATGATCAAGTTGCTCGAGTCGAAGGTGCTGCCCGAACTGCGCCGTAACAAGTATCCGGATCGGGCACTGAGCGGCCGGATCGCCGGCCTGCTGCGAGCGGTCGCGGGAGAACTGGACGCCTGAGACCTGTGCCGCGCAGCCTGCCGGGTCACCCCGTCGGGCGGTTCCCGGGCGACCAGCGACGGAACCGGGTGCTGACGAAGCCCGTCGCAGGCGGCATGGGACAAACACTGCGCCGCTGCTGTGCGGTCACCTTCGCACTCGTGACCACCGTGGTCGTGTCCAGTTGTTCGGACGCCCCACCGACCTCGTCCGCGACCGGATCGCCGACCGTCGCAGTCTCGTCGTCCTCGAGTTCGGCGGACCCCAGCCCGTCGTCGCAGCCGCCATCGGATCCCGGGTCGCCGCAGCCCACCGCTGACGTGCCCGCCGCGCGGCCCGTCGTGTACGTCCGCACCGCCGGCATCGACAGTGAACTCGAGCCTTCGGACGAGTCGTCCGTCTGGCAGTGCGGTGCGCAGCGAGCGGCCGAGAAGGCCGGGACGCGTTTCGAGGTCGCGAAGCCGACGAGAATCAAAGACCGTGACAGTTGGGACGCCGCCGCCGACGCCGAACTCGAGAAGATCGTGGCGACCTCCCCGACAGCTGTCCTGGTCGACACGTCGTCTTCTCGGTCGCAGCTGTCGACCACAGCGTTGCGGGCAGCCCGGGCGGCCGGTGTACGGGTCGTCCTCATCGACAGCGGTCGGGAGGAGGACGTCGCTGGAGCGGTCTATCAACCTCTGGCGCCACTGGCCGAGCCAGTGGTCGACCGGATCGCGGCCGACCATCCGACCGGCCGGGTCCTCGTGCTGGTGGACCTGCGCAGCGGCGATCAATCGCGGGTGGCTGATGCCTTTGCTGCCCATCCGGAGTTGGTGGCGGTGGCCGGGCCGACCGGGATCTCGGACCCCGGCGGGCAGCAACGCGTGCGTGCCGCCGTCGAGTCGAATCTCGATGTGGAGGCGATCATCGTGGACGGATCCGACACGGCAGTCACCGTGCGTGCCGCCCTGGCGGCCGGCGGGAGAACAAAGCAGGTCGACCTCTGGGCACTGGGCGGGGATCAGGACGCCCAGGATGCGGTGGAAGCCGGCACGATGGCCGGGTTTGTCGGCAACACGCCGGTGACCGTCGGCGCCAAGGCAGTCGACGTCGCCCTCGGCACCCAGCAATCGGTGCAGGTCACAGTGCCGCCGCTGGTGGTGACACGGCAGTCGCTGCAGCAGTTCCAGGCAGCCGCGTCGTGCTGACCCGCGCCACGGTGCGATCTGCCGGGCGGTGCGAGTGGGCTCGGCTCAGGGTGAGTTGATCAGCACGACCCAGGTGTGCAGCGCGGCGTAGTCGACCCCGTTGCCGGTCGTAGCTGCCATCGGGGTCAGCCCGCTCTGCACCTCGACGCGCAGCAGCTGATCGGTCGTCGTGGGCGGCTTCAGTTCGTACTGCTGACGGGCGTCGGCGGAGAAGAGCTCGCTGCGCAGTTCCTCCTCCTGGCCGGCGACGGTGCGGAAACGGAAGACGACGACCCAGGGAGCCAGGCCGATCGCCGCGGGGACGTTGACCGAGACGCCCTGACCCGTTAGCAGGGTCAGCTGCGGTGCGCTGGCATCGGAGCGGGTGGCCAGACAGTCCAACGCCTCGGCGGTCGAATCGGCGGAGCACCACAGCGTCGGGGCCGCGGAGACCACTGCGCCGTTGCCGAAGAAGCTCACCGAGGGCAGTGGACGGGTACAGCCGGAGAGCGCCAGGGTCGCGAACAGCAGCACGGCCACGAGCGTCCGGCGCCGAGCACGCGAACGACGGATCGCCTGGTCGGGCGTGCCGGGAAGTGGTGTCATCGGCGCGGTCGACCCGCCTTGCGCGGACGACGGTCCCGGGTGGCCGGCGGGGCCGGGGGTTCGTCGGTGGGCAGCTGCTGGGTGCGCGGTCCCTGCTCGGGGTCACCGGCCGCGGGGACGGTGAACCGCGCCGTGCGGGGCGCGGTGGTCGCGCCGGCGCTGTGGGATTTGGCAAAGCGGCGGTTGGCGCGTCGGTCCCAGGCGGCCGCGATCCCGGGGACGAGCGCCCGACCGCTGCG
>JBBJML010000010.1:0-107453 GCA_037720195.1 Nakamurella sp. | reverse complement strand
CGTCGACTCGACCGTGCGCACCCCGCCGGCGCTTCCTGCCGCCACGAACGGCACCGTGGTGATCCGGACCTCGGCCCGCACTGCGGCCACGGCCAGGAGCACCGCGTCGACGGCGACCGAGCAGGTGCCGCTCCCGATCATCGAGCCGGAGCCGACTCCGCAGACCACGGCAGCCCCGGTCGTTCCGGAGCCGATCCCGTTGAACACCGAGACCGGCGTCGCCCCCACCACGGATCCCGCGGTGGGCACCACCGCTGAGCCGACCCCTCCCGGTGAGCCGACCACGACGCAGATCGACGCCACCACGGCAACCCTCACCCCCACCCCGACCCCGACCCCGACCACACCGAACCCGACCACCACACCGGACCCGACGACCACCACGGATCCGCCCCCGGCGACCACGTCGGAAACCACAGCAACCGCGACCAGCACGCCGCCGACGTCCACCGATGTACCCCCCACCACCCCGCCAGTGCTGGCCGCCGTCATCGCCTTCGGCTCGGAGGTCGGGGTCACGGCTGATCTCGGTGCCGGCACCGTCACGCTCGTGCAGGACATCACGAACTCCGGTACAGCGAACCTCACCGGTGCCACGCTCACACTCGGATCGACTCTGCTGACGCCGGTGTCGGTCAGCGCGTCGGTGAAGTCCTCGGCAGGGGTCGAGCGGGCGGTGGCGGCCGACGGTTGCACCGATGCCGGGTGTGCCCTCCCCGTCATCGGTCCGGGAGGGACTGCCACCGTCACGGTCACCCTGGCCCTGAAGACCAGCGGGGTCGTCCGACTGGACGCGCTGCGTGGGGACACGGTCGATCTGACGGTGACGAATGGGGATCTGACCGGGACCACGTCGGTGGCCGTGGCCCCCGCGGTGCCCACCATCAAACTCTCGCCGCTGACGGCCGGCGTGTCGGGCGACCTGGATGTGACCGTCACCGGAGCCGCGAACTCGTCATTGCCGAGCCGCATCGGAGTCGGCTGGAACGGCGACCGCATCCTGCCTGCGACAAGGGGCTCGGGATGCACCGTGGCCTCGGGCTCGGCGCTCGACTGCTCGGCCGACATCACGATCACCGATACCGTTCCGACCGCCACGGTGAAGGTTCCGGTCAACCCGCTGCCCGACGCCCGTCGCGACACCGCAACCATCAGCGTGGGCAGGTTCACGGCGGAGCAGCCCATCACGGTCACCCGGCGGTTCGGCCCGATCTCGCTGACCGGGCCGTTCCAGGTGAGCGCGACCGGAGCGGCACTCGGCCAGGCTTGCCAGGGTGCTGCACCTGCTGGTCCGAAGGCTCCGACCGCCTGCATGACCGACATTCCCGCCGGCGCGAGCGTGCTCTGGGCCGAGCTCGTCTGGAACTGGCGGACCGACCTGGTACCCGCCGACACCGAGATCAGCCTGTTCTCCGGCGCCGACGAGACTGCCGGTACCCCGCTCACGCTCGGCCAGGCAACGGGTCTCACATCCGTCGAGTCCGCCAGGTACCGGACCGCTCCGATCGTGCTCGACGAGACTGCACTGGCCGCCCTGACCGCCGGGGATGCAGCCCAGTTGGGTGTCAGCGCGCCCGAGGGGGCCATCGGCGGCTGGACGGTCGTCGTGCTGTGGACCGACGCCTCTGTCTCGAGCCCGGCAACCGTGCAGGTCGACGACTCCCTGGACGTCGTCCGGGTGGACCACACGCTCGCCCAGCTCCCCGGCACCACCGCCTCGCTGTTCGATCTCGGGGCTCCGCAGCCGACGAATTGGCTGCGCAGTTGGTACGACGCTGTCGGTGGTCTGATCGGCGAGGTCGTGCAGCTCACCGCCGGAGCGGGGCTGTCGTCCGCGGAAGACGTCGTCACCTGGTCGACCAACGACGCCACCGCACGTGGACTGGTGGTCGGCCCCGTCATCACCCCGCGCTGACCCCCTGAGACACAGACACGGTCAGGTCTGCACACCCCATCGCCTCGTCCGCGGGTCGCCCGGTTCGTCGGACGCTCCACCGGGCTCCCGTTCGCCGGAGGTCCACCCGTCCCGATGCGTAGACTCGCCCGGTGCCGCTCATCGAAACCGTCCGCCGACACCTGCCGCCGAAGTACCGGGAGATGGCCAAGTTCCTGGTGGTGGGCGGCACAGCCTGGATCGTCGACACCGGCATCTTCACCCTGCTCTCGCACACCATCCTGGCCGAGAAGGTCATCACCGCGAAGATCATCTCGATCCTCGTGTCCACGGTGCTGTCGTACGTCCTGAACCGCGAATGGTCCTTCAGCAGCCGGGGCGGACGCGAACGCCGGCACGAGGCGGCCCTGTTCTTCGTCGTCAACGGGTTGGCGTTGGCCATCAACCTCGTCCCGCTGGCCTTGTCCCGCTACGCCTTCGGTTTCAACCTGGCGAACCACCCGCAGTGGGTCGTCACCTTCGCGGACTTCATTTCCGCCAACGTGATCGGCACCCTGGTGGGCATGGTCTTCCGCTACTGGGCGTACCGCCGTTACGTCTTCCCGGAGGATTTCTCCGAGAACGCCGATGCGGTCGATCCCGAGGCGCCCGACGTCGGCTCCCCCGTCCGCTGAGCGACCGGTACGCAGCCCACCCGACCGTCAGGACCGCGGACCACCGGCCCACGCGACCGTCAGCACCGCGAACCACCGGCCGGCATGACCGTCACGACCCCGAACGCCGGGACGGCAGCGCTCAGACGGGGGTGACGCCGTGCCGGCGGCGGGAGAACGAGCGGTCCTTGCCCACCGCCGCCTGCAGCCGGGCGATGAGCTCTTCCCGCAGGTTCTCCGGCTCCACCAGTTGCTCGTCGAGCAGCACGGAGGCGAGCCTCACGATGTCGAGGTCCTGCTCGTTCTCGGCCCGAAGCTGCGTTACGAACGCGGCTCGCTCGGTCTCGTCCTCGATCTGCGCGATCTTGCCCGCGTACACCGCGTTGACCGCGGCCTCCGCACCCATCACGGCGATCTTGGCCGTCGGCAGGGCGAGCGTCGCCTCCGGATCGAATCCCGGACCGGCCATGGCGTACAGCCCGGCGCCATAGGCCTTTCGGACGACGACACACAGCTTCGGCACCGTCGCCTCGGAGATGGCGGTGATCATCTTCGCCCCGTGCCGGATGATCCCCTGCCGCTCCACGGCCGTGCCCACCATGAATCCCGGGACGTCGGACAGGAACACCAACGGGATCGAGAACGCATCACAGAGCTGGACGAAATGTGCTGCCTTGTCGGCGGAATCGACGAACAGCACCCCGCCGCGGAACATCGAGTTGTTGCCGACGACCCCGACGACCTTGCCGTCCAACCGACCGAGACCGACCGTGAGCTCCTTGGCCCAGTCGGGGTGGATCTCGAAGAACGAGCCGTCGTCCAGGAGCGCCTTCACGTAGCGCCGCATGTCGAACGCCTGACGCTCCGACTCCGGCACCATCTCCCGCAGGTCGCCCTTGCCGGGGCCGGCGGCCGGCTGCGCGGGCGGCAACTGCGTCCAGTTGGACGGGAAGTACCCCAGGTACTGCGAGATCATCTGCAGCGCTTCGGTTTCCGTCTTGGCCAGCAGGTGACCCACCCCGGAGACCGAGGTGTGCATCTTGGCGCCGCCCATCTCCTCCAGCGTGGTCTTCTCACCGGTCACCATCTCGACCATCCGGTCGCTGCCCAGGTACATCGAGGCGTTGCCGGCGACCATCACCACGAGATCGCAGAACGCGGGGATGTATGCACCGCCGGCGGCGCTCGGCCCGAACAGCGCGCAGATCTGCGGGACCGACCCGGAGGCCCGCACCTGGCTGTGGAAGATCTTCCCGGCCCCGCGGCGCCCGGGGAACAGGTCGACCTGATCGGTGATCCTGGCACCGGCCGAATCGACCAGGTAGATCATCGGAACACCTGTCGCATAGGCCTTCTCGACGATCCGGATGATCTTCTCGACCGTCCGGGCACCCCAGGATCCGGCCTTCACGGTCGAGTCATTGGCCATCAGCGCGACCTGTCGACCACCGATCCGCGCGGTGCCGGTGATGACGCCGTCGGCGGGCAGGCCCGTCGCCTCGGCGTTGGCGTACTTGCCGTCCTCGACGAACGAGCCCGTGTCGACCAGCACGGCGATGCGCTCCCGGGCGAACATCTTGCCCTTGGCCGCGTTCGACTCGTGGTACCGCGTGGCGCCGCCGGCCTCCACCCGCGCAGCGAGGGCGTCGAAGGTGTGGTCGGGGCCCGGCTGGGCGTCGTCGCTCATGGAGAAGAGTTTAGGTTATCCGCGATTAACTCATGGACCGGAGCACTCGGGGTCGCGGGCATCGCCGTCCGCCGCACTCCGATCAGCGTGCCCTGCACCGACAGCACGAGCAGCACCGACCGCACGAGCAGCACCGACCAGCACCGACCAGCACGGGCAGGCTGTCAGAAGCTGATCGCGGTGAGCCAGAGCTTCACGCCGACGGCCAGGGTCACGGTTCCGGTCGGCGACGTGGCGCGCGGGGGTGCGGCGCGCGGGGTCGCCACTGCGGGCGCGTCGGCGCTCATCAGCAGCTCGACGGTGTTGGTCGCCAGCGCTCCCATCGTGCGGTAGGTGCCGGACGGTCCCGTCTGCAGGACCGCCGCCGCGTAGCGATCCGTGAGGCCGACAGAGTGCACGGCGTTGGCCTGGTCGGAGAAGTTGTCGCTCCCCCAGCCCTGCTTGCTGGCCACGCCGTCCAGCGCATTGAAGCCGAAGTTCTGGTCGAAGCCGTCCAGCCCGACGTCGGCCGTCGACTGCATCGCCGCCACCAGCCACGGGCCGACGACCGGGTCGCGCGATGCCTGGTAGAGGAAGGAGGACATGTCGTGAGCGGTGATCCGGGTGCCACCCCAGCGTCCGGGGTTGTCCGGGTTCACCTCGGTGTTCTTCAGGTCGTACCGCTGGGCGATCGCGGTGACGCCGTCGGCATCCCAGTAGGCACTGCAGATGTCGTCGTCGGAGTACTTGATCATCTCCGCCAGGTCTGCGTCGACGTCGGTGGGCAGCGTCCCGTCGTACTTCACCAGGTAGTGAGCCGCGAGCAGGATCTTCACCACTGATTCGGAGGCGACCTGTTCATCGGCGTTGTCGGTCTGCGCGATCACCTCACCGGTCTTCAGATCGATCACCGAGGCATAGGTGCGCACCCCCTGGGCCCTCTGCGCCTGCGCGGCACCGAGGTCGACAGCGGCCTGGGGCGTCATCCCCGCCGCGCTGGAGGTGGCCGCCGGTGCGGGCGCTGCGAAGGCGCCCTGCGACCCGGCTGCGGCGAGCGTCACGGCCGCGACCAGGGGCAGCACTGTGCGCGCCGTCAGCCGCACCAGGGACTGTCGCCCAGAGGACACCCACACACCGCCTGTACCTCACTGCCACCCCACAGGGGGTCGGCAACCCGATCGGACCTCTCCCGAGAGTACGGACAGTGCTCGCGTTCGTCATGCTCCGAGCGGGTCGAGCGGACGGGATCACACCGAAGACAGGTCGACAGCAGTGCAGGTCAGCGCCACAACCAGTCGGCTGCGCCGCCCGGTCCGTACCAGAAGATCCCGTCCCGACCGGCGGTGCCGAACGTCCCGACGACCGGTTGTTGGGTCCCGCCGAGATCGGCCACCACGGTGCTCGCGACCCGTCCGGCGGACCACCGCGTCCACCGGTCGGAGGCAGCGCCCGGACCGAACCAGACGACGTCGTCGCGACCGTCGGCCGGTAGATCGACGATCAGCGGACGGTAGTCGCCGACGATGGCCAGCGGACTGCTGGAGAACGCCTCGGTGGCGTTGCCGAACCACACCGAGTCGGCGCCGGAACCCGGTGCGTACCAGAGGATGTCGGCCCGGCCGTCGCCGTCGAAGTCGCCGACGGCCGGACGGTACGTGCCGTCGACCTTGACGGATTTCGCCGTGAACTTCCCGCCGGCGCGGCTGTAGTGGACGACGTCCACCGACCGCCCGGCGCCGTACCAGAGGATGTCGTCCCGGCGGTCCCCGTTGAAGTCGCCGACCAGCGGCTGGAACTTGAGATCCATGTTCCGCACGGTCTTGCGGAAGGTGTTGCCGCCGGTCCATTTCCAGATCACGTCGGTCAACGAACCGGGGGCGTAGAAGAACAGCTCCTGCCGGTTGTCGCCATCGGGATTGAAGGCGAACACGGATCGGTGTGAGCCCATCCGTTGCAGGATGGACACGCCAGCCTTGACGCGCACGATCTTGACCTGCTCGGTGGTGGAGCGGTAGGTGACGATGTCGTCGCCGCCGTCCCCGTCGATGTCGGCAACGATCAGCTGCGCACCCCCCAGCAGGCTCAGGGTGCGTGAGGTGAACCGGCCGGGGGTGCTCGTGGCTGTCCACAGATCCGCGGTGCCGGGATTGGAGCGGTAGAACAGCAGATCGCCGCGGCCGTCGCCGTTGGCGTCCAGCGATCTGACCGTGAGGCCGGTGCCGTCCACCCGCAGCCGGGTCGAGCTCACACCGGCCGGCGGGATCGACGGGTCGCAGGATCCGCGGCGGCCGGTGACGTCGCAGAGCACCCCGCCGGCGGACCAGGTGATCCCCGAGCCGCTCTGGTTCGTCTTCGGTCGGGCGTTCTTGCCGAGCGTGCGGGTCCCGCTCACATCGACGTTGTAGCCGGTGTCCGCCTGCAGCCAGTAGCGCCTCTCCTGGCCACCGATCTTGATGTCGTAGAACGGAGCCGACAGCGGCGCGGGTGCATCGGTCGGGGAACCCCCGTCCAGCGGCTTGAGGGCTGCCCACCACGACGCGCCCTGCGCCTTCGCCGGGTCCACGTACCAGCAGGGCACGGTGCCGGCGACGCCGGAGAGCCGACAGGTCCGCCGCTGGGCTCCACCGGCCGGATCCATCGGGACGGTGCTGATGTTGGCGAACGCGCGGCTCGTGCCGGGCGCCATGTCCTGGTAGGCCTGCTCGCACAGCGGGCAGCCGCCGTTGTCGGTGTACCACCAGGGGGCCCAGGCGGTTGCCCGGCGCTCGGCCTCGGAGAACGGCGCGGCGTGGTCGATCCATCCGCCGGGTGAGCACCACCGGTCGCGCATCCCCGAGACCACGTCGACCGAGATGACCCCGACGTCCATCCGCTCGGCGGCGGTGAACGGCGCGCCCACCCCTGCGCTGTCGTACTGCCAGATGCCGATCCCCGGCGTCCAGTAGGCCCGCTTGTACGCGGTGTACGGATCGCGGAGGGCATAGAGGCCGTAGTTGGCGTTCGCGTTCGTGTTGCCGGAGCGGACACCGGTCCACTCGTCGTAGCGCGAGAGCGTCATCGGCGACGGAGCGCTGTCGGGGGTGGCGGCGCCCCCGGACTCCTTGAAGATCGGTGCCACCGCCATCGCCTGCAGCTCCGCGGCTGTCAGGCCGGTGCACTTGGACGCGGCGGTCGCTGCGTTGCCGATCGCGGTCCACGGGTGTGAGCCGAAGTAGCGACGGGTGGCACCCTCTGCGGCGGTGGCTGTCGGCTGGTCCGGGATCCTGGGTGAGACCTGGATCCGGGTGACAGGCGTGGCCGGATCTCCCACCGCAATGCCGTCGGTGGCGCCGGCGGGTGCCTGGTCGGACGGATCGGCCCGCCCGGCCGGGACCGCCTGCTCAGGAGCTGCCGGGCCCACAGCGGTCGGCTCTGCGGAGGGAGCGGACGGAGATGTCGGGGACGAGGAGGGTTCAGCCGACGCCGGGGACGGGGTCGAGGGTTCAGCCGGGGTCGAGGATTCGGCCGAGGTCGAGGGCTCGGCCGAGGTCGAGGGCTCAGCAGGACTCGGGGGTTCTGCGGGAGCCGACGGGACCGGGGAGGTGGCGGCTGCGGTTGTCGACGGGGCCGTCTTCATCGGGGTTGCGGAGGGAGCGGCCGCGGAGGACACGGCTGCGGAGGACTCGGGCGCCGGGTGGTCCGACGGACCCGCCGTCGCCGCTGAAGCCGTGGCGCTCGGAACCGCGGGCGGCACCGGAGGCGCCGAGGCTGCAGCGGGTGCCACCGATATCGCGAGCAGGGCAGCGAGCGCGGCCCCCACCAGAGGTACTGCCGATCGGCGCCGACGGGAGCGAGCGGGGTGCGACATACGGCGGCCTCTCGGTCGTCCCGGCACGGACAGCCCATGCCGAACCCGCCGAGGGTATGACATGCCGACCACCCTCACACCGTGGCGGATGGGTCGAAAGGGACTGTTGGGACCGCTGGAACCCAAGTCCACCCGTCTGGGCCGTCGGATCGTCGGCCGTGAGCGCGTTGTCACTGTGGGTGACATCCTCGCAACGCTCGACCCAGGGCAGTGCCGGCCGTCGGTGCGACCGCACGTGAGCCTGTCAGTCCGGTGGCGGTGTCAACGCTCGGACGACCGCGGACGGCGAGGGCCTGCCCAGCAGTCCGGCCATCCAGGTACTGGCTCGTACCAGTGCTCCGAGATCGACACCGTGATCGATGCCGAGCCCGTCCAGCATCCAGACCAGGTCCTCGGTGGCCAGGTTGCCGGTGGCGGACTTGGCATACGGGCAGCCGCCCAGACCGCCGGCCGAGGAGTCCACCACGGTGACACCGGCCTGCAGTGCCGCCAGGGTGTTGGCCAGCGCCTGTCCGTAGGTGTCGTGGAAGTGGACGGCGAGCCGGTCTACCCCGATCCCGGCAGCGACCAAGTCACCGATCAACGCCCGGACCTGACCTGCCGTCCCCACTCCGATGGTGTCGCCCAGCGAGATCTCCTGGCATCCCAGCTCGATCAGCCTGGCGGCTGCGGCCACCACCTGGGAGCGCGCGACGCGTCCCTCCCACGGATCGCCGAAACACATCGACAGATACCCGCGGACCCGCAACCCCGCAGCGCGCGCCCGGCCCACGACCGGCGTGAACATCGCGAACTGGTCGTCCAGGGTGGAGGCCAGGTTGCGCTGCGCGAAGGTCTCGGTCGCGGACGCGAAGACCGAGATCTCCTGCACTCCGGCGGCCAGCGCGCCGTCCAGCCCCCGTTCGTTGGGCACCAGCACCGGATAGCGCACACCAGGGCGCTGCTCGATAGCAGGGAACAACTCGGCGGCATCCGCCAGCTGCGGTACCCAGCGCGGATTGACGAAGCTGGTCGCCTCCACCACCGGCAGGCCCGCATCGGCGAGAGCATGCACGAACCGCACCTTGTCCGCGGTCGCGATCGGGGTCTTCTCGTTCTGCAGGCCGTCCCGCGCACCGACCTCGACGATCGTCACCCGGGACGGCAGCCCCGGCAACGGCGTCGGATCAGGCAACCCCGGCGGCGCGGTCACGAGGAGCGGGTCACTGCCGCGGCCGTCGATCGTGCGCGTTGCGCGGATCGTCGGACGCTCGGGTCGGCGCATCCGGTGCAGGATTCGAGCGCGGTGCCGGATTCGAGCGGGGTGCCGGATTCGAGCGGGGTGCCGGATCGAAGTGGGTCTCGGCCGGGTAGCCCTGGTCGGGCTGGGCCGAGTAGCCCTCGTCGGGGTAGCCCTCGTCCGTGTACTGCTGGTCGGCGTACTGCTCGTCGGCGACGGTCGGTGCGTAGCGGCGGCCGGCGGTCGGGCGGCGGGGTGCGTCCTGGTCGGAGGCGGAATCCCGCGCTCCGGCCGGGTAGTCGCCGGAGCTGCCCATGCCGTCGCTCGACTCGGCTCCGCGGTGTCCAAGATCGTCGGAGATCAGCTGGTTGAGAGTCGCCTGGACCTGGCCGAGCGAAGCGACGTTGTCGAACTCCAGCGGCTGGTCGGCGGCAGACTCCACGATCAGGGAGCCGAAGCCCAGCAGACGCCCCCAGAAGGTCACCTCCGTCTCCATGTTCTGGATACGGCTCAACGGGATCTGGTGCTCGCGACGCTTGAGGATGCCGGTGCGGAAGAAGACGTGGGAGCTGGAGATGACGAAGTGTTCGGTGCCCCACCGCAGGAACGGCACCAGGACCCACCAGATCAGCAGGATCACGCCGACCACGGAGATGCCGATGTACCACTGCGGGTGACTGGTGAAGCCGACATCGTTCCAGCGGGAAACCCAGGCGGCCAGCGCGGAGCCGCCACCGACCACGATGATGAACGCGAGGACGGGCAGCGCCAACACTTTCCAGTGCGGATGCTTGTGCAGCACGACGCGCTCACCGCGGGACAGCAGATGATCCGGGTACGCCATGATCCACCTCGAGGTCCGACGGTGCTCCCCCGGTGGAAGCCCCTGCGAAGAACCTACCGCGCCAGCCCGACGTCGCCGCAGGCGTTCGCGGACCCAGCGGTCGCTATGACACCACCTTCGCGGACCCAGCGGTCGCAATGCCCCCACCTTCGCGGACCCAGCGGTCGCAATGCCCCCACCTTCGCGGACCCAGCGGTCGCTACGTCTCCACCATCGCTGATCCGACGGTCGCTACGAGCGCCGGCCGAACACTGCGGAGCCCACCCGGACGATGCTGGCGCCCTCGGCGATCGCCGCCTCCAGATCGCCGCTCATCCCCATCGACAACTCCCCGTCGGGGACCAACTCGTCCCGCAGCGCGCGCAACGTCGCATACCCCTGCCGCACCGCGGCCTCCTCGGGACTGTTGAGCCCGATCGTCATCAACCCGGTCAGCTGCAGGTGCGGGCACTCCCGCACCGCCGCAACGAGTTCCGCTGTCTCCTCGGGCGTCACACCCGACTTCGTGCTCTCGCCGGAGACGTTCACCTGCACCATCACCTGCAGCACCCGATCCGGCTCGTGCTCGGCCAGCCGCCGCTCGAACCTGGCGGCGAGATCGGCGGAGTCCAGGCTCTGCAGACAGTCGATGAACGGCAGCACGGCGCCGATCTTGTTGCGCTGCAGGTGACCGATCAGGTGGGTGGTGTGCGGGACGACCGCCAGTGCCTCGGCCTTCTCGGTGATCTCCTGTACCCGGTTCTCGCCGATCAGCGTCGACCCGCTGCGCAGCGCGGTCAGGATCACCTCGGCCGGCATCGTCTTGGTGGCCAACAGCAGCGTGACGTCTGATGGGTCCCGGCCGGCGGCAGTGGCGGCGTCTGCGATGCGCCGGTGGATGACGTCGATCTGCGCGACGACATCGGGACTCTCTGCAGCGCTCACAGGCCCGACGCTAGCAGCGACGCAGCGCACCTCAGTGCGGGTGGAATATGTACAGGTCGGGGTGTGGACCGGGCTGCCCTCTGAGCGTCGGCCGTAGGTGGACGACGTCAGCGGCACTGAAGGAGCGGAGCTGGGCCGGCCGACCGGGCGGGCTCGTCCGTACCACCAGCGAACCGTCGTCACCGATGTCGTGTCCGACCCCCGTCACGGAACTGCCGTCGAAGAGCTCGACCCGCACGTCCCGGCCCAGTGAATCGCAACGCTGCCGGTACTGCTCCAGTAGTCCTGAATCTGCCATGTCCCCGCCGGCCACGATCCAGCGGTCCAGGAGGGTGGCGAACGAGCTCAGGGTCGCCGCCGCCAGCGCCACCCTGTCGAGCACGGCTCCGGCCGGGCGTGCCTCGGTCAACGAGATGGGGGTCAGCGCCGTCGATCCCGCTGCCCGGGGTGGGTATTCCTCCCGGCTCAGATCGAGGTTCAGTCCGGCCCCTACCACCAGGGCGTCGCCGGCCACCTCGGCGAGGATCCCGGCACCTTTGCAGCCGTCCAGCAGCAGGTCGTTCGGCCACTTCAATGACGCCCGGACTCCGCAGCACTCGTGGATCGCCTCGACGAGCGCGAGACCCAGGATCGCGCCGATCCACCCCCGCCTGGCCAGCGGCACCCCGTCCGGGCGCACGAGCACCGAGAGGATCTGCGAGCTGCCGTAAGGGGCTTGCCAGCCGCGGCCCAGCCGCCCGCGACCGGCCGTCTGCTCCTGCGCGATGAGCACCTGCCCCGGTTCGATGGCGCCGGCCAGGTACTGCGCTGCGAGGTCGGTGTTCGTCGAACCGGTGGTCCCGATGCTCTGCACCCTCCACCGCGTTGCGTCGCCGAGTGCCGCCTCGACCGACGCGGCGTCCAACGGAGCGGTCGGTCGGGGGTTCACGGGCATCCCGGCACTGTAGGTCCCGGTCCGGCAGGGTGGGTCCAGCCGCTACGAGCTGTGACCGCGACAACATCGGCGCGGCCCGGAGGTGATCCCCACGCGCCGGACGTGCACTATGACCACGTGGCTGATTCAGAGACGAGTTCAGGGACGAGCGATTCCCCGGAAGCCCCGCCCACGGTGCCCACTGCCCCCGAAGCCCCGCACACGGTGCCCACTGCCCCCGAAGCCCCGCACACGGTGCCCACTGCCCCCGAAGCCCCGCACACCACGGCAGGCAAGCTCGCCGACCTCGAACGACGCATCTCCGAAGCCGTGCACGCCGGCTCCGAGGCTGCGGTCGAGCGGCAGCACGCCAAGGGAAAGCACACGGCCCGCGAACGCATCGACATGCTGTTGGATCCCGGTTCCTTCGTGGAGTTCGACGCCTTCGCGCGGCACCGGTCCACCAGCTTCGGCCTAGAGACGAGACGGCCGTACGGCGACGGCGTCGTCACCGGGTACGGCACCGTGGACGGCCGCGACGTCTGTGTGTTCTCGCAGGACGTCACCGTCTTCGGCGGCTCGCTCGGTGAGGTGTACGGCGAGAAGATCGTCAAGATCCTCGATTTCGCCCTCAGGACCGGTCGGCCGGTGGTCGGCATCAACGAGGGGGGCGGGGCCAGGATCCAGGAGGGTGTCGTCTCGCTGGGCCTCTACGCGGAGATCTTCAAGCGCAACGTGCACGCCTCGGGCGTCATCCCGCAGATCTCGGTGATCATGGGCGCCGCTGCCGGCGGCCACGTCTACTCCCCCGCGCTCACCGATTTCGTGGTGATGGTCGATGGAACCTCGCAGATGTTCATCACCGGCCCCGACGTGGTCCGCGCGGTGACCGGGGAGGACGTCACCCTCGAGGAGCTCGGCGGAGCTCGCACCCACAACACCCGGTCCGGGGTCGCACACCACCTCGGCACCGACGAGCAGGACGCCCTCGACTACGTCAAGGAACTGCTGTCGTACCTTCCCGACAACAACCTGTCGGTGCCGCCCCCGCTCGGCAGCGGAGCCGGCGAAGAGCTCACCGATGTCGACGAGGCGCTCGACACCCTCATCCCCGATTCTGCGATGCAGGCCTACGACATGAGTGACGCCGTCCGGGCCGTGCTGGACGACGGCGAACTCCTGCAGGTGCACGAGCTGTTCGCGCCGAACGTGCTGGTCGGGTTCGGTCGGGTGGACGGCCGCAGTGTGGGCATCGTGGCGAACCAGCCGCAGCACCTGTCGGGTGCGCTCGACATCGACGCCTCGGAGAAGGCAGCCCGCTTCGTGCGGACCTGCGATGCGTTCAACATCCCGGTGCTGACGTTCGTCGACGTCCCCGGTTTCCTGCCGGGCACCGACCAGGAGTGGAACGGCATCATCCGACGCGGGGCGAAGCTGTTGTACGCCTACGCAGAGGCGACGGTCCCGCTGATCACGGTGATCACCCGCAAGGCCTTCGGCGGCGCCTACGACGTGATGGGTTCCAAGCATCTCGGGGCCGACATCAACGTCGCCTGGCCGACCGCCCAGATCGCCGTGATGGGCGCCCAGGGCGCGGTGAACATCTTGTACCGCAAGGAGATCAAGGCAGCGGAGGACGAGCACGGAGCCACCTCCGACGAGGTCGCTGCGCTGCGCAGCCGGTTGCAGACGGAGTACGAGGATGCGCTGGCCAACCCGTTCATCGCGGCCGAGCGCGGCTACGTCGACGAGGTGATCGCCCCGTCCCAGACCCGCCGCGTGATCACCCGGGGACTGCGGATCCTGGCGGACAAGCGGGAGACTCTGCCGCCCAAGAAGCACGGGAACATCCCGCTGTGACAGGGCCTCGCGCCGACCGCGACCTCGAGGACGCCGCCGCGGTGATCGCCGTCATCACAACGCTGGTGGCGCAGGGCGATGTGCCGCAACAGGAACCACCCCGCACTGTGTGGGGCCACCCCGCCCACCGACTCGGCGCGCTCCGAGCCGGCAGTCACACGTGGTGGAGCTCGGGAGCAGCCCGATGACAGGGCCGACGGTGGTGCTGGCGTCCCAGTCACCGGCGCGACTGTCCGTGCTCCGCGCCGCCGGGATCGACCCGATGGTGCTGGTGTCCGGTGTCGACGAGGACGCCGTCCAGCGCGCCCATGCCGATGCTCCACCGGAGACGATCGTTGCCGAACTTGCGCTCGCCAAGGCGCTCGCCGTGCTGCCCGAGGCCGCAAAGCTGTTGCCGCGCAGAGCTTCCGGATCCGCAGAGACCGACATCATCGTGATCGGCTGCGACTCCATGATGTGGTGCGCCGGCGAGCTGGTCGGCAAGCCGAAGGACCCGGACGACGCCCGCCGCCAGTGGGCGCAGATGAGCGGCGGGACATCGACACTGCTCACCGGGCATGCGGTGCTCCGACTGACCGAGGGGCAGGTGGTGGCCCAGCAGGTTGCCACCGAGAGCACCGGGATCCGTTTCGGCTCACCCGACCCCACCGAGCTCGAGACGTATCTGGCCACCGGCGAGCCGCTGCAGGTCGCAGGGTCGTTGACCATCGACGGCTACGGCGGGTGGTTCGTCGACGGTGTCGACGGCGATCCGTCCTCCGTCATCGGCATCTCCCTCCCCCTCACCCGGCGACTGTTGTCCGGCGTGGGGATTCGTGTCACCGATCTGTGGCGGCTGCCCCCCGGCGCCGCCGTGCCCCAGACTGCCCTGCCCCAGACCGCCCTGCCCAGTACCGCCCTGCCCAGTACCGCCCTGCCCAGTACCGCCCTGAGAAGTACCGAGGAGTACCCGTGAGATCAGTACTGATCGCCAATCGCGGCGAGATCGCCGTCCGGGTGGCCCGCGCCTGCCGTGACGCCGGACTGGAATCCGTTGCGGTGTATGCCGATCCGGATCGGGACGCCCCGCACGTGCGGGCCGCCGACCAGGCATTCGCCCTGAACGGAGCCACCTCGGCGGAGACCTACCTCGACATCGCCAAGCTGCTGGATGTCGCGACGCGTGCCGGCGCGGACGCCGTCCACCCCGGCTACGGCTTCCTGTCGGAGAACGCCGACTTCGCACAGGCGGTGATCGATGCGGGTCTCACCTGGATCGGACCGTCACCACAGGCGATCCGTGACCTGGGCGACAAGGTCACCGCTCGGCACATCGCCCTGCGCGCGGGTGCGCCGTTGACCCCCGGAACGCCGGATCCTGTGCAGGGGCCGGAGGAGGTGGTCGCCTTCGCGAACGAGTACGGGTTGCCGGTGGCGATCAAGGCCGCATTCGGCGGCGGCGGTCGCGGCCTCAAGGTCGCCCGCACGCTGGAGGAGATCCCGGAGCTGTACGAATCGGCGGTCCGCGAGGCGGTGTCTGCGTTCGGCCGGGGCGAATGCTTCGTCGAACGATTCCTGGACAAGCCGCGCCACGTCGAGGCCCAGGTGCTGGCCGACCAGCACGGCACCGTCGTCGTCGTCGGCACCCGTGACTGCTCGCTGCAGCGTCGCTACCAGAAGCTGGTGGAAGAGGCGCCGGCGCCGTTTCTCACCGACGCGCAGCGCGAGCAGATCCACAGTGCCGCCAAGGCAATCTGCCGGGAGGCCGGCTACTACGGCGCCGGCACGGTCGAGTTCATCATCGGCCAGGACGGCATGGTCTCCTTCCTGGAGGTCAACACCCGACTCCAGGTCGAACACCCTGTCAGCGAGGAGACCTCGGGGCTCGACCTGGTCCGCGAGCAGTTCCGGATCGCCGACGGCGAGGCTCTCGGATACGACACCGATCCCACCCCGCGCGGACATTCGATCGAGTTCCGGATCAACGGCGAGGACGCCGGTCGTGGCTTTCTGCCGGCCCCCGGCACGGTGACGTCGCTGACGCTGCCGGCCGGCCCCGGAGTGCGGGTCGACGCGGGCATCGAGTCCGGTTCGGTGATCTCCGGTGCCTTCGACTCGTTGCTGGCCAAGGTGATCATCACCGGCGCCGACCGCGACCAGGCGATCGCCCGGGCCCGCCGCGCCCTGGCTGAGCTGCAGATCGAGGGCATGGCGACGGTGCTGCCGTTCCACCGCGTCGTACTGGATGATCCCGCGTTCGTCGCCGCGGACGGGAATTTCCGGGTGCACACCCGATGGATCGAGACGGAGTTCGAGAACACCATTCCACCGTTCGACGCACCCACCGGTGACGGCAGGGAAGGTGCCGACGATGCCGCAGACACCCTCCCGCGGCAGACGATCGTGGCCGAGGTGAACGGTCGCCGGGTCGAGGTGAGCCTGCCGGGAACGTTGGCGGTCGCAACTTCCGGCGGGCCGAAGGCGCAGCGGCCCAGACGATCCAGGGCGAAGGCGACGACGGCAACCGGTGGCGGCACGGTCGTCGCGCCGATGCAGGGCACCGTCGTCAAGCTCGCAGTAACCCCGGGGCAGAGCGTCAGCGCAGGCGAGCTGGTCGCGGTGATCGAGGCGATGAAGATGGAGAACCCGGTCACAGCGGCCATCGACGGCACGGTGTCGTCGGTGGACGTCGAGGTCGGCGCCACCGTCACGAGTGGCGCGACGCTCGCCGTCATCGAACCGGCCGCTGCCGCAGCAGGTGCGGCCGGAACCGAGGCAGCAACCGAGAGCTGAGCTCAGGTGTAGGCCACCGAGTAGTGCCCGATCACCGTGAACGCGAAGTCGTCATCCACCGAGCCGGGGACAGCCGGGACCTGGAAGTATTGGTGCGACAACGACTCCCGTCCTGATCCGGCCGGGAAATCGAGCTGCCGTCGCAGGTGTGGCGGATGACCCCAGGTGTTCGCGTGTTCGTCCGCCTCCAGGAAGCCGTCGTACTCGATACCGGCCGCGTTGACGCCGATGTCGTGGTCGGTGTCGGTCACAGCCTTGGGCCCCCGGACGATCTGGTTGCTCAGGGGCACTGCGGTGCCGGTGTACACGTCGTTCTCGTCGTCACCGAAATGGATCTGGTCGATCTGGGTGTCGCCTTCGTAGGTGGTGATCCAGAACTCCGCCTCTCCCGCCCCCGCCGGATCGCCGTCGTTGTTGATGAACACCGAGTCGACGTCGATCGTGACGGTCCGCAGCAGCGTGGTCAGATCCTCGACCAGGGTGAACCAGTTGCCGGCCGAGTCGTTGATGCGCAGTGTGCAGACATAGCGCTGACCGGCCAACAACGGCAGCAACTCCAGTGTGTGCAGCGGCTTCATCTGGCTGTCGGCGGTGGCGACCACGTTCGGCAGGATCAGTTCACCGAACGTGCCGCGAGACGGTGTGCCAGTACCGATCTCGGCATGGATCGCGGTGAACAGCGGCGGGGTGGCGATGATGCGCCGGTAGAACGTGCCGCCCACGTCGGTGGTCTGATCGGTGATCCAGGGCTGCTCCTCGGGCACGCTGACCAGTGCCTGTACCTGGGCGCCGGTGAACATGTCCCGCGGCGTGGTCCGGCCCCTTGGATCGACGTTCGAATAGAAATAGCTGCGGTACTCCAGCAGATCACCCGGTCGCATCACCGGCGTGGGGAACGAGCCCTGCATGTCGGCGTCGGCGGTGCCGACGAGCAGGAAGAGGTTGAGCTTGGTCCACACCCCGAGGTTCAGCCGTTCCCACATCACGATCTTGTTCAACGACGAGTACTTCACCTCCGCGGTGTCGCTGGTGACGCCGCCACCGACATCCAGGTACAGCACGGCAGGGCTGACGGTGATGGTGGTGTCGCTCATGATGACCTCCGGCGACCGGACGGTCCGATCCACCTCTGACAGAGGGCTCCACCATCCTGTCCGGATACATGTCTGCCGAACCACCGAAGTCGAGGAGCGCCGCCGATCAACGAGGACTCACACCAGGGTCGCGACCAGCACGCCGATCAGCACCGCACCGGCGCAGAGCAAGAACCGCACCAGAGCAGGCCGCAACGCGTCCCGATGCACGATGGACCGCGGCGGGATCGCCGCGCAGATCCCGGACAGTTGGTGCACCGCCAGCAGCAGTGCGGCGAGCACGCCGGTGAACACCGAGATGCCGCCGTCCCGGCCCAGCAGGTGCGCCGTCATCACGCCGAGGATCAGCAGTGTCGGGGCGATCGAGTGCGGGGCGATAGTGGTGGCCACGGCCAGGCCGACGAGAAGGAAGCCGAGCACTGTCAGCACCCCGGCGCCGGCCCCGACCTGCAGGCTCAGCAGCGCCGCTCCTGCGCAGACGATGCCCAGCGCGAGTCGCAGCCACCAGCCCGGAAATCCCGGTCCCACGCCCGCGGTGATCTCGATGCTCGGTGCACCCTGCGTCGGTGGCCTGTCCACTGCTGCGTGGCCGGAATCGCCGGCATCGCCGGAGGCCCGGATCTGCTCGTTCATCGGCGCGCCCGCAGACCCACCAGGGCCTTGGCCATCTGCGTGTCGATGGCCCCCTCCTCCCAGTGCAGGACAGGGATCCCCGCGGCCAGCACCCGTTCGATGCGCAACCCCCGGGCAACGCTGAGCAGGCCGAGGGCGCGGGTGTCCCGCACCTCCGAGGCCGCCAGGATGCCCTGCAGCGGCAGGGTGTCGATCACGATCACCCGATGCCCGCGCGCCCGCGCTGCCCGCGCCGCGTCCGCGGCTGCGTCGTCGGTGAGCGGGCTGAACAGCACCACGACGGCGCCCGGCCGCAACAGCCAGTGCTCGACGTCCAGCAACCGGACCGACCGCGAGACCAGGCCGGACAGGAAGTAGCGCACCCGATCGATCTGCCGCTTGCCGCTGCCATGGCGCAGCATCCGGCGGTACAGATCCACGGTCTGCACCGACACCCGATCCCCACCGCCCAGATGGGCGGCCGCGACGGCCGTGACCGCCTGCACGGTGAGATCCAGGCTGGTCCATCGGCTCTGCTCGAGTGCGTCCCACCGTTCGTGCCGCTCTTCCAGTCGTCTGCGGCGGCCCTCGTCGCCGACCCGGCTGAGCAGCTCATGCCCGCCAGCCACGGCCCGCTCCAGCCGACCGGTGGGTTCACTGATGTCCCTGGGGCCCAGCACATACCGAACGTCCAGACACAGGGCGATCTCCGCCTCGGCCTCCGAGAGTGTGCGGCGGGTGTACAGCTTGCCGCGGCGTGCGTAGGCGCGCCAGTGGACCGATCGCATCCGGTCGCCCGGCGCGTAGTCGCGCAGGTCGATCAGGTCGCTGCCCTGCCCCGGACGCCGGCTGACGTGACTGCCTGCCCAGCCACCGATGATGGGCGGCAGCGGCAGCGGGTCCTGGACCCGGATGCCGGCCAGCACCATCTGCGAGATCTCAGCGGCTCTGCCCGGACCGACCCTGAGCAGTCCGTCCGCCGTGATCGCCAGCAGATCGGGACGGCTGATCAGGCTGGAACCCCAGCCGCGCACCCGCACGTCCTGCAGCACGGTGAGGTCGTCGGAGGGCTCCTCCAACGCGGTGCCGCCGGGCAGGGTTGCCATCTCCCCCACCGGGTTGCGGGTCGATTCCGGCACCCTGACGGTCACCAACTCTGCCTCCCGGACACCGGACAGCTCGATGCGCACCGGTAGTCGAGAGGCCGCCACCATCCCGCGGGCGATCCCGGCGCGGGACCCCGGGTCCGCAGCTGCGCCTCCCCAGCGCAGTCGGAAAGTGCCCGGCAGGGTCAGCGCGCCGGCGAGCACGATCGGCGCGGCCAGCACGACGAGATCCGGGCGCCCGGTCCCCAGCGCGAGACCCGTCCCGAACACCGCGACGGTGAGGATCCGGTAGAACGCCGCCGTCCGACGCCACGGTCCTGGCGGCGCGGCGGGTGCATCACCCACAGCGGGTGCGTGCCGATCTCGCGCGGAGGTGCGGTCGGTCACTGTCGTCAGCGCGCCGCACCGGACGGGCGCAGCATCGGCTCGGTCCTGGCCCGCAGGCTCGGCGGGGTGGGCACCGTCGAGAGCAACCCACCCACCACCTCCTCGGCAGTCAATGAATCGGCGTGGGCCTGCAGGCGCAACACCAGGCGGTGCGAGAGGGTCTGCACTGCAACGGATTTGACGTCCTCGGGAAGCACAAAGGTCCGGCCCTCCAGCACCGCCCAAGCGCGGGCCATCAGCATCAGTGTCTGGGTTCCGCGGGGTGAGACTCCGGCCTCGATGGCCTCGTGTCCTCGGCTGGCGCGCGCAAGATCGACGCAGTAGCCGATCACGTCGGCGTCGACCGCGACCCGCTCGACTCCCGCCTGCAGGGCCCGCAGGCCGGCCGCGTCGATCACGGCGGAGACGGCTGGGTCGCCGGCGGCGCGGCCGACCCGACGCCGCAGCATCTCCAGCTCGCTCGCGGCAGTGGGATAGCCCAATCGCAGCCGGACGGCGAACCGGTCGAGCTGGGCTTCGGGCAGTGCATAGGTGCCCTCGTACTCGATCTGGTTGGCAGTCGCGATCACGTGGAACGGGCTGGGCAGCGGATGGGTCGTCCCTTCGACGCTCACCTGGCCCTCCTGCATCGCCTCGAGCAGCGCCGACTGGGTCTTCGGCGGCGTGCGGTTGAGCTCGTCGGCGAGCAGCAGACCGGCGAACACCGGGCCGGGCTGGAAGGTGAACTCGGCGGTGCCGGGGTTGTACAGGTAGGAACCGGTGATGTCGGCCGGCAGCAGGTCGGGGGTGAACTGCAGGCGGCGGAACTCCAGCCCCAGGGCACCGGCCAGGCTGCGCGCCATCAGGGTCTTCCCGAGGCCGGGGTTGTCCTCCACCAGTACATGTCCGCCGGCCAGGATCGCTGCCAGTGCCATCCGAAGGGCCGCGGTGTTGCCGACCATCGCGCCGCCGACCGCTGCGGCGATCCGGCCCGCAACCGCAGCGACCTCCTCGGCGGACGGCACCCGCTCCGCCGCGGCGCCGGCGGACACCGGCTCGTTGACGGGTGTCTCAGTGCTGGTCATGGTCGATCCTTCTCGGTGGTGGGTGCAGCAGTGGAGTGGCAGCAGTAGATGTGGCAGCAGTAGATGTGGCAGCAGTGGCGGTAGTTGCAGAGGGTGCAGCGGGCGCCGATCCCGAACGGTCGGTGGACCCACCTGCAGACGCGCCGGTTGACCCACCGGCCGATCGCAGGGACGAGCGTCCGCCGATCAGGGCGCGCAACGAGCGTCGACCGCGGCGCGGGAGCAGCCGGGGATCGATCCTGACGGGCCGCAACCCATCACCGGTCGCGGTGGCCAAACGGGTGACCCGGTCCACCAGCTGGACAAGATCCGCGCGACTCACTACGCCGTGATCGGGGTCGGTCAGCAGCTCGAAACTCCTGCTGCCCAACAGGTTTCTGGCCCGGCCCGCATCTTCCGGCGCGTCCAGGTCGATCGCGCGTCGCCGCAGGACGGGCACGGCGACCTCGCGGACGGCTCGGATCGCCCGTCGCCCCAGGTACTCGGGTCGCTGCAGCGCCGACTCGAACCCGCTGATCTCCCACAGCTGGGGTACCCGTCCGTGGGGGAACCCGGTTTCCGGTTCGGGTGGCCACGGATCGACCTCCACCGTGAGGGCCCGCACCAGCAGCCAGGTCACCACGCCGGCGGTGAGGGCGATGACGACGCTGCGGGTCACCGGTCCGCCGGTGGCGTACACCCCGATCCCCGCAGCCAGCGCGGCCAGGATCGGCATCGTGAGCAGCCGCCACCACGCTCCCGGAGGGCTCACGGGACGTCCACCGGATCCTTGCCGCACACGATCAACGCAGCGTCCCGGGCTCGCACGGCAGACTCCGGATCGAGCGCCGCGACGTCGAACCGAGCCCGCTGGTACAGCGGCAACAGGATCCGCGCAGCGGCGCTCCGCTGTGCCGCATCGACGGCCCGATCATCCTGCGCAGCAACAACTGTCGTCGACGACGGGACCGGCGCAGCGCGGACCATCGCACCCTCCGTCTCCCCGGTGTCCGTCTCCCCGGTGTCCGGCCCCCTGTGCCCGACCACCCGGTCCAGGAACTCGGTCGGGGTCTCGAACGAGAGCCGCGGCCGTCCGCGAGCAGCGGCCCAGTCCTCGACCCAGACCCAGCAGGAGACGATCGCGTCAGCAGCAGCCCTGGCGTCGAACTGCCTGCCCGGCGGCGTCTGCGGGACCGGAGGCGGCGGCTCCTCGTCGAGCTGTGGTCCGGTGGCAGGGTCGGGTTCGACCTGCAGCCTGCGACGCTCGCTGATCCGTCGGCGGGCGTCCCAGGCCCGTCTCAGCAGCAGGTACACGATGATCGCCACCACTGCCGCCACCACCAACCACACCCAGGCGGCCACCTGGTTCGAGGTGTCGGGGATCGATCGGTCGACCCGGGGCGGTGCTCGGGTGACGCTGGGCTGCGACCGGGACGGCACCGTCGGCATCTCGCGGACACCACCGCCCACCTGCCGAGCGGTCCAGCCGCCGATCCGGCCGACCAGCACGGCGACGCCGACCAGCACCACGAACGCAGTGCCGAAAGCCAGCACCAGTGCCCGTGAACCGACGGTCACTGCCCAGCCACCGGTCCGGACAGGCCCCGGGATGTTCCTGCTGCTGTTCGCCCCCATACCGCTCTCGAGCCTGTTCGTCAGGCCACCGGCGAGACCAACAGGTCCCGGATCTCCGGCGCCTTCAGCCGCACCTCGTCCGCGGCGGCGTCATCCGGTTCGGTCTGCGACTTCCGCTCCGCTTCGACGCGGGCGATGTAGCCCACCACCTCGTCGCGTGATTCCTGCTCCGACCAGCCGAGGACGGGACCCATGATGTCCGCGACCGATTGCGCGGATTCGGTGCCTCGGTGCGGGGTCTCGATGGAGATCCTGGTCCGCCGGGCCAACACGTCCTCCAGGTGCAGGGCACCCTCGTGCGTCGCCGCATACAGCACCTCGGCGCGCAGGTAGTCGTCAGCGCCCGGGATCGGCTCCAGCAGGGTGGGGTCGTCCTGCGCCGGGGCGAGCAGTTCGTGGATCCGCGAACCGTACCGGTCCAACAGGTGCCGGATCCGGTACGGGTGGACGCCGTGCTGCTGTCCCAACCGGTCGGCCTGGTTCAGCAGAGCCTGGTAACCGGACGCCCCGATCAGCGGGATGTCCTCGGTGCAGGACGGGTTCAGCCGGCCCGGCAGGTCTTCGGCGGCCGCATCGACGGCGTCCATCCCCATCACCCGGTAGGTCGTGTACTTGCCACCGGCGATCGCGATGAGTCCCGGAGCGACCCGGGCGACGGCGTGTTCGCGCGAGAGCTTGCTGGACTGCTCGCTCTCGCCGGCCAGCAGCGGCCGGAGTCCGGCGTACACGCCGTTGATGTCGCTGTGGGTCAACGGCACTGCGAGCACCTTGTTGACGTGCTCGAGGATGTAGTCGATGTCCTTCTTGGTGGCGGCAGGGTGCGCCAGGTCCAGGTTCCAGTCGGTGTCCGTGGTGCCGATGATCCAGTGCGACGACTTCCACGGGATGACGAACAACACCGACTTCTCGGTCTTCAGGATGATTCCGGACTCCGACGGGATCTTGTCCCGCGCGACGACCAGGTGCACACCCTTGGAGGCGCGGACCTTGAATCGGCCACGACCCCCGGAGAGACGCTGCAGCTCGTCGGTCCACACACCGGCGGCGTTGATGACCACCTTCGCGCGTACCGAGGTCTCCTCACCGGTCTCGACGTCGCGGACCTTCACCCCGGCAACACGATCGGCCTCCTTGAGGAACCCGATCACCTGGGTGGAGTTGCGGACCAGCGCACCGTAGGCCGCGGCGGTACGGGCGACCGCGAGGGTGTGCCGGGCGTCGTCCACCTGACCGTCGTAGTATCGGATCCCGCCCACGAGAGCGTTCTTCGCCAGCCCCGGCACCATCCGCAGCGCACCGGCGCGAGTCAGGTGCTTGTGCCGCGGGACCGATCGGGCACCGCCCATCGAGTCGTACATGATCAGCCCGGCGCCGACGTACGGCCGCTCGATCACGTGCTGCGACAACGGATACAGGAACGACACGGGCTTCGCCAGGTGCGGGCAGATCTTCGTCAGCATCAGCTCGCGCTCCTTGAGCGCCTCGCGGACCAGGCCGAACTCGAACATCTCCAGGTAGCGCAGGCCACCGTGGAACAGCTTCGAGGAGCGGGAGGACGTGCCGGAGGCGATGTCGCGGGCTTCAATCAGCGCGACCGACAGACCTCGGGTGACGGCGTCCAGCGCGGCGCCGGCACCGACGACGCCGGCTCCGATCACCACGACGTCGAACTCCTCGGCACCCAGCCGCCGGAAACTGTCGGCACGCTCCTGAGGGCCGAGGCGGGCGCCGGCGGTCTGCGGTCCGATACCGGCCGGGACCGGCCGAGTCTTGCGGGCCGCACCGTTCTCCGGGGCCCCACCGTTCTTCGGGCTCGCACTGCTCTGGGCTGCGTCACTCATGGTCGTGTCCTCCTACCCGGGCGCGGTGAGCGCGCCAACTTCACTCCAACCTACCGCCGTCACCGGGCGGTCGCTGCCCGGCTCCGAATGGCGGACCTGCACAGATCCCGTCCAGATCGTTCAGCGGCCGAGATCGCCTTGATTGTGCACCGATCACCGATTCGGGACTCACCCCGGGCGGCCCTGTTCTGCACTGCGGGGGTGGGTTACGTTGTGACCGTCCTCACCAGCGCACTCGGGCGGTTGGTGAACGCAGCGCCGGCGCTGGGGCTCCGGCCGATTCCTGGAGGCGCGCTGTGACCGTGACCAACGGCCAGATATTCCTGTACGAGACGATGGGCACGGCGATGCTGCTGCTGCTCGGCTGCGGCGTCGTCGCCACCGCCATCCTGATCAAGTCGAAGGGCCTCGGCGGGGGCTGGCTGCTGATCAACTTCGGTTGGGGCATCGGTGTGTTCGCCGGTGTCTACGTGGCGTTCCCGACCGGCGCGCACCTCAATCCGGCGGTGACGATCGCCCAACTCGTGCTCGGCAAGATCGACTTCGGTCAGGCCCTCGTCTACTGGGGGGCGGAGTTCCTGGGCGCGTTCATCGGTGCGGTGCTCTGCTGGCTCGCGTTCAAGGACCACTTCGACCAGGAGGAGGACCCCGGCGCGAAGCTCGGCGTGTTCTCCACCGGTCCGGCGATCCGCAACCTCCCCTGGAACCTGGTCACCGAGGTGATCGCCACCTTCGTACTGATCTTCGTCATCCTGATCTCCGGTGGTACCCCCGACAAGCTGGGCCCGCTCTTCGTGGCCTTCCTGGTCGTCGGCATCGGCGCCTCGCTCGGCGGACCGACGGGGTACGCGATCAACCCGGCCCGTGACCTCGGTCCGCGCATCGCGCACGCCATCCTGCCGATCAAGGGCAAGGGCAGCTCCGACTGGGGCTACTCCTGGGTCCCGATCGTCGGCCCGCTGGTCGGCGCGGTGGTGGCCGCCCTGCTGTTCAAGGTGCTCGACACCCCGACGCTGTTCGCCACCTTCAACCCGCCGGCCTGATCCTCGGGCCGCACGACCCCACCCTCCCCCGACTTCACAACTTCCCTTCCGACGAGAGGCATCACATGTCGCAGCAGTACATCGCGTCCATCGACCAGGGCACCACGTCCACCCGCTGCATGATCTTCGACCACGACGGTCGCGTGGTGGCGGTCGACCAGAAGGAACACGAGCAGATCTTCCCGCAGGCCGGCTGGGTCGAGCACGACCCGAAGGAGATCTGGGAGAACACCCGCGCGGTCACCGCAGCGGCCCTGTCGAAGAAGGACCTCAAGCCCGCGGACATCGCCGCTGTCGGCATCACCAACCAGCGCGAGACCGCGATGGTGTGGGACCGGACCACCGGCGAGCCGGTCTACAACGCGATCGTCTGGCAGGACACCCGCACCGACAAGATCGTCGACAAGCTCGGGGAGCTCGGTGGCGGGCAGGACCGGTACAAGGCCAAGGTCGGCCTGCCGCTGGCCACCTACTTCTCCGGCCCCAAGGTGATGTGGATCCTGGAGAACGTCGAGGGGGCACGGGAGAAGGCCGAGGCCGGAGACCTGGTGTTCGGCAACATGGACACCTGGCTGGTCTGGAACATGACCGGCGGCGTCAACGGCGGACTGCACATCACCGACCCGACGAACGCCTCCCGCACCATGCTGATGGACCTGGACACGCTGTCCTGGGACGAGGGCATCGCGAAAGACATGGGCATCCCGTTGTCGATGCTGCCCGAGATCAAGTCGTGCTCCGAGGTGTACGCCAAGGGTCGCGAGAGCGGCGCCCTGTCCGGTGTACCGATCGCCGGCATCCTCGGCGACCAGCAGGCGGCCACCTTCGGCCAGGCCTGTCTGTCGGTCGGTGAAGCCAAGAACACCTACGGCACCGGCAACTTCATGCTGATCAACACCGGTACCGAGAAGGTCCCCAGCAAGAACGGCCTGCTGACGACGGTCTGCTACAAGATCGGCGACCAGCCGACGGTCTACGCCCTCGAGGGCTCGATCGCCGTCACCGGCTCGCTGGTCCAGTGGGTCCGCGACAACCTGGGTCTGATCAGCGATGCCGCGCAGATCGAAGACCTGGCCAAGGGCGTCGACGACAACGGCGGCTGCTACTTCGTGCCGGCCTTCTCCGGTCTGTTCGCGCCGTACTGGCGCTCCGACGCCCGCGGCGCGATCGTCGGGCTGACCCGGTACGTCAACAAGGGGCACATCGCCCGCGCCGTGCTGGAGGCCACCGCCTTCCAGACCCGCGAGGTACTCGATGCGATGAACGCCGACTCCGGCGTCGATCTCACGGCCCTCAAGGTGGACGGTGGCATGGTCGTCAACGAGACCCTGATGCAGTTCCAGGCCGACATCCTCGGCGTGCCGGTGATCCGGCCGGTGGTCGCCGAGACCACCGCGCTGGGCGCCGCCTACGCCGCCGGTCTCGCGGTCGGCTACTGGGAGTCGGAGGACGACATCCGCACCAACTGGGCCGAGGACAAGCGCTGGGAGCCGCAGCTCGACGTCGACGAGCGGGAGAAGCGCTACAAGCAGTGGAAGAAGGCCGTCACCAAGACCTTCGACTGGATCGACAACGATGCGAAAGAGATCGAGGAAGCAGTGGCGGAGGAAGCAGTCGAGAGCTGAGCTTGCTCTGACAGCACTCTGACGAGGAGATGGCCCTCGATCGCAGATCCGGCAGGACATCCTGCAGGAACGCCGATCGGGGGCCATTTTCTCGTCATGATCCCTGCACACGGTCGATCAGCTGACGGATCCGCCGCAGCACCTCGTCGGGCGTGCCCACCAACATCTGCCAGGTGACGTGCAGGATCCGCCAGCCGGCAGCCTCCAGATCGTTGTGCTTGCGGCGATCCTTCTCGAACGATTCCCGATCGGTGTGGAACTCGAGGCTGTCGAACTCGATGCCGATCTTGAGTCGCGGCAGCGCCAGATCCACCCGATAGGTCCGTCCGAACACGCGTACCCGCAGGTTGCCCACGAACTCCTCCAGCTGCTCGTTCAGCAGGAACTGGTGGAACCGCTGCTCGCCACCGGACCACGGATTGTTCGCGGCCCGGTCGAGTGCGCGTCCTCGAGCGGCGTTCCCACGGCGCCGCGGTAGCAGTGCGAGCACTGCGTTCAGCCCCTCGATGGAGCCGGCTCCCGATCGCAGCAGCGCGAACACCGACTCACCCTGTGACTCGACGGCCAGGTCCAGCGCCGTCAACTCAGGACAGCTGAGACGGACCGGACCGCAGGACACCGAGCTCCGGTGGTACGGACGCCCGGCTCGCGGCCAACCAGAAAGGCGGGCGCCCCGGCTTGACGTTCAGCGCACGGATCGGCAGACGCTCCTTGCTCGGCCAGAACGACATCGCTGCCGCGGTCCAGCCGGTGATCACAGCGTCCGGGAACAAGGCGCACAGTGCAGCTGCCAGGATCAGCGAATCGCGCTCCGTGCCGGCGGCCACGAACGTGCCGACCATCGGGGACGTCAGGGTCCCTCGCTCCACCTCGCGCAACAGCGTCCGCCGCAATGACGGGTGGGACCGCGCAAGCACCACTCCCCCACCTGCCGTCAGCGCGGCCGAGATCACCTCATGCCGACGACCGGTGTTCATGGCTGCGATCGTCGGCGCTGCGTTCGCGGAGCGGGCGATCGCGGGGGCACCGTGTGGACAGCTTGAGGTCTGTGGACAGTTCAGCGTCCGGGGCTGGTGACGAGGAGATGGCCCCCGGCGAGCGTTTCGGCAGGACGTCTTGCCGAAATGGCGGTTGAGGGCCATATTCTCGCCACCAGCCCGAGCCCCACCCGAGCCGACGGCCCGACAGGATCTCGACGCGCTCGTTCCTCGCTTGCTCGATCGACGGAGCCGAGTCACGGCATCTCGTCGCTTGATCGATCGACGGAGCCGAGTCACGGCATCTCGTCGCGTTGGCTCCTCGTTTGCTCGATCAACGGGGCAAGCAGCACCCTCGTCCCCGGTCACGGGATCCCGACGCGCTCGTTCCTCGCTTGCTCGATCACCCCAGGGGTGTCCACTCAGCCCTTGACCGCGCCCGACGTCAGCCCCTGCACGATGAACTTCGAGGCGACCGCGAACAGGATCATCGTCGGGATGATGGCCAGCACTGCTGCCGCCGACATCGGGCCCCACTCGATGTTGAAGCTGGAGATGAAGCCGTTGAGCGCGGACGGTATCGTCTTGTTGGAGTCACTGTTGATCAGCGTCACCGACAGGAACAGTTCGTTCCAGCAGTTGACGAAGTTGAAGATGAAGGTCGCGACGATCCCCGGGGCCATCACCGGCACGATCACCCGCACGAGCGCGGTCAGCCGGTTGCACCCGTCCACCATCGCCGCCTCCTCCAGCTCTGCCGGCACGTTGGCGAAGAACCCACGCAGCATGATGGTGCAGAACGGGATGCACAGGGCGATGTAGACGATCGTCAGGCCGGAACGGGAATCGACCAGACCGAAGTCGACCATCATCACGTAGAGCGGTCCGAGCGCGATGAAGGCCGGGATCATCTGCGTCACCAGGAACGCCATCAGCAGCGCGCCGCTCCCGCGGAAGGTGAAGCGCGCCAACACGTAGGCGCCGAGCAGTGCGATGACGGTGGCGATCGCACCGGCCACCAGCGAGATCATCAGGCTGTTGAGGACGTAGGTGCCGAACGAGGAGTCCTCGAACAGCCGGCTGTAGTTGTCCAGGGTGAACGGCTTCGGCCAGTACTGCAGCGGATAGCTGGTGATCGAACCCGCCGGCTTGAACGACGTGATGAGGATCCACACCAGCGGGAACAGTGTGATGACGAGCCAGATGCCCAGCATCACCCCGCGAAAGATCTTGTAGCCCTTGCTCTCCCGGTTCATCATTTCTTGTCCCGCTCCTTCACGGCGAGCAGGTAGAAGCTGGCGAACGCCACCAGCACGACCAGCACGATCAGTCCGAGCGCGGACGCCCTGCCGTAGTCACCCTGCTGGGTCAGCGAGATCATCCAGGTGGTGATGATGTGGGTCTGGTTGGCCGGGCCACCGCCGGTCATGCCGTAGATGATGTCCGGGAAGTTGAAGATCCAGATCACCCGCAGCAGCACGGTCAGCGCCAGGGTCGTGCGGATGTACGGGATCACCACCGACCACAGCGTGCGCACCTTGCCGGCTCCGTCGATCGCCGACGCCTCCAGCACGTCGTCCGGAACCGACTGCAGCGCAGCGAGAATCATGATGGTGAAGAACGTGACGCCGTACCAGACGTTCGCGATGACCGTGGAGAGCCTGGCGAGGTCGGGATCCGCGAGCCACGGGATGTTCGCATCGATCAGTCCGACCTTCTTCAGCAGGTCGTTGATCACGCCGAACTCACTGTTGAACATCCAGCGGAACAGGATGCCGATGAGGAACCCGGACACCGCCCACGGGAAGAACACCAACGCCTGGTAGATCCCCCGCCCGCGGAACTTGCGCCGCAGCAGCAGCGCGAGGCCGAAGCCGATCACCAGCTGGGGAATGAGAGAACCGACCACCCAGATCACCGTGTTGCTGACGATCGTCCCCCAGTTGGGGTCGTTCATCAGCGATCGGAAGTTGTCGAAGCCGATCCACGGCGTGGTGCGCAGGTCGTAGAGGTTCCACTGCCGGAACGCCATCTGGGCGCCGCGGATCATCGGGTAGTACGTGAACAGCAGCACCACGACGATCGCCGGCGCGAGGAACGCCAGCACGGTGAAACCCTTGCTGCTGCTGAAGGTCCGACGGCCGTGGCTGACCGCCTTGCGGCGCCCCGGGACGCCGACCGGCGCCCCGGGACGCTGCTCGGTGGTCGTCATGGTTACTTCGTCGCCCACTTCTGGGTCCAGTAGGTGTCCCACCCTGCCAGCATGTCGTCGGAGCTCAACTTGCCGATCAGCACCTGCTGCAGGTCGGAGTCCGCCTTGGTCTGCCACTCGCTCCACCAGGCGACGCCGCGCGGCTGGATGACGGTCAACCAGGTGGAGGTGTCCTTGGTCATCGTCACGTACGACGCCCATGGGCCGGTCTTGTAGAACTCGTCGTTCTGAGCGCTCTTGAGGATCGGCACCAGCGAGTTCTTCTGGTCGAACTCCTTGGACGCCTCGCCCGACAGGAACTGGATGAGCTTGACCGCCTCGGGCTTGTGGGAGCTGGCCTGGGCAACACCCCAGCCGGCGGTGGCGACCGGCTGGGCCGCCTTGCCCGACGGACCGACGAGCAGCGGCGCGGTGCTCCACTGGTCGGCCTTGACGGCGCTGGACTTGCTGATCGCGGCGATCACCTCGGGATCCTGCAGCAGGAACGCGGTGGAGCCGTTGTTGAAGCCCTCCACCATCTCCGGGTACCCCCACGCGACCGACGACGGTGGTGATGCCTGCTTGAACAGCTTGAAGTAGGTGGCCGCCGCCTGCTTCGCCTCGTCGGTGGCGAAGATGGTCTTGCCGTCCTTGGTCTTGAAGGCGTTCTCGGTGTCGAGATCGTCACCGACGTAGGCCTCGATGGCCGTCACCACGTTGGAGAAGCCGTTCTTGCCACCGCGAAAGGCGTAGCCGTACTTGTTCTTGCCGGCGTCCTGGATCTTGCTGGCCTGCTCCAGCAGCTCGTCCCAGCTCTTCGGCGGCCCCGCGAACCCGGCGGCCTTGACCAGGTCGGTGCGGTAGAACAGGCTCAGCCCGTAGAAGCCGTACGGGATGAAGTAGGTCTTGCCGTCAGCGGTCTTCGAGTACTTCTGGGCGGTGTCGGTCAGGTCGCCCAACCCCGTCCACTTCGCCATGTCCGGCGTCATGTCGTACAGCCAACCGTTGGTGCCGAACGGCCCGACGGTGGTGTCGCGCACCTCGAGCACATCGGCGCCGCTGCCGGCCTGCAGGATCTGTTGGATCTTGTTGTCCGCCTGCTCGGTCGGCGGCGTCACGAGTTGCACCTTGATCCCGGGGTTCTGCGACTCGAAGGTGGCCAGCATCGACTTGAGCAGGGTGGTGCGGTCGGGGCTGGACAGGCTCTCGATCATCTGCAGGGTGACGGCTCCACCTGCCGCGGTGCCGGAATCCGAACTGCCGCAGGCGATCAGCGTTCCGGCCGCGACCAGCGCAGCGCTACCGAGGGCGATGGAGCGGATGGATCGTTTCACTGTTCTCCTCCAGGATGGATGACCGTCGACCGGATGGCGGCGGGGGTGGCTGCGTGGGTGTCGGCGTAGGTTGTGACCAGTGCCGTGCGGGCCCGAGCGGCCAGGCGAATCAAGTGCGGGACAGCACGTTCGGCGAAATCGTCGTAGTCATCTGCGGTGTTGTAGACGTGCGCCGAGAACCGCAGGTACCCGCAGCCGCGGAAGCTGGTGAACGCGGCCTCGATACCGAGATCGGCCAGCACGACGTCCCGCAGCGCGTTGGCCTCCTCGTTGGTCGTGGCGATGCCCTCCGGCAGCGCCACCAGACGCATCGATGCGGTCGGCATCCCGAGAGCGACCCGGCACGGGACACCGCTCGCCTCCGACATGGCGGCCGAGATCACCCGCTCGCCGTGATCGGCCAACAAGGTGACGTGCTCCCGGACCCGAGCCCAGCCGAACTGACGCTCGATCTCGCCGATGGCCGCCGCCGCGGTCAGCCAGGCCGTGGTGTCGAGCGTGCCCTGGTGGTCGAAACGCTGCGGGAAACCCAGTGGTGCACCCCAGGAATCGATCAGCGGGTACAGCGCGTCACCCAACCCGGGACGGGGAACCAGGATCGCGGCACCGGGGGCGGTGCAGGCGAACTTGTGCAGGTTGCCGAACCAGTAGTCGGCATCCGCCGCGGCGACCGCGTTCTCGAGCAGCATCGGCGCGTGTGCCGCGTCGACGGCACTGACGATGCCCCGCTCCCGAGCAGCCGCGCAGATCTCACCGACAGGCAGCCCGCGCGCGGTCGGCGAGGTGATCTGGTCGACCACCACGAGCGCCGTGCGGTCGGTGAATGCCCCGATCACTGCTTCGGCGGCGGCGTCAGCATCGGCATCCAGGTCGACCGGTGCGACGACGACCCGGCCACCGATCCGGCGGGCCAGTCGTTCTGCGCCCATCACCACTGCGCCGTATCCGTGGTCGGTCACGACGATCTCACCGCCGGCGGGAAGGTCCAGCGAGTTGTAGACCACCGAAGCGCCGGCGCTCGCATTGGGCACGAAGGCGAACGCGTCCGGTTCCAGCCCGAGGAATGGGGCCAGCTCGGCGCGTGCGGCCGCGATCAGTTCCGGAGCCGCCGGGAACCACCGCACCGGTGCGGCGAACATCTCCGCCCGGATCCGCTCCTGCAGCTCGGTCGCGGCGCGCGGCGGCGATCCGAACGAGGAGTGGTTGAGGTGGCGCAGGCTCGGATCGAGCGAGAACAACTCGTCCGCGCGGCGACCGTCCACCGTCCGCAGCGCGGACGGTGCGGTCGCGACGGGCGACTCACGGGTGGAGGTGGGGGCGATCACAGGAGTCATAGTTGTCTGACGAATTGCCTCTTGTAAAGACTCTGCGCCGAATCTAGCTTGATCTGAGGCTGAGTCATCAGACGAGTTCGAGAGTGGGAGCATCAACCCATGCCAGTCGACGTGCCGTCCGCCACCGCGCCCGCCGGCGTGGTGCGCCCGGCCGCAGCACCCGGGGAGCGGCGCCGGCCGGGCGAGCCGACCAGCGGCAGCGCGCTGGACGTCGCCCTGCAGGCGCTGCGGCGCTCGATCGGCACCGGCGAGTTCTCCCCCGGGCAGCGACTGCCGTCCGAGGCGGAGCTCGGCAAGCTGTTGGGCGTCTCCCGCAGCTCGCTGCGGGAGGCCATCCGGATGCTCGCCGCGCTGGGCGTGCTCGTCGTGCGACACGGATCCGGGACCTACGTCTCCGACCTGCGTGCCGCCGACATCGTCTCGTCGCTCAGCCTGACCCTCGGCCTGCTGCCGCTGGACGGCCTGCTGGAGGTCTACGAGATGCGGCGGGTGTTGGAAGCCCACGCAGCCGGTCAGGCGGCCGCGCGACGCCGGACGAACTGATGCCGGAGCTGGACGCGATCCTCACCGAACTCGAGCAGGTGCACGATCCGGCCACGGCATCCGAACTGGACTCACGCTTCCACACCCTGGTCGACGAGGCCGCCGGCAACCCGACGATGACGGCCATGCTCAGCGTGTTCCGTCGGCGTGGGCGGAACTACCAGATCTTCGGCGCCGCCGGCACCTCCGACGTCAAGGTCGTCAGCGACCGCGGTCACCGGGCGATCTACCGCGCACTGCTGCACCGCGATCCGGGCGCCGCCGAAACCGCCGCGGCCGACCACATCGCGCAGACCGAGGCCTGGTTGCGGCTGCTGAAACCGCTGCCCGACCCACCGTCCTGAGCAGTGCCTCGCCCACACCCTGCCGTGCGACACTCATCTCCCCCATCAGTGCAGCCCGTCGGAGGCACTCCGTGCAGCGGTTGATCGCAGTGGTCCGGTTGGTCCTCGCCGCGCTGGAACTGGCTGCGGTGCTCACCCTGCTGGTGTCCGCGGTCCGCGACTCCCGGGTGAGCAATCTGCTGTCGTACTTCACGATCGAGTCGAACATCCTGGCCGCGGTGATGCTGACGATCACCGCCGTCATCGGGCTGCGTGGAGGATCCACCCTCGGGCGAACACTGACCCTGTGGCGCGGGCTCGCCACGTTCTCCATGGTCGCCACCGGCATCATCTATGTGGCGTTGCTGCGCAACGTCGACGTGCAGACCGGCAGTGAGTGGACCAACGCCGTCCTGCACTACCTGATGCCGATCGTGCTCCTGCTCGATTGGCTGATCACCCCGCGCACCCGAATCACTCTCGGCGCTGCCGCCTGGTGGCTGGTGTTCCCGTTGCTGTACCTGGCCTACAGCCTCATCCGTGGGTCGATCGTCGACTGGTACCCGTACCCGTTCATCGACCTGCGGATCCATTCCGGCGGTGCGATCGCGGTGACCAGCGTCGTGCTGGCCGTCGGGATGGCGGTGCTGGCAGCGGTTCTCACCCTGCTGCCGTCACCGCGGCAGGACACCGTGGACACCACTGCTGACCGGACCCCGTCGAGGATCTGACAGGGTCTCGACGCGCTCGTTCCTCGCTTGCTCGACCAGCGGAGATTTCGGTGATCGCGCGAGGAACGCCTCGCTTGCTCGACCAGCGTGAGATTTCGGTGATCGCGCGAGGACCGCCTCGCTTGCTCGACCAGCGTGAGATTTGGGTGATCGAGTGCCCTGTGTCTACCTCTAGGTCGTTATGCGGCCTGTTGGTGGGTGAGTTTTTGTAGCCCGCCGTGCTTTGTGGGGTTGTAGGCCTCGTGGTTTTGCCAGCATCGCCAGATGATCGTGGTCCAGGCTCGGGCAAGGATGCGGATGGCGTGTGGGTGGTCGTGGCCGCGGTCGATCGCGCGTTGGTAGACGTCTTTGGCCCAGGGGTTGGCGTGTCGCGATCCGTCGGCGAAGTCGCACAGGGCGTCGCGTAGTTCGCGGTTGCAGGCGAGGCGGAAGCTGACGGTGGTGACTTTCCCGGATTGGCGGGTCGAGGGCACTACGCCGGCGAGCGCAGCCAGGGCATCGGGGGTGGGGAAGCGGCCGCGGGCGTCGCCGATCTCACCGATCAGCCGGGCGGTGCGCAGGGTCTTCACGCGGGGCAGGGACGCGAAGACGTCGGTGTCGGGGTGGGTGGTGAGTTGCTGGGCGAGGTCCGCTTCCAGGGCTGCGATCTGGGTGGTCAGCGCTTGCAGGATCGTGACGTAGGAGCGGGTGATGACCGCGTAGGTGTCGGCTTGCGGTCCGGTGACGCCGCGGGCTGCGTTGACGAGGCGGGTGTGCAGGACCGCCGCGTCGGCGCGGCCGGTGTAGGACATCGTTGCCAGCCAGCGGGTGAGCTTCTTTTCGGTGAGTGTGTCGGCGTCATTCTGGGTGGTGAACGTGGTGAGGAACTGCAGGCTGATCGGTGATGCCAGCTTGCTGAAAAGTCCTGCGGCGCCGGGGAAGACGAGTTGCAGGTGCGCGGCGAGTTGGTTGCACACGGCAATGCGGTGAGCGACTAGGTTGCGGCGGACCCTGACAGTGGTTCGCATCGCGACGGTCGCTGGATTGTCCCGCACGAGGGGGGTGCGGCGGGCCCGGTCGGTGCGGATCGTGTCGGCCAGGACGAACGCGTCGTACCGGTCGTCCTTGTTGCCGGCTGAGCGGTAGCAGGAGCGCAGGTGCTTCACCTGCGACGGCGGGATCACCAGCACTGTCAGTTCGGCCTGCAGCAAAGCGTCCACGACTGGTCCGTCGCCCCGTTCGATGCCGACCTGCTGTACGCCGGTGGCGAGCAGGACCGTGATCAGTTTCCGCAGCCCGGGCGCGTCGTGGTTGATCACGAACTCCTCGACCCGGTTACCGGCCTCGTCGAGGATGCACACCGCGTGGTCAGTGCTGGACCAGTCGATCCCTGCCCATCGGCGGTCCCCTGAGGCTTCGATCGAGGGTTGGGAGGTGGTAGTCATGAATGGTTCCTCGCTGTTCGTAGCAGTGAGCAACACCCGGTGGTCCCGGGACGCACTAGCCGGTGGCTCATTGGTTGGCGCTCGAGGCGCATAGCCCTGTAGCCGGTCTGGGCGTCCTGGGCCACCGGACCTCGCAGCACTCGATCGGGACCTCAGCATCGGGTCGTGCGAGAAATGGCGATGATCCGGTGGGACCAGGAGCTATCGACACCATCCGGGTATCGACACCCACCATGGTGATCGAGCGAGGAACGCCGCTCGCTCGACCAGCGGAGATTTCAGTGATCGAGCGAACGGAGTGAGTCGAGATCCCCCCATTGGTCGAGCAGTGTCAGGGATCGACCTTCGTCGAGTTGTCGCTCCAGAACATCAGTTGCCGGCCGAGCTCGGTGATGGACCCGGACAGCGACGGGTAGACCGAGAAGGAATAGGCAAGATCCTTGGCGCGCAACCGGTTCTGGACCGCCATCGCGATCGGCAGGATCAGCTCGGAGGCCTCGGGGGCGACCACCACGCCGCCCACCACCATGCCGGTCGGCTTGAGCACGATCAGCTTCACGAACCCACGGGTGACACCCGCCATCTTGGCGCGCGGATTGGTGGTCAGCGGGATCATCAGGGTGTGGGCGTTGGTCAGACCGGCGTCCACCTCAGTCTGGGTGACGCCGACGGTGGCAATCTCCGGGTGAGTGAACACGTTGGCGGACACCGTGTTCAGGGTCAACGGAGGCACGCCCTCGCCGAGTGCGTGCCACATCGCGATTCGGCCCTGCATCGCAGCGACTGATGCGAGCATCAGCACACCGGTGCAGTCGCCGGCGGCGTAGATCCCTGGCACGGACGTGCGCGAGACCCGATCGACGTCGACGAAACCGTTCTTGTTCGTCTCGATGCCGACCTTCTCCAGGCCGATGTCGCTCGTGTTCGGAACCGATCCCACCGTCATCAGGCAGTGCGATCCACGCACCTCGGCGCCGCCGGTGACGGTCACCACCACCTCGTCACCGTCGCGCCGTACGGACTCGGCCCGCGACTTCTTGACGAGCGTCGATCCGCGAGAGGCGAAGACCTCCTCGATCACCGCGGCGGCATCGGCGTCCTCACCGGGCAGCACCCGATCACGGCTGGAGACGAGCGTGACCTTGGCGCCGAGCTCGGTGTAGGCCGACGCGAACTCGGCCCCGGTGACACCGGAGCCGACCACGATCAGGTGCTCGGGCAGCGCCGGAAGGTCGTACACCTGCCGCCAGGTGAGGATCCGCTCGCCGTCGGGTTCGCAGCCGTCGACCACCCGCGGTGTCGCACCGGTGGCGATCAGCACCACTTCGGCCTCCAGCGGATACGGGTCGCTGCCGTCCGCGGGCGTCACTTGCACGCGGTGCCGGGCGAGTCCCGTCTGCGAGTCGGCGAGCGCTGCCCGACCGTCGATCACCGTGACGCCCTCGCCGGTCAACCGGGCCCGGATGTCACCGGACTGCGCAGCGGCCAGGCCGAGCACCCTGGCGTGCACGGCAGAGATGTCGACGCGCACCTGGGCCGGGTCGATGTCGATGCCCAGCGCGGGCGCCTCCATCACCGCAGTCCGGCCGCCCGCCGAGGCGATGAAGGTCTTGGACGGCATGCAGTCGTAGAGCACGCAGCTCCCGCCGGGCCCGACGTCTTCGACGAGGGTCACCTCGCCGCCGTACTGGGCTGCCACCAGCGCAGCCTCGTAGCCGGCCGGCCCGCCACCCATGATCACGATCCGCGTCATGGTGCACCACGCTATCGGTTCGCCGGTGGTGATCGGTTCCCCGTCTCGCCGGGCTTCCGCCGGAGCACGTGACCCCCGGAAAGCATGCCGATGCCATCACCCGGCGCCGGTTAGGCTCACGCCATGGCGTTGTACGCGGCCTATGGGTCGAACATGGATCCTGCGCAGATGCTGCAGCGGTGTCCGTCGTCCCCGATGGCGGGTACCGGCTGGCTCCCCGACTGGCGGCTGACCTTCGGCGGGGAGGACCTCGGCTGGGAGGGTGCGCTGGCCACTGTCGTCCCCGCCGACAAGCAGGATCCCGCAACCGACGACGGTGCAGGACATCCGGCATCATCTGCCGTGTTCGTGGTCCTGTACGACCTGTCGGACCACGACGAGCGCACACTCGATTCGTGGGAAGGCGCAGATCTGGGGCTGTACAACAAGATCCGGCTCCGGGTGCACACCCTGGAGGGCGACCGACTCGCCTGGCTGTACGCGCTGGACGCGTTCGAGGGCGGGCTGCCCTCGGCCCGCTACCTCGGGGTGATCGCCGACGCTGCCGAGGCTGCCGACGCACCGGCGGAGTACGTGCTCGCCCTGCGGCACCACGTATGCCGCTCGATCGGCAACTGAACGTGCTTGCCTGAAACCGTGCTCACCTGAACCTGCCGTCGCCCGGTTCAGGCGCTCTGACGGGCCGCCAGCACGGTGTGGACCAACAAGCGGATACCGACCGCGATGGACCGCTCGTCCGCGGTGAACCTGGCCGAGTGCAGGTCGCACTGCTCCGAGACGCCGTCCCACACCCCGAGCCTGGCCAGCGCGCCAGGGGCGTGCTCGAGCAGATCGGCGAAGTCCTCGGCTCCGGTGGACTGCTCCGAGTCGACGACCGAATCCGGCCCGAGACCCGCCAGGGCGCCCGCCCGCAGCAACGCCGTGGCGTACGGGTCGTTGTCGACCGGCGGCACGCCGCGCTGGAAGTGCAGCTCGTACCCGACGCCGGTCGGTGCGAGCAGCCCGGCGACGATGTCCGCGACGATCGCCTCAGCTCCCTCCCAGGCTTCCCTGCGCATCAACCGCAGGGTGCCGCGCAGCGTCCCTTCCTGCGGAATCGCGTTGGGTGCCTCCCCGGCGTGCACCGACCCCCAGGCGAGCACCGCTGCGGCCCGCGGGTCGAGTCGCCGGCTCAGCAGCAGCGGAAGTCCGGTGATCAGCAGACCGAGGGCGTTGACCACGTCGGCTGTCAGGTGCGGTCGCGAGGTGTGCCCACCGGGGCCGCTCACGCTGATCTCGATCTGGTCGGCGGTCGAGGTGATCGGGCCGACCCGCAGCCCGACCTGACCGGCCGGCACCTTGGGTTCACAGTGCACCGCGAAGATCTGCTCGACACCGTTCATCGCGCCGGCAGCGATGAGATCCCTTGCGCCGCCCGGCATCAGCTCTTCGGCCGGTTGGAACAGCAACCGGATCCGCCCTGCGAGTTCGGGTACCCCGGCCAGCGCGAGGCCTGCCCCGAGAACCACCGTCTGGTGGATGTCGTGACCACACGCATGCGCGACCCCGGGCGTCAGGGACCGGAACGGCAGGTCCGCGGCCTCGCGCAGGGGCAGCGCGTCGATGTCCGCCCGGAGAGCGATCAGGCTGCCACCGGTGCCGGATCCAGTACCGAGATCGCTGGTCACCCCGGTGCCGGTCGGCAGGATGTGGGCCGGCAGACCCGCACCTTCCAGGGTGGCCGCCAACACCGCCGTGGTCCGCCGTTCGGCGCGGGACAGCTCGGGATGGGCATGGATGTCCCGGCGGATGGCGATCAGCTCCGGCAACCGACGGTCCAGGAAATCGTCCAGCCAATCGGGGCCGCGTCCACGCCCCGGATCAGCGTTCGCTGCGGTGGCGTTCCGCGCCGATCTGGTGGCCCGGGAGGACCGGACCTCTTCCTGTGGGAACGCGGCGTCTGACACGCGTGGCATGCTACCGATGCGGAGCGCCTGGTCATTGCCCGTACCCGATCCTCCGGACACATCGGGCACTCGAATTGCTCCGATCGGCCAACCGTGTGACGATCACCCCCGAAGCGCCCCATTCGGGTTCGGATACGAGTCCTTCGGGGTCGTCCTGCGCCTCGATCGACCTCTTAACGGGGTGGGCGGGGTTCTGGCGGCCCCTGCCATTGCGCCGTTGATGTCTCGCAGGTCCGAACGAGTGATGATCTCCGAGCTCTGCGTGACGGCCCGGTGGATCGACATCACCCGTGTGGTGCTCGGTTCGCGCTCCGCATTCGACTGCACCCGTATCCCACTGCACCGCATGACCGCACTGCCTCGTAGCTCGCACCGCACTTCGGATCGGATCACAGATGAGTCGGCACACCGCCACCCGCCCGCGTACCACGGCCCGACGGCGCAGGTTCTCGCTGGCCGCCGTGCTGACGATCCTGGCGGGGATGCTGACGGTCAGCACCCTCCCCTCGGTGGCCCCGCAGGCGTCGGCAGCGATCGAGCAGCCGTTCACCGCACCGTTCAACGCCCAGACCAACGGCGCCATCACCGTCACCGGCAACTCGCAGATGACCTGTCCGGCTGCGGCCGCGTGCACCACCGCCCGGTCCACGACACCGACCGCGACCCAGACCACCGGCAGCAACAACGACTTCACCATGCAGTTCGTGGACAGTGACGCGGTCCCCACCACGTCCAACTCGACCAGCGCCGGTCTGACCCTCATCGGCGGGTCCACCGTGCTGTACGCCAACCTCTCCTGGGGCGCCCGCCGGACCGCCGGCATCGGTGGCGCGGCGGCGCTCGGCAATGCCAACCAGATCAAGTTCCGGGTTCCGGGTGGCGCCTACCAGACCCTGACCGCACCCCGTTCGGTCAGCTATCCGGGCCTATCCGGTACCCCCTACAACTCGTCGATCGATGTCACCGATCTGGTCAAGGCGGCCGGCAACGGGGCCTCGTGTCCGTCACCAACAACGGACCGTCCCTGTCCCGCGGCGTGGTCCTGACCGACCCGCTGCCCGCCAGTACCTCCTTCGGCTCGGCCATCTCCAGCAGCGGGACCTGCACCGCGGGCGGCGGCGCGAACCGTTGCAGCATCGGTGATCTCGCGTCCGGCGCATCGGCCACTGTGCAGATCACCCTGCAGCTCGACGCCGCGCTGGGCGGGAGCACCCTGACCAACGCGGCGTCGGCGACGTCCGCTCCGGCCACCGGGGCGGCCACCCCAGATCCGAGCACCGCGAACAACTCCTCGTCGGTCAGCCAGACCGTGAGTGCGCGCTCCGATCTGCAACTGACCAAGACCATCACCAGCGGCCCCGTGGTCGCCGGCCAGAACGTGACGTTCCGGGTCACCGTGGTCAACAACGGCCCGTCCGATGCCGCGGACGCCTTCGTCTCCGATCCGCTGCCGACGGGCACCACCTACGTGTCCTCGACGGCGTCGGCCGATGGTTCCTGTCGCCCGGTCGGCACCGGTGCCGCCACCGTGGTGCTGTGTTCGTGGGGTTCGATCGCCAACGGCGCCAGCCGCACCGCCGACATCACCGTCCGCGTCCCGGCCGACATTGCCGCCGGTACCACCATCACCGCGACCGGCGGCTCCGACAGCTCGGACCCGACGCCGGCCACGGCCACCGTCTCCGGTCCGGTGACCTACTCCGCCGACCTGGCCATCACCAAGACGCTGATCTCCGGGCAGCCGGTCGCCGGCGGTGTGGTGCGCTGGCAGGTCACGGTGACCAACGGCGGACCGTCCACCGCGCGCGCCGTCACGGTCACCGACACCGTGCCGACCGCCGTCACCGGGCCCACCGCACAGGGTCCTGCGCCGGACTCGTGCACGGTCACCGGGAGCCGGATCGCCTGTCAGCTCGGTGATCTCGCACCGAACACCAGTGCATCGGTCATCGTCACCGGCACGCCGTCGAGCACCTTCAACGGCGCTGAACTGAGCAACACCGCGACAGCCTCGACCACCACCTGCGATCCGACGGCCGGCAACGACAGCTCGACCTCGACCACGGCCACGGCCACCCAGGCGGGATCTCGCGATCACCAAGACCGGCACTCCCACCGGCCTGACCGCCGGAAGCCCGGTCACCTGGACCATCACCGTCAGCAACCCGACCGGGCCGTCCGCCGCGGCTGACGTCGTCGTCACCGACGCCCTGCCCGCCGGGGTCGGTCCCGTCAGCGCCACCGTGCCCGGTGGTGGGTGCACCGTCACCGACGGGTCCCTGCGCTGCACCATCGACACGATCGCCGTCGGCGGGAGCGCAGTGGTCACGGTGGCGGGCACCGTGGTGTCCGGCTACACGGGTGACACCCTGGCGAACACCGCCTCCGTCACCGCCGGCACGCCCGATCCCAACCAGGCTGACAACTCTGCGTCCAGCAACAACGTGGTCGGCCGGGTCAGCGACATCGTGGTCGGCAAGACGGGACCGGCCACCGCGGCTCCTGGCAGCCAGGCCACCTGGACGATCACCGTCCGCAACGACGGTCCCTCGGACGCCACCGACGTCCGCCTCGCCGACGTGCTGCCTGCCGGGCTGACCGGCGTGTCCGTCACCACCGGTGGCATCGGCTGCCCGGTCACCGACGGAGTGGCCAACTGCGCCATCGGAGGGCTCGCCAGCGGCGCCTCGATCACCATCACCGTGCGCGGCACCATCGATCCCGGTGCCACTGCCCCGCTGGTCAACCGGGCCACCTGTACCAGCGCGACCACCGATCCGACCCCGGCCAACAACTCCGCTGCTGTCACGACCACGTTGGCCGCTGCGGCCGACCTGACGATCACCAAACAGCAGATCGGTTCGGCCGTCGCGGGCCGCACCGTCAGCTGGGTGCTGACGGTTGACAACGCCGGCCCGTCGACGGCGCGCAACGTCGTGGTCTCCGACACCGTGCCGGCCGGGGTCACCGCCGTCACCGCCACCGTCTCGGGCACCGAGTCCTGCACCGTCACCGGCCGGAACGTGACCTGCGAAGTGGCCGCGTTGGCTCCCGGGACCCCGGAGCAGATCACTGTCACCGGTATCCTGGACGCCGCGTACACCGGCGCCACGCTGGTGAACACGGCGACCATCTCCGCGGACACCACGGATCCCGATCCCAGCGACAACAGCGCCACCAGCTCCCAGCCGGCCACCCGATCGGCCGACCTGCAGATCGGCAAGGCCATCACCTCCGGCCCGCCGCAGGCCGGTGCGCCGGTCCGCTACGAGATCGAGGTGGTCAACAACGGGCCGTCGGTGGCGACCGGCGTCACCGTCTCCGATCCGCTGCCCGCCGAGGTCCTCAACGCGACCGTGAGCACCAGCGCCGGCACCTGCAGCGTCGCCGGAGCCGCACTCACCTATGATCTCTCCACGGTCGCGGTCGGCGCCACCGTCACCGTCGTGGTCACCGGCACCCTGTCGCAGAGCGTCGGCGACACCCTGATGAACACCGCAACGGTGCGCTCCGACATCCCTGATCCGGTGGCCGCCAACAACTCCTCCAGCGCCACCGGCACCGTCGGCGAGTCGGCCGACCTGCAGATCGACGTCGCCGGTCCGCCGACCGCCACCGCAGGTACCGACGTCACCTGGACCATCACCGTCACCAACAACGGGCCGTCGGACGCCCGCGAAACGGTGCTGGCCGACCTGGTCCCCGCGGGGGTCGGCAACGTCCGGATCACCCTGCCGGACGGCAGCACCTGCACCGATCCGACCCGTTGTGTGCTCGGGCTCGTGCCGAACGGCGCCACGGTCGTGATCACCGTCGTGGGCACCCTCGACGCCGGGTACACCGGAACGGCGGTGACCAACCAGGCGTCCGTCTCTTCCTCCACTCCCGATCCGGACTCCCGCAACAACAGCGATTCCGCCAAGTCCCGGAGCGCCCGCGTCGCGAGCTTCAGCGTGGTGAAGTCGGCTGATCCGGGAACGCTCGTCCCCGGCCGACCCGCGACGTACACGATCATCGTGACCAACGACGGCCCGTCGAACGCGCCGGCGTCGTTGCTCACCGATGCCTTGCCGGAGGGCATCACCGTCCGGAACCCCGGTGTCAGCTCGACGCAGGGCAGCTGCTCCCCGGTCGGCCGTCAGCTCGACTGCCGGCTGGGCACCATCACCAGCGGCGCGACGGCGTCCATCACGGTGCCGGTGTCGGTCGATCCGACGTACTCCGGCACGACGATCGTCAACACCGCCATTGCCTCGAACCCCTACGGCCCCGACGCCTCCGGGACGTCCAGGAACGACGTCACTCCGATGGCCGACCTGACCGTCACCAAATCCGGACCGACCACCGTGACTGCCGGATCGCCGCTCGGGTGGACCATCCAGATCGACAACAGTGGTCCGTCCACCGCGCGCGACGTCGTGCTGGTGGACGATCTGCCGGCCGGCGTCGGCGACGTCGACGTGACCGCATCGCAGGGCACCTGCACCATCACCGGCCCGGACACCGACAGGCAGGTCCGCTGCGTCATCGGCGATCTCGCCTCCGGCGACCTGGCGAGCATCCGCGTCGTCATCTCCGGGGTGCTGGATCCGTCGTTCCAGGGCACCTCCCTGGTCAACAGCGCCCGGGTCAGCTCGCCCACCCCCGAGGCCACCACGCCGGATCCGACCGATCCGACGGAGGGCGGTCGGGTCTCGACCGTCACCACCGCCGTGACCCGGTCCGCCGACGTCCAGCTGTTCAAGGTCACCGACCAGCTGGTGGCAGCTCCCGGTGAGGATGTCAGCTGGAACATCATCGTCCGCAACAACGGACCGTCGACCGCCCGCGACATCGTCGTCACCGACAGACTGCCGGCCGGCCTCACCGACGTGACCTTCACCGCACCCGCCGGGATCACCTGCAGCGCAGCGGGTGTCTGCACCTTCGGCGCGCTCACCCTGCTGCCGGGCGTCACCAACCGGGTGACGATCACCGTCTCCGGCACCGTCGCGCCGAACGTGGTTGCCCCGCGGATCGTCAACGCGGCGAGCGTCGACTCCTCCACCCCGGACCCGACGCCCGGCAACAACACCGACGAGTCGTCGATCTCGTTGGCGGCGAGGGCGGACGTGTCGGTCGACAAGACCAACGGGCCAGGACCGGTGAACGCCGGCGGGCCGATCAGCTGGACCGTCCTGGTCAGCAACGCAGGTCCGTCCACTGCGCGCAATGTCACGGTGACCGACACCCTGCCGACGGCAGACATCAGCGACGTCGCCGTGACCGGCGTGCCGGCCGGGGTCTGCGACGTCTCCGACGTCGAGATCGTCTGCGACATCGACGCTCTCGCGCCGGGTGCCACGGGCGCGATCACCCTCACCGTGACCGCGACGGTGGATCCGGGCTGGACCGAGCCACTGAAGAACTCGGTGACGGCCGTCGGCGACGATCTCGTCACCGATCCGGACCTCGACAACAACGCCGACACCACGGTGACCGAGATCGGCACCAGCGCCGACCTGGGCATCGTCAAGACCGGTCCTGCCACGGTGACGGCCGGCTCGCCGATCTCCTGGACCGTCACGGTGACCAACGCAGGTTCGTCGGTCGCCCGCGGGGTCACCGTCACCGATCTGGTGCCGGACGGCGTCTCCGACGTCACGTTCGACGTGCCGGCCGGCGTCACCTGCACCCCTGCCGGGGTCTGCACGCTGCCCGACCGCCCGGTCGGCGGCACTCTGGTCATCACCATCAACGGCATGGTCGACGCCGACCAGCAGGACGACCTGTCGAACTCTGCGAAGATCGAGTCCTCGACCCCGGATCCGGTGGCCCGCAACAACTCCGACACGGTGAACACTGCAGTGACGGAGTCGGCGGACGTCCGGGTGACGATCGTCCCGGTGGCTCCCGTGGTCTCCCCGGGCCAGCAGGCGAGCTGGATCATCACGGTGGTCAACGACGGCCCGTCGGCCGCCCGTGGCATCGTCGTGACCGGGACCTTCCCGGCCGAACTGACGGGGGTCACGCTGACCGCCCCCGGCGGAGTCACCTGCCGGATCATCGACGCCACGACGGCGGTCTGTGACCTCGGCGCACTGGTCCTGCTGCCCGGTGACGCCAACGCGGTGGTCATCACGTTGACCGGCACGGTGCCGTCGGACAGCACCTCGACGACCCTGAACACCGCGGCCACGGCCACCACGACGACACCAGATCCGTCGCTCGCCAACAACACCGACGACGCCGACATCTCCCTCGGCGCCACGGCGAACCTGGCAATCACCAAGACCGGACCCAGCGGCCCGGTCACAGCGGGTGAGGCCATCGAGTGGACGATCACGGTGACCAACGCAGGTCGGTCGACGGCGCGGAACGTCGTCGTCGTCGACACGTTGCCCGCCGGCGTCACCGGCGTGGTCCTGACACCGTCGGTCGGCGCCTGCACGGATGCCGGTCGGTGCACCCTCGGTGACCTGGCGGCCTCCGGAACCCGGACCATCACGGTGTCCGGCATCGTGAGTGCCGGGTACGACACCGCCTCGGTAGGCAACGCCGCGACGGTGTCTTCCGACACCCCGGATCCGGACTCGGCCGACAACTCGGCAGCCGCCCGCGACACCACGGTGGCCACCGGGGCGGACCTGTCGATCACCAAGACCGGACCCGCAGCTGCCACGGCCGGCGGCGCCATCAGCTGGACCATCACCGTGAAGTCGGCAGGTCCGTCGGTGGCGAGGAACGTCGTGGTCACCGACGATCTGCCGGCGGGTGTCTCCGGGTACGAGCTGACCAGCTCTGTCGGAACCTGCACCGCAGAGGGCCTGTGCTCGCTGGGAGACCTCGCGCCCGGCACGACCGTGACGATCATGGTCAGCGGCACGGTGGACGCGGACATCACCGGCAGCACCCTGGGCAACACCGCGGAGGTCAGCTCGGACACCACCGATCCGAACGCGAGGGACAACGCGGCCTCCGCCACCTCGTCGATCGACAAGCGGGCCGACCTGGTCCTGAGCAAGCGAGCTCTGTCGAAGCAGGTCGCTGCGGGCGGCACCGTCACCTGGTTGATCACGGTGACCAACCGGGGGCCGGCTGCCGCTCCGGACGTGACGGGCGTCGACCGGTTGCCTGCAGGTCTCACGGCCGTCGAGCCGCTCCCCGACGGCTGCGCGGTCGCCGGCCAGGTCGTGACCTGCTCGGTGGGCACCCTGGCCGACGAGCAGAGCATCGAGCTGAGGATCGTCACCAGGGTCGCTGCCGACCTGACCGGAGCCGTGGTGAACGACGCGTCCGTCAGCGGCGCGAACGCCGATCCGCGGCCGGGGAGCAATGACGGAGGTGGGTCGGTGATCGTGCTGCCGCCCACCGGCCCGACGCCGACCGGGCCCACCCTGCCCACGATCCCCACAGTGCCCACTGTGCCCACTGTGCCCACCAGCACACCGGGGACATCCACTGCGGCCCCGACCGGGACGAGCTCTGCAGTGACCACCCCGGTGACGACCCCGGTGACCACCCCGACCCCACCCGGTGAGCTGCCCAACACCGGTGCGCCGGTCAGCGCGATGCTGTGGTGGGCGCTGGGTCTGCTCCTGGCCGGGGCAGCACTCGTCCTCGTGCAGCGCAGGAGGCGCCGCGTCTGATGGGGCACCGCATCTGAGCTCGCAGGTCACAGGTGAGGCTCCGCCGGAGGAGTCCGCACGCTGCCGTTCGCCACTTCCGTGGCACCGGCTAGTGTCGGGTCGTCCGGTGGAGCCTCACCTGTAGGGGGATGTGCCGACGGAAGGGTGGAGTTTGCAGTGGGCGACGACATCAGCAGTGGTCAGTTCACCCGTGAACAACGCCAGCGCTACCGGGAGAAGGTGCGCACCTGCCTCGATGTGTTCGAGCGCATGCTGGTCGACCACCACTTCGATTTCGACAAGCCGCTCACCGGCCTGGAGATCGAGCTCAACCTGATCGACGAGCATCTGCAGCCGGCGATGCGCAACGCGGAAGTGTTGCACGCCATCGAGGATCCGGCGTTCCAGACCGAACTCGGTCGGTACAACATCGAGCTCAACGTCCCCCCACGACCCCTGCCAGGGGAATCGGCGCTGGAACTCGAAGAACTGCTCAAGAACTCGCTGAACCATGCCGAGGAGCGAGCCAACGCCTCCGGTACCCGGATCGTGATGATCGGCATCCTGCCGACCCTGGAGCTGGAACACCTCGAGGGCGTCGAGTGGATGAGCGCGAACCCGCGCTACCAGGCCCTCGACGAAGCCGTCTTCGCTGCCCGACGGGAAGACCTCGAGCTCGACATCACCGGCGCCGACAGCCTGCGGGTGTTCGCGAGCACCATCGCACCGGAATCCGCCTGCACTTCCGTCCAGTTGCACCTGCAGGTCTCCCCCGCCGATTTCGCGCCGAACTGGAACGCCGCCCAGGTGCTGGCCGGCCCGCAGCTCGCGCTGGGCGCCAACTCGCCGTTCCTGTTCGGCAAGCAGCTGTGGGCAGAGACGCGCACCGAGCTGTTCCTGCAGGCCACCGACACCCGCTCGCCCGAGCTGCGCAACCAGGGCGTGCGACCGCCGGTGTTCTTCGGCGAACGCTGGATCACGTCCATCTTCGACCTGTTCGAGGAGAACGTCCGGTACTTCCCCGCGCTGCTGCCCGAGACCACCGACGAGGATCCCGAGGCCGTGCTGGCCGCGGGTGGTGCCCCCAAGCTGCAGGAACTGCGGCTGCACAACGGCACTGTGTACCGCTGGAACCGTCCGGTGTACGACGTCGCCAACGGTCGACCGCACCTGCGGGTGGAGAACCGGGTGCTACCCGCCGGGCCGACGGTCGCCGACGTGATGGCCAACGCAGCCTTCTACTACGGCGCGCTGCGCATGCTCTCGGAGGAAGAGCGTCCGGTGTGGACGAAGATGTCGTTCGACGCCGCCAAGGCCAACTTCGACGCCGGCGCACGGCGGGGTGTCGATGCCCTGTTCTACTGGCCGGGGTTCGGCGAGGTGCGATGGGACGAGCTGATCCTGCGTCACCTGTTGCCGTTGGCCGACGAGGGCCTGTCCCGCTGGGGAGTCGCCACCAAGGCACGCGACCGGTATCTCGGGATTGTCGCCGACCGCTGCCGACTCCAGCGCAACGGGGCGTCCTGGCAGGTGGACGCGGTGGCCGGACTGGAACGTCGCGGGATGGACCGTCGGGCCGCACTGGCCAAGATGCTGGAGCTGTACTGCGAAGGCATGCATGCCGGGGATCCGGTGCACACCTGGGAAATTCCGTGAGCTGCCCACCCTCGAGCCCCACTCTGGCTCGGAAAGCTGTCGCTCGGCGCACTCTCTCTCGGCCAGCCACCGCTCAACAACCTGCCGTTCGGCGAGCCGCTGGTCGCCGAGAGGTCCGAGGTGGGGCGCCTCACGTCGCGCGGAGCTCAATTTGTGGCGATGCAGTGCCTACCATCGGACGATGAGCACACGGACGACGCAGTCCTCGGGATCAGCCGACCGCTCCGCACCTGTCGACGCAGCCGCGGTCGGCCCTGCATCTGACGGCGAAGGCGCGCTCCCCGCCGACTCGGTCCCTCCCGAAGGCTCGCTCCCTGCCGAAGGCTCGGTCCCCCTCGCAGGCACTGGACCCCTTCAAGGCTCGGTCCCTCTCGCAGGCGCTGAACCTCCTCCGCCGGAGCCCCGGATCAGCACCCCTGTCGAGCTCGAACCCCCCACGGTGACCTCCGGCAGCTATTCACAGTGGATCGACGCCGCGGCCGGCGTGCTGCGCAAGGCGAAGCGGCTTCCGGCCGACTCGTCCGAGCTTCCCGCCGACGAGCTGGCGCCGCTGGTGATCAAGACCCTGGCCCGCACCACCAGCGACGGTGTCCTCGTTCCGCCCCTGGGACGGAGCTCGGACGTCGCCGACGACCTTCCCGCCGGACGCCGCTCCCCCCGGGTCGGGTCGTGGGACATCCGCTCCCTCGTCACCGTCGCCGACCCCGAGCTCGCCGCCGCAACCGCACTGGCCGAGTTGGAGGGCGGAGCGACCTCGCTGGTCATCGAGGTCGGTGGCGCAGGTACTGATCCCACCGCGCTCGCCGCCGCGCTGGCACCGGTCCTGATCGACATCGCTGCGGTGGTGCTGGACCCGGCACCGGGCACAGAAGTTGCTGCGGTGCAAGCATTCTCGGCCATCTTGCGAGACCGGGGCGTGACGCCGGCAGGAGGGACGTCGTTCGGCGTCGACCCGATGGGTGCGCTGCTGGACGGCCACGCCGGCCCAGGTGATACGGACCCCTCGTACCTTCCCGAGGTCCTCGCACTGGCCCACGAGGTCGGCGTCGGCGCGGTGACCATCGACGGCTCCCGGGTCCACGAGCTGGGCGGCGGCGACGTCACCGAGATCGGGTGGAGCATTGCCGCCGGGATCGCCACCCTCCGGTCCGTCGTGGGGCAGGGCCGGACACCCGCCGAGGCAGCGGGGCTGATCTCGTTCCGCTACGCGGTTACCGACGACCAGTTCGGACAGATCGCGAAACTCCGTGCGGCACGGGCCATCTGGTCCCGGGTGCTGGAGCTGTCCGGAGTCGACCCGGTCGCGCATCCGCAGTACCAGCACGCCGTCACCAGCCGTCCGATGACCTCCCGTTACGACCCCTGGGTCAACCTGCTGCGCGGCACGGTGGCCACGTTCGCTGCCGGGGTCGGTGGCGCGCAGGCGGTGACCACGCTGCCGTTCGACTCTGCGCTCGGGCTGCCGGACGCCTTCGGCCGACGGATCGCGCGCAACGTCTCCCATCTGCTGGTCGGCGAGTCGCGCGTCGCGGAGGTCGCCGACCCGGCGGGTGGTGCGGCCGCGGTCGAGCAGCTGACCGACGCTCTGGCCGAGGCCGCGTGGACCTTCGTCCAGGAGCTGGAGGCAGCAGGTGGCGCCGACACCGATGCCGCTGTCGCTCTGGTCCGCGAGCGAGCCGCCCGCGAACGCACGGAGCAGGAGAAGCGCATCGTCACCCGCAGGACCCCGCTGACCGGGGTGAGCGAGTTCCCCCATCTCGGTGAGACGCTGCCGGTGCGCCCGACCGGCGCGGCCTACGAAGGCTTCAGCTGGCACGCGCCGTACGAGTCGCTCCGGGACACTCCCTGCGACACACCGGTTTTCCTGGCGACGCTCGGTCCGGTCGCTGCGCACGCGACCCGCGCCGGGTTCGTCACCAGCGCGCTCGCGGCCTGCGGGATCCCAGTCGTGCTCTCGGACGTGACGGGGGTGCAGGCGACCGGGCTGGAGCCGACCGGGCTGGACCCGACGGGGCTGGACGCAACGGGGATGGCCGCGGCCGGGTTGAACGCGACGGGGGCGCCAACGACTGGGATGGCCGCCGGATTCCGGGCGGCCGCCACCCCGGTGGCCGTACTCGTCGGCACTGACGATGCGTACGCCGAACACGGCGCGGACACCATCGCCGCCCTGCGAGCTGCCGGCGCCACCACGGTGCTGCTGGCCGGGAAACCGTCCGGCCCACAGGGACACGAACTGGCTGCGTTGCTGGACGGTTGGATCGCGCTCGGCACCGACATCCCCGCCCTCGGGCAGCTGATCCGGGCCGCGCTGGAAGGGAAGACATCATGAGCGGCACCCCCGCGGGGATCCCCGCATCTTTCGCCGCCCTGCCGTTGCGGGGTGCCACTCCGCCTTCCACCGCCGGCGGTGGAGGGGCTGCGTCCGGCAGAACGGCCTCGACCCCAGCCGCGAGCCCAGCCGGGGACAAGACCGGAGACACGACCGTCGAACCGGACGCGATGTGGACGTCGCCGGAAGGCCTGCACCTGAAGCGCAGCTACGGAGCCGACGATGTCGACGGCCTCGACGCCCTCGACACCTATCCCGGCCTGCCGCCCTTCCTGCGCGGTCCGTACCCGACGATGTACACCACCCAGCCGTGGACCGTGCGGCAGTACGCCGGCTTCTCCACACCCGCCGAGTCGAATGCCTTCTACCGACGCAACCTCGCAGCCGGGCAGAAGGGGCTCTCGGTCGCATTCGACCTGGCCACCCACCGCGGCTACGACTCCGATCACCCACGGGTCTCCGGAGATGTGGGCATGGCAGGGGTCGCCATCGATTCGATCCTCGACATGCGTCAGCTCTTCGATCAGATCCCGCTGGACACCATGAGCGTCTCGATGACGATGAACGGCGCCGTGCTGCCGATCCTGGCGCTGTACATCGTGGCGGCCGAGGAGCAGGGGGTGCCGCCTTCGATGTTGGCCGGCACCATCCAGAACGACATCCTCAAGGAGTTCATGGTCCGCAACACCTACATCTATCCGCCCGCACCGAGCATGCGGATCATCTCGGACATCTTCGCGTTCGCCGCGGCGAAGATGCCGAGGTTCAACTCCATCTCGATCTCCGGGTACCACATCCAGGAGGCCGGGGCCACCGCCGACCTGGAGATGGCGTACACCCTGGCCGACGGGCTCGAGTACCTCCGCGCGGGCGTCGCTGCCGGGCTGGACATCGACGCGTTCGCGCCCCGGTTGAGCTTCTTCTGGGCGATCGGGATGAACTTCTTCACCGAGGTCGCCAAGATGCGGGCGGCCCGTGCGCTGTGGACCCGGATCGTCGCCGAATTCGGACCGAAGAGTCCGAAATCCCTGTCGCTGCGCACACATTCGCAGACCTCAGGCTGGTCGCTCACGGCGCAGGACATGTTCAACAACGTCGCCCGAACCTGCATCGAAGCCATGGCGGCGACCCAGGGACACACCCAGTCATTGCACACCAATGCCCTGGACGAGGCGGTCGCGTTGCCGACGGACTTCTCCGCGCGGATCGCCCGCAACACCCAGCTGCTGCTGCAACAGGAATCCGGGACGACCTCGATCATCGACCCCTGGGGTGGGTCCTGGTACGTCGAGCGGCTCACCCACGACCTGGCGACCAAGGCCTGGGCGCACATCACCGAGGTCGAGCAGGCGGGTGGGATGGCCGCGGCCATCGAGGCAGGAATCCCCAAGATGCGCATCGAGGAAGCAGCAGCGCGCACCCAGGCCCGGATCGATTCCGGCACCCAACCGGTCGTCGGGATCAACTGCTATCGGGTCGACGCCTCAGTGGACAGCGAGATCGAGTTCCTCAAGGTCGACAACAAGGCCGTGCTCGCCTCCCAGATCGCCAAACTGGAGAAGCTGCGCGCCGAACGGGATTCCGCTGCGGTGACATCAGCGCTGGACGCGCTGACCGGCGCAGCCGGCACCGAGCCGGGTCCCGACCTGCAGGGGAACCTGCTCGGGCTGGCAGTCGAGGCAGCGCGCGCCCACGCCACGGTCGGCGAGATCTCGGACGCGCTGGAGAAGGCATACGGCCGGCACACTGCGGTCATCCGTACGATCTCGGGGGTGTACCGACAGGAGGCTGGTGACGCGCCGAACGTCGCGGCCGTGCTCGCCGCGACCGAGCGATTCGCGCAGGACGAAGGCCGCCGGCCGCGCATCCTGGTCGCCAAGATGGGCCAGGACGGACACGACCGTGGCCAGAAAGTGATCGTCAGCGCGTTTGCCGATCTCGGCTTCGACGTGGACGTCGGTCCGCTGTTCTCCACCCCGGAAGAGGTTGCGCAGCAGGCGGTCGACGCCGATGTGCACATCGTCGGGGTCAACTCGCTCGCTGCCGGACACCTGACGCTGGTTCCGGCGCTGCGGGATGCGCTGGCGGTCGCCGGGCGGCCGGAGACGATGATCGTGGTGGGCGGCGTGATCCCCCCCGGCGACGTCCCCGAGCTGCTGACGATGGGCGCCGCCGCCGTGTTCGGTCCCGGCACGGTGATCGCCGATGCTGCGCTGGATCTGCTGCAGCGCCTGGCCGCCCAGCTCGGTCATCCGGACCCCACGAGCTGATGCTCGCCTCCGCCTCGACGCAGGAGCTGACCGACGGGGTGGTCGCGGGCAGCCGTTCGGCGATCTCCCGCGCCATCACCCTCATCGAGTCGACCCGCATCGACCACCGGTCTCGGGCACGGGAGCTGTTGCAGCACTTGCCTTCTCCGGAGCTGCCGGCGACCAGGGTGGGCATTTCCGGAGTCCCCGGCGTCGGCAAGTCGACGTTCATCGAATCGCTGGGTCGGCTGCTCACCTCCACCGGTCATCGGGTGGGAGTGCTCGCTGTGGACCCGTCCAGTGCGCGCACCGGCGGTTCGGTGCTCGGTGATCGCACGCGGATGCCGAAGCTCACTGCCGATCCCGCTGCCTACGTGCGGCCATCACCGACGGCGGGAACGCTCGGCGGGGTGACGCGGGCTACTGCCCAGGCGATCACCATCCTGGAGTCGGCCGGGTACGACGTGATCCTGGTCGAGACGGTGGGCGTCGGGCAGTCCGAGATCGCCGTCGCCGGCATGGTCGACACGTTCCTGCTGCTCGGGCTGGCCCGCACCGGTGATCAGCTGCAGGGCATCAAGAAGGGCGTGCTGGAGATTGCCGATGTGGTGGCCATCAACAAGGCCGACGGCGATCGGGTCGTCGAGGCCTCGGCGGCGGCCCGCGAGCTGACTGGCGCCCTGCACCTGGTGCACGGCAAGGGCACTGCTTGGGTGCCTCCCGTTCTCACCTGCTCAGGACTGTCCGGCGACGGCGTCGAGCAGGTCTGGTCGATGTGCCTGCGGCACGCTGAGCACCTCGGAGGGGAAGGCCTGCACCGCAAGCGATCCCGTCAGCAGTGGGACATGGCCTGGGCGCTGGTGCGCGAGGAGTTGCTGCAGCGCTTGGAGCGCTCCCCGGCCGTCCGGGAGCATCGCGGCGCGGTCCGGGATGCGGTGCTCGGCGGATCTCTCGGCGCCGCGCAGGCGGCTGACGAGATCCTGGCGGCGTTCGACGGAGCCGCCCCGCAGGAGACCGGCTCGAGTGCACCTGTCTCTGATCCAACTGTGTCTGATGCAACCGTGTCTGATGCAACCGTGTCTGATGCAACTGTCTCCGGTGCACCGGTCCCTGAGGCGGCCATCGTCGATGAATGACCCTGTTCCAGTCGTACTGCGACCGTGGCGGATCACGGACGCTGCAGCGCTGTTGGCGATCTTTGCGGCGAGCGACGACCTCAGGACCCAGTACCCCTCACCGGTCACGACGCTCTCAGAAGCGGAAGCCTGCCTGGAGAAGATGCTGGCGTGGGACGCGTCCCGGAAGAACGCTGCCATCGTGCCCGGCCCGGATCACGACGGCGCCCCGGTGGGCAACGTCGCTGTGACGGGCGTCGAGTTCCGCCACGGCACCGGTTGGGTCTCCTACTTCTCCTCCGCCACGGTCCGTGGGCAGGGTCTCGTCTCCCGTAGTTGCGCCGCGCTGACCACCTGGGCACTGGACCCGGCCGGGCTAGGACTGGAGCGACTGGAGCTGGGCCACCGCCTCAACAATCCGGCCTCGGGTGTGATCGCGCTGTGGTCCGGTTTCGTCAGGGAGGGCACCGAGCGCGCCAAGCTGCGCTACGACGATGAGCGTTTCGATGTCGCGACCTATGGCCGGCTGCGGTCCGACCCGGTACCCAGCGCAGACGGTGTTGTGCTGCAGTGGCAATGAACCACTGAGAACGTCCCGATGTGCCGCCGTCCTGCGCCTCGTGTTCGTCGAATCTCCGGTGAGCAAGCGGTCACCGATGACACCATCTCCGGACGGAGCCGGTCGACTGGACGGTCCGGTCGCACTGCTGCGGCCCGACCTACGCACCGGAGGTGGCCGACAGCTCGATGGCAGCAGCAACCTGCAGCGATCGAGCGGTCGGCCACGTTCGTCTCTCACCCCTGAAGAGGCTGCGCACTGCGGCAGACATCCTGTCTTCGAATGAGCGCCATCCGACGAATCTCAGCAATTCACGACCCCATTACAAGTCTGCCGGGCGAAAGCGACGTAACGCGCATCAATGACGATCGCCTGGCCGGCCCCGATGGTCATGCACTTACCGTCAAATCCAACCGAACCCAAGACATCAGACTTACGTCTCAGTGACCCCGTGCCGCAGTGGCGGTAGATCATTGAGACCTGGTACAGAGTAGCTTCACCGATGCCCGACTCACCCGTCACGGCGATGGTGTGGCCGCACTCGTACTTCGAGACCGGCTTCAGGCTCTGACCGATGGTGACTGTTGCATGGGCCGGCATCGCGACCACGACCGGGGCAAGTGCGGCCACCACTCCGACCAATCCGATTCTGACCCTCCGTGAGATACGCATGGCGGTTCCCTCTCCTCGTTTGTACGGCCGATCGCCCGCGGGAATCCCGCATCTCCCGAACACCCTTGCGATGGAAGCCGTGTGAATGTGTCCTGATCCAGGGAAACATGCTGCAAGAAAGAGCACCACACCATCGCCATGAGTTGCCGCTGAATTGCCTCCTTGCAGGCACCTGAACGGCCGGTACACCGGCCGGATTCGAGGCAGCAACCAACGACCGGAACCGTTCTCCGATATCGGTTGTATGCCGGACAGAACGAGCCTTCTTGCGGGATCGACGAATCAGCCACTCTGTCGGAGCGACTCCCGCGCCCATCGGTCCGGGTCGCAGACCTGCGGGAAAGTCGTGTCAGCTGTGCCGTTCGTGCGGGTGTCGCCGGCGTCGTTCGCGGGTCTGCTGTGGCGTCGTGAGAGTGCTGACCGGCCGCTGCGCGGAGGCGTCATGCGTCGGACGAACGATTCGGTCAGCTCGCGGCCGGCGGCTCGAGTACCGCCACGACACTGCCGGTCCGGCTCGACGGCCGCAGATGCTCGCTCGGCGTGTCAAGGTCGGTGATACTGCACCGGTGGACGAGACCGGTCGGGATCACGATATCCGGCTCATCACAATCCGCGGTGTAGTCGGGGTCTGAACCCGCCGGACTCCAGCAGTGATCTGGCGATGTAGTGGGTGAGGTTCCGGAAGCCGAGGGCTGATCCGCGTAGGTGTTCCAGGCGGCCGTTGATGGCCTCGGTCGGTCCGTTGGACGTGCCGGGCCGGTCGAAGTACGCCAGAACGTCTGCGGCTCGCTTGAGCAGGGTCCGGCCGAGCCGTCGCAGTTCGGTCAGTACTTTCGGGACGCCCTCTGCGAGGGAGGCGATCACTGCTTTCAGCTCGGTAGCGCCGGCGGTGCGGTTCGGGTTCCGATACGCGGCGACCAGCCGCTGATAGATGCCCCAGGTCGCCTCGACCTCAGCATGGTCCAGGTCGGTGAACAGTGAGGCGAGCCGTGCTTTCTGCCGGTCGGTGAGCAGATCCGTGCCGGTGTGCAACGTTCGACGGGCCCGGTACAGCGGGTCGTTCTTGCGGCCCCGCCGGCCGTGCAGCTCGGTGTGGACCCGGCGGCGGCACTCATCCAGTGCCTGGCCTGCGAGGCGGACGACGTGGAACGGGTCCATCACCGCGACGGCGTCGGGTAGCTCTTCGGTCGTGGCGGTCTTGAAGCCGGTGAACCCATCCATCGCCACGACCTGCAAGCGACTGCGCCATAGTGCATCCCGTTGTTGCAGCCAGGTTGTGAACGCGGCCTTGGACCGGCCCTCGACCATGTCCAACAGGCGTGCCGGGCCGGTCTTGTCCCTGATCGGAGTCAGATCGATGATCACCGTGACGTACTTGTCGCCCTTGCGGGTGTGGCGCCACACGTGCTCATCGACACCGATCACCTCCACCCCGTCCAACCTGTGCGGATCGTCGATCAGGACTCGTTTGCCTTCGGCCAGGACAGCGTCGTTGGCGGTGTTCCAGGACACCGCCAACGCTTCGGCGATGCGGGCGATAGTGAGGTGCTGGCACACCAGAGCCTGCAACGCCCACCGCAGGCCGCCACGCGACAACCGGGCCCGCGGCTCCGCCGCGGCAGAGGTGTCCTGCCGCCACACATGCCCGCACTCGTCGCAGCGGTAACGCCGCACCCAGACCAACAGCACCGTCGGGCGCCAGCCCATCGGCTCGTGCGCCAACCGCCGAGTCACGCTGTCCCGCAACACTCCTGGGCTGCCGCACCGCCGGCAGGTTCGGTCATCGGCTGTGACCCGGCACTCCAGCACGGCCCGGTCGGGTTCGATGAACTGGCCGACCACGCGCAGGCCGAGGCCGTTGAGGCGGGCGAACGTGGTGACATCAGGGGTCGTGAAAGTAGAGTCGGGCATCGTCGAGGTCTTCCTTGCTGGGCGGCGTAGAGAACCTCCATCATGCGAAGACCTCGACACCCACCTGCAGCCACCCCGGCATCGCCGGTCCGTCAGGACCTACACCGTCGATTGCGAAGAGCCCGATATCCGCACACTGCGGCGCGCACGGGGTCTGTCCCAACAACGGTTGGCCGACCTTTCCGGGGTCAGCATCAGGACCATCCGCGGTATCGAGACCGGTCACGGAGGATTCCCGCATCCGGCCACGGTGGCGGCGTTGGTGGACGTGTTGGCATCTGGTCCTGCCCAGCGACTGGAACTCCCTGCGTCACTGCTAGCCCCGCCAGTGGTGGAGACACTGTCCGAACTGTCGGGTCACAGCACGCTCACGGAATTCCTGGAGGCGCATGGCCTGGCCGTTGCGCGCACGGAACTCGCCCTCATCAGTCTGGTGGGGTAAGTCACGATCGGGGTGAACCGTCGGATCACCCGGCAGCACAGCACCGCGATCTTCCGTGCGCTGCAGTCCGGCGCGCGCAATTGGGCGATCGTCATGGGCTCCGACCAGTCGGTCGAAGCCGCCGACATGGAGGTCAGGGTCATTCGGGGTGGCAGAACGACCCTGCGAGCGATTGCTCCCTGGTTGGGCGTCGCCGCGACCGGGGTCGAGTTCCCCGATCCGCTGGGTGAGGGTGATCTGCACACGGTAGTCCACGAGAGCAGCACACCCCGGCAGTGGCAGGACGTCTCGAGTTCCGGCCGACGCCTCGAAGAGAGTGACGGTGTCATCTTCGGTTCTCGCAACCGGATGTCCGTCCTCAGCGTCGAGGTTCAGTTTCTGCCCGACGACCTGCCCTCGCACGTCTGGGGTTCGAACGGCGACATCGCCGCAGCAACCGCCGATTACCAGCCGGATTCCGAAGGTTGCGTGACGATGGTGCGCGAGAACGTCACCGGTGGGAACTGGGGCATCCACTGGTCCTGGGACCCGCCGTCCTGATACGGACGCCGACGGGTCGGTTCGGGTGCCGTGGGGAGCGGCCGGTTCGCCGGATCTCTCGTGCCGGCGAAGGTCTGTCCGCCGGCATCGACCATCGTCAGCAACGACCCGGGCCGTCGAGGGACCACAGAGCCAGGTTCCAGATCAGTCGACGCCGATCATTCGACGCCGATCATGACCTCGGTCGACTTGACGAGCACCACAGCCGCCGTGCCGACCTCGAGAACCGGGTCCTGGACGGCATCCTGGGTGATCGATGCCGTGACGGCCTGCTCGCCATCGTCGAGTCGAACCTTGACCGTGGTCATCGAACGAGAACCTCAGCGGCCCTGGTGGTGTTGGGTCGCAGCCAGCGCCGTACCGACCTGATCGGCGAGCATCACGGCGACCCTGAGTTGTTCGCGACTGGGCCGCTGGACCCGGGTCGCAGCCGTGAGCACGAAGTGCCCCAGGACGCTGCCGCCGGCGCGGACAGGGAGGGCGATCGCAGTGTCGGTGGGCAGGCCCAGCCGCCCGATGTCCACGACCCTGTCGCGGCGGACCAGCCCGCCCTCAGCATCCAGCCGCGGTAGACCGTAGGTGGTCGCCCGATCGAACCTGCAGTCGTCCAGTCCGAGCAGGTCGACGAGTTGCCGACGCACCACGTCGATGAGCTGGTCGGCCGTGGCAGACCCCGCTGCCACGGTGCCGGCGATTCGCAGCAGACCGTCGAGATAACCCTGTTCACGACTCAGCCGGGCCTGGTGACGGCGGGACCGCACGGCGATCTCGCTGACCGCGAGACCGACGACGAGCAACAGCGCCCCCGTCTCGAGGTCAGCAGGATCCGAGATCTGCAGGGTGTGGAACGGTTGGGTGAGGAAGAAGTCGAACGCGGTCGCTGCCCCCAACGCCGCGGCGACGCCCGCCCAGCGCTGTCCGGTGGCTGCTGCCGCCACCACCGGCAACACCAACGCGATCGCGGCCGTACTGTTGGGCAACCCGGTGCCGGCCAACGACATCAGCCAGCACAGCACGACCGGCGGCGCAGCCGACGCCGTGATCAGCCAGCCGGGATGTGCCCGCAGGATACGTTCGGTGTCCATCCCACCAGCACACTCCTCATCCGTGGTTTCGGCCGTCAAGAACGCGTCAATATTCGGTCCGGCCGCGCTACGCCCGCTCAGCCACCGGTCTCGAACCGGTACCCCATCCCGGGTTCGGTGTGCAGATAGCGCGGATGGGCCGGATCCGGCTCCAGTTTGCGGCGTAGCTGCGCGATGTAGACCCGCAGATAGTGGGTCTCCGTCTCGTATCCCGGACCCCAGACCCGCTCGAGCAACGCCTTCTGCGGCACCAGCTTCCCGGCATGCCGGATCAGCATCTCCAGCAGCTCCCATTCGGTGGGCGTCAGGCGGACGGCGTCACCGCCCCGCACGACCCGCTTCGCCCCCAGATCGACGGTGAAGTCGGCCGTTTCGACGAGACCACCCGCGGGGGCCTCCGCCGACACCCGCTGCCGCCGCACCCCGACCCGGATGCGCGCGAGCAGTTCGTCCATCCCGAACGGCTTCGTGACGTAGTCATCGGCACCCGCATCCAGGGCCAGCACCTTCTCCCCCGACGTGGCCCGCGCCGAGAGCACGATCACCGGCACGGTCGACCAGCCGCGGATCCCGGCCAGCACCTCGAGTCCATCCAGATCGGGCAGTCCTAGGTCCAGCACCACCACGTCGGGATGCACGTGCGCCACATCGATCAACGCCTGCTTTCCCGTCGAGGCCACGGTCACCCGATAGCCGTGGGCGGTCAGGTTGATCGCCAGCGCCCGGGCCAGAGCCGCGTCGTCGTCGACCACCAGCACGGTAGCTGCAGCTTCCGCGGCGGCCATCACGCGTCCTGCGGCACAGCTGGTTCGGCGGCAGGTTCAGCACCGGATCCAGCAACCACCGTCGGTCCGAGTACCGGAATCGAGATCGTCATCGTCAAGCCGCCTCCGGGGGTGTCATCTGCCTCGACGGTGCCGCCTACGGCCTCGGCGAGACCGCGCGCGACGGCCAGCCCCAGCCCGACACCGGCACCGCGGGGTGCATCGCCGAGCCGTTGAAAGGCGTGGAACATTGCCTCCCGTTGTTCCTCGGGAACTCCCGGACCGTGGTCGGCGACCCGGATCTCCATCCGTCCGGCCACCACCCCGGCATCGACACGCACGACCGACTCCGTGTGGCGCAACGCATTCGCCACCAGGTTCGCCAGCACCCGCTCGAGCAACCCGGCATCGGTGACGATCAGCGGCATGGCATCCGAGACCTCGTCCCGCACCCGGGACCGGTCGAGTCCGACCAGCGCCCGGCCGATGATCTCGTCCACCGACGACGGTCTGAGCAACGGCGCGATCGACCCGGTCTGCAACCGGGAGAGGTCCAGCAGATTCCCGATCAGGTCGTCGAGCTGCCCGGCGGCCGCCGCGATCGAGCCGGTGAGCTCCTGCCGATCAGCATGCGGCAGGGTCAGCGACTCGTCGAGCAGGCTGCTCACCGACGCACTGATGGTCGCGAGCGGCGTGCGCAGGTCGTGCGAGACGGCCGTCAGCAGTGCGGTCCGCACGGTGTCGGTCTGGCGTAGGCGATCGTTCTGCGCGGCCTCACCGGCCAGCGTCACCTGGTGCCGGGCCGCCCCCACCTGGCGCGCAACGGCATCCAGGAACGTCGCGTTGTCCGCCGACAACGGCCGGCCGCTCAACATCAGTTCCGCACCGTGACCGGCATCGACCGTCGTCGCACCCTCCGGTGCAGGCGTCCCTGCCTGCTGCAGGACGGCAGAGGTCATCCCGAACGCGACCCTGACCTGCTCCAGGATGGTCGCGACCGGGTCGTCGGTGCGGGCCCCGCCGACCGCGATGGCGGCCAGCAACTGGGCCTGCTCGGAGCGCAGTGCCGCCTCCCTGGTCCGCCGCCGCAGTCGGTCGACGAGCGCGGCCACCACGGCTGCGACGACGACGAAGACCGTCAGCGCGAACGCGTTCTCCGGTGAGGTGATGGTGAGGGATCCGGTCGGCTCGGTGAACAGGTAGTTGGCCAGCAGTCCGGCCCACAGCGCAGTGAAGACCGCCGGGATCACCCCGCCGATCAGCGAGGTGACCAGCACGCCGAGTTGGAAGACGAACAGCACCGAGGCCAGGTCCAGCGACTGCCGGAACGCCAACAGCGAGGCGGCCAGCAACGCCGGGACGCACACCGAGGCCAGCCAGGCGACGATGGTCCTGCGGACCGGCAGCCGACCCCGGCGGCGCGCGGTCGGCGCCGGTCGGAGGGTCACCACGTGCACGTCGATGTCCCCGCTGGCGTCGACGATCGCCCGGAACGTGCTGGGCCGCAGGAATTTCACGGCGCCACGACGCGCGGAGGCACCCACCACGATCTGGGTGCCGTTGACCCCGCGGGCATAGGAGAGCACCGCATCGGCGACGTCCTCGCCCACCACCACCTGCAGCGTTCCGTTGACGGACTCGGCCACCGCGCGCAGCCGTTCGATCTCGCTCGCGCTCGCACCCAGCGAACCGTCGGAGCGCAGCACGTGCACAGCCACCAGGTCGCGCCCCTTGGCCCGACCGGCGATCCTGGCGCCCCGGCGGATCAGCGCGGCGCCACCGTCGCCCGCAGGCAGCGCCACCACGATCCGCTCACGCGCGGCCCAGGTGGACGTGATCCCGTGTCGCTCGCGGTAGGCGGCCAGACCGACGTCGACCTGGTCGGCGACCCACAGCAGCGCCAGTTCGCGCAATGCGGTGAGGTTGCCCTCGCGGAAGTAGTGGGCCAGCGCCGTGTCCACCCGCTCGGCGGGATAGACGTGGCCGTGCGCCATCCGGCGGCGCAGCGCCTGGGGAGTCATGTCGACGAGCTCGATCTGCTCGGCCGCCCGGACCACCGCATCGGGAACTGTTTCCCGTTGCGGCACGCCGGTGATCTGTACGACCGCATCGTTCAGCGAAGCCAGGTGCTGGACGTTGATGGTGGTGATCACGTCGATGCCGGCAGCCAGCAGATCCTGGACGTCCTGCCACCGCTGTCGGTGACGACCGCCGGGTGCGTTGGTGTGCGCGAGTTCGTCGACCAGGGCCACCTCAGGACGCCGGAGCAGCAGCGCCTCGGTGTCCATCTCGTCGAGCTGGACACCGCGGTGCGAGATCGTGCGCAACGGGATCACCGGCAGATCTGCCACCCGATCGCGGGTGTAGGTGCGCCCGTGGTCCTCGACGACCGCGATCACGACATCCGTGCCCCGTTCGGCGCGGCGATGGCCCTCCTCCAGCATCGCGACCGTCTTGCCGACCCCGGGCGCGGCGCCGAGGTAGACCCGCAGGCTGCCCTTCGCCACCCGGGAGCGCTGCTCGAAACGCTGGTCGGACCGCTGTTCCGACCGCTGCTCCGACCGCGCAGTACCGCCGCCCGGCGGGGCGACGGCACCGGGTTCGTCCGGGTGTGCTGTCATCTCTGCATTCTCGTCCGGCTCGGACCCGCGGCGGGCACGGTCAGCCGGTGAGTCGCTGGAGCGCCAGGTTGAGCTCGAGCACGTTGACGTGCTCGTCACCGAGGAAGCCCAGGAGCCGGCCGTTGACGTGCGCCTCCACTACGGCCGCCACGGATGCTTGCGCCAGCCCGCGTTCCTTCGCGACCCTCGCCACCTGCAACCGGGCATAGGCGGGGCTGATGTCCGGGTCCAGACCACTGGCCGAGGAGGTGATCGCGTCGGCCGGCACCGCCGACTCCGGCACGCCGTTCAGTTTCGCCACCTCGGTGCGTCGCTCGGCGATGAGCTGCGCCAGGTCCGCACTGTCCGCCGCCAGGTTGGAGCCGCCCGAGGACAACGCGTCGTAGCCGTCACTGCCGGCCGCGGATGGCCGACCGGTGAACCACTGCGGATCGGTGAACGACTGGCCGATCAGCGACGAGCCGACGGCGACACCGGTCGCATCGGTGACCATCGAGCCGTCGGCCCGGTCGGGCATCAGCCGGCCGATCCCGTAGACGACTGCCGGGTACAGCACGCCGACCAGCACGGTCATCGCGAGCAGGAACCGCAGGCCGATCAGCGACTGCCGCACGGCGGAGGCCGCGGTGATGCTCGAGGGGCCCGCCTCGAGCGGCGTGACCTCGACGGTGGAGGAAGTTCGAGGATCAGGAGTGTCAGGTGTCATGGTGTTCAGCCGATTCCGGGGATCAGGGAGACGAGCAGGTCGATGATCTTGATGCCGACGAACGGCACGACGATGCCGCCGAGGCCGTAGACCAACAGGTTGCGGGACAACAGTTTCGCCGCTGACGTTGCGCGGTAGGAGACGCCCCGCATGGCCAGTGGGATCAGTGCGATGATGACGAGCGCGTTGAAGATGACGGCCGACAGGATGGCCGACTGCGGGGTCGACAGCCGCATGACGTTGAGTGCCGCCAACCCCGGGAACACCGGGATGAACATCGCCGGCAGGATCGCGAAGTACTTCGCGACGTCGTTGGCGAGCGAGAACGTGGTGAGGGCACCGCGGGTGATCAGCAACTGCTTGCCGATCTCGACGATCTCGATCAACTTGGTCGGGTCGGAGTCCAGGTCGACCATGTTGCCGGCCTCCTTGGCCGCGGCCGTCCCGGTGTTCATCGCCACGCCGACGTCCGCCTGGGCGAGTGCCGGCGCATCGTTCGTGCCGTCGCCCGTCATCGCGACGATCCGGCCGCCCGACTGCTCCTTGCGGATGTAGGCCATCTTGTCCTCGGGGGTGGCCTCGGCGAGGTAGTCGTCGACGCCGGCTTCCCGGGCGATGCTGCGGGCGGTGAGCTCCGAGTCACCGGTGATCATCACCGTGCGGATACCCATCGCGCGCAGCCCGGCGAACCGCTCGGTCATCCCCGGCTTGATCGTGTCCTTGAGGTGCACGACGCCGAGTGCTGCCGTCTCGTCGGCGACCAGCAGCGGGGTGCCGCCGTCCATCGCGATCTCGTCGGCCACCGCGGTCAGCTCGACCGGGACCTGCACCCCGCGTTCCTGGAGCCAGTGACTCACGGCGGTGACAGCGCCCTTGCGGAGGAATCGGCCCTCGGGCAGGTCGACGCCGCTCATCCGGGTGCGCGCCGAGAACTCGACGATATCGCCGCCGCTGGTGCGCTCGCGTTCGACCTGCGGGTCGGCGCCGAGCCGGGCACACAGCTCCAGCAGCGACTTGCCCTCGGGTGTCTCGTCGGCCAGCGAGGCCGCAGCGGCCGCTTCGGCGAGCCGCTGGTCGTGGACGCCGGGTGCTGCGACGAGTCGGGCCGCCTGCCGGTTGCCGAAGGTGATGGTGCCGGTCTTGTCCATCAGCAGCGTCGAGACGTCGCCCGCTGCCTCGACGGCCTTCCCGCTCATCGCGAGCACGTTGTGCTGGACCAACCGGTCCATGCCCGTGACGCCGATCGAGGAGACCAGGGCGCCGATGGTGGTGGGGATCAGGCAGACCAGCAGACAGACGAGCACCACGACGGACTGGTCCGTCCCGGAGAAGGAGGCCATGGGCTGCAGCGCCATGACCACCAGCAGGAACACGATCGTCAGCGAGGCGAGCAGGATGTTGAGTGCGATCTCGTTCGGGGTCTTCTGCCGTTGCGATCCTTCGACGAGCGCGATCATCCGGTCGACGAACGACTCGCCGGGCTTGGTGGTGATCTGGATGACGACCCGGTCGGAGAGCACCCTGGTACCGCCGGTGACGGACGACCGGTCGCCACCGGACTCCCGCACGACCGGTGCGGATTCTCCGGTGATCGCCGACTCGTCAACGCTGGCAACGCCTTCGATCACGTCACCGTCGCCGGGCACGATGTCCCCGGCTTCGCAGACCACGCGGTCACCGATCTTCAGATCTGCTGCTGCCCCTGCACTCTCGGTGCCGTCCGCCTGGAGCAGTCGCGCGGACAGGGTGTCCCGACCGGCGCGCAGCGAGGCCGCCTGGGCCTTGCCCCTGCCCTCGGCAACAGCATCGGCCAGGTTCGCGAACAGCACCGTGAGCCACAGCCAGACAGTGGCGAGCACCACGAACAGGCTCGGCTCGGTGAAACAGAGCACCGTGCAGAGCGCCGCGCCGACGAGCACCACGAACATCACCGGGGTGCGCACCATGTGTCGCGGATCGAGGTAGCGCAGTGCGGTCGGCAGCGCAGCCAGCAGAGAGCTGGGACGGAACACCGAGGTGGGGGCGATCCTGCGGTTGGATGCAGCTGCTCCGGCGGCCGACGGATCGGCAGTGGGTGCGGCGGAGTTCCCGTCGCGATCGGTCACGGGGGCGGTCATGACAGTCCTTCGGCGATCGGCCCGAGCGCGAGCGCGGGCAGGTAGGTGAGAGCAGTGACGAGGATGACCACGCCGAACAGCATGCCGGCGAACAACGGCCTGTGGGTCGGCAGGGTGCCGGCATCGACCGGCTTGATGCCCTGTCTGGCAACGGATCCCGCGAGACCCAGGACCAGCGCGATGCAGGCGAACCGGCCCACGAACATCAGGATCGCCAGGAGCACGTTCCAGAACGGGGTGTTGGCCGACAGACCGGCGAACGCGGAGCCGTTGTTGTTGGACGCCGAACCGGTGGCGTACAGGATCTCGGTGAGGCCGTGCGGCCCTGCGTTGAGCACCGAGTCCTTGGCTCCCGGCCACAGCAGCGCGGTACCGGTGCCGAGCAGGACCAGCGCAGGCGTGACCAGGATGTACCCGGCCGCGTACTTCATCTCCCGGGAGCCGATCTGCTTGCCCAGGAAGGCGGGGGTCCGCCCGACCATCAGGCCGGCCACGAAGACCGTGATCACCGCGAGGATCAACATCCCGTACATCCCCGAACCGACGCCGCCGGGGGCGATCTCACCCAGCAGCATGTTGAGCAGCAGGGCGCCACCGCCCAGGCCCGAGTAGCTGGAGTGCAGCGAGTCGACAGCGCCGGTGGAGGTCAGGGTGGTCGAGACGGCGAACAGCGAGGAGCTGGGGATCCCGTTGCGGACCTCACGACCCTCCATGGCAGCGCCCGCAGCCTGCATCGCCAGTCCCGGGTGGGCGTTCTCGGTGAGCAGCGTGACCGTCAAGGAAATCGCGAACAGCGCCGTCATCACTGCGAGGATCGCGTAGCCCTGTTTGATCGAGCCGACCATGATCCCGAAGGTGCGCGTCAGCGCCGTAGGCACGAGCAGGATCAGGAAGATCTGGAACAGGTTGGTGAACGCGTTGGGGTTCTCGAACGGATGCGCGGAGTTGGCGTTGAAGTAACCACCGCCGTTGGTACCGAGTTCCTTGATGACCTCCTGCGAGGCGACCAGCCCGCCGGGAATGGTCTGCTGTCCGCCGCCGAGGGTGGTCACCGTCGTCGGATCGTTGAGGTTCTGGATCACGCCCGCCGCGATCAGCACGATGGCGCCGAGCACGCTGATCGGCACCAGTACCCGGACCACGATCCGGGTGACGTCGACCCAGAAGTTCCCGAGACGATCGGTGTTCTTGCGGATGAAGCCGCGGATCATCGCGGCCATCACGGCGATACCGACGGCGGCGGACAGGAAGTTCTGCACCGTCAGGCCGGCCGTCTGCGCCGTCATCCCCAGTGCTTGTTCACCGGAGTAGGACTGCCAGTTGGTGTTCGTCACGAAGGAGACCGCGGTGTTGAAGCCCTGGTCGGGGCTCATCGCGCTCATCCCCAGCGACTTCGGCAGGATCCCCTGGACCGAGATGATCACCCACAGCAGGATGATCGAGACGACCGAGAAGCCCAGTACCGCAACGAGATACGTCCCCCACCGCTGGTCGGCGCGCGCATCGATGCGGACCACCCGGTAGAACGCCTTCTCCACCCGCAGATCGCGGTCGGAGGTGAGGGTCCTGGCGATGTGGGCGCCGAGCGGACGGTGCGCGACCGCCAGCAGGATCACCAGCACGGCGATCGAGGTCGCCGCAGAAAGTGCGCCGTTCATCCGAGCTTCTCCGGGACGATCAGGGCCGCCACCAGATAGCCGAGCAGCAGGATCCCCAGGATTCCCGCGACCACCGTCATCATCATTCTCATTCCGATCGATTCGGGCACACGTCGATCGCAGGTGCATCGACCAGGCGACGCTAGTTCCGGGCACCGATGGTGTGCGGCCGTCCGGACGATCCCTTGACGGTCCGGGCGGGAATCTTGACGCGTCCTTGATGTGGCCATGGCGACCCGGCCTGCCCGCCCACCGCCCGTTGCGCACGCGGCCGGGGCACAATGAGCGGGTGATCCCCGCCCCGCCGCCCCGCGACGCCCGCGTGCTCGCGGCCCGCTACCGGCTGGACGAGGTGATCGGCAGCGGATCGATGGGGACGGTCTGGCGGGCCTGGGACGAGGTCGTCCACCGGCGGGTCGCCATCAAGGAGATCAACCTGCCGCCGGGCATGCCCGACCACGAGATCCGCACGCTGACCGACCGCACGCTGCGCGAGGCCAGGGCCATCGGCGCCCTCTCGCACCCGCACGTGATCACGCTGTACGACATCATCGTCGAGGACGAGCGGCCCTACATCGTCATGGAGCTGTTGCAGGCCCGACCGCTGTCACAGGTGATCAGGGACGAGAAAACCCTCGGCCCCGGGCGGACCGCGCGGATCGGCGCCGCCGTCGCCGCGGCCCTGGTGGAGTCGCATCGAGCCGGCATCACCCACCGGGATGTGAAGCCCGGCAACGTGTTGGTCGAGGATGCCGGTCGGGTGAAGTTGACCGATTTCGGCATCGCCAGGGCCATCGACGACGACACCATGACCTCCACCGGCCTGTTGCTGGGCTCGCCCGCCTACATCTCCCCGGAGGTCGCCGGCGGGTCGACCGCCACCCCGCTGTCGGACGCCTGGGGGCTGGGCGGACTGCTGTTCGCCTGCGTCGAGGGACGGCCACCGTTCGACAAGGGTGACGCGATCCCCACGCTGACCTCGGTGGTCCTGGACCCGGTCCCGCCGCATCCGCACTCGGGGCCGCTGGGGCCGGTCATCGACGCCCTGCTGCAGAAGGACCCGGAGCGCCGGATGAACGTCCGGGACGCCCGGCAGCTGCTGACCGAGATCTCCCGCAACCACACCAGCGATGCCAGGACGGGCGAGGCGACGCATGCCATGGCCACTCCCGCATCGGCGACGCTGACCCAAGGGACCAGGCTTCCGGTCACCAGGGCCGCAGCTCCCCAGCCGCCCCCGCCCTGGGCCACCGGCGCGCACCCGCTGCCGGCCCTGGCACCGCTGCCGGCGCCCACCACCGCGCAGGCGCCGGAACGTCCCCGCTGGCTGATCCCGGCGGCCGTCGCACTGGCCCTGCTGATCGCGGTCGTCGGTTTCTTCGCCGTCCACCTGCTGTGGGATCTGGGCAACTCGCTCGGCTGACCGGGGCGGCCGCGCACCGGGCCGACACCGGGTCCGCACGGCTCCGCACCGGTTCCGCACCGGGTCGGCACGGTGATGGCCCCGCCCGCGCCGAACCCTTAAGGTCGGCGTCATGAGCAACGACGCGCCTGCCAGCGATGCCTTCGATCCCGCAGAGGCTGCCGGGGCCGCCAGAGCCGCTGCCACCACCGCCGCCGCTGCCGTCGCCCGGGCGACCGGGGTGCTGCACCACGACGTCGCCCTGGTGCTGGGTTCGGGCTGGGTCCCCGCCGCCGAGGCACTGGGCACACCGACGGCCGAGGTCAGCATGGCCGACCTGCCCGGCTTCTCCGCGCCGGTGGTCGCCGGTCACGCCGGCCGTATCCGGTCGATCCCGGTGGGAGACAAGCGCGTGCTGGTGCTGTTGGGACGCACCCACTTCTACGAAGGCCGCGGCGTCACCCCGGTGGTGCACGGGGTGCGCACCGCCGTCGCCGCAGGCGCCCGGACGGTGATCCTCACCAACGCAGCCGGTGGCCTGCGCGAGGGGATGAGCGTCGGTCAACCGATCCTGATCAGCGATCACCTCAACGGCACTGCGACGTCGCCGATCATCGGGCCGAACTTCGTCGATCTCACCGATCTCTACTCACCCCGGTTGCGGGAGTTGGCCCGGCAAATCGACCCGACCCTGGAGGAAGGCGTCTACCTGCAGCTCCCCGGCCCGCACTACGAGACACCGGCCGAGATCCGGATGTACCGCACGTTCGGCGCCGATCTGGTCGGGATGTCGACGGCGCTCGAGGCGATCGCCGTCCGCGAGGCGGGCGCCGAGGTGTTCGGGCTGTCCCTGGTCACCAACCTGGCCGCGGGCATCACCGGTGAGCCGCTGGACCACGCCGAGGTGCTGGAGGCCGGACGCGGCGCCGCCAACCGGATGGGTGCGCTGCTGGCCGAGCTGATCTCGCGGTCATGAGCGCGTTGGACGAGCAGGTCCGGCAGGCAGCCACCGACTGGATATCGGCCGACGTGTGCCCGGCTGATCGGGACGAACTCCAGCGGATCCTCACCGCGGCGACGAGCGGCGACGAGTCCGCGATCGCCGAGCTGGAGGATCGGATGAGCGGACCGCTCGGCTTCGGGACCGCGGGACTGCGCGGACCCCTGCGCGCGGGACCATCCGGGATGAACCTGGTGGTGGTGCGTCGCGCTGCAGCCGGGATCGCGGCCCACCTGCGCGCGAACGGCGGTACCCGGCAGTCCGTGGTGGTCGGTCACGACGCCCGACACCGCTCCCGCGAGTTCGCCGAGGATGCAGCGAATGTGTTGTCGGCAGCAGGTTTCGACGTCGTCCTGTCACCCGGTCCGGTTCCCACCCCGGTCACCGCGTTCGCGGTCCGTCACCTGCAGGCGGCTGCCGGACTGCAGGTCACGGCCTCGCACAATCCACCCCGCGACAACGGCCTCAAGGTCTACCTGCAGGCGGGAGCACAGCTCGTCTCCCCGACCGACGCCGCCATCGAAGCGGCCATCGCGGCCGCTCCGGCGGCAGGCGCCGTCAACACCGACGGCAGCCCCTCGCCCTGGCCGGACGATCTCGTCGATGCCTATCGCGCATCGATCAGTGCGCTGGTGCCCAGCGGGCACCGCGAGCTGTGTATCGTCACCACGGCGATGCACGGCGTGGGTGGCCAGCTCCTGCTGGACGTGTTGCGCGACAACGGTTTCACTGATGTCACCGCGGTCGCCTCGCAACAGGATCCCGATCCTGACTTCCCCACCGTCACCTTCCCGAACCCGGAGGAGCCCGGCGCCACCGACGCGCTGCTGGCGCTGGCGGACGAGCTCGGAGCGGATCTGGCGATCGCCAACGACCCGGATGCAGACCGGTGCGCCATCGGCGCGCGATCGGCGGACGGGAGCATGCGGATGCTGCGCGGGGACGAGACCGGCGTGCTGCTCGGCGACCACGTGCTGGCCGGTCTCGATCGGACCGCGCATCCGGATCCACTGGTCGCCACCACCATCGTCTCGTCCTCGCTGCTGGGCGCCGTCGCGGCCGCGCACGGCGCCCGCTACGACGAGACCCTCACCGGGTTCAAGTGGATCGTCCGGGCCGGTGACGGTCAGGGAACTGGGCTGGTGTTCGGCTACGAGGAGGCCCTGGGGCTGTGCGTCGACCCTGATCACGTCCGCGACAAGGACGGGATCAGTGCTGCTGCGGTGGCCGCGGTGATGGCGGCTGGTCTCAAGGAACAGGGCCGCACGGTGTTCGATGCCCTCGACGAGCTGGCAGTGCAGCACGGGCTGCACGTCACCGATCAGCTCTCGGTGCGGGTGGAGGACCTGGCCATCATCGGTGACGCGATGACCAGGCTGCGCGCTGCACCGCCGGACAGCCTGCTGGGCACGAGTGTGTCGGCGACCGACGTGATGCCGCGCACCGACGCGATCGTGCTGCGGGGCACCGGCGTACGGGTGGTGGTGCGACCGTCCGGGACCGAGCCGAAACTCAAGGCCTACCTGCAGGTGGTGGTCCCGGTCGAGGGTGATCTGCCCGGAGCGCACCACCGCGGAGCCGAGCTGATCGCTCGGCTCCGCGGCGAGGTGGCGGACCTGCTCGGCCTCTACCCGGTCCCGGTCAAGGACCGGTGACGACCGGTCGCGGGCCAGGCTCTCCGCAGGTCATCGGGTGGTCGGCGGGATCGGGATCGCCGATCCCATGGTGCCGGGCACGATGGTGGCGCCCGAGATCGGCGTGCGCGGGGTGACGACCGGACCCGTCTCTGCCTGGGTGGTCATCCCGCCGTCCGAGGTCGGTGAATCCGGGCCCTCGGTGTTCGACGGGGCAGCGTCGGCGTCGCCGGATCGCTCGAACACGACGGTCACGCCTGCACCCTCGAGGGTGAGCGTGGTGCCGTCGACGGTGTAGCTGACACCCTCCGTCAGCCACTTCGAGTACCAGGACTCCTGCTTCATGATCACGCCGCCACCTCCCTCGCAGGCCATCATCGTCGAGACGATCTGCGGGATGCTCAGGGCGTCGCCGTCGAACACCGGGGCGCCGCCCATGGAGTTGCACCCGGCATGCAGACCGCTGCGATCACCCGTCGCGTCGAATGAGATCTTCAGCGGCGAACCCTTCACCTCCGGGCGACCCTTGATCGACGTCGCGGTGTACGCCGATCCCTTCACGGAATCGGGAACCGCAGTTCCCGGTGAAGACGGTGCTGACGACATGGGCGGCTCCTGACTGGAAGGCTGGCTGCCGGAATTCCCGGCCGTTCCGGACACACTGGTGGCGGGCGCGGATGACGGAGCGGCACTGCCGTCCGACTGCGGGGGCGCGGCGGACACACCGACCGTGGCGCCGCCGGCGCCCGCACCGACGTTCGTGCCGGCCGGCTCGGCGCAGGCCACGGCGAGCAGCGGAAGAGCAGTGACTGCCAGGATTGCGCCGAGTCGACGCAGCCGACCATCACCTCTGGGAGATGCAGTCGGTCGTGTCGTCTGTGGGGCTTTGCTGCGCATGGTTCTCCATCCTCGAGGTACCGAGTTCGGGTTCGCACCGGATTGCGGTGGCTCACCCGCAAGGACGGTCCCGCTCCACGAACGGGTTGCACGTTCCTGCTCGTACTTCCCAGGATCAGCGTTCGCCCCTCACCAGGACGGTCACCTGGTCTGGCCGACCGGCGGGTTGACGGTCGCCTGGTTGGCCACGCCGTTGCGGGCGGCGTTGACCTTGAAGGTCGGCCAGGCACTGTTCCCCGCTGCGGTCGGGAACGTGTACGCCATGACCTGGGCACGGTTCCCACCGCTGCTCTTCGCCATCAGGGCGAAGTACAACGTGGCCCGGCCGGCCCGGTTGACCAGGGTCGGTGAAGCGGACAGCCCGTAGAACGTCTCCGGAATCTGCACGCTCACCACGGCCTTCCGGGTGTGGTCGATCACGTAGAAGCTGTTGGAGCCGGCCGTGATCACCTCCTGGTAGCCGTCGTTGTTGACGTCTCCGATGATCGGGCTGGTGTGCGAGGTGGCGCACCGGCCGCCGCTGATCCGCGCGGTGCACACGTGGGCCAACCGGTGCCAATTGGTGTCGATGATGTCGGTGTACCCGGTGTCGTCGGTGATGACGATCTGGGCGCGCCCGGTGTGCAGCACGTCGCCGATCGCCGGGGACGCGAAGGTGCGGCCGAGCATCGGGACCGTCTTGATGGTGCGACCGTTGCGGTCCAGGACCCAGGTCTGCTTGCCGGCACCCGGCCAGAACAGCCCGGTCCCGACGATGATCTCCTTGCCGGAGTCACCCACGATGTTCGCCACCGCGGGGGTGGACCAGACCACCTGCCCGGGGATGAACTTCGGCCAGCCCGGCCGCAGCCGACCGTTGTGGTCGTAGACGGTGACGAAGCCGCCCTTGCTCTTGTACTTGACGTGGCAGATCTGGGTGCCACCACCGCCGCAGTCATAGCCGAAGATGATCTCGGAGTAGCCGTCGTTGTCGATGTCGCTGACCACCGGGGAGGACCAAACGGTGTCCTTCACCCAGATCGGGAACCCGCGCTTGTTGGCGCCGGTCGCGATGTCCCAGACGTAGACGTGCTGGGTCCAGGCCGTGGCCACCAGGTACATCTTTCCGTTCTTGTCGAGATCGGCGACGACAGGCGTACCGAAGACACCCGTCTTGCCCTCGTAGGACACCTGCTTGTGGAACACGACCCGGGTGCGGCCGCCGGTGAAGGAGTAGACGTAGACGTGCCCTGCCTTGTTGGCGATGGTGACGTACAACTGACCGCCGGGCTTCATCCGGAACAGACCGGGCGAGGCCGCGATCGGGCCGCCGGTCTGGACCACGAACAACTGGCGTCCGGTCTTCTGGCTCCAGACGTGCACCGTCCCGTCCAGGTAGGCCCCGATGATGTCGGTGTCGCCGTCCGTGTGGTTGGTGACGTTGCCGACCACTGCGGCGGAGAAGGCCTCACCGTTCGCCGTGGTCCGGGTGGTCCCTTGCAGGTAGCCGCCGTCGTAGGTCCTGGTGCGCGCGGGCGTTCCGATCCGATTCGGTGCTGCGGATGCGGCTGCCGTCAGCAGCGACGGAGATGCCGACGCATCAGTGGCTCCAGCGGCCGTCAGCAGCGCCGGGCGCACCGGCCCGGCAGGCGACGCAGTTCCCTGCACCTGCCGCTGGGCTGCTGCTGCACCCGCGGGCTGGGCCACTGTGGCGGCGCGGCCGGCAGGGGCGGCGCTGGAGCCCGGAGCGCTCAGCACGAGCGACACCAGCACGACCGACGACAGCATCGCCGCAACCCCGGCACCCTGTGGGCGGGAGAACCTCATGATCGTCCTCGGATTCGTCAGCGCTCGGTCACTGGGGACCGGGTCGATTACTGGGTGAGCACACACCGTAAGCACCGCGGCCCGACGGCGCCACCAGGGCGTCAGTTTCGGGGGGTTTCGACCAGATCGTCCGGTGGACACCCGTCGGATCGCCCTGGGCGCGCTCAGACGGCGCCGAACTGGCGGTCTCCCGCGTCTCCCAGACCGGGCACGATGTAGGCCGAATCGTTCAGGCGTTCGTCGACGGATGCCGTGACCACCCGGACCGGGAGCCCGGACTCGGCCAGCCGGACGAGCCCCTCGGGGGCGGCCAACGCGCAGACCGCCGTCACCGCGGTGGCGCCCCGGTCGACCAGCAGCTGGATGGTGTTGACCATCGATCCGCCGGTGGCGAGCATCGGGTCCAGGACGAACACCGGGCGTCCGGCCAGGGACGCCGGGAGGGACTCCATGTACGGCGTCGGCTCATGGGTCCGCTCGTCGCGGGCCATCCCGACGAAGCCCATCTGCGACTCGGGGATGAGTGCGTGGGCAATGTCCGCCATCCCCAGGCCGGCCCGGAGCACCGGCACCAACAGGGGCGGATTGATCAGCCGGGTCCCACCGGTCCTGGCCACCGGAGTGTGGATCTGGACGATCTCGGTCGCCAGTCCGCGGCTGGCCTCGATCACCAACATCAAGGTCAGGTCGCGGAGCGCGGCGCGGAAGGTGGCGTTGTCGGTGCGCGCGTCCCGCATCGTCGACAGCCGGGCAGCGGCCAGTGGGTGCGCGACGACGACGACGTCGAAACCGGCGGGGATCTCGTGCGGTGCAGGCATACCTGCAACGCTAGATCATCCGCGCGGCCCCCTAGTCTTGCGACATGAGCCAACCCGGCGGCCAGGACCCGTCGACCGCAGTCGTACCCACCGCCGACCCGACGGCCGATCCCGCTCACGGCATGCAGGCCTGGGATGCGGCCACCCCGGCGCCGACCGAGACCTACCCGGCGAGCGCGCCGGTGTATCCGGCAGCGGACCCGTACGACCAGCAGGCATCGAGCTTCCCACCGGCGCCGCAGCCCTACGGGCAGCCCGGCCCCCCGCAGTACAGCCAGCTGTACCAGCAGTACGGAACGGCGCAGCAGCCGGCGGCGCCGCACCCGCCGCCGGGAATGGTCCACCCGCAGCCGGGCGCGCCGTACGTGCCACCGGGCGGACCTCACCCTGTCGGCTACGGGTACCCGGTCCGCGGGGCCCCGATGTGCGGGCTGGCCGTTGCCTCGCTGGTGTGCGGCATCGTCTGGGTCTACTGGATCACGTCGATCCTGGCGATCATCTTCGCCGCGGTCGCGCTCGGGAAGATCAAGCGGGAAGGACTGCGCGGCAAGGGACTGGCGATCGCCGGCCTGGTGCTCGGCATCGTCTGGATGGCGCTGCTGGTACTCGGCCTGATCGGTGCCCTCGTCGGCGGCACCCGCGGGCTGGTCCCCTTCACCGGCTGACCGCCCCGATGGGTCCTGACCTGGCCGGATCGACTCGACTCCGCGGTTCGAGGGTCGGTCCCTAGGATGGGTCGATGACCACACTCCAGGGCAGCTCCGCATCCCGTACGGGAGCCCTCGGCGCGACTGCGCTGCCGGCGGCGGCCCTCCCCCCGGACCTCGTCGACGCGATCCGCGACGAACAGAGCCTGCGCCGCTTCCTCGCCGGGCTGCCGGGCGTCGACCCGGTCGGACTCGAGCAGCGGTCGGCCGGTCTCGCCACCCGCTCGATCAAGAAGGCCAGCAAGCTCGCCGCGATCGACCTCGCCATCTCGATGGTGGACCTGACGACACTCGAGGGCTCCGACACCCCGGGCAAGGTGCGATCGCTCGCCGCCAAGGCCCGCCGTCCCGATCCCGACGTACCGGGTACGCCATCCGTCGCTGCAGTCTGTGTGTACCCCGACATGGTCTCCTGCGCTGCAGAAGTGCTGCGCGGCAGCAGTATCGGGATCGCCTCGGTGGCCACGGCCTTCCCGTCAGGACGCTCCGCGCTGCCGATCAAGCTGGCCGACACCCGCCTGGCCATCGAGTCCGGCGCCACCGAGGTCGACATGGTGATCGATCGCGGCGCCTTCCTGGCCGGCAACTACGGCAAGGTGTTCGACGAGATCGTCGCCATCAAGCAGGCCTGCGGCACGACGAGGCTCAAGGTGATCCTGGAGACCGGAGAGCTCGGCACCTACGACAACGTGCGCCGGGCATCGTGGCTCGGTCTGCTGGCCGGCGGCGACTTCATCAAGACGTCCACCGGCAAGATCTCCCCGGCCGCGACCCTGCCCGTCACCCACGTGATGTTGCAGGCGGTCCGTGATTGGTACGACCGCACCGGCGAACGCCGCGCCGTCAAACCCGCCGGCGGGATCAGGAACACCAAGGACGCGATCAAGTATCTGGTCGCTGTCCGCGAGGTGGCCGGCGACGAGTGGCTGGATCCGTTCCTGTTCCGGTTCGGCGCCTCCTCGCTGCTGAACGATCTGCTGATGCAGCGCCGCGCCCAGACCCAGGGCCACTACAGCGGCCCCAGCTACGTCACCGTCGACTGAGAAGAACGGAATCCTGTGACTCACCTCGATTGGGAGTACGCCCCCGCCCCGGAATCGGCCGCCATCGGCCGGATCAAGGAGCGGTACTCGATGTTCGTCGGCGGGAAGTTCGTCGACGGCAGGGGCGAGGACCTCAAGACCGTCAATCCGGCCACCGAGGAACCCCTGGCGGTCGTCAGCACCGCCAGCACCGCGGACGTCGACACTGCGGTGTCGGTGGCGCGCAAGGCCTATGACGACGTCTGGTCACGGATGCCCGGCGCGGAGCGGGGCAAGTACCTGTATCGGATCGCCCGGGGCATCGCCGAGCGCGCCCGCGAGCTGGCGGTCGTGGAGACCCTCGACAACGGCAAGCCGATCAAGGAGTCGCGGGACGGCGACATCCCGACGGCCTCCGCGCACTTCTTCTACCACGCGGGCTGGGCGGACAAGCTCGAGCACGCGGGCTACGGTCCCGCCCCGCACCCGCTGGGTGTTGCGGGACAGGTGATCCCGTGGAACTTCCCGTTGTTGATGGCGGCGTGGAAGATCGCGCCGGCGCTCGCCGCGGGCAACACCGTCGTCATCAAACCGGCCGAGACCACCCCGCTGTCGATCCTGGTGCTGGCCGAGATCATCGCCGATGCCGACCTGCCGCCGGGCGTGGTCAACATCCTGCCCGGCGCCGGCGACGTCGGCTCCGCACTGGTGAACCATCCGGGGGTCGACAAGGTGGCCTTCACCGGGTCCACCGCCGTGGGTCGAGCGATCCAGGCCTCGCTGGCCGGGACCCGCAAGAAGCTGACCCTCGAACTCGGCGGCAAGGCCGCCAACATCGTGTTCGACGACGCACCGATCGACCAGGCCGTCGAGGGCATCGTCAACGGGATCTTCTTCAACCAGGGGCACGTCTGCTGCGCGGGCAGTCGCCTGCTGGTGCAGGAATCGGTCGCCGACGAGGTGTTGGCCAAGTTACGGGCGCGGGTGTCGACGCTGCGGCTCGGCGATCCGATGGACAAGAACACCGACATCGGTGCGATCAACTCGCGTGAGCAACTGGACCGGATCACCGCACTGGCGAACGTGGGTGACGAAGAGGGCGCCGAGCGCTGGACCTCGCCGTGCCCTGTCCCCGAGCGCGGATTCTTCTTCCCGCCCACCGTCTTCAGCGGGGTGTCGCAGTCGATGCGGATCTCCCGGGAGGAGATCTTCGGACCGGTGCTGTCGGTGCTCACCTTCCGGACCCCGGACGAGGCGATCGCCAAGGCGAACAACACCCCGTACGGGCTGTCCGCCGGTATCTGGACCGAGAAGGGCTCCCGCATCCTCGGCATGGCTTCCGCGCTGCGGGCAGGTGTGGTGTGGTCCAACACCTTCAACCGATTCGATCCGACCGCGGCGTTCGGCGGCTACAAGGAATCCGGTTTCGGCCGGGAGGGCGGGCGTGCCGGTCTCGGCGCCTACCTGCAGGAGGAGAACTGATGACGCGCAAGAAGGCCGAACCGGTCGACGACACAGCACCAGCACGGGTACCGGTCGCCAAGACCTACAAGCTGTACGTGGGGGGCGCCTTCCCGCGGAGCGAGAGCGGCCGCACCTACCAGGTGACGACCGATGACGGGACCTTCGCCGCCAACGCCGCCCAGGGCTCCCGCAAGGACGGCCGTGACGCAGTGGTCGCTGCCCGCAAGGCACACGGCGGTTGGGCGTCGGCAACGGCGTACAACCGCGGCCAGGTGATCTACCGGATCGCCGAGATGATGGAGGGCCGACGTGACCAGTTCATCGAGCTCGTCCGCACGGGCGAGGGCGTGGCCGAGGACAGGGCCGCGAGCTCGGTCGATGCAGCGATCGACCGCGTCGTGCACTACGCGGGCTGGACCGACAAGATCGTCGCCGTGTTCGGCGGGATGAATCCCGTTGCCGGACCGTATTTCTGCATCACCAGCCCGGAACCGACCGGGGTGGTGGCCGCCGTCGCGCCGCAGGACGACTCGCTGCTCGGGCTCGTCTCGGTGATCCTGCCGATCATCACCAGCGGCAACACGGCCGTGGTGGTCGCCTCGCACGCGCGGCCGCTGCCGGCGATCGCGTTGGCCGAGGTGCTGGCCACCTCGGATCTGCCCGGCGGGGTGGTCAATCTGCTCACCGGGGACGCCGCCGAGATCATGCCGCACCTCGCGAGCCACGGGGACGTGAACGCGCTCGATCTGACCGGCTGCGACGAGGAGCTGGGCACCTCGCTCGCGCAAGCCGCGTCCGGCACCGTCAAGCGGGTGTACCGCCCGCGGGCCGGTCAGGACTTCGCCGACGCGCCGGGAACCGGGCGACTGCGCGCCTTCCTGGAGCAGAAGACCGTCTGGCACCCCACCGGGGCCGTGTCACTCTCGGGTGGCTCTGCATATTGACCAGCCCTGCCCTTGTCGACCAGCACTGCGTACGACCAGGACTGCCTACTGACCCGGCGTTCCGGGCTCAGTAGCCCTGGTCGGTGACGACGTTGCGCAGTTCCTCGCCGCGGGCGAACCGATTGAGCTGCTCCACGACGACCTTCAGCGCCCGGGCCTGACCCCCTGGTACGGCGCCGGCGACGTGCGGGGTGATGAACACTCCCGGAGCGCTCCACAACGGGTGCCCGGTGGGCAACGGCTCGGGATCGGTGACGTCCAATGCCGCGCGCAGTCGCCCGGAGGTCAGCTCGGCGATCAACGCGTCGGTGTCGACGACCGGGCCGCGGGCCGCGTTCACCACGATCGCCCCGTCCGGAAGCGCGGCCAGGAACCGGGCGTCGACGAGGTGATGGGTCGCCTCGGTGAGCGGCACCATCAGCACCACGATGTCATGATCGGGCAGCACCGAGGGCACGTCGTCGATCGCGATGACGCCCTCACGTGCTGTCCTGGCCGCCATCGTGATGTGCGCACCGAACGGCTCCAGTCGTCGGCGCATCTGCGTTCCCAGATCACCGGCTCCCAGCACCAACACCCGTTTCCCGTCCAGTTCCTCGGTGAGATGGCGGTCCCATTCCCCGCGGTGCTGCGCGGCGGCGAAGTTCGGGAAGTCGTGCAGCACTGCGAGTAGGGCGCCCATCGCCCATTCCGCGGTCGAGCCGCCGTGTGCGCCGCTGGCGGTGCAGATCGTCAGCGAGCCGCCCACCCGCGGTAGCCAGACGTCTGCGCCGTTGGACATCAGCTGCACCAGACGCAGCGCGGGCAGCGCGTCCGACACCTCGAGCGCGTCGGCGACCGCCAGGAATCCGGGGACGAGCGCCGTCGCCTCGGCGGCCCTGGCCGGCAGGCCCTCCCCGGGGGCAGAGGTGATGATCTCGATGGACGGATCGAGATCAGCGGCTGCGGCGATCTTCGCGGCATGGGAAGGGTCAGCGACGAGGACAACGGTCATGTCTCCACCCTGTCACGGGCCCGCTCCCCGCCGCCGACCGGTTCCAGCCCGCCGCGATGGGCGCTTGCGTACCGTGGTGGTGATGTCCGGACACCCACCCCGCGGCCGCCCCGCCCGCCGCCCACCGCGCCGAACCCTGCGCGCGCTGACGTGCTGGGTCGGACCTGCGGCAGCGCTCCTGCTGTTGGCCGGATGCGCCGATCTGTCCCGGCCGCAATCCAGCTTCGGCGCGCAACCCTCGCTGACGCCCGAAGTCATCCAACCGGTCGTGCCAGGTCTCGGCGGCGGCTCGACGAGTGCTTCACCACCTCCTTCGTCGTCGGACCCCAGCGCTCCCTCGAGCTCGGCGCCCCCGAGCTCCTCGGCGCCCCCGGAAGACCCGTGCCGGCCGACCGATCCGGCGGTGGTCGCCGCCTGTCTGGAGGCACCGTGGGGTCTGGCGCTGCTGCCGGGCGATCAGTCGGCCCTGGTCGGCGAACGCACCACCGGGAAGATCCTCACCATCGCCCCGCAGACCGAACCCGCGGAGTACGCAACCGTGCGCGACCTCGATTCCTCCGGAACCGGTGGCCTGCTGGGGATCGCCCTGTCGCCGTCGTTCGGTGAGGACGGGCTGATCTACGCGTACGTCACCACGGCGAAGGACAACCGCATCCTGCGGATCGCGAAGGGTGACACACCGAAGGCGATCTTCACCGGAATCCCCAAGGGCGCGAAGAACAACGGTGGCCGGATCCTGTTCGGCAACGATGGCCAGCTCTACATCGGCACCGGCGACACCGGCACGGCGAAGCTGTCCACCGACCCGAAGTCGTTGGCGGGCAAGATCCTGCGCGTCGACGGTTTCGGCAAGCCGTCGAAGGGCAACCCGACCCCGGGCTCGGCAATCTTCGCATCCGGCTTCACCGACGTGACCGGGATGTGCCTGGTCAACAATTCGGTCGCCGCGATCGACCACCGTGCCGCGGCTGATGTCGTGATCGCTCCCAAGTCCGGTGCCAGGTATTCCGCGGCGAAGCCGCCGAACACGATCTGGACCTGGAAGGCCGCCGAGGGCGGCGCGAACGACTGCGCGCAGGCCTCCCGTCAGCTCGCCTTCACCTCCCTACCGGCCCAACGGGTCGTGGCCCTCGACACCGACACCGACGGCTCCTTCACCGGAGCTCCGAAGGCGCTGGTGGACAAGACCTACGGCCGGCTGCTGACGCTCGAGCTCGGCGGCGCCGGGACCGAGCAGGAACTGTTCTGGGCCACCACGTCCAACAAGGACGGCAAGGGAAAGCCGATCGCCGCCGACGACCGCGTCGTCATCATCCAGCCGTCCGGCGGCGGTGGCGGCGGCGGCAACGACTGACTGGTCGTTGCCGCGAGCCCCGGGGGGTGAAGCCCAGCCGGCCTACCACCCCATCGGTCGTTCCTCCCTCCGGGGGGGCCAGACCCAACCACGGCCGGCCCGGCATTACCCCCCGGGTACGTGCTCGACTCCCGTTACTCAGCCTCCGTCAGCACAGACGGAGGATCGATGAGGTTCCGTGGGCCTCGACGTCGAAGGTGGAGGAGAGGGACTGCGCGCGGCCACCCAACTCGCTCGATCGCCGAAAACTTCGGGGTGGTAGGCCGACCGGGCACCACCCCGGGGCACGCAACAGCGATGCCCGCAGGTCACGAGCTGCTTCAGCCCTCGACTCCCAAGGTGCTGAGCACCAGCTCGCGGACCCGGCCGGCGTCGGCCTGACCGCGGGTCGCCTTCATCACGGCGCCGACGACAGCACCGACCGCCTGCAGCTTGCCGCTGCGGATCTTCTCGGCGATGGCCGGCTGCGCGGCGAGAGCTTCGTCGACAGCAGTCTGCAGGGCGGCATCGTCACTCACGACCGCGAGCCCGCGGGCAGCGATGACGTCCTGCGGCTCACCCTCGCCGGCCAACACGCCGTCGATCACCTGGCGGGCGAGCTTCGCGTTCAGCGCACCGTCCCGCACCAGCGCCGAGACCGCGGCCACCTGCTCGGGTGTGATGGGCAGCTCGGTGAGGGTCACCCCGCGCTCGTTGGCCCGCTGGCCGAGATAAGCGTTCCACCACGACCGCGCCTCGCCCGGCGTGGCGCCGGCCGCGACGGTCTGCTCGACCAGCACAACGCCGTCGGCTGCCACCAGGTCGCGCATCTCCAGATCGGTGAAGCCCCAGTCCTGCTGCAGCCGCGCACGGCGCAGCCACGGCAGCTCGGGCAGGCCGGCGCGCAGCGTCTCCACCCACTCGCGGTCCGGAACGACCGGCACCAGGTCGGGCTCCGGGAAGTAGCGGTAGTCCTCGGCGGTCTCCTTGGGACGGCCGGATCCGGTCTCACCGGTCGCCTCGTCGAAGTGCCGGGTCTCCAGCACGATCGAGCCGCCGGCCTCCAGGATCCCCGCCTGCCGGGAGATCTCGTGCCGCGCAGCACGTTCCACGCTGCGCAGCGAGTTGACGTTCTTCGTCTCGGTCCTGGTGCCGAACTCCGTCGCGTCCTTGCGCATCAGCGACAGGTTGACGTCGCAGCGCAGTGAGCCCTGGTCCATCCGAACGTCGGAGACGCCCAGCGTCAGTAGCAGATCCCGCAGCGCCGCGACATACGCCCGGGCCACCACGGGCGCCGACTTCCCTGTTCCGACAATGGGTTTGGTCACGATCTCGACCAGCGGAACACCGGCCCGGTTGTAATCGAGCAACGAGTACTCGGCGCCGTGGATCCGCCCGGTGAGCCCGCCGACGTGGGTGGACTTGCCGGTGTCCTCCTCCATGTGGGCGCGCTCGATCTCGACGCGGAAGATCTCCCCGTCGCCGAGGTCGACGTCGAGGTGACCGTTGGACGCGATGGGCTCGTCGTACTGGCTGGTCTGGAAGTTCTTGGGCATGTCCGGATAGAAGTAGTTCTTCCGCGAGAACCGGCACAGCTGGGCGATCTCGCAATTGAGGGCGAGGCCGATCAGCGTCGCGTACTCGACCGCCTGCGCGTTGACCGTCGGCATCGCGCCGGGCAGCGCGAGGCACACCGGGCAGACGTTGGTGTTGGGGGCGGCGCCGAACGCATTGGGGCAGCCGCAGAACATCTTCGTCGCGGTGCCCAGCTCGACGTGCACCTCCAGGCCCATCACCGGATCGAAGAGCTCGAGAGCCTCGTCGAAGTCGATCAACTCGGCCTCGACCGGCGGGGACGTCGCTGCGGTGTGGTCGTTCACGGGGCTCCCTCCAGAGCGGGTGCGAGATCGGGCACCAGGGTGCCGTGCTCGGCGAGGTAGGCCGCCTCGAAGGCGGCAGCCACCCGGTACATCGGCAGCTCGCCGAGCGCCGGCCCCATGATCTGCAGGCCGACCGGAAGTCCGGTGTCGGAGGCGATGCCGGACGGCACGCTCATCGCCGGGATCCCTGCGAGGGACCCGGGGATGGTCGCGAGGTCGTTGAGGTACATGGCCATCGGGTCGTCGGCCTTCTCTCCGATCGCGAACGCCGTGACGGGCGACGACGGCGAGATGAGCACGTCCGCCTGCTCGTAGGCCCGCTCGAAGTCCTGCCGGATCAACGTCCTGACCTTCTGCGCCGAACCGTAGTAGGCGTCGTAGTAGCCGGCCGACAGTGCATAGGTGCCCAACATGATGCGGCGCTTGACCTCTGCGCCGAAGCCCTGGCCGCGGGTCGCCGCCATCACCTGCTCAGCCGACTCGATGAGCGTGCCGTCGGGTCGCTTCTCCACCCGCAGGCCGTAGCGCATGGCGTCGAAGCGGGCCAGGTTCGAGGAACACTCCGAGGGCAGGATCAGGTAGTAGGCGGCCAGACCGTACTCGAAGTGCGGGCAGTCGACCTCGACGATCTCGGCGCCGGCTGCGGTCAGCGTCGCCACCGCTTTCGCGAACGATTCGCTGACCCCCGCCTGGTAGCCGTCACCGCCGAGCTGCTTGACGATGCCGATCCGCATCCCTGCGACGCCATCTGTCTGCCCGCGGCGCACCGCGTCGACGACCTTCGGCGCCGGCTGCGGGATGGACGTGGAATCGCGCGGATCGTGCCCGGCGATCACTTCATGCAGCATCGCCGTGTCCAGCACGGTCCGGGCGCACGGGCCGACCTGGTCGAGCGAGGATGCCAACGCGATCACGCCGTACCGGGAGACGCCGCCGTAGGTCGGCTTGGCGCCGACCGTGCCGGTGACGGAGGCCGGTTGGCGGATGGAGCCGCCGGTGTCGGTGCCGATGGCCAGCGGCGCCTCGAACGCGGCCAACGCAGCGGCCGAACCGCCGCCGGACCCGCCAGGGATCCTGGTCAGGTCCCACGGGTTGCGGGTCGGGCCGTAGGCCGAGTTCTCGGTGGAAGAACCCATCGCGAACTCGTCCAGGTTCGTCTTGCCGAGGATGACGATCCCGGCAGCGACCAGTCGTTGGGTGACGGTGGCGTCGTAGGGCGGCAGCCAGCCCTCGAGGATCTTCGATCCCGCGGTGGTCGGGACACCCTGCTGTACGACGATGTCCTTGAGTGCCAACGGAACTCCGGCCAACGGGGACGCCGGAGCCTCACCGCGCTGCAGGGATTCGTCGACGGCAGCTGCGGCTGCCAGCGCCTTCTCGCCCGAGACGTGCAGGAAGGCGTGCACGTCGGTGTCGACGGCGTCGATGCGGTCGAGATGGGCGCGGGTCACCTCTACGGCGCTCACCTCGCGGGACGCGATGGCGGAGGCGAGCTCGGCGGCGGTCTGCCGCGTCAGGTCGCTCGTTGTGCTCACTGCGCTCATTCCTCTTCACCCAGGATCTGGGGCACCCGGAAGCGCCCTTCGTCGGTCGCCGGAGCCGCGGCGAGCGCCGCGGCATGCTCGAGACCGGGCACCACGACGTCCTCGCGGTAGACGTTGACCAGTTGCACCGCATGAGTGGTCGGTTCGACGTCGGCGGTGGCGATCTCGCTCACCCTGGCCACCGAGTGCAGGACGACATCCAGCTGCTCGCGGTAGAGGTCCAGTTCGGACTCGGTGAGCTGCAGTCGGGCCAGGTGCGCGAGGTGCGCGACCTCGTCCCTGGTCAGTGCCGGCTGCTGGGCAGCGATGCTGACCTCACTGCCGCTGTCCTGAAGTGCGGACACGATCCTCTTTTCGCCTGCTGTCGGTCCCGCCGTGGTGTGCGGGGATGAACTGCGCTGCGGGTGACACCTGCCTCGACCCTCCAGTTTAGGTGGCGACGCTGCAACCGCCGACCGGTCGCTCGACACCGACCCACCGACGCGGCACCCGAGTGTGATCTGCTGGTAACACGGCGGACGCCGGTCACGCGCCCTGCATACGGCAGGCTCCCGGCATACTGCCGGGAATCGCACCTCCCACCCGACCAGAGCATGGCGAGCGAGCAGAAGGAGCGTGGGCCGAGTGTCGTATGTACTGCGGCTGGAACTCCCCGACCGCCCCGGCACCCTGGGCGCGGTGGCCACCGCACTGGGCACGGTCGGCGCCGACATCCTGGCCATGGACATCGTCGAACGCTCGCACGGTCATGCGGTGGACGACCTGGTCGTCGACATGCCCAAGGGCAAATCCCCCGACGTGCTGATCACCGCGGCCGAGTCCGTGCCAGGGGTGCGGGTCGAAACGGTCCGGCCGGACCCGGGGATCGCCGACGCGCACCGCGAGTGGGAACTCGTCGAAGCGCTGGCCGGTGAGCCGGAACGCGCCTACCACGTCCTCGCGGAGCTGTTGCCCGACGTGTTGCGGGCCGGCTGGGCGGCGGTGGTCCGCATCCGGGACGACGGCACCGTCGAACTGCTCGCCGGCGGCGGTGGGGTGCCGTCCTTCGAGGGCGTCGTGCCCGGCTGGGCGCCGCTGACCAGGGCCACCGTGCTGGACATCGAGGAGAACTGGGTTCCGGAGCCGTGGCGCGCCGTGGGCACCGAACTTGCCGCGGCGCCGATCGGTTCCTCCCGTGAGACGGTACTGATCGGTCGCCCCGGCGGCCCCGCTCTGCGCAGGTCGGAGGTCGGCCGCCTGGCACACCTGGCGATGCTGGCCGCGGTGATGTCCGGGCGAGCTCCGGCCCCGGGCAGCTGGGACGCTCCTGTCGGCTGACCGGTCCGCGCGGCCGGTCCGGCACCCCTGGGCAAGACGGGTTGAAGCCCGCAGCCAGGACTTCCGCCGCGTCGACGCGGGTACCGTTGCCTCGGGGCACGGGTCTGTCTGCCGCATCACAGCAACCTGCCCATGAACTGTGCGTCCTGACATCGAACACCGATTGCGCCCTGAGAACTCGGTGCGCTCTCGACCCCCTTGCGAAGTGAAAGAAGTGATCCAGTGCGTATCAGACGCGTTCGCGCCACCGCCGCCACCGCGACCACTCTCGTCGCCGTCCTGCTGGCCGGTTGCAGCTCGACGGCCTCGGAGGATCCGGTGACCGTGAAGGTGACCGTCCCGGCGAGCGAGGACGGCAACGGCCGGCCCAGCCGGACCACCACCACCGGCACCAGCGCTGATCCGGGCAGCTCCTCGGCCGTGCCGAGCAGCACGGCTCCGTCGGGCACGCCCGCGCCGTCGACGACACCGCGCAGCTCGGCGAGCAGCAGCGCCCCACTGACTCCGTCCAGCCAGGCCGAGCCCGGCGACGGTAGCTTCGACAACCCGCAGGACGGCGTCGCCCTGCCGGACGGGTACATCCCCCGCAAGCTCAAGGCCGGCGAGAAGCCGCCGCAGTTCGTCATCGTCTCCTTCGACGGCGTCGGCTGGAACGAGAAGTGGCAGTACTGGTTCGGGATCAGCAAGAAGGTTCCGTTCCGTTTCACCGGGTTCCTGTCCGGGACCTACATGCTCAGCGAGGGTACGAAGGACCACTACAAGGGTCCGCAGCATGCGGTCGGTGCCTCGGACATCAACTGGAACCTCGCCACCGACCTGCCGATCGAGATCAACGACATCAACCAGGCGCTCGACTCCGGGATGGAGATCGGCACCCACTTCAACGGCCACTTCTGCGGGCCGGGCGGCGGCAGCGAGTGGAGCACCGCCGACTGGAACAACGAGCTGGACCAGTTCTTCGGGCTGATCAAGGACTACAAGAGCAACAACCCGGACGCGCAGCTGCCGACGCTCAAGCTGAAGGCCGCCGACATCACCGGGGAGCGGACGCCGTGTCTGGAGGGTCACGCCGAGGATCTGTACCCGGCACTCACGTCGCACAAGTTGGAGTACGACAGCTCCTTCACCCGCCGCGGCATCACCTGGCCGACCAAGTCCGCCGACAACGGGATCTGGCAGTTCGGGATGGCTGAGTTCCCGATGCACGGCACCATCACCGGCAACACGCTCCTGGATCCCGCTCAGCGCAACCAGCACGTGCAGATCACCATGGACTACAACTTCTGGTACAGCCAGGAGGGCGTGAACCTCGAGGCGAACACCCCGACCGATCCGGCGCAGTCCGCGAAGGACTCCCAGCAGGTCGTGCAGACGTACGAGGACATGTACAACGCCGCACTCGCCGGCAACCGGGCACCCCTGGTACTGGGCAACCACTTCAACCAGTGGAACAACAACGCCTACTCCGACGCGATCGGGAAGTTCGTCACCGACACCTGCGGCAAGGCCGACACCCAGTGCGTGCCGTTCCGCGACGTGATCGCCTGGATGAAGGTGCAGGATCCGGCTCGGTTGGCACAGCTGCAGGCGCAGGAGCCGGAGCTGGGTCAGACCACCGGCTGACATCCGTCGACCCAGCGGTGGGCGCAGCACTGCGCCCACCGCGGGCACCGCACTGACCGCTCGACGAGGGAGACCACCGTGACCGAGTCCCTGACGTTCACCGATTCGATCGTCGTCGACGCTGCTGCCGAAACGGTCTACGACGTGGTCGCCGATGTCCGCAGGACGGGCGAATGGAGCCCCATCTGCGAGGCCTGCTGGTGGGCCGATGGCGACCAGCCCGATGCGGACGGGCCTCGGGTGGACAGCTGGTTCCACGGCCGCAACGTGACCGCCGATCGCACCTGGGAGACCAGATCGAGGGTTGCCGTCGCCGATCGGGGCCGCGAGTTCGCCTGGTTGGTGAACGGGTCGCTGGTGAGCTGGAGCTACACGATGTCGCCCGAGGGCACCGGCACCCGACTCACCGAGACGTGGGAGTTCCTGCCCGCCGGGATCGAGTACTTCCACCAGAAGTTCGGCCCGCAGGCGCAGCAGCAGATCGACGACCGGCACCGGGCGGCGGTCACCGGGATTCCGGTGACCCTGGCCAGGATCAAGCAGATCATCGAAGCGGGCTGAGCTGTTCCGGGCGGGCCGGGTCGCCGGTTCAGTCGATGACAACCTGCTCGGTCGTTGACGTGTCCGCCTGCGCCGCCGGCTCCGACGATCAGTCGGCGTTGCCGCCGCGCGCGGCCAACCACTCCTGCACCAGGTCCGGCACCCGGTCGGCGCAGAAGGCCAGGAAGTCGGCCATCTCGCCCGCCCGGCGCACGCCGGCAGAGGTGGGCGGCAACTCCAGGACCGCGGTCCGGATCGCGTCCGCCGAACGTCGGTAGGTGTCGGCGGCGGCGATCCGGGTGAACCACGGGTCCTCGCCGACCGAGTAGCTGTGGCGGCGAGTCCCGGGGACCGTCGAGACGGTGATCATGCCCATCTGGTCCAGATAGCCGACGGCCGTGGAGATCGCGGCTGCGCTCACCTGCAACACGGCGCGCAGTTCGGCGGATGAAAGGCGGCCCTGCCGACTGCCGGTCAGCGCCATCAGGACCCCGGCCGGAACCCGGGGGAAGCCGGACCGGATCAGTTCCGCCGCAGCCCGCTCGGTGAACACCCGTACCGCCTCGAGTTCAGCACCGACCATCGTGCTCACGCCGTCCACTCCCGCCGTCGCGCCGCCACCCCGGTCGCTGCCACCAGCACGATGCCGACGGCCGCGACCACCACCAGCGCTGTCGCCGATCGCAGCGGCACCGCAGGAACGTGGGCGAAGGGACTGATGTCGACGAGCCACGACGGGAGCGACAGCAGACCACCGAACAACGCGAGCACAGCGGCCAGACCCAATGCGCCCCAAGCGGTCCCGATCGCCCATCGGGGGAGGACGCTCAGCCCGAGACCGGCCACCGCTGCGACGGCGGCGGCCGCGGGGAACTCCACGGCGGCCTGCTGCAGCGCACGCCAGCCGGCAGCGGAATTACCGCGGAGCCCGAACGACAGCGCGGCGGCCAGCCCGGCCGCCACCAGCACCAGTGCGCAGCCGGCGATCGCGATCAGCACCGTCTGCAGCATCCAGCGCACCCGTCCCACCGGCAGTGCCAGCAACAGCTCGGCCCGGCCCTCGGTCTCCTCCGTCCTGGTCCGAAGCACCGCCTGCACCCCGGCGGCGGCTGCCACGATGCCCATCATCGTCATGATCGCCGCGGTGAAGACGGTCACCAGCTGTGCGCTGACGTCACCTCCCGGCGCCAGTTCCCGCAGCACCCGGCTGATCGCCGAGTTCTGCACCGCCGCCGAGCCGATCGCGGTCGCCAGTGAGCCGGTGACCCCACCGAGCACGGCGGCGCCGATCACCCACCCCAGCACCGATCCGCGCTGTTGACGCAGGGCCAGCGACAGCGTCGAGTGCAGCGACGGCGATGCGGTGGCCGGTCCGCGACGCTCGGTGACCAGGCTCGCGCCGAGTTCCCGCCTGGCTCCCACCATCAGTGCGACGCCGATGGCGGCGACGGCGAACACCAGTCCGGGAACCAACCACACCGCCCGGTTGGCGCTGAGCGCCAGAGTTCGCTCACCCCAACCGATCGGCGACAACAATCCGATCCAGGACGGCGTCAGGGTTCCGGCGGCCAGGTCGGCGGCACCCAGGGCGTCGCCGGCCGCGCGCACGACGTAGCTCCCCAGGACGATGCCCACCCCCCAGGAGTTTGCCGCCCGGGCCGTCGGCAGCAGTTCACCGGCCAACAGCCCGATCCCGAGGAACAGCAGCCGTAACTCCGTACGGGGTGTCTACCGCTACCGCGCCGACGACGGACTCGCCGACGGCAACCAACGCCGCAGCCGACAGGACCCCGATCAGCACGTCGACCACGATCCCCACGACGAGCGTCGAGACCATCGGCGTCATCCGCCCCATCGGGGTCGAGGCCAGCAGCTCGCGGCGGCCGTCCTGTTCTTCCGCCCTGCCGTGTCGGGTGGCCAGGAACGTGTTCAGCAGACCGATGAGCACCGCCACCCAGGTGAACAGCTGGAACCAGATGATGGACCCCGAGGAGAACCCGTTGGGGACGCCACGAAAGGCCAGCAAGGCTGGGGTCGCCAGCGCCAGGGTGATCAGCTGACGTTGTTGGTCCGGATCACCGAACTCGGTGATCACCGCTGACGAGGCGCCCCCGACCAGCGCGGTGATTCCGAGGACCCAGACGGTCAGCGCGACGCGGTCACGCCGCAGGCGCATCCGGACCAGGGTCAGCACGGTGCCCATCACGGTGCCGATCCCGATCCCGATCGCGATGCCGACCCCGCTGCCCGGGCCGAGCTGTCTTCCGGGTCGGAACCGTAGTGGCGCAGGAACAACGACTCCAGGCTCGGCGGAGTGACGGTCAGGGTGCTCACTCCGGCGACGACCAGCGTCTGCAAAACCTGTTGCACTGCTTCGGTGTCCACGTCGAAGGCGAGCTGTCCGGGTTCGGACTCGAGATCGTGGACACCTGGCAGACGGGCGATCCCGGCCGGGTCCGCCCGGGTGCCGACCCGGAAACTGGTCCGCGTCAGGTGACGCAGTTCAGCCAGCGTTCCGCTCTCCACGACCCGCCCCGCGCGGAGGATCGTGACCCGCTCACAGAGCTTTTCGACCTCGTCGAGCAGATGGCTGGACAACAGCACGCTGGCGCCGTCCGCGCGGACCCGCTCCACTTCGTGGCGGAACACCTCCTCCATGAGGGGGTCGAGCCCGCTGGTGGGCTCGTCGAGGACGTACAGCCGGGCGGGCCTGGCCAACGCTGCGATCAACGCCACCTTCTGGCGATTACCTTTTGAGTAACTGCGGGCCTTCTTCGTCGGGTCGAGATCGAAGTGGCGGAGCAGTCGTTCACGGAGCGCGGTGTCGGCGCCGCCACGGAGCCGGGTGAGCAGATCGATCGCCTCACCGCCGGACAGCGTCGGCCACAGCGCCACGTCACCGGGAACGTAGGCGATCTCCCGGTGGACGGCGACGGCGTCCGCCCAGGGGTCGCGGCCCAGTACCCGGGCGGTACCGCCGTCGGCCCGCAGCAGCCCGAGGAGCACCCGGATGGCGGTCGACTTCCCCGCGCCGTTGGGGCCGAGGAAGCCGTGAACCTCCCCGGCTCGAACCACCAGATCGATGCCGTCGAGGGCGGCCGTCGTGCCGAACCGCTTCTGCAGACCGCGGGTCTCCACCACCAGATCAGTGCTCATGGAGCATGACCGTACGCATATGTTCAGGCTTTTGTGAATACTACGAACTATGCGTCATCAGCAGTCCGCTCCCCGATCTGCGCCCCCCCACGGGCCGCCTCTGCACCGTGCTCGAGCAGCACCCGGAAGCCGGCCTCGTCCAGGATCGGCACCTCGAGCGAAACCGCCTTCTCGTACTTCGAACCGGGCGCCTCCCCGACCACCACGAACGCCGTCTTCGCGGACACCGAACCGGCCGCCTTCGCCCCACGCTCCAGCAGCGCAGCCTTGGCCTCGTCACGCGAGAAGGTCTCGAGCGATCCGGTCACCACCACCGACAGACCGGCCAGGGTCTGCTCACGACGGTCGGTGACGTCGTCAGCCATCCGCACGCCGGCGGCCCGCCACTTCTCGACGATCTCGGCGTGCCAATCGACGTCGAACCAGTCGCGGACGGACGCGGCGATGGTCGGGCCGACGCCCTCGACCGCTGCAAGGTCGTCGACCGACGATGTTGCCGCGGTGCGGATTGCATCCAGGTCGCCGAAGTGTTGCGCCAGCGCGCGGGCCGCGGTCGGACCCACGTGCCGGATCGACAACGCCACCAGCACCCGCCACAACGGCTGTTGCTTGCGGATGCCGAGGTTGTCGAGGAACTTGCGACCGTTGGCCGAGAGCGCACCGGCCTTGGTGGTGAACAGTGGAATGCCTTGCAGCGCACGGTTGTCAAGAGCGAAGAGGTCGCCCTCGTCGGCGATCGCACCGCCCTCGAGCAGCGCCGACGCCGCCTCGTAGCCGAGACCCTCGATGTCGAAGGCGCCCCGGCCCGCCAGGTGGAACACCCGTTCCCGCAGCTGCGCGGGACAGGAGCGGGAGTTGGGGCACCGGATGTCGATGTCCCCCTCCTTCATCGGCCGCAGCTTCGTGCCACATTCCGGACAGTGCGTCGGCATCACGAAATCCCGGATCTCGCGCCCCTCGCGGAGCTCGACGACCGGTCCGAGTACTTCGGGGATCACGTCGCCGGCCTTGCGGATCACCACCGTGTCGCCGATCTTGACACCCTTGCGCACCACCTCGGAGGCGTTGTGCAGCGTGGCCATGCCGACCGTCGATCCGGCCACCAGCACCGGTTCCAGGACGGCGAACGGCGTCACCCTGCCGGTCCGCCCCACGTTGACCTGGATGTCCCGCAGCAGCGTGGTGACCTCCTCCGGCGGGTACTTGTAGGCGATCGCCCACCGCGGGGCGCGCGAGGTCGAGCCGAGCCGTCGCTGCAGTGCGATGTCGTCGATCTTCACGACGAGGCCGTCGATGTCGTGCGCGACGTCGTGCCGGTGCTCGGCCCAGTACGCCACCCGGGCCGCAACCTCTGCCGCGGTGTCCACCACCTGGTTGTGGTCGGAGATCGGCAGCCCCCAGGCCGCGAGCCGCTCGTAGGCCTGGGACTGCCGCTGGATGTCGAAGCCCCGGCGGGCGCCGATCCCGTGGCAGAGCATCGCCAGCTTGCGGGAGGCCGTCACCCGCGGATCCTTCTGCCGGAGCGACCCGGCAGCAGAGTTGCGCGGGTTGGCGAACGGCGCCTTCCCCGCCGTCACCAACGACGCGTTCAGCTCGGCGAATGCGGCCAGTGGAAAGAAGATCTCGCCGCGTACCTCCACCAGCTCGGGGATGTCGTGACCGCCGTCGTCGCAGAGCTGGTGCGGAATGGACTCGATGGTGCGCACGTTGAGCGTGACGTCCTCCCCCACCCGACCGTCGCCCCTGGTGGCGGCGCGGGTGAGCCGGCCGCGCTCGTACGTCAAGTTGACGGCGAGGCCGTCGATCTTCAGTTCGGTGAGCCAGCGCACCCCGTCGGCTCCGGTGGCCTTGATCGTGCGGTCCAACCAGCCGGCGAGCTCGTCGGCGGAGAACACGTTGTCCAGGCTCAGCAGTCGTTCCGCGTGCTCGACAGGTGCGAAGCCGGTCGCGAAACCGCCGCCCACCCGCTGGGTGGGCGAATCAGGGGTGACCAGGCTCGGATGGGCGCCCTCGAGCTGCAGCAGCTCGCGGAGCAGATCGTCGAACTGGGCATCGGCCATCGTGGGCGAATCGAGCACGTAGTACCGGAACTGGGCACCGGTGATCTGCTCGGCCAGCTCGGCATGCCGGCGCTGCACGTCGGGATCGATCGCAGGGGTGTCGATACCCGCGCCGGAACCCGTCTCGGTACCCGTCTCGTTGATGCTCTTCCTCACGCGCCCACCCTACGACCGCACACCGACAGTCCGACCGGGATACGCGGACCCCAGGTCGTGGTCCCAGGTCGAGCCCTCAGGCGCCGGCCTCGGCAACCGTCAGATCGTCTGGGAGCTCCACGCTGCCCTCGGCGGGTGGCGCGTGATGGTCCAGGCCGGTGAAGAACGACCGGGTGAGCACCAGCAGCACCGCACCGGCCAGCACACCGGCCGCGCCGACCCAGAAGGGCACGTGCATCCCGAACTCCTCACCCAGCTTGCCGGCCAGCCACGGCGCGACAGCTCCGCCACCGAAGCGGACGAAGCTGTAGGCGGCGGAGGCCACCGGACGTTCGACCGGGGCGATCTCCATCACGATCTCGGTGACGAGGGTGTTGTTGATGCCCAGGAAGAATCCGGCCACCACGACGCAGACGACCAGCAGCGGCTTGCTGTCGGTGAGCACCGCCATGACGGCGAGGATCAGCGCGAAGCAGGTGAGGCTGCCGATCACCGCGCGCAGCGATCCGAACCAGCGCTGGACGATCGGGGCGATCACCACGGAGCTGAACGCCAGGGCCAGACCCCAGCCGCAGAAGATCAGTCCGATCGGGATCGCCTTGAACGCCAACGCGAACGGGGTGAAGGCGAGCAACGTGAAGAAGCCGAAGTTGTACAGCAGTGCGGCCAGCGCGATGCTGAGCAATCCCTTGTGTGCCAACGCCCGGAACGGATCACCCAGCTTGATCGGCGTGCCCGTCGGCTTCATCGTCGGCAGCAGGAACGTGGTCACGACGAGTGCGACAGCCATCAACACGCCGACCCCGAAGAACGGGCCGCGCCAGGAGATGTTGCCCAGCACCCCGCCGACCAGCGGACCGACGGCGATGCCGACGCCCAGCGCGGCTTCGTAGAGGATGATCGCCTGGGCGACGCTGCCGCGAGCTGAGGCGACGATGGTGGACAGCGCGGTGGCCACGAACAGGGCGTTGCCCAGCCCCCACACGCCACGCCAGCCGATGATGCCGCCGATGGCGGCGCTCGAACCGGCGAGCACCGAACCGACGATGATGATTGCCAGGCCCAGCAGCAGGGTCTTCTTGGCGCCGAGCCGGCTCGAGACGTAGCCGGTGATCAGCATGGCGACCGCCATCACCACCAGATAGCTGGTGAACAGCAACGACACCTGGGAAGCGGACGCCGACAGCTGCTCGGCGATCGGCTTGAGGATCGGATCCACCAGGCCGATCCCCATGAACGCGATGACGCTCGCGAAAGCAACGGCCCAGACCGCTTTCGGCTGCTTCCACATGCTGTCCGCGGTCCCACCGGAGGTGGTGGCTGGTGCGGATAACGGACGGTGAACGGTGGTCATGACTCTCCTCGTTCGGAACCGCGCCGGCGGTTCGGGAGGCGATGCTCCGTGGATGCGGCGACCGACAGTCGGTCGAGCAGATCTGTTGCCCGAGCGAGGGTTTCGCGGTCTGTTGCATCGAGATCGGCCAACAGCGGGACGATCGCCCGGGCCCGCGCCGCACGCGCCTGGCCGATTGCGGCATTCCCCTGGGCGGACAGCGACAGCAGCGATGCACGCGCGTCGTCAGGGTCGTCGGCTCGATCGATCCAGCCCAGCGCCGCCAGCTTGCGGATCTGTTGCGTCACCGTGGGTTGTGAGCAGTTGTCGGCCTCGGCCAGCTCGGTCACGCGCACCGGTTCGAGCTGACCGACCAGGGAGAGCAACCGCAGCTGGGCGTACGGGATGTCGAACGGGGTCTGAGCCTGCGACGTCGCCCAGCGGTTCAGTCCGGCTACGGCGGTGAGGAGTCTGCTGCCCGCATCGACGAGGGGTTCCTGCGCGGTGTCGACCACTCCACTATATTTGCATAGGGTACCTATGTATCTCAAGGCCGGTCGATGTTCCCTGGCTCACGCACGGTGTCGAGGCGTTCTGACCGGTGATCCGCTCTCAGCGCCCTGGAGTGATCAGACCTTCCCGCCAGGACGACGGCGGGTCCAGCAGACCGGCCCCCACCTGCACCGCTGATCGCAGGCCCTGGGCCACCGCGGGAGTCCCGGCCGGTGTTCCCGCCACCGGGACGACGCAGCGGGCGAGCTGCTCCTCGGCGAAGCCGAGAGCCCGCCAGCCGGCCAGCAGCCGGCGACAGGTCTGCTCGACCAGATCAGGTTCCTCGGACGGCCGGACGGTCACCAACAGACCGGCTCCGTCGCCGATCGCCTCGCCGATCACGTCGAGCGAGCTGGTGCGTTCCAGGTCGGTCAGTTCGGCAGCGAGATGTGAGAACCCGCACCGCTGCAACACCGGCCACCAGGTCCCTGGCCGAACGCCGGTGAGGGCGAGCACGCCGGCAGGGTGCGCCCCGAGAAGGGTGGCGGCGAAGGAATCCAGCCGCTGGCGGACGATGTCGGCGCTCACGGCGCGGACGGTGCCGAAGCCACTGGCCGTCGGCAGCGATCCACCGAGCACCCGTTCCAGCTCGGGCTCGTCGACCTGGACCAGCAGATCCGTCCCCGGCAGTCGCCTGGACAGCTCCGCGAGCTGCAGACGTAAGCCCTCGCTGTAGGACTCCACCAGATCCTGCACCGCACCGCCGTCGGTGACCGAGCGATGACCGGTCCTGGTCTCCAGTCGCGCCACCAGGCTCCACGGCCCCAGCAGCTGGATCTTGAGTGTCGGCGCACCGACCAGATGCTGCTCGACCGCGTCCAGGTCTCGTCGCCGGAAATCGTTGGCGCGCACCATGTCCCGGCCAGGTCGTGAGGCGACGCGCCAGCCCGAGGGTACGACCTCGGCATGGATGTCGACGAGCAACCCGATGCAGCGACCGAGCGGGTCGGCGCCGACCCCACGCTCGGGAAGGTCCGGTTGGAAGGGCAGCGCGGTGAGCTCACCGGCGATGGTCCTGGTCGCTTCGTCGACGTCGGTCCCGGGCAACACCCCGCCGCCGGAGGCTGTGCCGCTCCCCCACGACGGCGTGGCCGTCGACGGAAGTTCGCTCGTCACACGGAAGCCCCGGCCGCAGACACCGAAGCGGTGATGGTCGCCGCACCGATGACGTACGTGTCGCTCTCGTCGTACAGAACCACGCTCTGCCCGGGGGCGATCCCCTGGACCGGCTCGTCGAACGTGACCTGCAACACCTCGTCGATCAGCTCCACCCGGACCGGCACGGCGGCGCCGTGCGCCCGGACCTGCGCCCGTGCCCGCAACGGGAAGTCCGGCATCCGTCCGCTGGAGAAGACGATCCGGTGCCCTGCCTCGATCCGGATGATGTCCAGGTGCTGCTGCCCGCCGACGGTGACGGTTCCGCTGACCGGCTCGATCCCCAACACGAACCGCGGACGTCCGTCCGCGGCGGGATGGTCGATGCCGAGGCCCTTGCGCTGGCCGATGGTGAAACCGAAATGTCCTTGGTGGGTACCGATCTGCTCACCGGTGTCGGCGTCGACCAGCGGTCCGGGGGCCTGGCCGAGCTTCTCGGTCAGGTAGCCGCGGGTGTCGCCGTCCGGGATGAAGCAGATGTCGTAGGAGTCGGGCTTGGCAGCCACTGCGAAGCCGCGGCGGCCGGCCTCGGCGCGGACCTGCGTCTTGGTCATCTGTCCGAGCGGGAACATGGTGTGCGCCAGCTGCTGCGGGGTGAGGACGGCCAGCACGTACGACTGGTCCTTGGCCGGATCGACGCTGCGCTGCAGGATGCCGTCGACGAGACCGACGTGGTGGCCGGTGACGACCGCGTCGAAGCCGAGCGCGATCGCCCGGTCCAGCAGGGCTTCGAACTTGATCTTCTCGTTGCACCGCAGACACGGATTCGGGGTGCGTCCCGCACGGTACTCGGCCAGAAAATCATCCACCACATCACGGGCGAACTCGGCACTGAAATCCCAGACGTAGTAAGGGATTTCAAGCAGGTCACTCACCCGGCGCGCGTCGAAGGCGTCCTCGACCGTGCAGCAACCGCGGGAGCCGGTACGCAGGGTCCCCGGTTGCCGGGACAGCGCCAGGTGGACGCCGGTGACGTCGTGACCGGCGTCGACTGCGAGCGCTGCAGCGACGGCGGAATCGACTCCACCGCTCATGGCGGCCAGGACCCTCATCGCACTCCCACCGGACTGGGCCGGGCGGCCGCGCGGGCGCGGGCCACCGCCTCCGGCACCGCCGCGACCGCAGCCGCAACGTCTGCCGCGGTACTGGTGTGTCCCAACGAGAACCGCAGGCCGCTGCGGGCTGCATCCTCGTCGAGGCCGAGGGCCAGCAGGACGTGCGACGCGCGGGTGACCCCCGCGCTGCAGGCCGCTCCGGCCGAGCACTGGACCTCGGCGCGGTCCAGCAGCATCAGCAGGGTCTCGGCCTCGGCGCCGGGGAAGCGCAGGTGCAGGATCCCGGGAAGCTGCGGGACGTCCGGGCCGACGGTACGGATTGCATCGGGCAGCGCAACGAGGACCCCGGTGGCGAGCTGCTCACGCAACGCTGTCAGCCGAGCTGCGCGGTCCGCCCGCTGCACCTGTGCATCCGAGGCTGCAACGGCCAGACCGGAGATCCCTGCAGTGTCGAGCGTTCCCGAGCGCAGGCCCCGCTCCTGACCGCCGCCGTGCAGCCACGGCGTGAGGGCGACATCCCTGCGCAGCAGCAGGATCCCGGTGCCACCGGGACCGCCGAGCTTGTGACCCGTGATCGACACAGCACTCGCACCGTCGGCGCCGAAGTCGATCGGCAGCACCGGGGCGGCCTGGGCGGCGTCCGTGTGCAGCGGGACACCGGCTTCGGCGGCGAGGTGTGCCAGTTCCCGGATCGCGGTGCGGGTGCCGAGCTCGTTGTTGGCCGTCATCACGGTGGCCAGCGCAACACCCTGCGGGTCACGCTGCAAGGCGGCGGCGAAGCCCTCGGGAAGTACCCGTCCGGCCGGGTCGATCGGGAGCCAGTCGAGCTCGGCACCTTCGGTGCGGGCCAGACTCTCCACGACGTCCAGCACCGCATGGTGTTCGACGGGCGACACGAGGATTCGGCGTCGGACCGGATCAGCGGCGCGCCGGGCGCGGTACAGTCCGGCGATCGCGAGGTTGTTGCTCTCGGTGCCACCGGAGGTGAACAGGACCTCGCTCGGGTGCGCACCGAACGCCGCAGCGACCTGCTCGCGCGACTCCTCGACGATGCGCCGGGCGCGTCGGCCGGCGGCGTGCAGCGAGGACGGATTACCGACCAGTGGATCCCGCTGTACCTCGGACATGCGAGCGGCCACCGCCGACAGCATCGGGGTGGTCGCAGCATGATCGAGGTACACCATCATGCTCCAGCGTAGGCGCCCACCCGCGTGGTCGGGACATCCGCGAGTCGACGACCGGAACGCCACACGACCGGCACCTGCAGATCACGAGCCACCGCGTCCTGCACGAGGGTGGTGAGCCGCCGGCGGTCGGTGGCCCGGTGCCCGGTGCCGGCAATCGCCGGGATCGGCGACAGCCAGTTGACCTGCACCGTCAGGCCGCGCAGGGCCAGCACCCGACGCAGCGAGTCCGCCAGCGTCTCGTCGCCCACGAAGGCTGGTGCGTTGACCGGGGAACCATCGGGACCGGCGTACCGGACGGTGACCGGGGCAACGACCACCGCTGCGTCGATGGCTGCCTGGAACACACAGCGGTGGAACTCGTCGATCGCCCCGCCGCACCGGGTGGTCGCCTCCGGGAAGGCCTGCACCTTGCGTCCGCTGCGCAGCAATGCCACCGCGTCGTCGACGAGCAGGGGCAGCGTCGAGAGGGCAGATCGATCCAGGAACCGGGTCCCGGTCCTGGTGGCCAAGCCGCCGACCAGCGGCCAGCCGCCGACCTCGGTCTTGGCGATCTGGTGCAGCGGGGTCTGCGCCGACATCACCAGGATGTCCAGGAACGACTGGTGGTTCCCGACGACCAGCGCGCCGCCCTCCCGCGGGGTGCCATGGGTGTGGACAGTGATGCCCAGAGCCCGGAGGATGGCTGCGGACCTGCGGTGCAGCAGCCAGACTCCGCGCAGCTCGGCCCGGGACCCGCCACCGGGGGTCAGCAGATGGATCAGTGCCACCGAGATCAGCACCGCCCAGAGCGTGCGCCCCACGACCGCGAGCTGCCCGATCCGTCCGCGGCGCAGTTCGGCCGCCGGGGCATCCAGGCAGCCCGGCGTGCAGGCCGGTCGACGGCAGATCATCGGGAACCCTGCCCGGCCGGGGGGCGCTCGCCCAGGAAGAAGCGCAGGTACCGCTGGTCCGCGGTCTCCAGATCGAGCAACACCAGGAAATCGGCGGTCCCGAACTCCACGTCCAGGGCAGGCGGTCCGCAGACGACCGCCCCCAGCCGTAGATACCCCTTGAGCAGCGGCGGGATCGCGGGGCGGGCGGGCCGCTGGATCCCGACCGGATCGAAGGTGCGGCGCGGTGCGCAGCGGAGGTGATCGGGCGCGAGGTGCTTGCGCTGCACCAGATCATCGAATGCTGCGGCAGCGCCACCGCCGTCTGCCAGCGACACGGACCCGCAGCCCATCAGGTAGCGGTAGCCCGACAGGTGCATGTAGCGGGCGATCCCGCCCCAGAGCAACGAGACCGCCGTTCCCGAACGATGGTCCGCGCGCACGCAGGACCGGCCGGCCTCGACCGCACTCCCCAGCAGCGGCTCGAGCGGCGAGAGGTCGAACTCGGCGGAGGAGTACAGACCGGCGGCCAGCGGGCTGGCATCGTTGGCGTGGGGCGGCAGAAGTCGGTAGGTCGCAATGGCTTCGCGCTGATCGGGTCGATCGGTGCTGGTGTGCCAGACGATGAGGTGATCACACAGATCGTCGAACTCGTCGGCGTCCAGCCCGTCCGGGCCGGGGGTGAGTGCGCCGAACTCGGTGCTGAAGACGGCGAACCGGAGGCGGCGGGCGGCGTCGACGTCTTCGGCGGAATGCGCGAGCGTCAGTCGGTAGCTGTCGGTGGCGGGGCGGTGTGGATCCGGTGCGTCGAGGAGCAACTCGGTTGTCGTCACGCGATGAGCGTGGGCGCGGAAGACGGACATCCGTACCGAACTCGGGTGACGCGTTGTCGACGATCGGGTGAAGGATCTCCCTCGAGCTCCGTCCGCTGGGCGATTCGAAGCCGGCATTTCCTGCAACCGGTCCCCACCGATCCGGCGTCCGGCGGGTAGATCAGGTGTGGGCGGCGGACGGGCGGGGGTGGCGGTGGACGAGGCGGCGGCCGACGAGGTGCGGATCGACGGCGTGTCCGTCGAAGGCGTGTCCACCGAAGGCGTGTCCGTCGACGCGCTGTCGATGCTCGACGCCCGGGGCTTCGACGCCTGGGTGCGTCCGCACTGGCGTTCGATGGCGCTGTTGGCCGCGAGGATGGCCGGCGGGAACTCTGAGGACGTGCTCGCCGAGGCGCTGTTGGCGGCCTGGCACAAGCGTTCCCAGTTCGACACCGGTCGCGGGACGGCCCGCAGCTGGCTGCTGGCGATCGTCGCGGATCGGGCCTACAAGGCGCACCGCAGCACGCTGTCCCGGCCGCAGACCACAGAAATGTCCGCCATCGCGGGATCCGATCGCGACGTTCGGCAGGACAGGTCCGATATGGCCTCGAAAGTCGATCTGGACCGGGCAGTGGCGAAGCTGACCGACCGCCAGCAAATCGCGATCACGTTGTTCTACGCCATCGGGCTGCCGATCTCCGAGGTGGCCGCCGTCATGGACTGCGCAGACGGCACCGTGAAATCGACGCTGCGCGATGCGCGCGCCCGCCTCCGCTCTCTACTGACCGTCGAGGAGACGTCATGACGGACCCCACTCTGGACGACGATGTCGTGGATGCCCAGTTGAGCCGCCACTTCGCTGCTGCCACAAGCTCTTTCGCACCACCGCAGCAACTCTCGATCGTATCGCTGCTGCCGGCGCGCAGCCCCCGCAACCGTTGGTGGGCGCCGGCCGCGGTCGCCGGTGGGCTCATCGCTGCGGCAACGGCGACGGTGCTGGTCGTCTCGTCGACGGCGCCGTCCAGCGCCCCGAAGGTGGGAGTGGCACCCAGCGGCCCGAGTGCGACGGGCTCGACATCGAACGACGGCGGCGGGGAGCCCGCTGCGCAGATCACCGTGAGCGGCCAGGAGTACACGTTGGGCGGTGCAGTGCCGTGGTACTCGGCAATGCGGATCGGGAACACGGTGGCGGTGTCGACCGGCCCGGAGATTCGAGGCGCCTGTAACACCCAGATCTACCGACTGGGCGCAACCCACTCCCCGAACGGGGATCTGGTGCTGACGAGCTACCAGTACAACCCGCCGAAGGATCAGGCGCAGCCTTCCTGTGCGGCGATCGGACTGCCGCCCTATGTCGCCGCGTTCCAGCTCGAGGAGGAGCCGCCCTTGCAGGTGCTGGACGGAGCACGCTCTTCCGAGGGTGCGCAACCGCTCACGCACGTGCTGGTCCCGACGGAACTCCCTGCGGGGTTCGCGCCCGGCGGAACCGACCCGGAGTTCGGGCAGCAGCCCGATCCCGATCGCCCCGGGTTCAACGCGTACCGGTCATTCTTTGAGAACACCGACGGTCAGAACGAGGGCGCAATCGGTCAGAACTTCAGCTCCGGCACACAGTCCCTGACCGTGACCCAAGGGCTGCAGGCGTTCTCGTCCGGATACGACACCCTGGATCGCACCACCATCGGGCCCTACCCGGCCACCGTCAACGCCTTCCAGGACGCTCCCGAGCGCTGCGTCCGATGGACCGATGACGCAGCGGGCAAGGTCGAGGTGTGCGGCACGGTGGACGGCGGGGCCGACGCGGTGGTCGCGGTGGCTCGCTCTATCTACGCCGCCTCCCCGACCGATCCATCCACCTCGAGCGGTGCCCCGTCCACCGATGCCGACGCGCGACCCGCTGAGCTGATCTCCATCAGCGGCAGGGAGTTCGCGTTGGTCGGGGCCGTGCCCTGGTACTCGGCGGTCCGCGTCGGCAACACCGTCGCGGTGACGACAGGACCCAAGGTGCGAGGGGCATGCGACACAGATGTTTACCGTCTGACGGCCATCACTCGTGCCGGCCGGCTGATCCTGACCAGCTACCAGTACCGACCGGTGATCGCACTCGAACCCACTGCCTGCGTGGATATCGGTCTGTCGCCCTTCGTCGCCACACTCGCACTCGACTCCACTCCCCCGGCGACCGCAGAGGATGGAGCTCGAACAGGGTCGCGCGCCACACCTTTCCCTATTCTTTTGAAACCGCGGGTGCTGCCTCAGGGATTCGTCGAAGGAACCAGCACTCAGTCATTCCCGCAGATCCACGACCCCGAACGCCCGGTCTTTCCGCCCTACGCTGTGCTCGACGACGGCACAGTTGTCCAGACCTTCAGGTCAGGGAGTGCCGTTCTCATCGTCCGTCAAGGTGTGAAGCGCTCGACCCCAACAGCCAACGGATCCGGAAGCATCACCGTAGGCCCCTACCCAGCAACCCTCGTCACGTCCAAGAACGGTGTCCAGCACTGCGCCAGGTGGACCGACGAGGCAGCCGGCGGGGCCGAGGTCTGCGGGAACGTCCCGGCCGACACCGTGCTGGCCGTTGCCAACTCCATCTACCGGTAGCAACTCACAGCGCCCCGATCGCTGCCGTCAGCACCTGGAGCCCCTCGCGCAACAGCTCGTCATCGATCACCAGCGGCGGCAGACAGATCCGCCGCCAACGACCGCACCAGCCCGCGGAGCTCGTCGGGCCGGTCGATGACGAAGGGAACACCCAGGCCGGCGAGCACCCCGGGGATCCAATCGAGTCGCTGTGCATGGATGCGCACCGTGGTCCAGTCCGGGTCCGGGCCGGGCTCGGCAGACGCGATCACCACGGCGGGCAGGCGTGCGCGGATCTCCTCGACGGATTCCCTGACCCGCAGCGCGATCTCGTGGCGGTACGGCATCCGGGCCAACCCGGTCAGCACGGCCTGGGTGGCATCGAAAGTGTCCGGAACCTCGAATGTTCCGTCCAGTGAACGGGTTTCGCTGATCCGGTCGAGCCGGAACAGCCGGGTCTCGCCCGAGGACGAGTCGTGTCCGGTGACGTACCAGCGGCCGGACCTGAAGACCAGACCGTACGGGTGCAGTGTGCGCTCGGTACGACGGCCGTCACCGCCGGTGTAGATGATCGACACCTGCCGGCGCCGCCGCACTGCACCGGCCACCGTCAGCAGGACGTCGGTGGGCACCAGCGCGATCACCGACGAACTGTCAGCGAACTCGGCCGCGCGCAGAACGTCGTCCACCCGTCGGCCCAGAACCGCGGGCAGCACCCGCCTCAGCTTGGCCGACGCTGCCTCCGACGCGACCGGCGACGGGCCCGCGAGCCCTGTACGGCGACCGGCTACGAGACCGAGCAGTACCGCCACCGCTTCATCGTCGGTCAGCATCAGCGGCGGCATTCGGAACCCGAGCGCGAGTCGGTAGCCGCCGTATCGACCCCTCTCTGATCGCACCGGGATGTCGAGATCGACCAGATGGCCGATGTAGCGGCGCACCGTGCGCTCGTCGACCTGCAGTCGAGCTGCCAGCGCTCCCACCGTGTGCAGACCGCCGGTCTGCAGGATCTCCAGGAGGGCCAGCACCCGGGTTGTGGGACGCGTCACTCCAACAGTGTGGCTGATACCGGGCGGAACGTGTCCACTATTGTCTCTAGCGTCGCCAGCATGACGAACCCCACGCCCACCATCGCCCTGGTTTCCCTGCGACTGATCACCGACGACCTCGACCGGCTCACTGAGTTCTACGAGAAGGTCACCGGAGTGCCCGTGCAGCGACTCACGTCGGACTTCGCCGAACTCGCCACGCCCTCTGGCACGCTGGCCATCGGCAGCACCCGTACCGTCGCCCTCTTCGGTGCTGGCTCGGCGGTCCCAGCCGCCAACCGGACTGCGATCATCGAATTCCTGGTGGACGATGTCGATGCGGATTTCGACCGGATCCGGCATCTGTCCGGCGAGATCGAGGTGGTGACTGCCCCGACCACGATGCCATGGGGGAACCGCTCACTGCTGTTCCGCGATCCGGACGGCACCCTGGTCAACTTCTTCACGCCGATGACACCGGAGGCCAAGGCGAAGTTCGGGCGCTGAGAGAGCCTGGGCAAGGGCTCTGACTGTCGTGGGTCAGAGCGCCTCGATCGCTGCCGTCAGCACTCCGAGCCCCTCGCGGAGCAGCTCGTCGCCGATGACCAGCGGCGGCAACAGGCGGATGACGTTGCCGTAGGTCCCGCACGTCAGCACCACCACACCCTGGGCATGGCAGGCCTTTGCCACCGCTGCGGCCGCCCCCGCATCGGGATCCTTGGTGCCGGGCGTGACGAACTCGGCGGCGATCATCGCCCCGCGCCCCCGGATGTCGCCGATCCGGCCGGTCTTCTCGGCGACGTCGCGCAGCACCGGCAGGACGATCTGTTCGATGTGCCGCGCGGCGGCGTTGAGGTCGTCCTGCTGCATGGTCTCGATGGTGGCGAGCGCTGCGGCACAGGCGATCGGGTTGCCGCCGTAGGTGCCGCCGAGACCGCCCGGGTGCACGGCATCCATGATCTCGGCGCGGCCGGTGACAGCGGCGAGCGGCAGACCGCCGGCCATCCCCTTGGCCGTGGTGACCAGATCAGGCACCACACCCTCACGATCACAGGCGAACCAATCGCCCGTCCGGCAGAAACCCGACTGGATCTCGTCGGCGATCAACAGCACCCCGTTGGCGGTGCACCATTCCGACAGCGCCGGCAGGAAACCGTCGGCGGGCTCGATGAACCCGCCCTCTCCCTGCACCGGTTCGATCAGCACGGCGGCGATCTGGTCGACACCGACCTGCGTCGTCATCATCGAGATCGCCCGCTGCGCAGCCTCTTTGCCGCTGTAGCCCTCGGGGTCGCGGAACGGGTACGACATCGGCGCCCGGTAGATCTCGCCGGCGAACGGCCCGAACCCCTTCTTGTAGGGCGCGACCTTGGCGGTGAGTGCCATCGTCAGGTTGGTGCGGCCGTGGTAGGCGTGGTCGAACACCACCACTGCCGACTTCCCGGTGGCGAGCCGGGCGATCTTGACGGCGTTCTCGACGGCCTCGGAGCCGGAATTGAACAGCGCCGTGCGCTTCGCATGGCCGCCGGGGGTGAGCTCGTTGAGCTTCTCGGCCACCGCGACGTAGCTCTCGTACGGCGTGACCATGAAGCAGGTGTGGGTGAAGTGGGCCACAGCATCCTGCACGGCCGCAACCACTCTCGGGTCGCTGTTGCCGACCGAGGTGACGGCGATGCCCGAACCCAGGTCGATCAGCGAGTTCCCGTCGACATCGACGATCACTCCCCCACCGGCGTCGGCGACGTAGACCGGCAGGGTCGAGGCAACGCCGGCGCTGACCGACGAGGCACGGCGGGCGTGCAGGGCCTGTGACTGCGGACCGGGGATCGCGGTGCGCAGCTCGCGCCGCTGCGGGAGGGCGGTTTCGGTGGTCGTCATGGTTGTCCTCGAAGTCTTCAGCAGGATGGGGTTTCGAGCGGAGCAGTGGCTACAGCGCGATACCGACGTACTTGGTCTCGAGGTACTCCTCGATCCCTTCGGCGCCGCCCTCACGTCCGATGCCGGAGGCCTTGACGCCGCCGAACGGGGCGGCCGGGTTGGAGACGATGCCCTGGTTGAGACCGACCATGCCGGTCTCCAACGCCTCGGCCACCCGGATCGCCTTCGACAGGTTCTCGGTGAAGGCGTAGCCGACCAGACCGAACTCCGTGCGATTGGCGAGGGCGATTCCCTCCTCGTCCGAGGAGAAGGTGATGATCGGCGCGACCGGTCCGAAGATCTCCTCGGCGAACAGGTCAGCACTGTCGGGGACATCGGTGAGCACGGTGGGCGCGTAGAAGTAGCCCTTGTCACCCACCGTCTTCGCGCCGGTGAGCACCTTCGCCCCGCGGTCGGTGGCGTCTGCCACGAGCGCGCTGACCTTCTCGATCGCGGCACTGTCGATGAGCGGACCGACCTGCACGCCGTCGTCGATGCCCGGGCCCACCTTCATCGCGCCCATCTTCTCGGCGAGTCGCTGCCCGAACTCCTCGGCGACCGACTCGTGCACGATGAACCGGTTGGCGGCGGTGCAGGCCTCACCGATGTTGCGCATCTTGGCGAGCATCGCGCCGGCGACCGCCTTGTCGAGGTCGGCATCGGCGAACACCAGGAACGGCGCGTTGCCACCGAGCTCCATCGACACCTTCAGCACCTGCTGCGCGGACTGCTCGATCAGCTTCCGTCCCACCGGCGTGGAGCCGGTGAAGGTCAGCTTGCGCAGCCGCGGGTCGCGGATGATCGGCTCGGACACCGCCCCGGAGCGCGAGGTGGTGATGACGTTGACAACCCCGTCGGGAACGCCTGCTTCGGTGAGCAGCGCTGCGAGCGCCAGCGTGGTGAGCGGGGTCTGCGCGGCCGGCTTCACAACCACCGTGCAGCCCGCCGCGAGCGCGGGTCCGATCTTGCGGGTACCCATCGCGAGCGGGAAGTTCCAGGGGGTGATCGCGAAGACCGGGCCGATCCCCTGCTGCATCGTGGGCAGCCGGGGACCCCCGCGGGGCGCGACCGCGTAGCGGCCGGCGCTCCGCACGGCCGCC
>JBBJML010000054.1:0-29914 GCA_037720195.1 Nakamurella sp. | reverse complement strand
AGGCAGAGGGCGGAGGCGGCGGTGGAGGACACCCGGTCACGGTACCCATCCGGAACGTCCGCCAGGCAGTGGCGAACTCCACGTCGACGGCCGCGGCCGGGTGCGGCGTTGCAGACGGAACTGCACCGGCGCGGGCAGTAGCGTCTGCCAGCGCACCCGATCCAGGAGATGACAATGGTCGACCGCTACAGCTCGGACATCCTCGGCACGGACCGCAGCGACCGCGCGGCCCCGTCACGGGCGCGCACCGACGAGGTGGTGACCCGGTACGGATCGGACGTGCTCGGTGCCGGCCGCCGGACGAGGGTGATCCCGGAGATCCCGGCGACCGGCGACGTGGTGGCCGAGGATCCGTTGACCGGCTTCTGCGGTCAGGTCGTCGCGTGCAGTGCCACGTCGGTGACGCTCGAGGACCGCAGGGGCGCCCGACGGTCCTTCGCACTGGCTGTCGGCTCGTTCCTGGTGGACGGGCAGCAGGTCACGCTGACCCGACCCCGCCCGGTGGCGGCCGCCGCCGCGCGGGTCTCCACGTCCGGATCCGTCGCCGTCGAGGGTCTACGGGCGCGAACCGCGAGGGCCGCCCGGATCTGGGTCGAGGGAATCCATGACGCGGCCCTGGTCGAGCGGGTCTGGGGGCACGACCTGCGGGTGGAGGGCATCGTGGTCGAGCCGCTGCACGGGCTCGATCATCTCGCCGAGGTGCTGCAGGAGTTCCGGCCGGGCCCACAGCGTCAGGTCGGCATCCTGGCCGACCATCTCGTGGCCGGCAGCAAGGAGTCCAGGATCGCGGCCTCGGTGTCGGGCCGGCATGTGCTGGTGACCGGGCATCCGTACGTCGACATCTGGCAGGCAGTCCGACCCGAGGTGGTCGGTATCCGCGCCTGGCCGGAGGTACCGCGAGGGGTCGACTGGAAGACCGGTGTGTGTGCCGCGCTCGGTGTCAGCGATCCGGCGACGATGTGGGGCCGGGTGAACGGTGCGGTCCGCACCTACAAGGATCTGCAGACACCACTGGTGACAGCGGTCGAGATGCTCATCGACTTCGTCACCATCGGTGGCGCCGAGCCGCACTGACCTGCAACTGCCGGCCGCGACGCGTGGTTCGGAACCTCTCCGGCGGGCGGGGACCGCTAGTCGTGTGGCGCCTTGCGATGCGCCAGCGACCGCCGACGGGGGTGGTCACGACTTGGTTGCAGTGCGTGTTCGCCCCGCCTGCAGCGCCGGAGCGGCAGCGGGTGCTCTGGCAGGATGATGCCCATGAGCGCCTGGATCTGGTTTGCCGGCGCCGTGGCGCTTTCCATCGCCGAGGCGCTCGGCGGTGAGTTCGTACTGCTGATGCTGGGCGGCGCTGCGCTGATCACGGCCGGCGTGTCGATCTTCGTCCCGGACAACCTCTGGTGGGTGCAGCTGATCGTCTTCGCGATCTCCTCCGTCGCCCTGGTCGTCGGTGCCCGGCCCGCGCTGCTGCGCAAGTTCAACTCGTCTCCGTCGATCCCCAGCAACGTCGATGCCGTGATCGGCTCGACCGCGACCGTCGTGTCGACCGTCGACTCCGACGGCGGTCAGGTGAAGATCGGCGGTGAGGTGTGGTCCGCGGTCGGGATGGACGGACATCGTCCGCTGCCGCCCGGCACGCCGGTGACGGTGGTCGAAGTACGCGGCGCGACAGCAGTGGTGATCTGGGGACGCTGACGTCCGGCGTGTCCCAGGCATCGAGTGGTGGGGGCGGTTCGCACGCGGTAACTCCGCGGGGGTGCGACCTCGACGAGTAGGTTTCGAGACAGCGCAGTTCCGGAGCAGGTCAACGGCACGTCGGGTTCCCCGGTCCGTTCCAACGAGAGGTCGATCATGGATCCCATTGCCATCGTCGCGATCGTCATCGCCGTCCTGGCGATCATCATCGTGTTGAGGTCCGTCAAGGTGATCCCGCAGGCGCAGGCCGCGGTCATCGAGCGGCTCGGCCGGTTCAACAAGGTCAGCAGCGCCGGACTGGTGTGGCTGATCCCGTTCCTGGATCGGGTCCGTGCCCGGATCGACCTGCGTGAACAGGTGGTGTCCTTCCCGCCGCAGCCGGTGATCACCGAGGACAACCTGACCGTCTCGATCGACACGGTCGTCTACTTCCAGGTCAACGACCCGCGGTCCGCGGTCTACGAGATCGCCAACTACATCGTCGCCGTCGAGCAGCTGACCACCACCACCCTCCGTAACGTCGTCGGTGGCATGAACCTGGAGCAGACGCTGACCAGCCGTGACGCGATCAACGGCCAGCTGCGCGGTGTGCTGGACGAGGCCACCGGCAAGTGGGGCATCCGAGTTGCCCGCGTCGAGCTCAAGGCGATCGATCCGCCGCCCTCCATCCAGGATTCGATGGAGAAGCAGATGCGGGCCGACCGCGACAAGCGGGCCATGATCCTCACCGCCGAGGGCCAGCGGGAATCGGCGATCAAGACCGCCGAGGGCAACAAGCAGGCATCGGTGCTGACGGCCGAGGGTGCCAAGCAGGCCTCGATCCTCGCGGCCGAGGGTGAGCGGCAGTCCCGCATCCTGCGCGCCCAGGGCGAGCGGGCCGCGCGGTACCTGCAGGCCCAGGGTCAGGCGAAAGCGATCGAGAAGGTGTTCGCTGCGGTCAAGGCCGGCAAGCCGACTCCCGAACTGCTGGCCTACCAGTACCTGCAGACCCTTCCGCAGATGGCCCAGGGCGATGCCAACAAGGTGTGGATGATCCCCAGCGACTTCTCCAAGTCGCTGGAGGGGTTCGCCAGGATGCTCGGCACCAAGGGCGATGACGGCGTGTTCCGCTACGAGCCGCCGACGGAAGAGGTCGTGTCCCGTCCCGGCCACATGGACGACGACGTCGAGGACTGGTTCGGTGGCACGAGTGCCGAGGAGGTGGCGGCAGCGGTGAAGGAGGCCGAACGCGCGGCGGCGCTCTCGGTCGCCGACCAGGATGCGTTGCGGTTGGCGGACTCGAAGAACGACGTCGAGCACGCGATGACGAAGGCGAAGGCTGCTGCCGATGCGGCCACCGGTGCGTCCGCACCGAGCCGGGAGCTCCCGGCGGAGCCGCAGCGACCGGCTCTGCAGGGTCCCGGACAGCAGCCGCCCCAGCAGTATCAGGCGCCGCAACAGTTCCAGCAGCCCCCGCCCGGCCAGCAGTACCCGCCGCAGCAGTACCCCGGTCGCGAGCAGGGTCCACCGGACCAGCCCTACGGCGGATACCCCGGCCGCTGACGCAGCGGGAGGTCGGGTAGATGGCAGGCACCGCAGAGCAGGTCGAGGTTCCGGCGCCGGACGGCAGCGTGCGGTCGGTCCGCATCTCCAGCCCGGAGCGGGTGATGTGGCCCGCCTCGGCATCCGGGACCGAGGTCACCAAGATCGAGCTGGCCAGGTACGTCGCGGCCGTCGGAGACGCCTTGCTGCGCGCGGTCGGTGATCGGCCGGTGACGTTGCAGCGCTACCCGGACGGGATCGACGGCGAAGCGTTCTACTCCAAGAACCCGCCTCGCGGTGTTCCCGCCTGGGCCCGATCCGTACCGGTGGTCTATCCCTCGGGGCGCTCGCACCCGCAGCTGGTGATCGACGAGATCGCCACCGCGGTCTGGACGATCCAGATGAACACCGTCACGCTGCATCCGTGGCCGGTCCGCACCGCCGACCTCGACAACCCGGACGAGCTGCGGATCGACCTCGACCCGCAGCCCGGCCGGGCCTTCTCCGACGTGGTCGAGGCTGCCGTGGTGCTCGGAGACCTGTTGCGCGAGTGGGGTTTCGCGCCGTTCGTCAAGACGTCCGGTAACCGCGGACTGCACGTCTTCGCTCGGATCGCGCCGTCTCGGGAATTCCTGGACGTGCGCCACGGGGTCATTGCAGTGGCGCGCGAGTTGGAGCGCCGGATCCCCGAACTCGTCACCACCGCATGGTGGAAGGAACAGCGCGGCGACAAGATCTTCATCGACTACAACCAGGCCTGTCGGGACCGCACGATCGCCGCCGCCTACAGCGTGCGCCCTCTGCCGGGGGCCCCGGTGTCGATGCCGGTGCGCTGGGAAGCGTTGCGAGACATCACGCCTGCCGACTTCACCGTGCACTCGGTGCCCATGCTGCTCGACTCCGAGGGTGACGCGTGGCAGCCGATGGCCGACGGCGGCGACGGGGTGATCGGCGACATCGAGCGAGCGATCACGGCGTGGGAGGCCGACGTGTCGGAGCGGGGCCTGGCCGAGCTGAACTTTCCCCCCGACTATCCGAAGATGCCCGGCGAGCCGCCCCGGGTGCAGCCCAGCAAGAAGAACGTGGAGAACTGGGAGGACGACGGCGTCACGCCGAAGCCCTGAAGGTGCCTGCAGCGCGAGCCTGTCGGCGCCGACGGGGCATCAGTTCGAGACGACGGAGGAGTTCACCAATCGACGCAGGGCGGCCGCGCTCCAGCGGGGGACGTCGATCGTCACGGACGCAGCCAGCCCGGGACGGACGAGCCAAAAGATCTGATCACGGGTGATCCAGCCGGGAGCGCCGCGGACACTCGCCCGCCGATAGTCGACCTCGTCGGCCGGCCGCTGCTGGTACTCGATGAACCAGTCGTGCAGCGCTCGGGGTGAATTCAGTCGGTCACCGGTCATGACGGTGATGTGCAGATCGGTCGACCAGCCGGCCCGATCGGACCCGGACTCCCAGACCGAAGCCACGAAGTCGACGTCGTCGTAGGAGTAGGGCGGACCGTCCCAGCGCGCACCGAGCCCCGCCGGCAGCCGGCGGAAGGTCAGGTCACCCACTGTTGCTGAGGCTGGTCGGCACCCGATGGAATCAGCGACGGCCGGAACAGCCGCCGGGGCTGCTCCGGCGGAGGTGGACGTGAGCGTGAGGACTGCCAGCGCGAACAGGAGCGGAGCCAGCAACAACCGTCGACGGCTCGGGGACGGAGCGGTACGACGAGCAAGCACGGACATGGATGGGGCCTTTCGGGAGGGCACCGCGGAGTGCGATGCGATTCCCAGACCCTGCCGCCGTCCGCTGTCGGCCCGCTCAGGTCATCAGGCACCTGTGGACAGGCTGGATGCCTGTGGACAACCCAGGGCCCGGAGCGATGCGCCGTCGGACCTGTGTGCCGTCCCCTGGGGCGAGCAGACCGAATCGCCAGATTTCAGCAGGCCCAGTCGAAGACTCCGGACTCCAGGTCGATCTGAGCGTTGCCGGTCCCGAAGTTGAGCCCGCCGATCTCCTCGAGTTCCAGATAGTAGGGCGTGAGCGCCTCGGGCAGGTACTGCACATGGAAGGTGGTGCCGCCCAGATGGCTTCGGCCGAACAAGGGGGTCGCCCAGGGGCGCAGCTCGAAGTCGGCGGTGTATCTCGATTGGTAGTCCGGCGAGTCGTCCTCCCGCGGGGTTCTCCCGGCGTTCGGATCCGCGCGCTCGACGAGCCACACGCTGTCATCTGGAGCCTCGGATTCCGGTCCCCACAGCTGGGCGCCGTCGTCGTACAGGTGCTCGCCGGGACGACGGACGTCCGCCGGGGGAGCCGTCGCGCCGGCGGTGAACTCCTTGTCGGACAACCAGATCAGCGCGAACTGGCCATCGGTGATGTCCGTCAGGATGGTCGTTCCGGGATGGGGCCGGAGGCCGGCGAGCTCCCGCAGGTACGGGTCGCTCGACCGAGAATCCGGGACCAGGGGAGCGGGCGGCAGGGACTCGGTGAAGTTTCCGGCGGTGAAGAACGAAATGACCGGCAGATCCGGACCGCGGCGCTGGTAGTCGGCGGGCAGATGCAGAGTCAGAGCATGTGACATGGGCAGCCCGGTGATACTGCTCCGTGGCCACTGGCGATTCTCGATCGCCGGCCCCCAGAAACCTGTCCAGCCGGCCTGCACCGCACCATCACCGGGTAGCGGGTCCCCGTAGAGGGTGTTGGTCTGCAGTGCGCCCGGATCCATCCCGAAACCCAGGTCGTAGGCCTTCACCGGGTCAGCACCTCGTCCAGGTCGTACGCCACCGCCCTGTCGATCTGGGAGAACAGGCAGGAGCCGGCCTCCCGGTCGGGACGGAAGCGGACGAGGGTCGCCGGGTGGCGGAAGCGCCACTGGTCCATCTGGTTGTAGCCGACCTCGATCACCAGCTCGGGGCGCAGTCGGACGTAGGTGACGTCCCGAGCTCCGGTGTAGCGGGACTTCTCGGTCGCACCCCGAACGGCGGCCCCGTCGTCGGTGCGGTCGACGTACGGCTCGAGCTCGCCGATCAACTCGACGCGCCGCTTCGCGGTGAACGAGGCCACCCCGCCCACGTTGAACAGTTCGCCGTCGTCGTTGTACAGGCCGACGAGCAGCGATCCGACACCCTCGCCCGACTTGTGGATCCGGTAACCCATGATCACCACGTCTGCGGTCCGTTGATGCTTGATCTTCAGCATCGCGCGCTTGCCGGGTTGGTAGGCATCCGCGAGCGGCTTCGCGACGACACCGTCCAGACCTGCGCCTTCGAACGTCTCGAACCACTCCTGGGCGAGCGCAGTGTCGGTGGTGATCCGGGTCAGGTGGATCGGCGCATCCTCAGCCAGCCCGCCGAGCGCCTCCTCCAGCCGGGACCGCCTGTCTCCGAACGGGGTCGACATCAGGTTCTCATCGCCGAGAGCCAGCAGATCGAAGGCGATCATCTCGGCCGGCGTCTCGACGGCGAGCTTGCGCACCCGGGACTCCGCCGGATGGATCCGCTGGCTCAGGGCATCGAAATCCAGGCGCTGCGCACCTTGCTCACCGGAACGCACGACGATCTCGCAGTCCAGCACGATCCGCTCCGGCAGGTGCGCCTTGACGGCCTCGACGACGTCGGGGAAGTAGCGGGTCAGCGGCTTCGAGCCGCGGGAGGCCAACTCCACCTCGTCACCGTCCCGGACCACCAGGCAGCGGAAACCATCCCACTTCGGCTCGAAGGCGTACCCGCCCGGAACGGCATCGGCATCCGGGACGCGGGTGGCGGCCTTGGCCAGCATCGGATCGATCGGCAGGCTGACGGGGAGATCCATCGGCACAGTCTGCCCGTCGCGGCGCTCCGGGAGGAGGGGGTGACGAATTCCATCCCGGCTGGTCGGCGCGGCGGTCCTGCCCTGGTGGCATGCTGCCATGCAACCGCCTGCCATGATCGACGGGTCTCGCAGGTAGCACGTCCAGTTCGACCGCTCACCCGAGGAAAGGCTTGACCATGAGGGTCCGACCAGTTCATTCCGTCCTCGCGCTCGTCACCGGAGCGCTCGTCGTGCTGGCCGGGTGCACCGCCGGCTCGAGCACCAACCCGACCTCGACGGCCGGCGGATCGGCCACGGGGTCGGCCGGCGGCAGCCCGATCTCGGGTTCGAACGCCGCGCCCTCGGACGCCACCCTGTCCGTCGGCTTCGTGCTGGCCCCCAAGACCCTGGACATGTCCGTCGACGACGGCGCGGCGATCCCACAGGCGCTGCTCTACAACGTCTATGAGGGCCTGGTGCGACTGGACGACAGCGGCAAGATCGTCCCCTTGCTGGCCGAGAAGTACGAGGTCTCCAGTGACAACAAGACCTACACCTTCACCCTGCGCAAGGACGTGAAGTTCTCCGACGGTGCTCCGTTCACCGCCGCGGATGCGGTGTTCTCCATCGAGCGCGTGAAGAAGGACTGGAAGCCGGCGGTGAAGGCTGGCATGGACGTGGTGTCGAAGGCCGAGGCCGTGGACGACTCGACCCTCAAGGTGACGCTTTCCAAGCCGAGCCAGAGCTGGCTGTATGCGATGGCCACCCGGATCGGCGCGATGTACTCCCGCACCGGGGTGAGCGCCCTGGCAGCGAAGCCCATCGGCACCGGCCCGTTCACGGTGCAGTCGTACCAGACGAACGTCCAACTGATCCTGCAGCGCAACGACGCGTACTGGGGTGACGCTCCGGCGCTCAAGACCGTGAACCTGAAGTACTACGCCGATGCCAACGCTCTCAACAACGCGCTGCTCGGTGGTCAGATCAACGTCATCTCGACCGTCCAGGCGCCGGAAACACTGAGCCAGTTCGCTGACGCCGGCAAGTACCAGACCATCGAAGGCACGACCACCGGCGAGGTGCTGCTCAGTTTCAACAATGGCAAGGCACCGCTGAGCGACAAGACAGTGCGTCAGGCGATCACTTACGCGATCGACCGGAAGGCAATCATGGACACCGTCTGGGCCGGCAAGGGGCAGCTGATCGGCACCCACAGCGTGCCCACCGACCCGTGGTACGAGGACCTCTACTCGAAGTACCCGTATGACCCGGCCAAGGCCAAGGAGTTGTTGGGGGGCAAGACCTACACCCTGCGACTGCGGGTGCCGAACGTCCCCTACGCCACCGCGACCGCTCCGATCATCGCCTCCCAGCTCAAGCAGGTCGGTATCACCGTCACCGTCGACACCCTGGATTTCCCGAGCTGGCTGGAGCAGGTGTTCAAGAACGCCGACTACGACATGTCGATCGTCGCGCATGTCGAACCCCGCGACATCGCCAACATCTGGGGCAACGCGAAGTACTACACCCGCTATGACAATCCTGAGGTGCAGAAGCTGTTCACCGACGGTGACGCCGGCACCGAGGAGGAGTTCAACGCCGACTACAAGAAGGCCGCCGAGCTCCTCGCCGACGATGCGGCCGGTGACTGGCTGTGGGTGCTGCCCAACCTGATCGTGGCGAACACGAACGTCAAGGGCATCCTGCAGAACCAGGTGTCGGAATCGTTCGACTTCACCAAGATCTCCGTCGGCTGATCAGAAGGTGCTGCGCAGACTGGGGATCCGCACGCTCGTCCTGCTGGCGAGCGTGCTGGTGGCGAGCATCATCGATTTCCTGGTGATGGCCGTCGTTCCCGGCAGCCCCGCGCAGGTGACCCTCGGGATCGGCGCCACACCGGACGCCGTGGCTGAGCTCGAGCAGCAGATGGGGCTGAACAGGGCGTTGCCGGTCCAGTACCTGGACTGGATCGGCGGCGTCGTCCGCGGCGACTTCGGGAACTCCTACTCGAGCCGGCAGCCGATCAGTGCGGACCTGCTCGACCGGTTCTCCGTCACGCTGTGGCTGGTGCTCGGCGGCATGATCCTGTCGTTGCTGATCGCCATTCCGCTCGGCGTCATCGCCGCCGTCCGACACCGCAAGCTGTCCGGGATCCTCATCTCCGGGGTCAGTCAGGTGGGCGTCGCGATCCCGGCGTTCCTGGCCGGATTGCTGCTGGTGTCGTTCTTCGCGCTCCGCTGGGGGTGGTTCCCGCCCAACGGGTATGTGGTACCTGCAGACGATCCCGTGCAGTTCGTCCGGCATCTGGCGTTGCCGTGGATCGCACTCGGCGTCGTGCAGGGCGCCGTTCTGACCCGCTATGTCCGCTCGGCCGTGCTCGACGAGATGGGGCAGGACTACCTGCGGACGGCACGCTCCAAGGGTTTGCGCCCGTTGCAGGCCCTGATGCGGCACGGCCTGCGCAACGCCGCAGTCCCGGTGCTGACAGTTCTGGGCGTGCAGCTGGTGACGCTGATGATCGGCGCCGTCGTCATCGAGCGGGTGTTCACCATCCCGGGGATCGGGTCCATGCTCACCGATGCGGTCGCCAACCGCGACCTGATCACGGTGCAGGGCATCGTGTTCGTGCTGGTGGTGTTCGCGTTGCTGGTGAGCTTCCTGGTCGACGTGCTGTATCTGGCCATCGACCCGAGACTGAGGACCCGATGACGACCTCGCTGGAGAAGGCGCCGACCGGTCCGGCCCCCACGCACGACGGCCGGCGGATCGGCCCGCTGGTGTACATCGGCGGCGGCATCGTAGTGCTGGTCGCGATCGTCGGGGTCATCTCGTTCTTCTGGACGCCGTACGACCCCGGGTTCACCGACACTTCGCTGGCCAAGGCCGGGCCGGGAGTCGGTGGCCACCTGCTGGGTACCGACCGGCTCGGCCGGGACATCGCGTCGCTGCTGATGGCCGGCGCACGCACCACGCTCTACGTCGGCATCGTCGCTGTCGGGATCGCGGCTCTGGTCGGAACTCCGTTGGGGATCCTGGCGGCGATGGTGCCTCGCCGGTGGTCCGAGTTCCTGATGCGTGGCACCGACATCATGCTGGCGTTCCCCGCTCTGCTGCTGGCGCTGATGTTCGCGGCGATCTGGGGCGGCGGCATCACCACTTCGATGCTGGCCATCGGCATCGCCAGCATCCCGTCGTTCATCCGGGTCGTTCGCGCCGGTGCGCTGGTCGTCCTGGCGCAGGACTACATCCCGGCCGCCAGGGTCGCGGGCAGGCGGCCGTTCGCCATCGCCTGGACGCATGTGCTGCCCAACGTCCTCGGGCTGGTGATCGTCCAGGCATCGGTGTCGTACGCGATCGCGATCCTGGCCGAGGCCGGACTGTCGTATCTCGGGTTCGGCGCTGGTCTCACCACAGCCTCCTGGGGGTTGATGTTGCAGGAGTCGCAGGTCACCCTCGGGACGGACCCACTCATCACGGTGTGGCCCGCGGCAGCGATCGCGCTGGCCGTGGTCGGATTCAACCTGCTCGGTGACGGCCTGCGCGACCGGTTCGACCCAAGGTTGGCGGGCCGATGAGCAGCCCCGCGGTCACCACGAAGTCCGCATCCGACGCGCTGCTGGAGGTCCGATCGCTCGGCATCAGCGCCGGCGGGACGACGCTGGTCAGCGATGTCGCACTGCAGTTGCGGCGCGGGGAGCGGGTCGGCCTGATCGGCGCCTCCGGATCAGGGAAGTCGTTGACCTGCATGGCGATCGCCGGACTGCTTCCCGAGGGCCTGCGCACGACGGGTGAGGTGACGCTGGACGGGGAGACCGGGAACCTGTTGCAGGCCACGGAGAGGTCGCTGGCCAGGATTCGCGGCGCCCGCACCGGCATGGTCTTCCAGGAACCGATGACGGCGCTCAACCCGACGATGCGGATCGGCCCGCAGGTCGCCGAAGCGATGCGGCAGCACGGGGTCGGCAAGGCGGAGGCACGCCGCCGCACCCAGGAGCTGCTCGCCGCCGTCGATCTGCCCGAGCCCGCGACCATCGCGCGGGCCTACCCGCACCAGCTCTCCGGCGGGCAACGGCAGCGTGTGGTGTTGTCGATCGCGCTGGCCAACGGCCCGGACCTGCTGATCTGCGACGAACCGACCACGGCGCTGGACGTCACCGTCCAGGCGAAGGTGTTGGAGCTGATCGAGTCCCGCCTCGAAGCCAGCGGTGCCGCGCTGCTGTTCGTGTCGCACGACCTCGCCGTGGTGGCCCAGGTGTGCGATCGGGTCGCGGTGATGTACCAGGGCCGGATCGTCGAGCAGGGCTCGGTGCTCGAGGTGCTCGCCGATCCCCAGCACGAGCACACCCGGCAGTTGATCAGGAATGCTGATCTCGGAGGTGGTGGGCGGTGATCGCCGAGGTGACCAGCGACGCTGTCATCGAACTGCGCGACGTCAGCCGGACATTCCACAGCCGCGGCCGGGAAGTGCAGGCCTTGCAGGACGTCTCGCTGAGCATCCCGCGGGGGTCCGCCTACGGCATCGTGGGCGAATCGGGCTCCGGCAAGTCGACGATGATGCGGCTGATCGCCGGTCTGGACACCCCGACCGTGGGTCGGGTCACCGTCAACGGGACGGACATCACCGGCCTGCCGGAGCGACGGCTCGGCCCGCTGCGGCGCAGCCTGCAGGTGGTGTTCCAGGACCCGATGGGCTCGCTCGATCCCCGGATGCGGATCGGCCGGATCGTCGCCGAACCGTTGGTCGCGCAGGGACACGCCGATCCCGCCGCCCGGGTGCGGGAGGTGCTGGGTCAGGTCGACCTGGATCCGGAGATCGTCAACCGGTACCCGCACCAGTTCTCCGGCGGTCAGCGCCAACGCATCTCGATCGCCAGAGCCATCGCTCCGGACCCGGAGATCCTGGTGGCCGACGAGGCGGTGTCGGCATTGGACGTCACCGTCCGGGCCCAGATCCTCGACCTGATCGCCGACATCGCCGCCGCACGTTCGTTGACGCTCGTGTTCGTCTCACACGACCTGTCGGTGGTGCGCAGGGTGTGCGATCAGGTCGCCGTCCTGCAGCGCGGGCGGATCGTGGAGAGCGGTCCGGTGGCCGAGGTCTACGACCGACCGCAGCAGGACTACACCCGGCAGCTGCTCGCTGCCGTTCCCGACCTGCAGCAATCGCTGGGCCTGGCCCGCGCGCGGCAGGACGACCGTGAGAGGAACCGATGACCCAGCAGTCCCCGGCAGAGCACGTGGAGCCCGACACCGCGGCGGCGGTGGCGCTCACCCAACAGCTCGTGCGGTTGCGGACGGTCAACGCCCGGGATGCCGTCGAGATCGAAGCTCCGGCAGCCCGGGTCGTCGAAGCGGTGATGCGGGACTTCGGCTGGGACGTCTCGGTCCAGGAGGTCGCCCCCGGTCGCCCCAACGTGGTCGGGGTGATCACCGGTACTGCTCCCGGTCGAACGTTGATGTTCGAGGGCCACACCGATGTGGTGACCGAAGGTGACCCGGCTGCCTGGTCGTTTGATCCGTTCAGCGGCGACATCGTCGACGGCAAGTTGCTCGGCCGCGGCTCGGCGGACATGAAGGCCGGCGTGGCCGCGATGATCCACGCGGCTCGCGCCGTCGAGCTCGGCGGATTCCGGGGGCGGATCATCGTCGGCGCGCTGTGCGACGAGGAGGAGATGATGATCGGTGCGACGGCGTTCGCCGCCTCTCCGCTGGCGGCGGGTGTCGACGGCGTCATCGTCTGCGAACCCGAGGAGGGCGAGATCTGCGCCATCTCCAAGGGAGCGATGCGGGTGCGGATCGACGTCCTGGGCAAGATGGCCCACGGCGCCATGCCGCAGCACGGCCGTAACCCGATCCCGGCGATCGGCCGGATTCTGTTGGGGCTCCAGGAGTTGGGCGAGCAGATCGCGGCAGGACTCGGCTCCCACGAGTACCTCGGTGAGTTCTACCTGACGCCGACCGTCGTGCAGGCAGGCACGATCGAACAGATCAACGTCATCCCCGCAGTCGCCTCGATCGCCGTCGACATCCGCAGCATTCCCGGCGCCGACCACGGTGCCGTGGTGCACCTCATCCGCCGTCTCACCGAGCAGATCACCGACGAGGCAGGGCTCGGATCCAGGATCGAGGTCCTCGTCGACCGACCCGTCGTCGACACCCCGCACGGCGCACCGGTGGTGGCGGCTCTCGCGGCCGCACACCTCGACATCACCGGCCAGGAGCCGGTTTTCGGGGGAGTGCCGGGTACCACCGACGGCACCATCCTGAGCCGTGACGCCGGCCTCAGCACCGTGGTCTACGGGCCGGGCGGCAAGTGGATCGCCCACCAGGTGGACGAGTTCGTCGCCGTCAGCCAGATCGAGGAGGCGACCCGCGTCTACGCCCGCGCCGCCCAGCTGTTCCTGGCCGAGGAGGCATGAGCACCGGCCGGCCCGGCGCCACCAACCGATTCGTCGACGTGGGCGGGATCCAGGTGGGGCACCACACCGCGGTCGGCGACGGCTGGCTGACCGGCACGACGGTGATCCTGGCCCCACCGGGCGGGATGATGGCCGGCGTCGACGTCCGCGGCGGCGGACCGGGGACCAGGGAGACCGACCTGCTCGACCCGGTCGCCTCGATGGAGCGCATCGACGCGATCGTGCTGACCGGCGGCAGCGCCTTCGGACTCGCTGCCGCCTCCGGCGCCGCCGAGGAGCTTGCGGATCTCGGTCGCGGATTCCCGTTGGGTTCCGCGCCGCACGAGGTCGTGCCGATCGTGCCGACGGCGGTGCTGTTCGATCTCGGACGCGGTGGCCGCTTCCGGGCCACTCCCGGTGAGGAGTTCGGTCGGCTCGCAGTCCGCGACGCGGTGCGCGGCGATGCAGCTGAGCTGGGTTGCATCGGAGCCGGGACCGGAGCCGTGGCCGCGCATCTGAAGGGAGGGTTGGGATCCGCCTCGCAACTCATCTGCGGCAAGTACACGGTGTCGGCACTGATCGCGGTCAACGCCGTCGGTTCCCCGATCGATCCGGTCACCGGGCAGCTGTCCGGGGCAAGTCGGATGCTGATCGGTGACGGAACCGATCTGGGTGTGTCATTCGGTTCCCCCGAACCCACCGAGGTGCCCGACGTGGTCGTCTGGGGGCGGCCCCGTCGGCCCGTACCGAACGCCAACCCCGATGCGCAGGCCATCCAGAACACCACCATCGGCGTCGTGGCCAGCGATGCCCGGCTGTCGAAGGTGCTGTGCACCAAGCTGGCGTCGATGTCGCACGACGGGCTGGCGCGCAGCCTCGACCCGATCCACACGATGTTCGACGGCGACACGATGTTCGGCGTGTCCACCGGCGCGCACGAAGTGACCGATGTCGAGGAGCTGCACGAGATCCTCTGTGCAGCAGCAACTGTCACCACCCGAGCGGTGACCAGGGCGATGCTGTCCGCCCGGACCACCGAGACCACCGCCGGCCGCTGGCCGGGCTACCTCGACCTCGCTCCCAGCCTGGAGCTGGAACGGTGACGCCGACCCCGGGTGGGGCAGCATGACACGAGAGGGAGGACGCTGATGTCCATGGATCAACCATCGAACCCGACCGGAATCCCTGCGGCGGTTCGCGCGCTGATCGGTCCCACAGACCGGTTGCCGGTGGGTGACGGTGGCATCACGGTCGCGGCCACCCGAGAGGTGCATTTTCCTTTCGACGGCACTCTCGTCGCCACGTCACCGCTGGGTTCGGCGGCCGATGCCGTCGCCGCGATCGATGCCGCAGCCGGAGTCCGGGCCACGGTGGCCGGCCTGCGCACCGGTGTCCGGCGCGCAGTGCTGCAGGACATCACCGCGCTGGTCCGCGCACACCGCGAGGCCTTGGTGGATCTGCTGGTCCTGGAGACGGGCAAACCGCTGGTCGACTGCCGGGTGGAGGTCGACCGCACGATCCTCACCTGGTCGCTCGCCGCCGAGGAGCCCGCCCGGCTGCACGGCGAGACCGTGCCGGTCGATCTGTTGCCCGGTTCGGAAGGTCTGATCGGCTACTTCACCCGCCGTCCTGCCGGGGTGGTCGTCGGGATCGCCGGATTCAACTACCCGCTGATGTTGGCCTCCCACAAGATCGCACCGGCCATCGCCGCCGGTTGTCCGGTCGTGGTGAAGCCGGCACCAGCCACCCCGCTGGCCACGCTGTGGCTCGTCGACCGGATCCGTGAGGTGCTCGTCGCCAACGACGCCCCCGCGGCCGCCGTCCAGCTGGTGACCGGGGAGGCCGACGTCGGAGTCGCCCTCACCACCGACCCGCGGGTGGCCGTCGTGTCCTTCACCGGGTCGGCCACCGTCGGTCATGCGATCGCCCGCGCCTGTGCCCCGCGCAAGGCGGTGCTGGAGCTGGGATCCAATGCGGCGCTCGTGATCTGCGCCGATGCGGACCTCGACCGCGCCGTCGACGCGGTGCTGCGCGGTGGGTACTACGCCTCCGGTCAAGCCTGCATCTCCGTGCAGCGCTTGATCGTCGAGTCTGCGGTTGCGGACGAGGTGCGACGCCGCATCCTGGACCGGCTGCCGGAAGTGGTCGTCGGCGATCCGCGCGAGGAGACCACCCGGGTGTCTGCGCTGATCGACGCTCGGGCCACCGACGCCACGTTGCAGCGCATCTCCGACGCGGTGGACGCCGGGGCGCAGGTGCTCGCCGGCGGCGAACGGCGGGGGAGCGCGATCGCCCCGACCCTGCTCGCCGGGGTGCCGTCGTCCGCGGAAGCCTGGGAGCAGGAGATCTTCGCGCCGGTCGTCGCCCTGCGTGAGGTCGCCGACGTCGACGAGGCGTTCGCAGTCGTCAACGATTCCCGCTACGGCCTGCACGCGGCTGTCTTCACCAGCTCGCTGGCCACCGCGCACCGCGCCATCGACATCCTCGAGGTGGGTGGCGTGGTGATCAACGATGTGCCCGGTTTCCGTTCGGACGCGATGCCCTACGGCGGCGTGAAGGATTCCGGGATCGGGCGCGAGGGTCCGCACTGGGCGGTCGAGGAGTTCACGGTGACGAGGATGGCGGTGATCAGACCATGACGGACCTGACTGTGGCGGCAGGATCCGGCGGTGCGAGCGGGCCGGACTACCGGTCGTTGTTCGACCTGACCGGAAAGCGCGCGCTGGTGATCGGCGCGGGCGGTATCGGTGCCGAGGTGGCCGCAGCGCTGGCCGCGCACGGTGCCCTGGTGACGGTGGCCGATGTCGATCTGGACACCGCGGAACGCACCGCCGATCGGATCGGCGGGCAGCGCCTCGCGCTGGACGTCACCGACCCGGAGGCGGTGGAGCACCTTGCGGCGCGGGGGACTCCGGACATCCTGATCAGCACGGTGGGCGCGAACGTCCGCAAGCCGTTGGCCCAGTACGCCGATGCCGAGTTCGACCGGGTCATCGACCTCAACCTGCGCAGCGTCTTCCACCTGGTGCGGGCCTACGGTCCTCGGATGGCGGCGAACGGCGGCGGGTCGTTCATCGCGTTCTCATCGATCCGGGGGACGACGGTGGAACCGGGGCAGGGCGTGTACGCGGCGGCGAAAGCCGGTCTGGTGCAGCTGATCCGCACCGCCGCGGCCGAGCACGGCCCGGCCGGGGTTCGCTTCAACGCCATCGCTCCGGGAGTGGTGGCCACGGAGCTCACCGCGCAGATCCGGGCCGACGAGCAGTGGAACCGCGCCTACGCCACCAAGAGCGCGCTGGGTCGATGGGCTCGGCCCGACGAGATGGCCGGTGCGGCAGTGTTTCTCGCCTCCGACGCAGCCTCCTTCGTGACGGGTTCGGTGCTGGCCGTCGACGGTGGGTGGACCGCGATCGACGGTCGGTTCGACCCGTTCGCGCCCCGCTGAGGTTTGGGGCGCATCGGGTCCGTCCCCGCTCAGGTGGCAGCGGCGGCGATCGCCTGGTCGATGATGTCCAACCCCTCGCTCACCTCGTCCGCAGTGGAGATCAGCGGCGGGGCGAGGTGCATCCGGTTACCGCCGATGATGGGCCACAGCCCACGCTTGCGGCACTCGGCGCCGATCGCGTTCATCGGTGCCATGGCCGCACCGGAAGCGTTGAACGGGACCAGCGGGGTGCGGGCCACCGGATCGCTGACGAACTCGATCGCCCAGAACGCGCCGCGGCCACGGACTTCGCCGACGGCGCCGTGCTTCTCGGCGATCTCGGCGAGACCGGGAGCCAGGACCTCGGCGTCGAGGGTGCGGACGTGCTCCATCAGCCCGTCCCGCTCGAACACCTCGTAGGTGGCCAGACCCACCGCGCAGGCCAGCGGGTGACCGGAGTAGGTGAGCCCGCCGGGATACGGCCGGTCGCCGAAGGTCTCGACGATCCGGCGGTCCATGATCACGCCACCCAGCGGGACGTAGCCGGAGTTGATGCCCTTGGCGAAGGTGATCAGGTCCGCGCGGACGTTCTCGTGCTGCACTCCGAACCAGTCGCCGACCCGGCCGAAGCCGACCATCACCTCGTCGGAGATGTACAGGATGCCGAACTCGTCGCAGAGGGCCCGGACACCCGGGAGGTAACCCGGCGGTGGGACCAGCACCCCGGCGCTGCCGACCACCGGCTCCAGGACTATGGCAGCGATGCTCGCCGCGTTCTCGAACTCGATCGTCTGCCGCAAGTGCGCGAGCGCGCGTTCTGTCTCCTGCTCGGGTGAATCGGCGTGGAACGCGCTGCGGTACGGGTACGGGCCGGTGAAGTGGACGACGCCGCCGATCGTCGGCTCACTGCCCCAGCGGCGGGGCTCGCCGGTGAGCGCGGCCGACCCGGCGGTGGCGCCGTGATAGCTGCGGTAGGCGGCCAGGATCTTGTGCCGGCCGGTGTGCAGCTTCGCCATCCGGATGGCATGTTCGTTCGCCTCGGTGCCGCCGTTGGTGAAGAACACGTGCGAGAAGCTCTCACCGGCCCGTTCCACCGTCATCCGCGCCAACGCTCCGCGGACGTCGTTGGCGAACGCCGGTTGCACCGTTGCGAGCCGCTCTGCCTGGGCGTGGATCGCTGCGATCAGGTCCGGGTGCGCGTGGCCGAGGTTCAGGTTGACGAGCTGGGACCCGAAATCCAGGTAACTGTTGCCTGCGTAGTCGAAGAACCGTGCCCCGTTGCCGCCGGCGATAGGGGTGGGATCGATGGCGTTCTGGGCCGACCAGGAATGGAACACGTGTGCTCGGTCGTCGGCCCTGGTCGCGGTGTCGGCCGCCGGGTCGGTCACCGGACCGCGCACCGGCTCTGCAGCCAAGAGCGTCTGCCGGGAAGTTCCGGTCACCGTCATCGCACAACCTCCTCGTCGAGGGTCGCCCTGCTCCGGGGACCGGCCCCAGTATTGCGCTGCCCGCTGGGATGCGCGGAAAGAGCCCCACGCGCCGGGTGTGCCCGAACAGCGCGGCGTGGGTCGTCTGCCGGGGATACTGGACCTGCCGACGCGGCTCCTCGGGTCGGCTCGACAATCCGGAGGGTGGAACCGTGCCGACGAACCTGCTGCGACGTCTCCTCACGCTGCTGGCCGTGCTCGTCGTCACCCTCTCGCTGGGGCTGCTCCCGTCCGGACCCGCCGCGGCGGGCGCCGTCGGCCTCGCGGACGACGACATCATCGGCGGTATCACCGTTTCCCAGGCCGCAGACGACCTGCGAGACGACGGGGTGGCCGTCGTCTCCTCCTCGGTGCAGGCCGCTGCCCTGACTACGATCGTGGCCGACGCCCGCAGCCGGGAGCTCGAGTTCGGCGTCCTGGTCACCGACATCGACATGAGTCAGACCAGCTGCAACGACCTGGCCGGCGCTCTGGGTGCGGCAACCGGACTGACGGTCCTCGTGCTGACCCCGCACGCCGGCAAGGCCTCCAGCTCCACCCTGTCGAGCGCAGTGCTCAGCGAGGCGCAGGACGCCGCTGCGGCACATCCGACGGACGACATCGCTGCTGCTCGGGCGTTCGTGGCCAAGGCCACCGAGAAGTCAGGTGGCCCCTGGATGCTGATCGGCGGGGTTGCTCTCGTCCTGGTCATCGGCGTGCTCGGTTGGTGGTGGTCCAGACGGCGATCGAAGGACCGGGCCGGTCATCATCTGGAGGAGTTGACCGCGGGTCTGCAGCAGCGTTCGGCGGCGTTGGCCGATCAGATCCTCGGGCTGTCCGAACGCGTCGAGGTGCTCGGGCGTCCCGATCTGGAAGCTCGGTTCGACCAGGCCGGCGCGGACTACAGCCGCGTGCAGGAGACCCTCGGCCAGGCGGTGACCGATCGCGTCGCGGTCAACACGGCCGCGACCGGATTGAGCGATCTCGAACGCCGACTCGACCAACTCGACCGGGAGGTCGACGCCCTCGCGCCGGGCATCCAGCCACCCTCGCCGGCGGGCTGACCGCCGTTCCCGCGGGCTGAGCACAGGCTGACGTCGGCCCAGCGGTGGGTCAGCGGACGTCGTAGCTCGCACGGGAGAGGCGGAATCCGTGGCCGAGGTCGTCGGTACACCGGATCCCGTCCTGGCTGCTGGTGCAGGTGATGCTCCCGACCCGGGTGCTCGAGCCATAGGCGAGCACCGGCGCGGCAGGATCCTGCACGGTGTCGGAGACGCACAGCATCGCGGCTCTCTGCCCGCGATTCAGCGCCACCGACTGCCCCCAGTCGCCAGTGCCGTGGCAGTCGTGCTTCTCCGTGATGGCACTCTCGACGAGATCGCAGCGCACCGACAAACCCTCTTCGATGAGGCAGCCGATGTTGCGACTCGGTGACCAGAAATGGTCGACGCTCACCAGGCCCGATGCAGTGCTCGGCGCCGATCGCGAGGTCGGCGGGGTGGCAGGGGTGGCCGCGGAGGAGCTGGGCGGCTCGGTGGTGGCCGGCTCGGTGGTGGCCGGCTCGGTGGTGGCCGGCTCGGTGGTGGCAGGACCTGGGTCCGGTTCGGAGCCGGCGGGACCTGGATCGCCGGGGAGAGTGCTCGGAGCGATCGGGGAGGACAGCGCGGTGGCCGAGGCGCCGACCCCCACGGCTGAACCGCTGACGGACGAACAACCGACCGTCAGCAGCGTGCACAGGATCGCTGGAACGACCCACCCGCGGGGCACCCGGACCAGGGAAGTTCTCATGACGGGATGGACGCACACAGCGGCACTCGGTTCCGTGCAGATCGTCGAATCTCGCGGCCCGTCGACGGAGCGAGCAGACAGCTGGGCACAATGACCGGGTGGGCATGCAGCGACGGTCGATGGCGGAGCGCAGGCGTTGGTACCTCGCCGGTATCGCGAGCCTGCTGCTGAGTTACCTGCTGCTGATCGCCATGCAGATCCTGGAGCACGACTGGCTGCCACCGAGGATCTCCATCTCGCAGTACGGGGTGGGGCGGTGGGGATGGATGTTCTCCCTGTTCCTGCTGGGATTCGCCCTGGCCCCGCTGCTGTCGGATCGGGCCGTGCCGAGCGGACGGGTCGTACGCGTGCTGGTGATCATCGGTCTGCTCGGCTGCCTGGTCATGGCGCTGGTCCCCACGGATCCGGGTGGTCTGCAGCAATCGGTCAGGGCCAAGGTGCACATGGGCGGTTCGGTACTGGGACTCAGCATGACGCCCCTCGGGACGGCCGGAGCTCTGCTGCGGCACCGCAGGGTCCCCGCCCCGGTGCCGCTCGTGCTGGCGGCGATCTCGATCGGGGGGATCGTGCTGCTGCTGGTCACCGCGACCGGGGTCGACACGCTCGGTCTCGGGCAGGAGACGTCCTGGGCGATCTGGCAGACGGTCGCGGCGATCGCCGACCTCTTGATGGTCGGGGTGCTGGTGTTCGCCCATCGCCCGTACTCCGGCGGTGCGCCCGCCGGGCACGGACGCTCCGACCACAACGAGCGAATCAGACGTCACGGACCTGCCCCTAGCACCACCGCGGCGCATCAGGGATAGTGACGGAGCCGACACGTGAGTCCGCTCATAATCGTCGGAGGGTCGCGCGTGGAGCGGCTGACCCGGTGCACGAGTACCGGGCCGGACGCCCTAGCGTGGTACGTGCGCCCGCGGCTGTGACGATGGGTGCCACCACATGAGTTGTCACTGCCGAGCCCATTGCTGTGCCGGCTCAGTCCGGCTGCCGTCGCTGACGGTGACCGTCGGACCGCACTGAACGAGGGATTCCATGACCGACCAGACCGCTTCCACCAAGCCGACTCCCGCAGCCGTCCGACCGGCTTCCGCGCGTCGTCGTCCGCACGTCGCCGTCGTGGGTGGCGGGTTCGCCGGGCTGGCGGCCGTCAAGGAACTGTCGAAGTCCGATGTCGACGTCACCCTGATCGACCGACACACCTACAACACGTTCCAGCCGCTGCTGTACCAGGTCGCCACGGCGGGGTTGAACCCCGGCGATGTGACCTACTTCCTGCGTGCGACGCGGATGAAGCAGCGCAACGTCAGCTTCCGGCAGGGTGATGTCATCGACGTCGACTCGGTCAACAACGTCCTGCACTTCGCGGACGGCGGCGCGATGGATTTCGACTACCTGATCCTGTCCTCGGGGGCCACCACCAACTACTTCGGTACGCCCGGCGCCGAGAAGAACTCGATGGCGATCTACACCCGCGCCCAGGCCCTGCAGCTGCGCGACCGGATCTTCACCAACCTCGAGCACGCTGCCGCCGCCTCCACCGGTGACGACCTGACGATGGTCGTCGTCGGCGCCGGGCCCACCGGCGTCGAGATGGCCGGCGCGCTCGCCGAGCTGCGCAACGACGCCATGGCCGTTGTCTACCCGGAGCTGGACCCGCGGCGGACGCACATCGTCCTGCTCGAGATGGGCGACAAGGTGCTGGCGCCGTTCGCGCCGCGACTGCGCGAGTACACCGCCAGATCACTGCGGGAGCGCGGCGTCGAGGTTCGTCTGGGCACCGCGGTCAAGGAGGTGCGCGAAGACGGGGTCGAGCTCGGCAACGGTGAGTTCCTCAAGGCCGGCGTGATCATCTGGGCGACCGGCGTCGCCGTCCCCAAGGTCGTCGGCAGTTGGGGTCTCGAGCAGGGTCGCGGCGGCCGGATCGTGGTCGACGAGGACCTGCGGGTGAAGGGTCTGCAGCACGTGTTCGCCTGCGGTGACGTCTCGATCACCCCGGAAGCGCTGCCGCAGCTGAGCCAGCCGGCCCTCCAGCAAGGAGTGCAGGCTGCGAAGAACATCGCCTCGCTCGTCATCGGCCGGACCACCGACCCCTTCGTCTACAAGGACAAGGGCACCATGGCCACCATCGGCCGTCGCGCCGCGATCGCCGACATCAAACTGCCCAAGGGCAAGTCGCTCAAGGTCACCGGCAGCCTGGCCTGGCTGATCTGGATGTTCGTGCACATCCAGAACCTGCTCGCCAACCGCAACCGGCTCGCCACGTTCATCAACCTGGCCACCAAGTATCTGGCCCCTTCGCGCCGGACGAACCCTATCGTCGGTGACGTTCCGGTGTTCGAGCAGCGCCAACGTCCCGACTCCGAGCTCGCCGAGAAGTCGTGACCGACCCGCTGTGACGAACGGTGAGCCCGGACTCGCTCCGCCGGTGGCGGATCAGGATCCGGCCTGGCTGTCCGTCCTGGAACAGCAGGCCTGGCGAGCGGCGTTGATCCTGCGTGGGCCGCTGATGGCAGAACTCGGACGGCGGTTGGCGCACCACTCAGGGTTGTCTATGGCGGATTACGACGTCCTCGTCGCGTTGAGCGAGGTGGAATCCGGAACCATGCCGGTCAGTGAGCTGCTGGCAGCCACCGACTGGGAGGCCAGCCGGATGTCGCACCAGCTCACCCGGATGCAGAAGCGCGGCCTGGTGCAGCGTCGTACCAGCAGGCTCGACGGCCGACGCTCCGAGGTCAGCCTCATCCCGGAAGGTGCGCGGAGCATCAACGCGGCCGCTCCGATGCACGTCCAGGATGTGCGAGAACTGCTCGTCGACCGGCTCGAGTTGCGTCATCTCGAAGCGCTCGCGGCGATCACAGCTATCGTCGAAGGCCAGGGCATCCGCACCGGCGGAGGCACCGACAGCGGGGAGTGAACGCCGTGAGCGCACCAGGGCCGTCCGCAGTTCCCGAACGGTCGCGCCCCGACCATGGTGTTCCTGACCGTGCTCGTCCCACCCGTCCGTTCGAAGAACCGACGCTGCTGGAGGGTGAGGTGCTCGACGGGCCCGCCGGATTCGGTCGCGTCGGTGGCAGGGCCGGCGTGTTCGGGTTGTTCACCACGCTCAGCTCGCTGTCCGGTGGGCGCGACGTGCGGCAGCTGTTGACGACACCGCTGCGCTGGTTGGCGATCCTGGTCCTGATCCCGTCACTGGTGAGCGGACTGCTCGGCTTCGCGATCGATTCCGGTGGCGGCAGGGTGCTTGCGTTCGTCATCGCCGTGATCGGGGTCGTCGTGGCCGGGCTCCTGGAGTTCCGCCGCCGCGCGATCGTCGGGCCGGAGCGGGTGTCCACCACCCGCACCACGCCCCTGACGACGGTCCCGAAGGTGTCCGGTCTGCTCGGCCTGGTGATGCTGTCGCTCATCACCATGGCGGTGGCCATGGGCTTCGACCTGCTCGCCGTTCTGCTGCTGCTCTTCGGCGCCTGGTAGCCGGTTCGGCGAGCCCGCCGACAGGGTCTCGACTCCTGCGTCGCTCGACCGTCGAACCTCTGACCAACAAACTCCCCGCCGATCGAGCGAGGAACGAGTCGAGATCTCGCCAGATCATCAACAGGGTCTCGACTCCTGTGTCGCTCGACCACCGGATCCGTCGAGATCCCGTCAGGTCAACAACCCCGCTGGCGCCCGACCGCCACGTCCAGCCACACCGAGCGGTGGTCGCTGGTCGGGAACGGGAACGCGCCGGTGAGGCGGTACAGCGGATCCGTGGTTGTCGGCCAGAAGATCCCGGACCCCTTGATGCGCAACGACTTCGAGGGCAGCACGTAGTCGGCGCGCAGATTTCCGGGTAACGGGACGTCCGAGAAGTCCGCGGTGTCGTAGCGCGGGTCACTGAGCTGTGTCACGTTTGCACCACCCTGCAGGACAGCAGCTTCGGGTCCGCCGGCCGACTGCGGCTTCGTGTCCGTCAGCCGGGGGTTGTCCAGCAGCTGTTGGATGGCGCCGGGGACTGAATCGCCGTCCCTCGGATCGCTGTTCTGATCGCCCATGATGACGAACGAGGAGCCCGGGCGCAGACCACCGCGACGTCCGCGATCGTCGTAGAGGTAGCCGGCCTTCCGACCGCCGGTGATGTAGTCGGCCCACAGCCGGATCTCGTCGTGGTTGCGCGTGCCGTTGCGGTCTTCCGCACCGTCGAAACTCGGCGGCGTCGGATGCGAGACGAGCACGTGCACGGTGTCCCTGCCGATGCGCACCGGAAGGTCCCAGTGCGACTTGCTGGAGAGCCGGAACACCGCCAGCTCCTGCGGCGAGTACCAGTCGCGGGGCGCTGCGGTGGCCGGATCGTCCGGGAGCAGTGCGCCCGGCATGTCCTTCCACAGGAACTTCTGGAACGTCCGGATGTTGCGCGTGTCGATCGGATACTTCGAGTACACGACCATCCCGTACTGGCCGGGGAACAGTCCGAAGCCGAACGCGTCGTCGCCGCCGCCGACGGTGCCGTTGTTGTTCAGGTCGAATCCGCTGGGCACACCGGTGTTGACCGGCGCGGTCCAGCTGTAGCGGTAGTCGATGGGCTTCGCGCCGTTGTGGGCGTCCCGTAGGTAGTTGCGGCTGAAGTCACGGACGGCCGAACCGTCGGCCACGTAATCGAACTCGTTGATCAGCAGCACGTCCGGCCGCTCTCGCTGGATCACCTCGGCCACCGCTGCCGCCTGGGCGTTGTCGCGGGTGGCGAGATCCCTGGACAGGTCGCCGGCGGCATTGCGGTTCAGGCTCGCGTTGTAGGTCGCGAAGCGCACCGTCGGAGCGTCATGGCCGCGATGCGCAGTGTCGGCGGCCGTCGCGACCGTGAGCCCGGGCACCGGGGCCGCCTGGGCGGTCGGCGCGAGCGTCAGCGCCAGTCCGACGGCACAGCTCACGATGGCAGCACGGCGGGACAGTGGCAAGGCTGTACGGAGCACGGCCGGACACCTTTCGTCGGGGTGATCGCCCGGATCCGGGCCTTCCCGACGCTGCCACAGGTGGTTGATGACCGCTCGTCGGCGAGGGTGAATTCCGCGTGAACGGGGCACCAGGCAGACTGGGATCGGTTGCCGCACCAGGCGGCCGGAGCATGCGAGGAGATGAGTGGCGATGGCCGACGAGGGCTACGGGACGACCGACAACTTCGAGCCGGGCAGCGAGGGCGCTGCTGGCGACGGTGTGTCCGAGCAGTTGACCCAGGAGGACCAGCTGCTGGACCGCGGCGTGGAAGACCTGCTCGACGAGGGGTATTCACCGCCCGACCGCGAGCCGTCGGTCAACGTGCCCACCCAGGCGGAGGAGGAGGCGGGGGAGACCCTCGACGAGCGCCTCGCCGAGGAGGAGCCGGAGATCTCCGACGCCGATGTGGACGGCATGGATGATTCCTATGGCGCCGGCAGCCGCCGCGCCGGACGACTGACCGATGACGAGTCCGACGGCATCAACGACATCGAGAAGGACGCCGTCGCCGACGACGTGGGCATCGACGGTGCAGGTGCCAGCGCCGAAGAGGCTGCGGTGCACGTGATCGACGAGACCTGGCCGGAGAACTGACAGTTCTCGTTGATCGAGCGACGGAGGAGTCGAGATCCCGACGCTCGAGTGTCCCGCTCGGTGATCGAGCGACCAAGGAGTCGAGATCCCGACGCTCGAACAGCAGCCCGGGACCAGCACGCTTCATGGCCTGACCATCATGCGAAGGGTTTCTGGATGACCACAGCAGGCGAGATCCAGTCGGACGACAAGGATTGGACCTGGGTCCTGACGCAACCCTGTCCGGACTGCGGGTTCGATCCGGCCGCGCAGCCGGCCGAACGGTTGGGGGAGTTGCTGCGCGGCGCGATCCCGCGTTGGAAGGCTGTGCTGCACCGCGCGGACGCACACGCGAGGCCGGCGGCAGAGGTCTGGTCGCCGCTGGAGTACGGCTGCCACGTGGTCGACGTGTGTGTGCTGTTCGACGAGCGGCTGCGGGCCATGATCGCCCGGGACGGCGCCGAGTTCTCGAACTGGGACCAGGACGAAACCGCGCTGGCTGCCAGATACGGCGAGCAGGATCCGTCAGCCACGGCCGTCCGGTTCGCAGAGGCGGCCGACACGTTGGCGGACCGCTTCGACGCGGTGCAGGGCGAGCTGTGGGAACACCGCGGCGTCCGCAGCAACGGATCCGAGTTCACTGTCCGGACGTTCGCGCAGTACTTCTGGCACGACATCCGGCATCACCTGGCAGACGTCGACGGGTGACCGGCAGTGGCAGGTTCGTGTGCCACGGAGGACGCTCGCCGTGTTCTGACCATCCTCACCCATCGAGTAGCATCGACAGGTCGCCCGGCAACGGGCACGACACCTGAGTCCGGGTGGCGGAATGGCAGACGCGCTAGCTTGAGGTGCTAGTGCCCGCAAGGGCGTGGGGGTTCAAGTCCCCCTCCGGACACGTATTCACATTTCCCCCGCGGGATCATCGCAGGTCTCTGACCTGCAGGGATCCCGCTTTGTTGTTCCAGATCTCCACCCTTGGTCAACCGCTGGGTGCAGCACACCCTGGACTGGCGGCCGGACCAGCTCAGTTGGGCCCTCGACGGCCAGATCTGTCATGTTGGCTGTCGGGTAGATCCTCGAGCCGCCGGTGGGTGGCCTATCGGTCAGCCGTTCTTCATGACGATGGTGATGACGGTCGGTTCCTTCAGCGGTGGTGACGTGGACGAGTCGAGGTGGCCTCGTGAAGAGTCCGGCCGTGTGATCGATCCGTATGCGGTGATCGATTTCATCCGGTTCGAGCCCAGCGCCCGGTGACCCGGATGGCGTCCAACAGGGGCCGGTTCGCCATCCGGGGGGTCTCCTACCGGACGATGATCTCGCCGATCGACCACCGGTGGTCAGCAGACGTTGGAGGCCAGATCAAGGGTCGGTGGCGTGATGGTCCAGCGCGCCGCGGCCATCAGCCCGGCAGTGCTGGACCCCACCTCGGCGAGGGCACGTCGAGAGGGACGGAATGCGGCCGAAAGTCGCTCCCTTGGCGGCAGGGTCGGCGTCGTCCAGTTCCTCGTGGTCGAAGCCCGCTCGTCGCACCGCGGCGGCGAACGATCGGGGTGCGGCGACGCGCACATCATGACCGAGCTGGGCGCTCGCGCGGGCGAAGGGGAGCAACCCGGCAAAGTGTCCGGCGCCCGCTGTTGTCGCCGCCAGGATCCACCTCATGCCCACCTCCACGCCGAAAGCTACGCCTCGCGAGCCCAGGGTCGCATGATGACTGCGCTGCCCTGCCGCCGCGTCGTGCGCCCGATTCGACGTGCGCCAGTAGGAAGATGGTGAGCCAACGCTGCAACTCTGGGAAGGACGTACCCGTCATGGGCATCGGTATCGGAGTCGTGCTGCTGATCGTGGGGGCCATCCTGGCCTTCGCTGTCAACGCCGACGTCGCAGGCATCGACATCCACGTCATCGGCTACATCGTGATGGCCGGCGGTCTGCTGGCCCTGATCATCGGCCTGATGATCCAGCTGCCCCGCACCCGCCGCAACCGTTCTACTGCCATCACCACGGATCAGGCCGGGCGACAGTACGTCACCGAACGTGACGACCGTATTGACGGCATCTGAGTCCCTATTCCCCGCTCCCAGAGCTACACATGTGTTTTTCATGTGAGCAACCTGGGTAACGTGCATCAGACGTCGCGAGCTGCCGCTCGTGACGCAGTTGAGTAGAAGGAGCTACCCATGCTCGGTTTCATCATCAGCATGATCGTCGTCGGTCTCATCGCCGGTGCCGTCGGACGTCTCGTGGTGTCCGGTACCAGTGGCATGTCCATTCCGCTGACCATCCTGCTGGGCATCATCGGTAGTTTTGTCGGGGGATTCCTGGGCTATCTGCTCTTCCACAAGGACGCCGCAGCGGGCGCATTCCAGCCTGCCGGGCTGATCGGCTCCATCATCGGAGCCATCATCGTGGTGTTCCTGTGGGTCCGCTACTCCGGCAAGAAGAGCGTCACCCACTGATCCTCAAGACATTCGCCGGCCTCCGTTAAGATGGAGCGGGCTGAATCCCTCCGCTGACCCAACACGACGAACGCCGCACTTCCACCTGGAAGTGCGGCGTTCGGTCAATCGTGGCTGGAGGAGTCCGCTCCGGGCGCAGCCCCGACGTCGAGTGGACCGGTGCTCACGCCGTCGGTCGGCGGGGTGGCCTGCAGTGGCTCCTCATGCAGTTCGACCTGCTCCTTTCCGACGCGTTCAGTGATGGTCTGGTCCTCAGTCACTGACCTGGTGCTGACCCGGATCCGTTCGACAGCAACGGTTTCCATGGTGACCACGGGGCGTTCGGCCGACAGGATGATCTCGAGGTCCTGCTCGCCGGGTGCCGGAAGTTCGCCGCCGACGGCGTCGGTGATGGGTTCGCGGTCGATCACAAGTTCCTCTCGGGACACCGGCACCGTGATGGTGTGCATCTCGGTGACGATCCGTTTCCGAAGCCTGACCCGGGTGGTGGCCACCCGCTCGGTGGTCACGTTCAGGCGCTCCTCCGATCGAGTCATCCACCCGTTGTCGGTGGCGGCGCCATCATCGAGCGTCCCGACGTCGTCGGCCCCGTGGCTCGCGATGACATCGTCGGGGGTCGGAGCTGCAGTCATCGGTTGCCTCCTGGAACGGGGCACGGGCACTGACGCCCGGCTTTCCGTAGATCTTACGCAGTAAGAGGTCTCTTCGTGTGGTGGGGACGACTCACGTACGTTTCACCCACACCTTCAATCGCCATGGGTGACCTGAGTACTGAGGAGACCGACGTGAACACAGACGACCGGGTGGATCCGGACAGCCCGGAGGGCCTGGGGTCGGCAGCCGCCCCCACCCTGATCGTCGAAGTTCCCACCGGCCGGGCGCCATTGGACCGTCAGAAGATCCTGCGAGCGGCGGTGGTGATGATCGACAAGAACGACCTCCGCCATCTGACCATGCGCCGCCTCGGGGCCTCCCTGGGTGTGGAGGCAATGGCGCTGTACCACTATGTCTACAGCCGGGAGGACCTGTTGGACGGGGTGGTCGAGCTGGTCATCGACGATCTGTACGGCGATCCGGACGTCCACATGTCCGGCGACCAGTGGCAGGACTACCTGCAGCGCCTGGCCCACGGGGTCCGCCGGATCGCGCTGGCCCATCCACAGGTGTTCCCGCTGATCGCGACGCGTCCGCCGGCGGCGCCGTGGGTGCGGCCGCCGTTGCGCAGCCTGCGCTGGATGGAATCGTTTCTGGAGACGATGAATCGGTGCGGGTTCACCGACGCCTCCAGCGTGGCGGCCTACCGCGCTTTCTCGAGTTTCCTACTCGGGCATCTCCTACTGGAGGTCTCAGCGCAGGGCGCCGACATCGGCCCCATCGAGCAGGCCGACCCGGATGCGGCGCCTCGCACCGATCTGAGCGAGTACCCGCGACTCAAGGCTCTCGAGGGAGAACTGTCACAGGACCACTCGGCCGAGGAGTTCGAGGAGTCCCTGGAGAGCCTGCTCGACCGCATGGAGCACCTGGAAAGACGTCCCGATTGACTCCGCCGCCGGACCGGCCCACCCGAGGTGGAGCCGCCGCCCCAACGCTCACTCTCGGCGACGTCGCGGCAACGTACGCCGTAAGAACCGCAGATGATAGGAGGTTTACACAATAAAATCGCGGGGTACTCGCTTCTCCGCGTGGGCTCGTCGAGGCTGCGCGTCCAGCCCCCGATGGAGGAGTCCCCCTTGAAACAGTCCCTGACGAACGCGTTGAGCAACATCGTCACGTTCCTGCCGAAGCTGCTCGCGTTCCTGCTGATCCTGCTGATCGGCTGGTTCATCGCGAAGATGATCGCCAAGG
>JBBJML010000053.1:0-30440 GCA_037720195.1 Nakamurella sp. | reverse complement strand
GCACCACCGCGAACCACCCGAGTCGGGGGTCGGCCGCTCCATCCCCGCCCGTCCCGCGCGCAGGAGCGCCCGGCAGTGGCCGAACCGCTCCGCTGACCGCCGGATCCATGCCACCGATGGCCGATCGTCGACTCTCGTCACCCACTTCCTGCCACCATCGTGACCTGGACAAATAGCCCCGCCGTCACTCGAACGTTGGAATGTTGGACGACATCTCGGTAGTTGGTGGCAGAAAGTGGGGGGCTGTGGCACAGTGAGCGTCGAAAAGGGCTGAGGGTGCACCACAGCCGGACGTGGTGGAGGTGGAGGAGGTGAGCAGCTCATGGCGACAGCGGGCTTCTTCGGCACTTACACCCCCCGCATGGACGACAAGGGCCGCGTCACCCTGCCCGCCCGGTACCGCGACCAGTTCGCCGGGGGCGTGATGTTGGTGAAGGGTCAGGACCACTGCGTCTACGTCCTCACCCGTGACGGGTTCGAGCAGTTCGCCGCCGACGCCATCAAGGCCGACGTCACCGACGAGCGGGCTCGTGGGTTCCAGCGCTACATGCTCGCCAACACCGACGAGCAGACCCCCGATGGTCAGGGTCGGGTGTCCGTCCCGGTCCGGATGCGGCAGTACGCGCAACTGTCCAAGGACGTCGTGATCGTCGGTGCCGGGCTGCGGATGGAGATCTGGGACGCCGCCGAGTGGGAGCGCTACGAGGCCCGCCAGGAGGCGGCCTACGCCAGTCCCGAACGGGGGACGCTGCTGTGACCTGAGCACCCGTGGGGCAACGGACGGAACGCACCTGCGACCCGGCCTGCACCCGTCGAGCGGTTCCTGACGCGACTTCCCCCGCGCCAGGCACCGCATCCGGCGGGTGGGGACCAGGCGGCAGGTTCACCCGGAACGGCGCCCCGCACCACGCACCACTCCTCCCGATGATCGACCGGAGCCCGCACCCGCCGGTGCCGCGCTCCACCAGACACACCAGCAGCCCGGCCAGCGCAGCGAGAGGGGGATCGATGAACGACCAGTCCGGTGACCTCCCAGACGGCGCCGCAGCCACAGCCGCGGACGCCGCCGCAGCACCGCGCGAACTCGACGACATCCACACCCCGATCCTCATCGACCGCATCGCGGAGCTGCTGGCTCCGGCCCTGGGTGCACCGGATGCCGTCTACGTCGATGCGACGCTCGGCATGGCAGGTCATGCCCTGCGGATGCTTGCGGATCACCCGCAGTTGCGGTTGATCGGCGTCGACCGGGATCCGCAGGCCCTCGAGATCGCCGGCGCGCGCATCCACGCGGCCGGCTTCGCCGACCGAGCGCACCTCGTCCATGCCGTCAACGACGAGATCTCGGGCGTCGTCGACGATCTGGCGCTGCGGTCGGACGGCACCGTGAACGCCGTGCTGTTCGACCTCGGGGTCTCCTCACTCCAGCTCGATCGCACCGAGCGCGGATTCGCCTACTCGGTCGACGCACCGCTGGACATGCGGATGGATCCGACGGCTCCGCTGACCGCGGCCGAGGTCGTCAACACCTACTCCGTCGCTGAACTCGTGCGGATCCTGCGGCAGTACGGCGAGGAGAAGTTCGCGCCGCGGATCGCCTCGGCGATCGACCGCCGTCGGGCGGCGGCGCCGCTGGCCGGCAGCGCCGAGCTCGTCGAGTTGATCCGCAGCAGCATCCCCGCGGCCGCCCGCCGCACCGGAGGGCATCCCGGCAAGCGCACCTTCCAGGCACTGCGGATCGAGGTGAACGACGAGCTCGGGACGGTGCGCAGGGCTGTGCCGGCGGCGATGGACGCCCTCGCCGTCGACGGCCGGATCGTCGTGATGAGTTTCCACTCCCTCGAGGACCGCATCGTCAAGCAGGAGTTCGCGGCCAGGAGTACGTCCACCACGCCGCTCGACCTGCCGATGGACCTTCCGGGACACGACCCGGAGTTCCGACTCGTGACCCGCGGCATGCAAGCCCCCTCCGCCGCGGAGATCGTCCAGAATCCCCGCGCCAACTCGGCCAAACTACGTGCAGCACAACGCATCCGGAGCGCAGCATGACCCAGACACCGATTCGTCGCAGCCGTCGTGGTCCGGTCGCCGGGCGCGCGTCCGCCGCGCGGACGATCTCCGCAGGGACGCGTAGCACCGCCGGCTCGCGCACCGCCGCCCGGACTGCCGCGGCCGGCTCGCGCGTCGCCGACCCCACGGCAGCGGGCACCACCACCGCCGCCGACCGGGCGTACGAGCGTCGGCGCAGACGCACCGGGCGGATCGCGCACGACCGGTTCGATCACGGCGGGCGCACCATTCGCGGGTCGCTGTCGAAGGTGCCGTTCATCGCCCTGATCATTCTCGTCCTCGCTGTCGGAGCGGTCGGCGTGCTGGTGCTGAACACCCGGACATCGGAGACCGGAGTGCAGATCGGCCGGAGCCAGGATCTGGCCGATCGGTACCAGCTCGACATCGAAACGCTGCAGCGCGAGGTTGCCGCGCTCGACTCGACGCCGAACCTCGCTGCCCGGGCCAAGGCCCTCGGCCTGGTCCCGGCGAGCAACAGCGCGATCGTCGACTGCTCCCGCACTCCGTGCGTCGTCATCAAGCCGTCGGGCTCGGCCGCTCCGGCCGGCAACGGATGACGCCGCCACCGGGCTCGAGCCGCGGCGACCGGTCCAGCGGCAATCCGCCGAGCGATCCACGTCGGCGGGCCGCCACTCCGTCCGGCCGTAGCGCCGCGCCGCGCCGCCCCGAACCGCGCACCACTGAACCGCGCACCACTGAACCGCGCCGCACTGAACCGCGCACCACTGAACCGCGCAGCACCGAACCGCGCACCGACCGAGCTCGCGCGACCCAACGGTCCACCGGAGGCACCTCGGACCGCGTCCCTCGCGCCGACGAGCGGCGCACGCCGAGACGCGCCGCCGCCCCGACGACGCCCCTCGAGCGCTCCCGGCTACCCCGCGACCGCGGGGCCGGCCGTCCGCACGCGGACCGGGCCTCCACTCCCGAGCGCACCGCCCGCACCCCGCGCCCCGCCGCAGCACCGGAGTCCACCGGCCGGCGGCGTCCGACCGAGCGAGGCGCCCGTCCCGACGGCCAGCGGGTCGTCAGCCGACCGGTCAGGGCGCGGGCCAAGACCCGGTCGGTGCGTGGGCGTCGGGTCAACAAGCGCGCGGCCCGGATCAACCAGAAGGTTCGCGGCCGGGTGGCCCTGACGCTGATGCTGTCGCTGCTCGCTGCCGCGATGGTCAAGCTGGTCTTCGTCCAGGTGGTGAATGCCGACAGCTACGCGGCCATCGGGGCCGAGCAGCGTCAACGCACCATCGAGCTGCCCGCCCAGCGGGGTCGGATCACCGACGCCACCGGGACCCCGTTCGCGTTCAGTGTCGAGGGTCGCCGGTTGGCGATCCGGCCGACGGTCTTCGTCGACGACATCCAGCGCGGTCAGGTGGCCGACAAGATCATGGCCGGCCTGAAGGGCACCCAGGCGGACGGCACCATCACCCGCGACCAGTTGCTGGTGAAGATGAAGTCCGGCAAGACGTACGTCTACGTCGCGGACAAGCTGACGCCCGCGCAGGCCGACGTGATCATGGCCTCCGTGTACGACATCCTCACCGACGAGGACAAGCGCCTGAAGCTGACGGTGAAGCAGCAGGACAAGGTGGTCAACGCCGTCTCCACCGAGTCGCAGTCGATCCGCGAGTACCCCTCGCAGAGCATCGGCGACGCCATCGTCGGCACGTTGGGCTGGGACGGCCACGGTTTGTCCGGCGTCGAGAACCGTTTCGACTCGTTGCTGGCCGGCACGGCCGGCTCCCGGACGTTCGACATCCAGCCCTCCGGCACCCCGATCCCCGGCACGGTGACGTCGGAGACTCCCGCGACCGACGGCTCGTCGATCCAGCTGTCGATCAACGCGTCGGGGCAGTACATGATCCAGCAGATGGTGTGCCAGACCGTCACCGAAACCGGTGCGCGGGAGGGCAGCGCATTCGTCACCGACGCCAGGACCAACAAGGTCTACGCGATGGCCAGCTGCAAGGCCGGCAAGACCCCCACCGAGTCCGGCAACGGGGCGATCACCGACCAGATCGAACCAGGCTCGGTGAACAAGGTGGTCACCTTCGCCGCAGCCCTGGAGGCCGGGAAGATCACCGAGAACACCGTGTTGCCGGTCGACTACGACATCACCTTCGACGGCGGCACCACCGTGCGTGATGCCTGGGTGCACCCGCTGCTCGACATGAAGGTGCAGGGCATCCTGGCCAAGTCCAGCAACGTCGGCACGCTGAAGATCGCCCAGTTGATCGGGCCGCAGGCGTTCTACGACATGGAGCGCAAGCTGGGCATCGGCAGCAAGACCGGCGTCGAGCTCAACGACGAGGCGAGCGGCTCCCTGCGGCCCTACGACCCGGATCCCGCGAAGTCGGAGTGGACCGCCGGCACGTTCGCGAACATGCCGATCGGTCAGGGGCTGTCGATGACCATGGTGCAGCTGGCCACGATGTACCAGGCGATCGCCAACGACGGGGTGCTGGTGAAACCGTCGATCATCCAATCGACGACCTCGCCCGACGGCAAGGTCGAGCAGAGCTCTCGAGGTGCGGGGGTTCGGGTGATGAGCGTGAAGACCGCCCGCACCCTGCAGAAGTGGCTCACCGCCACCATGCAGGACGGTGAGGGCGCCGAGAACCACGGCACGGCCCCGTTCGCGGCGATCAACGGCTACCAGGTCGCAGGCAAGACCGGTACCGCCCAGCAGTACGTCAACGGCGCCTACTCGGACCAGGACTTCACCACCACGTTCGCGGGCTTCCTACCGGCCGACAAACCGCAGTACGTGATCACCATCTCGTTGGACCGGCCGACCAAGGGTGACCGCGAGGGCGGCACCAACGCCGCGCCACTGTTCCACGACATCGGCAGCTATCTGATGGACGCGATGGACGTCCCGCCGTCGACCACCAAGGCCCCCGACTACACCCCGTTCTTCACCGTTCCGGCGGGGGAGAACGGGTAGCGTTGCCGGACGTGTCCCTCTCGCCGCCACGCCCCACGAGCGTCGTCGGCGTCCCGTTGAGCGCTCTCGTCGGGCTGCTGCCCGAGTCCGCGGAGCAGCCCTCGACGGACCTCGGACCGGCTGCAGGAGTGCAGGTCACCGGAGCCTCGTTGCGGGGCCACGAGGTCCGACCGGGCGATCTGTTCGGTGCGCTCCCGGGGGCCCGGACGCACGGCGCCCAGTTCGCGGCCGACGCTGCCGCGTCCGGGGCCGTCGCGGTGCTCACCGACCCGGTCGGTGCTTCCCTGATCGCCGACCAGGGCGTCGCGCTGCCGGTGCTCGTCACCGCGGATCCCCGGAGCACTCTCGGCCTGCTGTCCGCCGCGATCTACGGCTACCCGTCCACCCGGCTGACGATGATCGGGGTCACCGGGACGTCGGGCAAGACGACCACCTGCTTCCTGATCGAGGCGGCCCTGGCCGCACAGGGACTGCGGACCGGGCTGATCGGAACCGTGATGACGCGGATCGGCGGCGGAGCCGGCGATCCCGACGCTCCCGCGGCCGAGGTGATCCCCAGTGCGTTCACCACTCCGGAGGCGCCGGACCTGCAGGCGCTGCTGGCGGTGATGGTCGAGCGCGGGGTGCAGGCGGTGACGATGGAGGTCTCCTCCCATGCGCTGGCCCTCGGCCGGGTAGGCGGGACCCGGTTCGCGGTCGGCGCGTTCACCAATCTGAGCCAGGACCACCTCGACTTCCATCCCGACATGGACGACTACTTCGCGGCCAAGGCCAAGCTGTTCGACGGGCGCAGCGACGCTGCAGTCGTGGTCGTCGACGACGAATGGGGTCGCCGGCTGGCGCAGGAGAACCCGGGCGCGCTCACCGTGTCGACCCGGCCGGACGTACCCGCGAGTTGGCAGGCCGCCGTCGTCGGCAGCGATCCCACCGGGCGACAGCACCTGCGACTCACCGGCCCTGCGGGCCAACAGATCCGCTGCGATCTGGCCATCCCGGGGTCCTACAACGTGGCGAACGCGCTCACCGCGATCGCCTGCATCGACGCCGCCGGGCTGGATGCGGAGCTCGCCGCCCGGGCGCTGGAAGGAGTCCAGGTCCCCGGTCGGATGCAACGTATCGACGTCGGGCAGCAGTTCCTGGCAGTCATCGACTATGCCCACAAACCAGCGGCGATCGCCGCCGTGCTGGACGCGGTCCGGGGATCGGTCCCGGGCCGGGTGATCGCGGTGATCGGGGCCGGCGGCGACCGGGACAGCGGCAAACGGGCCCTGATGGGCGCGGCCGCCGTCGCGCGGGCCGACCTGGTGATCGTCACCGACGACAACCCCCGCTCCGAGGACCCCGGCACCATCCGGGCCGCGGTCCTGCGCGGTGCGCACGACGAGGGCCGCGACGTCGAGGTCCGGGAGATCGGTGATCGGCGGGCCGCGATCGGAACCGCAGTCGCAGCCGCGCGTCCTGGAGACGCCGTGGTGATCGCGGGCAAGGGGCACGAGACGGGGCAGGAGATCAACGGCGTGAAGCATCCGTTCTCGGACGAGGCGGAGCTCACTGCTGCGCTGCGTCGGCTGCCGCTGCCCGGCGGTGCGCAGTGATCGCGATGACCCTCGACGAGATCGCAGCGGCCGTGCACGGCCGGCTGGTCCCGCCCGCTGCCGACGCCGGCGTCACCGCTGCGGCACCCGAGGTCGGCGCCGTCGTCGTGTCGTCCGCGGTCGTCAGCGATTCCCGGCAGGCGACACCCGGCAGTCTCTACGTGGCCAGGATCGGCGAGCATGCCGACGGTCACGACTTCGCCGTCGCGGCTGCCGAACGCGGAGCCGTTGCCACCCTCGGGCTGCGGCCGGTGGGGGTGCATCCGACCGTCGTCGTCGCCGATGTCCAGGACGCTTTCGCTGCGCTCGGCGCCGAGGTGCTCCGTCGGTGCCGGGGGCTGCGGATCATCGGCATCACCGGTTCCTCCGGCAAGACCACCACCAAGGACCTGCTGGCCCAGGTGCTGCGGACCGCGGGTGAGACGATCGCCCCCGTCGGCTCGCTCAACTCCGAGGTCGGCGTCCCGCTGACGGCCTGCCGGGTCACGGAGAAGACCCGGTTCCTGGTCGCGGAGATGGGCGCCTCGGGGGTCGGGCACATCCGCTACCTGACGACGATCGCGCCGCCGAGCATCGGCGTGGTGCTCAACGTCGGCAGCGCGCACCTCGGTCCGTTCGGCTCGCTGGAGGCCATCGCGAGAACCAAATCCGAACTGGTGCAGGCACTTCCGGCGGACGGCGTCGCCGTTCTCAACGCCGACGACGAGCTCGTCGCCGCGATGGCAGCGGCGACCCCGGCCCACGTCGTGTCGGTGGGTCGCGGCGAGCGGGCCGATCTGCGGGCGACGGACGTCAGCATCGACGCCCGCGGCTTCGCCGGGTTCCGGGTGCGCGGCCGGGTCCGCACCCCCGTCGGTGACGAACTGCTGGACGCGGTCATCGAGCGACTCGCCGTTCCCGGTGAGCACCAGATCGGCAACGTGCTCGCTGTCATCGCTGCGGCAGCTGCCGCCGGGGTGCCGGTCCTCGAGGCGGTGGGCGCCGCCTCCTCAGCCACGGTGCTGAGCCGCTGGCGGATGGAGGTCCATGACCTGCCGGACGGGATCACCCTGGTCAACGATGCCTACAACGCCAACCCCGAGTCGATGCACGCCGCCCTGCGCGCGCTGGCGGCGATGCGCGCAGGCCGCCGGACCGTCGCGGTCCTCGGCGCGATGCGGGAACTCGGCCCGGAGTCGGATCGGCTGCACGCCACGGTCGGCGCTCAGGCAGCGGAACTCGGTCTGGACCTGGTGATCGCGGTGGGCGAGGCAGCGCCGATCGCCGACGGGGTGCGCGGCCCGGGAACGCAGGTGCGCTTGGTGCCCGACCCGGACTCGGCCGAGCAACTCCTGGCGGAGATACTCACTCCGGGCGATGTGGTGCTGTTCAAGTCGAGCCGCGACTCCGGCCTGCGCCATCTGGGCGACCGGGTCGCCCGCGCCCACGGCGCCGTGATCCAGGAAGGAGCCACCGCATGAAGAACATCCTGATCGCTGCGGTGGTGGGCCTCGTCGTCGCGATCCTGCTCACGCCGTACCTGATCAAGGTCTTCTCCCGGCCGGGCTTCGGTCAGGAGATCCGCGAGGACGGGCCGCAGTCGCACCAGACCAAGCGCGGCACCCCGACCATGGGCGGCGTCGCGATCCTGGTGGCGATGTGGGTCGGATACCTGGCCACCATCCTGCTGGATGCGGTGGGTGGCGGCGGCTCCGGTCCGACGGCGTCGGCCTGGTTGCTGCTGTTCCTCGCCACCGGCATGGGCCTGGTCGGTTTCCTCGACGACTTCATCAAGATCCGGCGCAAACGCAATCTCGGACTCAACAAGCGCGCCAAACTGGCCGGCCAGACGGTCATCGCGGTGGCGTTCGCGGTCGGGGCGCTGTTGTTCGGCGGGTCCCGCGGTACGCCCGCGTCGACCCGGCTGTCGTACACCCACGATCTGGCGTTCATCTCCTTCGGCGCCGTCGGCTTCGTCATCGTGGCGTTCCTGCTGATCTCGGCATGGTCCAACGCCGTCAACCTGACCGACGGTCTGGACGGCCTGGCAGCCGGATCCTCGGTGATGGTGCTCGGCAGCTACGTGTTCATCAGCTTCTTCCAGTTCCGCAACAACTGCGCCAGCAAGCTCAGCGAAGCGGCCATGGCCGGCTGCTACGACGTCCGGGATCCGCTGGACATCGGCGTCGTTGCCGCGGCGGCCCTCGGCGGCTGCATCGGCTTCCTCTGGTGGAACGCGCACCCGGCCCGGATCTTCATGGGGGACACCGGCTCACTGGCCCTCGGCGGTCTGATCGCCGGTCTGTCGATCTTCACCAAGACCGAACTGCTGCTGGTGGTGATCGCCGGCCTGTTCGTGATCGAGATGATGTCGGTGGTGATCCAGGTGGCGGTGTACAAGGTCCGCAAGGTCCGGGTGTTCCGGATGGCGCCGTTCCACCACCATTTCGAGCTGTCCGGGTGGGCGGAAACCACGGTGCTGGTGCGGTTCTGGTTGCTGGCCGCGATCGCGGCGGCGATCGGTCTCGGACTCTTCTACGCCGACTGGCTCTCGCTGACCGGCGGCTGAGCCGTGTCCGATCCAGCCGTGTCCGATCCAGCCGTGTCCGATCCAGCCGTGTCCGATCCTGGCGTGTCCGATCCAGCCGTGTCCGAGACGGCGGGACCTGGAGCGGAAGCACTCGGCGGCCTGACCGCGCTGCCGGGACCCCGCGATCTGGTCGTTGCCGCCGGCGCCGGGATCACCGGCCTGCCGGTGATCCGGTTCCTCGCCGCCCGCGGCTGCACGGTGCTCGTCACCTCCGACCGGCCGCCGCCGGCGGCGCTCGCCGCGATCGAGGGCGACGTCACCTTCGCGGGCGACCTGACCGCGCCGCCCGCCGGCACGTCGCTGGTGGTGATGAGCGCAGGCATCGCGCCGCACCGACCGCTGCCTGAGGCAGCCATCGCTGCCGGAGTTCCGGTGGTCGGGGAGGTGGAGCTCGCCTGGCTCGTCGACCAGCAGGATCAGACCGGTCCGCGACCGTGGCTGGCCGTCACCGGGACCAACGGCAAGACCAGCACCGTCGAGATGCTCGGGGCGATCCTGCGCGAGGCCGGCCTGCAGGCCACCCCCTGCGGCAACGTCGGCTGGCCGCTGTTGGAGGCGGTGCTGGCAGACGGATCGGACCGGCCGCGGCAGGACGTCATCGCCGTCGAACTGTCCAGCTTCCAATTGCACTACGGCCCCAGCATCCGCCCCAGAGCCGGCGTGGTGCTGAACCTTGCGGAGGACCATCTCGAGTGGCACGGCGACCTCACCTCCTACGCGGCGGCCAAGGCGGTCGCGCTGACCGGCGAGATCGCGGTGGCCGTCGTCGACGACCCCGGTGCAGCCGCGCTGCTCGCCGCTGCACCGGCGGGCCGCCGCATCCCGGTCACCGCCGGGGATCCAGGAGCGTCCGGAGTGGGGGTCCGCACCACTCTGGGCACGGCCGAGGTCGTCGACACCGCGCTCGGAGGTGGCACGTTGTTCCGGGTCGCCGACCTCGGTGCGGCGGGCCCGCACCAGCTGACCAACGCGATGGCCGCAGCCACCCTGGCCCGTGCGGTGGGGGTGCCCGCCGCGCCGATCGCGGCCGCCCTGGCGGCCTACCGGCCGGGCGCCCACCGGGCCCAGTGGGTCTTCGAGCTGGACGGCGTCCGATTCCTGAACGACTCCAAGGCCACCAACCCGCACGCCGCCGCCGCCTCGCTGTCCGCGCTCGATGCGGTGGTGTGGATCGCCGGGGGACAGCTCAAGGGTGCGTCCGTCGACGACCTGGTGCTGGCGGTGCGGGAGCGGCTCGTCGGCGTGGTGCTGCTCGGGGTGGACGCGCCGGTCATCGAGCAGGCGCTGCGCCGACACGCGCCGGATGTCCCGCGGATCGTCGTCTCCAGAACCGACGATGGAGCGATGGGTGAGGTGCTGAATGCTGCGTGGGCGATGGCCCGACCCGCCGGCGGCGCATCCGCCGCGGCCGTGACCGTCGCACTCGCCCCGGCTGCCGCCTCGCTCGACATGTTCACCTCGTACGGGGCCAGGGGCGATTCCTTCACCGCGGCCGTCCGTGGGCTCGCCGACCGACCGTCGCTGTCCGGAGCTGGTGAGCTCGGTCCCGTCCAGGGTGGTTCCACCCTTCCAGGAACGCAGTCGTGACAGCGCTGTCGCCGCGTACCTCGAAATCTGCGCCGCACTCGAAGACGGCACCGCACTCGAAGACGGCACCGCATGCCAGGACCACGCCTCCACCGACGACCAGGCCACTGCCGAGCGCCGCGACGTCCGGCCGGGCCCGTCTGCGCGGGGCCTTCTCCCGCGGCCGGTCGTGGATGGATCGTCCGATGACGTCCCTGCACCTGGTGATCGCGATCTTCCTGCTGCTGCTGGCGATCGGGTTGACGATGGTGTTGTCCGCATCGTCGGCGATGGCACTCAAGCCCACCTCGAAGATCACCGCGTTCGCCGACTTCCAGAAGCAGTCGGTCTTCGCCGCCATCGGGCTGGTGGCGTTCTACTTCGTCGCGAAGCTCCCGGTCAAGGTGATCAGGGGATGGTCCACGGCGATGGTGATGGCCTCGCTCGTCATGCTGGTCGCCGTGCTGGTCCCGGGGATCGGGCTGAACATCAACGGTGCGCAGAGCTGGATCGGGATCAGCAAGGGGCTGAGTTTCCAGCCGTCAGAGATCGCGAAGCTGTCCCTGCTGCTCTGGTCGGCGCACGTGTTCGCGGCTCGCCGCTCCACCCTCGGCAGCTTCAAGCAGCTCTTCTTCCCGGTGATCCCGGTGACACTGTTGATGGGCGGGCTTATCGTCCTGCAGCCCGATGTCGGCACGCTGGTGACGATGGCGATCGTGATCGCCGCGGTGCTCTGGTTCGCCGGGGCACAGTTGCGCTGGTTCATCAGCGCCGCCGTGCTCGGCCTCGCCGGCCTCGCGTACCTGTCATTCAGCGCCGAGTATCGACTCAACCGCATCAAGGCCCTCCTCGACCCATCCGCGTACTCCGAGATCTCCTACCAACTGCTGCAGGGCCTGTACGGCATGGGCCGCGGCAGCTGGTTCGGCGTCGGGCTGGGGGAGTCACGGGCGAAGTGGTCGTGGCTGCCGTATGCCAACTCCGACTTCATCTTCGCGATCATCGGCGAGGAGCTGGGGCTGATCGGGGCCGGTCTGGTGATCGCTCTGTTCGCCCTGCTCGCCTACACCGGCATGCGGATCGTCCGGCGCAGCGTCGACCCGTTCTCCAAGATCGCTGCCGGTGCCTGCACGGTGTGGTTGGTCGGGCAGGCGAGCATCAACATCGGCTACGTCGTCGGTGCGTTGCCGACCACCGGCCTGACACTGCCGATGATCTCCTCCGGCGGCACGTCGCTGCTGGTGACGATGGCGGTCTTCGGGCTGCTGGCCAACTTCGCCCGCAACGAACCCGCGGCGGCCGCGGCGCTCCGCGAGAACGGGCCGGGCCGGATGGCCCGCTGGCTCGGCTGGGGGACGCGGCAGTGACCGGCGCCGGAGCGCAGGCTGCCGAGCGTCCGCTGTCGGTGCTGATCGCCGGTGGCGGTACCGCCGGACACATCGAACCAGCACTCGCCGTTGCAGATGCGATCCGGGCAGCCGCTCCGCAGACGGCGGTGGTGGCGTTGGGCACGGCCAGGGGACTGGAGACCACACTCGTCCCGCAGCGCGGCTACCCGCTGGAACTCATCCGCCCCGTCCCGTTGCCGCGCAAGCCGTCCAAGGACCTGCTGACGCTCCCGGTCCGGATGCGCGGCGCCGTCCGCGAGGTCCGCGCCGTGCTCCGTCAGCACGACGTCGACGTGGTCGTGGGGTTCGGCGGATACGTCGCACTGCCCGCCTACCTGGCAGCCCGCGGGCGGGTCCCGGTGGTGATCCACGAGGCCAATGCGCGCGCCGGGTTGGCCAACAAGGTCGGAGCCCGGTGGGCTGCCGCGGTGTTCGCGGCGGTCACCGGATCCGGGCTGGCGCAGGCCGAAGTGGTCGGCATCCCCGTGCGCCAATCGGTCGCGCACCTGGACAGGGCGGGTCTGCGGGCGGAGGCCCGCGCCTTCTTCGGGCTCGATCCCGACGCCCCGACGCTGCTGGTCTCCGGAGGGTCGCAGGGCGCCGTCCGGATCAACGAGGCGGTCAGCGCTGCCGCCGCAGATCTGGCCGCCGCCGGGATCGGCGTCCTGCACGCCTACGGCCGCAAGAATGCGATCGCCGTCCACAGCGCACCCGTGCCCGGTGCACCGGCGTATGTCGGGGTGCCCTACCTGGAGCGGATGGACCTCGCCTTCGCCGCCGCCGACCTGGTGATCGGTCGATCCGGTGCGATGACGGTCGCCGAGACCGGTGCCGTCGGGTTGCCGGCGATCTACGTCCCGCTCCCGCACGGCAACGGCGAGCAGAGCCTCAATGCCAGCGGCCAGGTCGATGCGGGCTCCGCGCTCGTCGTCCCGGACGCCGAGTTCGACGCAGACCTGGTGCGCCGCACCGTCATCCCGTTGCTCGCCGCGTCCGGAGCGGCAGTCGACGAGACCGGGACGCGGCGCTTCGCGGCGATGCGTGCTGCCGCGCAACAGCTCGGCGCCGCCGACGTGGGCGCGTTGCTGGCCGACCGCATCCTGCAGATCGCCACCGGGAGTCGAGCGAGCCGGGAAGACCGACCGGCACGCAAGGGAGGCCCCCGATGATGCGCCCAGAACCCGCACCGACGACCGCGGCCGGCGTGGAGCTCTCCCGCGTCCACCTGGTCGGGGTCGGCGGCGCTGGGATGAGTGCGATCGCCCGGATCCTCGCCGACCGGGGACTGGACGTCTCCGGCTCGGACGTGAAGGACTCCGCGGTGCTCGCGGCGTTGTCGGTGCGGGGGGTGCGGACCGTCGTCGGTCATCGCCCGGAGAACCTGGACCTGTTCGGCGAGCAGGGCCCCACCGCCGTCGTGGTGTCGACCGCGATCCGGCCGGACAACCCCGAGCTCGTTGCCGCCCGGGCCCGCGGCATCGCGGTCGTCCGACGGGCAGATGCGTTGGCCGCGTTGATGATCGGCCGGCGCAGCATCTGCATCGCCGGGACCCACGGCAAGACGTCCACCACGTCCATGTTGACGGTGGCGCTGCAGCACGCGGGGGTCGACCCCTCTTTCGCGATCGGCGGCGAGCTCAACGAGTCGGGGTCCGGCGCGCACCACGGCAGCGGCGATCTGTTCATCGCGGAGGCGGACGAATCCGATTCCTCGTTCCTGGCCTTTGCGCCGCAGGGCGCGATCATCACCAACCTGGAGCCCGACCACCTCGACCACCACGGCAGCGCGGAGGCCTATGCGGCCGTCTTCGACGCCTTCGTCCGGCGGATCGTCTCCGGCGGTTTCCTGATCGTCTGCCTTGACGACGCAGGCGTGCGGGCGCTGCTGGATCGCTTGCAGCGCAACTCCTCCGGGGTGCCCGAGGGGCTGCGGGTGATCGGCTACGGGACCGCGGCCGATGCCCCGATCCGGATCACCGCCTTCGGTGTCGACGGCCCGTTCTCCCGCGCCGAACTGGTGCTGCCGGACGGCACGTCGGCCGCGATCGAGCTCGCCGTCCCCGGGGAGCACATGCTGCGCAACGCGACGGCCGCGTTCACTGCCGGAGTGCTGGCCGGGGTCTCGCCCGCGACGATGGTCGAGGGGCTGGCGAGCTACACCGGCGTTCGTCGGCGCTTCCAGTTCAAGGGCAAGGCCGCCGGCGTGACGGTCTACGACGACTATGCCCACCACCCGACCGAGGTGCGTGCCCAGCTCGAGGCCGCCCGCACCGTCGTCCCGGCCGGCGGCCGACTCGTCGTGGTGTTCCAGCCGCATCTGTACTCCCGCACGGCGACCTTCGCCCCCGAGTTCGCCGCCGCGTTGTCGCTTGCCGACGTGGTCGTGGTGCTCGACGTCTACGGCGCCCGGGAGGATCCGCAGCCGGGTGTCACCGGCGCGCTGATCGCCGATGCCGTGTCCGCACCCGAGGTGATCTTCGAGCCCAGCCTGGCCAGGGCGGCCGACGTCGTGGGTGGGCTCGTCCGGATCGATGATGTGGTGGTCACGATGGGCGCCGGCGACGTCACGATGTTGGGACCGGAGATCCTCGACCGGCTCGATGCCGGACCCGATCCGGACGGGGCGCTGGGTCATGCGTGACGGCAGAACCCGCGAGCCGCATCCCCGACCCGACCATGCCCCGCGGCGGTGGCCACTGCTGCTGGCCGTCGGCCTCGTCATCGCGCTCGCCGGATCTGCCGTCTACGTCGTCTACTTCACCTCGGTGCTGGCGCTGCGTACGGTGTCGGTCGTCGGCGCCGGACAGTCGGTCGAACAGCAGGTCCGCGCGCAGCTCGCACCGCAACTCGGGGTGCCGCTGGCCGAGGTCGACACCGCGGCCGTGCAGCAGGCGCTCGACGGTATCCCGGACATCGCGGCGACCACGGTCGACCGGAGCTGGCCCAACGGTCTGCGGGTGACGGTCCGGCAGCGGGTCGCCGTCGCGGTGACGAAGGCCAATGACGCCTGGTGGTCGCTGGATGCGAGCGGGGTCCCGTTCGCGCCGACGAAGGGGAAGCCGGCCAAGCTGATGCCGATCGAGCTGGCCACCCCCGGTGCGCAGGATCCGTCGACGACCGCGGCGCTGTCGGTGGTGGATTCCCTGCCGGATTCGGTCTCCGCCCTGGTCTCCTCGGTCCGGGCGGCCAGCCCGTACCGGATCGAATTGTTGCTCGCGGACAAGCGAACGGTGATCTGGGGCGACTCGTCGGCGGGGGAGCAGAAGGCCAAGGTACTGCCGGTGATGCTGCAGCAGCCGGGATCCGTCTTCGACCTGTCCGATCCGACCATGGTGTCGGTCAAGTAGTACGACCGTAGCCCTCGGCTTCCGGCAGAGGGCAGCTCGACCGGACCCTCCCGAACCCGGACGTCCGAAGGGCGACACGCGCAGCCTCCTACGCCATCGACGGGCACGGTCCGCCTACCGTTGCGGAAGCACCACTTGACATAACTATAACGCTGTGGTTGAGGTCGAGAGTTGAGACTCGCGGAAGCCGGTCGATGTTCTCGGGCAGTCTCGGTACGGCCCCCTCACCCGGCGGGATCGAGCTCCACCAGCAGCACGACACCAGCACACGGCGCGACCGGCAGCGTCCGCGTTCACGAGGGAAGGCATCCCATGACACCTCCGCACAACTACCTCGCGGTGATCAAGGTCGTCGGTATCGGCGGCGGCGGCGTCAACGCCGTGAACCGGATGATCGAGGTCGGCCTGCGCGGCGTCGAGTTCATCGCGATCAACACCGATGCCCAGGCGCTGCTGATGAGCGACGCCGACGTCAAGCTGGACGTGGGCCGGGAGAACACCCGAGGCCTCGGTGCCGGCGCCAACCCCGACGTGGGTGCCAAGGCCGCCGAGGACCACCGCGCCGAGATCGAGGACGTCCTCAAGGGCGCCGACATGGTCTTCGTGACGGCGGGCGAGGGTGGTGGCACCGGTACCGGCGGCGCTCCGGTGGTCGCCTCGATCGCCCGCAGTCTCGGTGCCCTGACCATCGGTGTCGTCACCCGCCCGTTCACCTTCGAGGGCCGCCGCCGCGGCGGTCAGGCGGAGGACGGGATCAACGCGCTGCGCGCCGAGTGCGACACCCTCATCGTCATCCCCAACGACCGGCTGCTGCAGCTCGGCGACCAGGGTGTGACGTTGATGGACGCGTTCCGCTCGGCCGACGAGGTGCTGCTGAACGGCGTCCAGGGCATCACCGATCTGATCACCACCCCCGGTCTGATCAACGTCGACTTCGCCGACGTCAAGAGCGTGATGGCCGGCGCCGGTACGGCGTTGATGGGCATCGGCTCCGCCCGCGGTGAGGGCCGAGCCGTCGAGGCGGCCCAGAAGGCGATCAACTCTCCGCTGCTGGAGGCCTCGATGGACGGTGCCATGGGCGTGCTGCTGTCGATCGCCGGCGGCAGCGATCTCGGGCTCTTCGAGATCAACGAGGCCGCGACGCTGGTGCAGGAGGCGGCCCACGAGGATGCGAACATCATCTTCGGAACGGTGATCGACGACTCCCTCGGCGACGAGGTGCGGGTGACGGTGATCGCCGCCGGCTTCGACTCGACGCCCACCAACCCCGGTCCGCCGGCCGGTGGTCAGCGCTCCGCCGGTGCGCCGATCGCCGGGGCGGCCGCCGGTGCCGTGCGCCGCGACCAGCCTGCCCAGCAGGCGCCCTACCAGCAGTCCGGACACCAGCAGGCCCCGCAGCAGCGCTCCGGAGATCAGCACGGCCCGACCCGTCAGCCCTACATCCCGCCGACCCCGCCCCAGGCGCCGCCGCAGCGCTCCGCAGCGCCGCTGGACGACGACGACGACGTGGACGTGCCCCCCTTCATGAAGCGGTGACGAGTTCGTCCGCCTCTCCGGCAGGTGAGGTCCATCGGGTGATGACCGGCCGGGCCGGCGGTGTCTCCGCCGCCCCGTACGACAGTTGCAATCTCGGCGGCGCGGTCGGTGACGACCCGGAGGCGGTGCGCCGCAACCGATCCGGGGTGGCGACGCGGATCGGTGCCGATCCGCAGCGGTTCCAGTGGATGGGGCAGACGCACTCCAGCACGGTGGCGCGGGTGGGACACGTCGAGCAGCTGGACGCCACCGACGGGGTGGTGACCACCAGTCCCGGTCTGGTGCTGGCGGTGCTGGTTGCCGACTGTGTCCCCGTGTTGGCGGCCGACCCCGTCGCCGGGGTGATCGGCGCGGCGCACGCGGGCCGGGTGGGGGCCGCGGACGGTATCGTCCCGGTCCTGGTGCAGCGGATGCTCGACGCCGGTGCACGTCTCGACGGGATCGACCTGCTGCTCGGTCCGGCGATCTGCGGGAGCTGCTACGAGGTACCGTCCGCCCTGCAGGCCGAGGTGGAGCACGTCCTGCCCGGATCGGCGTGCGAGACCTCCTGGGGGACACCGGGTCTGGACCTGCGCGCGGGTCTGCGTCACCAGGCTCTGGCGACGGGCGTGGCCGCGGTCGCCGTCGACGAGCGCTGCACGATGACCGACGACGCGCTCTTCTCGCACCGCCGAGCCCAGCGAGCGGGTACCACCACCGGCCGCCAGGCCGGCCTGATCTGGCTCGAGAATTGAGCGGGCGAGCGCGGCGCACCGGCTGGAAGTCACACCAGCCCCAGGGTTCTCGCGTGTCGCAACCCGGCCGGGTGCGACCACCCGATTAGCGTTTGTTCCATACGATGTGCGGCCCGCCGCGCACCGCATCAGCCCGGGCGCCACCTGCCTCGGGACTCCGGCACACGAAGGGACCGACATGGGCACGTTGCGAAAGATGGGGGCGTTCCTCGGCCTGGTCCCGGACGAGTCCGATCGGTACGCGGGCCGCGGTGAGCAGGGTGATCACTACGCCGCCGACGACCAGGACGGCGACTACCACCCGCGGTACGACGGCGACGATGCCGGATATCCGGTCGACGGTGCCGGTCGAGCCGGGTACGCCACGGATGACTACCTGCGGGACGACTACTCCGTGGACGCCTCCATCAGCAGCGGCGTCGATGCCTACGGCGGGTACGCGGCAGACACCCACCACAGCGAGCCCGGGGACCACGGCGGTCGCGATCTCGAACATGCGGGCCGCTACGCCGATTCCCAGCCGGACAACAGTGCGGAGCACGCCGCTCCCGATCATGCCGACTACTCGCCGTACGCCGGCGCCGACCGGAGCCGGCAGGCCGAGCCGCGGGCCCAGTCCGCGCTCGGTGGACGACGGTCGAAGTCCGGTCGGGGCGCGGCTCGCCAGAGCGAGGACGTCGACTACAGCACCCAGGGCGCGCTCGCGGTGCAGCCGCAGCCGATCGAGGTCGCTGCGGTCGACCCGGCCAGCGCCAAGCCGTCGACCGTCAGCCTGACCGGCTTCGCCGACGCCCGGGAGGTCGGTGAGCTGTACCGCACGGGTCAGGCCGTCATCCTCGACATGACCGAGCTGACCGATGCCGAAGCGCGCCGGATGGTCGACTTCGCCGCCGGTCTGGCGTTCGCCGTCCGTGGCTCGATCGACAAGGTCACCACCAAGGTCTTCATGCTGCACCAGCCGGACAGCGACAACGATCGCTCCGGCCGCTGAGATCGCACGCCGTCGCCGGTGACAAGAGGGACCGTCTTGGCGTGTCCGGAACCTGATCGGGTAGAAGTGGTCTGGTGAACACCCTCTGGCAGGTCCTGTACCTGGTGCTGTGGGCCGTCCGCTGGCTGATCATCGCCCGGCTGATCGTCGATTTCGTCAGGATCTTCGCCCGTCGGTGGCGACCGGCCGGGGTCGGCGCCATGGCGGTGGAGGTCATCTACACCACGACGGATCCGCCCATCAGAGCGCTCCGACGTGTGCTGCCGACTGTGCGGATCGGGGGAGTAGGGTTCGACCTCAGCGTTATCGTTCTGCTCATCCTTCTTGTCATACTGATGAGCGTGGTCGGTCGATTTGCCTGGACCACGCTGCTCTGACCGTTGGACGCGTGCGCCGCACGCGAAAGCGAGCACGACGAGTACTTGCACGACAGGCAGGGCCACCGCCACGGCGGGGGAGCAGTGTCCGGTGCCGAACCGCATCGGGCTGGGAGTCGATCGCGACCGTGAGTGGTTGCGACCTGTGAGGAGTGAGAATGCGGCTGACGCCCGCCGACGTGCACAACGTCGCCTTCAAGAAGCCGTCCATCGGCAAGCGTGGCTACGACGAGGACGAGGTCGATGCGTTCCTCGACCTGGTCGAGGCTGAGCTGAGCCGGCTGATCGAGGAGAACAACGAGCTGACCCTGCGGCTCTCGGCCACTGAGTCGGGGCAGGCGTCCGCGCCGGTCGCTCCCGAGCAGCAGGCTCCCGAGCAGCCCATCGTCGATCAGCCCGTCGTCGAGCAGCAGCCGGTGGTCGTCGAGCCCGCCCCGCAGCCCGTGCCGGCGAAGCCGGAGCCCGTGGTCGAGGAGGTTCCGCAGCCGGAGCCGACCCCCGTTCCGGTCCAGCAGGCACCTGCCCAGAGAGCACCGGGTACTGCGGATCACCACGTGCACGCGGCTCGTCTGCTCGGCCTGGCCGAGGAGACCGCGCAGCGTCTCACCAACGAGGCAGCGGACGAGGCCGAGCAGGTCCGTTCCTCGGCGAAGGCCGAGTCGGAAGCACTGCTGAGCGATGCCAAGAACCGTTCCGAGCAGATGCTCAGCGACGCCAAGAACCAGTCCGAGAAGACCGTCACGGAGGCGAACGCCGCTGCCGAGGCGGCCACGCGTGACAGCCAGCTCAAGGCTGAGGCGATGGACCGCGAGGCCCAGCGCAAGTACGGCGAGGTGATGACGCAGCTCACCGAGCAGCGCACTGCCCTGGAGAAGAAGATCGACGATCTCCGGACGTACGAGCGTGAGTACCGCAGCCGCCTGAAGGGGTGGATCACCGAGCAGCTCTCCCAGCTCGACGAGGGCAAAAACGCGGCCGCCGCGCCGCAGGACGACGCGGCCCGCAAGTAACCGCGCACTCGAGAAGTCACCGGGAAGGACCGGGAGCTGATGCTCCCGGTCCTTCCTGCTTGCCGCGGAGCGATACGATGGTGAGCATGTAGTCCCAGGCATTTCTGGCTATGACCCGGCCATCACCGGCGAGCCATCCGGAAGAACGGCAGCCCGGCTGCTCACTAGAACCGGACGGGTCCGGCCCGACACAGCCGGAGACGAGCGGTCGTCGGCCTCGGAGCGAGCTCCGGGATCCGACGGCAAGCGGGGTGGTACCGCGGGAGGCGCGGCCGCACGACGGCCGAGCACCTCGTCCCTGCACGATCCGGCAGCCGCCGGATCGAGTGCGCAGACGACGAGGAGTTGTACCGCGATGCAGGACGACCGCTACCCCCTGGCCGGCTTCGAGGATGCACCGGCGGCCGGTGTCAGCGCCCAGCCGAAGTTCCCCGCGATCGAAGAGTCCGTACTGCGGTTCTGGGCAGCCGACGGCACCTTCCAGGCCTCGATCGATGCCCGGGACGGCGGCGCGGACGGCAGCAACGAGTTCGTCTTCTACGACGGTCCACCGTTCGCCAACGGCCTGCCGCACTACGGTCACCTGCTCACCGGATACGTCAAGGACGTGGTCCCGCGCTATCGCACGATGCGCGGGAACAAGGTCGAGCGGCGCTTCGGCTGGGACACCCACGGGTTGCCCGCCGAGCTGGAAGCCATGCGGCTGAACGGCATCAAGACCACGGACGAGATCCTCGAGCTGGGGATCGAGAAGTTCAACGAGGCCTGCCGCGAATCGGTGATGAAGTACACCGGCGACTGGCGGGAGTACGTCACCCGCCAGGCCCGCTGGGTCGACTTCGACAACGACTACCGCACGATGAACCCCGACTACATGGAGTCGGTGATCTGGGCGTTCAAGAGCCTGCACGACAAGGGCCTGGTGTACGAGGGCTTCCGGGTGCTGCCCTACTGCTGGAACGACGAGACCCCGCTGTCCAACCACGAGCTCCGGATGGACGACGAGGTCTACCGGATGCGGCAGGATCCCGCCGTCACCGTCGGCCTGGAGATCGCCGCCGATCCCGCGCTCGGAGACGACGATCCGCTGGCCGGCGTCCGGGCGCTGGTGTGGACCACCACCCCGTGGACCCTGCCGTCCAACCTCGCGATCATGGTCGGCGCCGACATCGAGTACCTGGTGGTTCAGGCGCCGATCCCGGGGAGGGCTGACACCACGGCTCGCTACCTGCTGGCAGCATCACGTCTCGCCGCCTACGCCCGCGAGCTGGGCGAGGAACCCCTCGTGGTCTCCCGCTGGACCGGCGCAGAGCTGGTCGGCCGGCACTACACGCCGCCCTTCGCCTACTACCTGGGGCACGAGAACGCGTTCCGGATCGTCGCGGCCGAGTTCGTCACCACCACCGACGGCACCGGCCTCGTGCACACCGCCGGCGCGTTCGGCGAGGACGACAAAGTGGTCACCGACCGCGAGGGCATCGAGCCGGTGATGCCGGTCGGCAAGGACGGCAGGTTCACCGTGCCGGTCGTCGAGTACGAAGGCATGCTCGTGTTCGACGCGAACGCGCACGTCATCGACGATCTCAAGGCCACCACCCGCACCGGCGAGGTGGCGGGATCGGTGACACCGGGCACCGTGCTGCTGCGCCAGGAGACCTACGACCACAGTTACCCGCACTGTTGGCGGTGCCGCGAACCCCTGATCTACAAGGGGGTCTCGTCCTGGTTCGTCAAGGTCACGGCGATCAAGGAGCGGATGCTCGCGCTCAACGAGCAGATCAACTGGGTGCCGGCGCACATCAAGGACGGCCAGTTCGGCAAGTGGCTGGAGAACGCCCGCGACTGGTCGATCACCCGGAACCGCTTCTGGGGCAGCCCCGTTCCGGTGTGGAAGAGCGACGACCCGGCGTACCCGCGGCTGGACGTCTACGGCTCCTTCGCCGAACTCGAGCGCGATTTCGGTGCGGTGCCGCAGGATCGCGACGGCAACCCCGATCTGCACCGACCTTTCGTCGACGACCTGACGCGCGCGAACCCGGACGACCCGACGGGTCGCTCGACGATGCGTCGGGTGGCCGACGTGCTCGACGTCTGGTTCGACTCCGGGTCGATGAGCTACGCCCAGGTGCACTACCCGTTCGAGAACGGCGACTGGTTCGAGAACCACTTCCCGGCCGACTTCATCGTCGAGTACATCGGGCAGACCCGCGGCTGGTTCTACACGCTGCACATCCTGGCCAGCGCGCTGTTCGAACGGCCGGCGTTCTCCACCTGCATCAGCCACGGCATCGTGCTGGGCAACGACGGACTCAAGATGTCCAAGTCCCTCAACAACTATCCGGACGTGCGGGAGGTGTTCGACCGCGACGGTGCCGATGCGATGCGCTGGTTCCTGATGAGCAGTCCCATCCTGCGCGGTGGCAACCTCGTCGTCACCGAGGAGGGCATCCGCGAGGGTGTCCGGCAGGCCCAGCTGCCGCTCTGGAACGCCTGGTACTTCCTGTCGTTGTACGCCGGTGCGGCGGGGCGGGTCGGACAATGGCGCACCGATTCGACCGACGTGCTGGACAGGTACCTGTTGGCGAAGACGGGCGAGAAGTCCCGTGAGGTCAAGTCGCTGATGGACAGCTACGACATCGCCGGGGCCTGCGCGTCCATCCGGTCGTATCTCGAGGCGCTCACCAACTGGTACGTCCGGCGCTCCCGCCAACGGTTCTGGGACGGGAATGCCGATGCCATCGACACCTTGCACACCGTGCTCGAGGTGGTGTCCCGGATCGCCGCGCCGCTGCTGCCGCTGACCACGGAGGCCATCTGGCGTGGGCTCACCGGGGGCCGCAGCGTGCACCTCGCCGACTGGCCGGCTGCGGATCTGCTGCCGAGCGATCCCGCGCTCGTGTCTGCCATGGACCAGGTCCGGACGGTGTGCTCGGTGGCGCTGTCTGTGCGGAAGGCTGAGAAGTTGCGGGTCAGGCAGCCGCTGCAGTCCCTCACCGTCGCGGTGGCGGATCCTGCTGCGCTGCAACCGTTCCGGGCGTTGATCGCGGAGGAGGTCAACGTCCGCGAGGTTGAGCTGACCGAGCTGGCCGAGGGCGATGCCCGGGTGCAGCGCAAGCTGGCCGTCAACGCCCGGGCCGCCGGACCGCGACTCGGCAAGAACGTACAGCTGGCGATCAAGGGCAGCAAGTCCGGCGACTGGTCGGTCACCGGCGACGGGGTCGTCACCTCGGGCGGTCTGGCGCTGCAGGAGGGCGAGTACGTCCTGGAGCTGGTGGCGGGCGACCAGCTGGCCGAGGGTGCGGCAATCGCCGTGCTGCCCGGCGGCGGTTTCGTCTCGATCGACACCCGGCTCACGGACGTACTACGGGCCGACGGTGCGGTGGCCGATCTGCTGCGGCTCGTCCAGCAGGCCCGCAAGGATGCCGGGCTGCAGGTCTCCGACCGGATCGCCCTCACGTTGGAGATCGACGATGAGTTCTGGCCGGAAGTGGAACTCCGGATCGAGAACATCCAGGCTGAAACCCTGGCGCCGCAGGTGGTTCGCGGTGTAGTACCGGGTGGTGTGACGGGCGTGATCGGCGATGAGAGCCGGGCAGTCGGAGTGCACGTCGCTCTGCTGGACGCCGTGGACCCCTCGGATTCGGCGTCAGCGGTCCTGACGCATACGGACGAGATCGACTAACTCGCTGAGGGTCTCGGAGGCCCCGGTGGCGAGCAGCAGCGATGCGAACTCGTCACCGCGGGTCGCTCCGCGGTTGACGATCGCCACCGGGCGCCCGGCCCGGCCCGTCCGCCGGACGAAGCGCAGCCCCGACTGCACGGTCAGCGACGAACCGACGACCAGCAGACCCGGTGCGGCATCGACCATTTCGTAGCAGCGGGCGACCAGGGGAGCAGCGACGTTCTCCCCGAAGAACACCACGTCGGGCTTGAGGACGCCGCCGCAGCGTGCACACGGGACCACTGTGAAAGCGGAGGTGTCCGCGAGTTCAACGTCGCCGTCCGGACGTTCCTGCAGCGCTTCCGGCGGCAGATCGTCGCCGAATCCAGGGTTGGCCGCGATCAGCCTGCGCTCCAGCACAGCTCGGGCGGTGACCTGCCCGCAGTCCAGGCACAGCACCCGGTCGAGCCGTCCGTGCAGGTCGATCACGGCGGCGCCGGCGGCGGAGTCCAGCCCGTCGACGTTCTGGGTGATGATCCCGGCGACGGCTCCGCGGTCCTGCAGCGTGGCCAGCGCCCGGTGTCCGGCATTCGGGACCGCGTCCCGCATGCGTTGCCAGCCCAGATGGCTCCGTGCCCAGTAGCGTTGCCGCGCAACCGTTCCGGAGCGGAACTCGGTGATCGTCATCGGGAGCCGGACCGGCGCGTGGGGGCCCCGGTAGTCGGGGATCCCCGAATCGGTGCTCAGCCCTGCGCCGGTGAGCACGACCGGCGGACCGTCCAGCGCGTGCAGGAACGACAGCAGACACGCGGCTGCCGCAGCGGGTGTGGTCGAGGTCGTCAGCTCGCCACCGGACGGACGTGAACGCCGTGCGCGACGAACGGGCTCAGTTCGGTGCTCTGCCCGCCGACGGTCGCGGTCACGATGTCGCCGGTCAGGACGAGCTCCACCACAGCGCCGGGGACGATGCCGCCGGCCTGCAACCGGGTCATCGCCTCCTGCTGGTCCTGCACCACCTCGGAGATCCGGCAGACCTCGAAGGTGCCGCCACCGATCGACGCCCGCTCGGCGTCGATGAGCGCCTGGTGGAACTCGGTGACCGCATCGGCCGGCGCCTGCAGGTTGCCGGCGCGGGGGATCGGATTGCCGTACGGATCGAGCGTGGGGTGGCCGAGCAGCTCCACCAGCCGTTCCTCGACCTGATGGCTCATCACGTGTTCCCAGCGACAGGCCTCGATGTGCACGTCGCGCCAGGGCAGTCCGATGACGTCCAGCAGCAGGCGTTCGGCCAGCCGGTGTTTGCGCATCACGTCCGTCGCCCGGCGGCGGCCGGACTCGGTCAACTCCAGGTGACGGTCGTTCTCGAGCACCACCAACCCGTCTCGCTGCATCCGGGCGACGGTCTGCGACACTGTCGGTCCGCTCTGCCCCAGTCGCTCGGCGATCCGGGCGCGCAGCGGCAGCACCCCCTCCTCCTCGAGCTCGAAGACGGTCTTGAGATACATCTCGGTGGTGTCGATGAGGTCGTTCACCCGCGGTCGTGTCCCTTCGTCGTCGAAGTTCGATCCTACCGACCACCCGCCATCCCGCTGCGGGGCCCCGGTGGACGCGCCGTCGGCGTCCGAACGGGTGGGAAAGCCGCCGGCTGCGCTCCGACCGGTGGGTTCGCAGCGAAAACCCGCATCCCAGCTGATGCGCAGCAGACGGTGGCGGTGAACAATGCCGGGATGACCGGTGCGACGGGGCAGGGCTCACTCATCTCAGCAGCGGGACTCGCGGACGAGCTGGACGGCGAACGTCCCCCCGTGCTGCTCGACGTCCGGTGGACGCCGGCCGGCGCTTCGCGCAAGGACTTCCTGGCCGCCCACCTGCCCGGCGCGGTGTTCCTCGATCTGGACAGCGACCTGTCCGGACCGCCCTCGCACCCGGCGGCGGCCGGTCGTCACCCGTTGCCGGAACCGGCTGCCCTGGAGAAGGTCTGGCGGGCAGCGGGGATCTCCGGTGGCACGCCGGTGGTCGTGTACGACGCGTCCAGCTCCTCGATCGCAGCCCGGGCGTGGTGGCTGCTGCGCTGGTCCGGCCACCTGGACGTGCGGGTCCTCGACGGCGGCCTGGGCGCGTGGCAGCGAGCGGGACTGCCCACCCGGTCCGGGCCGGCGGAGGAGCCGGAACCCGGCTGGATGTCGGTCCGTCCCGGCGCGATGCCGGTGGCCGACATCGACACCGTGGCAGCGCTGTCGACGGCCGGGTCACCGTGCTGGACGCCCGCGCACCCGAGCGGTTCAGGGGCGAGGTCGAACCGCTCGACCCGATCGCCGGGCACATCCCCGGCGCCACGAACCTGCCGCTCACCGAGCTGCTGGACGCCGAGGGTGCGTTCCTGCCCAGCGAGGAGATCCGGCGCCGGTTCGACGCGGTGTCGTCCGACAGACCCCTCATCGCCTCCTGCGGGTCCGGGGTCACCGCCTGTCATCTGGTGCTGGCGGCTGAGCTGATCGAGAGCGACGTGGCGCTGTATCCGGGTTCGTTCTCCGGTTGGATCGGCGCGGGCAACCCCGTCGAGGTCGGCGATCCCGCCTCACTCCCCGGCTGACCGACCGACCGTCGTCAGCGCTGCGCCGACCGCTGCACCCCTAGGCTGACGGCATGAGTGCGCCGATGCTGATCTGGGACGACAGGATGCTGGGCTACGACCTCGGCGGACGGCATCCGATGCACCCGCTGCGGTGGGAGCTCACCTGGTCCTTGGCCGGACAACTCGGCGTGCTCGACGGATGGCCGCTGACCGCACCGGAACCTGCCGACGATGCGGACCTCACCACTGTGCACCTGCCGGCGTACCTCGACGCGGTGAAGGAGGCCTCCGTCAGCGGGGGGCCCCGGCGCGCCGTAGGCCACGGACTCGGCGGAGAGGACAACCCGGTGTTCGAGGACATGCACGCCTCGGCCGCGCTGATCGCCGGCGGGTCGATCACCGCCGCCAGGGCGATCGCCGCCGGCGAGGTTCGCCGGGCGGCGAACATCGCCGGCGGTCTGCACCACGCGATGGCCGGTCATGCCGCCGGATTCTGCGTCTACAACGATGCGGCGCTGGCGATCCGCGCGCTGCTGGACTCCGGGGTGCAGCGCGTCGCGTACGTGGACGTCGACGTGCACCACGGCGACGGTGTGCAGGAGGCCTTCTACGACGACCCGCGGGTGCTCACGGTCTCCCTGCACGAATCGCCGCTGGCGTTGTGGCCGGGGACCGGGTGGCCGCACGAGACCGGGCACGGCGACGGTGTCGGCTCGGCGGTGAACATCCCACTGCCACCTGGCACCTCGGATGCGTTGTGGCTCAGGGCGTTCCATGCCGTGGTGCCGTCGGTGTTGCGCGCTCACCAACCGGACGTGCTGGTCACCCAGCACGGCGCGGACGGCCACGCCGACGATCCGCTGGCCGATCTGAACCTCACAGTGGACGGGCAACGGGCCGCGGCGTTGGCACTGCGTGACCTGGCCGAGGAGCTGACGGGGGGACGCTGGCTCGCTCTCGGTGGCGGTGGCTACTCACTGGTCAAGGTCGTTCCCCGGACCTGGACCCACCTGCTCGCGATCGTCGGCGACCGCGACCTCGATCCGGCGATGCCGACCCCGAAGGCCTGGACGGAGCTGGCCAGGCTGGCGCGCCCGGACATCGCACCACCGACCACGATGTCCGACCGGGACGGCGCGGGAGTCCGCTTCGAGCGGTGGAGCGGGATCCGGGAGGTCGGGATCGATCGCACCATCGACGACGTCCGCCGCGCGGTGTTCCCGCTGCACGGTCTCGATCCCTTCGATCCCCGGGACTGACATGACCGCCGAGCCGGATCCGGAGCGTGCGCCCTACCCCCACGAGTGGGAGGCGGACGTGGTGCTGTCCGACGGGGGAGTGGTGCACCTGCGGCCGGCGCGCCCGGCCGACCGGGAAGCGTTGCGGGCCATGCATTCCAGGATGTCCTCCCGCAGCCTGTACCTGCGGTACTTCACCGCTGTCGCCGAGGTGCCCGACACGTTGCTCGACATCGTCACCGAGGTCGACCACCGGACCTCGGTGGCGTTGCTGGCCGAGCTCGGCGGCGACGTGATCGCCGCCGGCACCTACCACCTGGATCCGGTCCGCGGTGCGGCCGAGGTGGCCTTCGCGGTCGAGGACGCACACCAGGGGCGGGGCCTCGGCTCCATCCTGCTGGAGCACCTGGCGGCCGCCGCCCAGGAGCGCGGGATACCCCGGTTCACCGCCGAGGTGCTCAGCGAGAACCGTTCGATGGTGCGGGTGTTCCTGGATGCCGGCTACCAGGTGACCCGCGAGTTCTCCTCCGGCATCGTCGATCTCGAGTTCGACATCGCGCCGACCGATGCCTCCAGAGCAGTGGCGCTGTCGCGGGAACAGCGGGCCGAGTCCCGGTCGATCGCCCGGTTGGTCGCACCCCGCTCGATCGCGGTGATCGGTGCCTCCAACGATCCGACCAAGCTCGGCCACGCAGTGCTGAGCAACCTGCTCGCCGGATCATTCGCCGGTCCGGTCTATCCGGTGAATCCTGATTCCCTGTCGGTGCAGAGCATCCGGGCCTACCGGACCGTCACCGACATCCCCGATCCGGTGGATGTGGCGGTCGTCGCCGTCCCGGCAGCTACGGTCGCCGAGGTGATCGAAGGATGCAGGGCCAAGGGCGTGCACGGACTGATGATCGTCACCGCCGGGTTCGCCGATGCCGGCCTCGTGCCGGACTCGGTGGTCGGCGGGGTCGCCGGGGCCGAGGCGCAGCGCCGGATGGTCGCCGTCGCCAGGGCCAACGGCATGCGGGTGCTCGGACCGAACTGCCTCGGCATGGTGAACACCGCGCCGGAGGTGGCGATGAACGCCACCCTGGCGCCGGTGGTCCCGCCACCGGGTCGAGTCGGGTTCTTCTGCCAGTCGGGCGCCCTGGGGATCGCGGTGCTGGCCGATGCTGCGGTCCGCGGCCTGGGCCTGTCCACGTTCGTCTCCGCCGGGAACCGCGCCGACGTCTCCGGCAACGACCTGCTGCAGTTCTGGCAGGGCGATGAACGCACGGAAGTGGTGCTGCTCTATCTGGAGTCCTTCGGCAACCCGCGCAAGTTCGCCCGGCTGGCCAGGACACTGGCCCGCAGCAAGCCGGTGATCGCCGTCAAGTCCGGTCGACACGCGGTGCTCTCACCGGGGTTGCGGGCCTCCTCCACCGCACTGTCCGACACGGCCGTCTCGACGGTCTTCGCCCAGTCGGGGGTGATCCGTACCTACACCCTGGCGCAGGCCTTCGACGTCGCGCAGCTGCTGGCGACCCAACCGCTGCCGAGGTCGGAGGTGGTGGCAGTGATCGGCAACTCGACCGCGCTCGGGGTGCTGGCGATCGACGCCTGCCTGGAGGCCTCGCTGACGGTGCGGCGACGGACCGGTGGACCTCGGCGTCAACGTCACGCCGCAGGACCTGGCGAATGCGGTGCAGACAGCCATCGATGACCCGACGGTCGGGGCGGTGGTGGTGGTCTACGTCCCGCCGGTCGCCACCCCCGGCCTGCAGCATGCCGACGCCCTCCGCGAAGTGTCCATCCGCTCCGACATCCCGGTGATCTCCACCTTCCTGGCCGTCGAGGGTCTGGTGGAACGGCTCACGGTGCCGACGGCAGACGGCGGTGCCGGTCGGGGATCCGTGCCGTCGTTCCGGACCCCCGAGCGAGCGGTCACCGCACTGGCGCTGGCGGCGCGCTACGCGGTGTGGCGGGCTCGCCCGACCGGGGTCGAGATGCGACCGACCGATGCCGACCCGGCAGCGGCGCGAAGGTTCATCGAGAGCCTGATCGGTTCGCGGCCGGGCGTCCTTCACGACACCGAGCTCGCGACGCTGCTGTCCCACTACGGGATCCGCATCACGGACTTCGAGGTCGCCGGGACTGCGGAGAGCGCCGTGGCCGCTGCCGGCCGGCTCGGATTCCCGGTGACGCTCAAGGTGTTCGCCCGGGAGGATCGTGACGACCTGCAGGGCAGTGGGGTGCGGACCTCGCTCACTACGCCCGACCAGGTCGCTGCGGCCTATGACGTGCTGTGCAGTCTGGCCGGGCCGACGGTGTACGTCCAACAGCAGGCGAAGGTCGGGGCCGGCGCGGTGTCGACCGTGTTCGGGATCACCGCCGACCCGTCGTTCGGCGCGCTGGTGTCGTTCGGGATCGGTGGCCTGGCAACGGATCTGCTGGACGACCGGGGCTATCGGGCCGTCCCGCTCACCGACCAGGACGCGGCCGACCTGCTGCTGGAGCCACGGGCGGCCCCGCTGCTGGACGGCTATCGCGGCCGGGTGAGCGTCGGGAAGCATCCGTTGCAGGAGATCGCTCTGGCGCTGTCGGCGATCGCCGACGACGTCCCGGAGATCGTCGAGCTGCAGCTACGGGTGCTTGCCGGCGCGGGAGGTGTTGCGGTGCTCGGCGCGAGCGGCACGATCGGTCCGCCACCCGCCCGCCCCGATCTGCGCCGCCGGATGCGCTGAGGGGGCGGTGTCTTCGTGAGAGTTCGGGGACGTGGAAAGGCCGGGTCCGTCATGACGACGGACCCGGCCTCCCGGGTGTGAGGTGTGTCAGCTCGCGTACGAGCGCAGCACCTCGGAACGATCCCCGA